>NZ_JAHESD010000013.1 GCF_018598585.1 Chryseosolibacter indicum
CGTAGCGGAGAATCTTATGTGGGGGTTGAAAGCTACAGGCTGGAAAGACAACAGCAAGATGCGGGCGCGACTCTCTGAAGTGCTGATGCAGGTAGGACTTGGATCAGTTGAAAAGAAAATGCCCCATCAATTGTCAGGTGGTGAACAACAACGGGTTGTTATTGCAAGGGCACTTCTTAATGAACCTCAAATTCTTATTGCAGATGAACCTACAGGAAACCTCGACCCTGAAGTAGCCTATGGTATTCTGCGCATCTTTCAACAAATCAACAAAAGTGGTACTGCCATTCTTATGGCTACCCATGGCTATGGTTTGATAAAGAAATTCCCGGCACGCATTCTTAAATGTGAAGACGGAAAAGTACTTGACTCAGCCAAAGACAAGTTTGAGATCACGACAGAGTATTAACACCTTCTCCTCTAAGTTGAATTCCATATATGAGGCTTCTAAGGTCTCATGAACGATTTATTTTATCAGTTTGAAATCTGCTGGCTTTCAAATTGATGTAAAAAGTTGATAAGGTCTCAATTGGTTCAAGTTCAGCTTACTACCAGTATTGACATTTGCTGAAATGGTTTAAAAAATTAATAGATTTTATCTTGATGGGTTCACCTCAACACATCAAAACTATATTTCGCGTCTTGCCAGAAGTTATCGAGCGCTATAATTCGGGGCTTAAAGAAAGATATTAAATCGGGCCAATGTTCTTTATTAAATACAGAAAAGCCAGGCAGTTCCTTATATATCCTGCTAATTACCTTACCATCAACAGGTACGTGTAATTGCCATTCCCACTCCTCTTCCAGGATATTATGCAACATGGTTTTAAACTCCAGAAACTGTTCAAAATATAATTCCTGGATTTCAACATCCTGGTGTTCCAACGAAATATAAATGGAAGCAGATTTTTGTCCGGCATCCATTCTGAAATAAACATCCTTAAGTCTTGTATGATAATTTATCCAATTTATCTTGAGCCCTTCGGCTGACAATATTGGGCTCATATATTTGCCAAAGGTAGTCCAGAACTCTTGTCTGATCCGCGATGCCTCTTCCCTTTTAAACATTTTGCAAGATACATATTAACACACCATACCACTTAAAAAATAAGGTTCATCCATTTCTGGTATCATCTCCCCTTTTAAGAAAACGAAATACGGTTACCACCTGAATAGTGTGATGTAAGAATTGCCGCTAAAGATTTGTTTTTAACTTTTACCGTTTACCTATATTTGTCATTGATATAACTAACCTATGAAACCCTGCTCTATCGTTGGCTTAATCCTTTTTGCCATTGCATTGTCTCTTACTGCTTTTGCCCAACCAGACCATATTAAATTTGCAAATGCCAGTCCCTGGGTTGAACCTATAACTTATAACGAAAAAGGTAAACCGGATGCAGGACAAGGGTCGGGTTATTACTATCTATTGTCTGACGAGCAGGAGAATACCATTACCCAGGAAGATTACTACCACTATGCGTACGTAATTCTTACATCAGAAGGGGTACAAGAGATGTCTGATCTTAATTTCAATTTCGATCCATCTTATCAACAGCTTATCTTCCATGAAGTAAAAATCATCAGAGGTAATACTTCATACAACAAGTTATCCAAAGACATTCAGGTTATCCAGCGCGAACAAAGCATGGATCGTTACTTGTACGATGGCTCTAAAACTGCTGTCATTAATTTAAAAGACATTCGTGTAGGCGACATTGTTGAATATTCGTTTACCAGAAAAGGATATAATCCAATACATAAAGGTCATGTTGCGCGAACGTATTATTTAGACTTTTATCAGAGTATCGACAAGTCTTTCAGAAAACTGATTCTACCCGCATCAAAAAAAGTAAGCGTTAAGTCATTAGGAGAAAAAGTGCCAGAACCTCAAATAACAAAAACAGCAAATGAGGTGCATTATACATGGAATATTGGCCGGACAAACCCTCCTGAATACGACAACAACACACCTGCATGGTACGATAACAGCAAGGTGTTTATGATTTCCGATTTTGAATCGTGGGAAGCTGTTGGCCAATGGGCGCAGAACTTGTTTACTGTAAGCCAGGCCGACAAAGACAAAATCAAAAAGGAAGTAGCTTCTTCTTTTCAGGCAGAAAAAGATTCAGCATATATTCTTGAAGTAATTCGCTTTGTACAGGATGAAGTACGATACCTGGGATTTGAAAGTGGTATCAATTCTCATAAGCCTTATCCTCCTTTCCAGATCTACGACCAGCGTTTCGGAGATTGCAAAGACAAATCGTTGTTACTTACAACATTGCTTCAAGCACGGGGTATTGAAGCTTACCCGATGTTGGTAAACACAACTTTAAAACATACAATCGAGGATCGCCTACCATCGTCCCTTTTCTTCGATCATTGTGTGGTACAAATTATCTTTAACGATGCAAAAATCTATATCGACCCTACAGTAAGTAACCAGGGCGGTGATTTGTTTCACTACTATTTCCCGGATTACAGACGCGGCCTGGTAATAGACCAGCACATTACCGCACTTGATTCGTTACCATCTCCACAAACTCCAACTACCACAGAGGTACAGAATTTCACAGTCACTAGTATTGGCGGTGCCGCAATATTGACCGTAAAAACAACATATACCGGTTCAGATGCCGACTATCAAAGAAGTGAGTTTGCAGGAACTCCGTTAGAGTCAATCCAAAAAAGGTATAAGCAGTACTATGCTAATCTTTATCCTGACATCACAAATTGGGGCAAGCTCACATTCCATGACGACAGGAATTCTAACATCTTTACGGTAGAAGAAAAGTATTCTATTCCTACCTTCTGGAAACCGATTGAAAATGAGGAAAACAAAATATACTGCATATTCGAACCTCAATCCATCGCAAACTACTTTAACGTAAACAAGAACATACAGCAACGTACATCCCCCTATTACTTATCTTACCCTGTAAATTTCTACCACCACATCAATGTAACACTCCCTGAAAGCTGGACCGTCAATCCCGTTGACGAGGAAATTGAGAATGATTTCTACCTGTATGAGTATAGAATAAATAACAATGGTAATGAGTTCTCAATAATGACACACTACCAGACAAAGACAGACCATATCCCCGTCGACAAAATCGCACAATACATCAAAGATCACAGCAAGATGTATAGTCATCTTACATATGAACTTAACTATAATAACGATATAGCTGAGGCTTCAAAAAACATACTTCCAGGAATTATTACAACCATTCTATCCATTGTTGCTGGTGTTTACTCCATGTTCGCGCTGTACCATCGCTACGATCCAAAACCGGAACGCTTTCTTGTACATGGCTCTCCTATCGGCGGATGGCTTATTCTAATTGCGATAGGCTTAGTAATAACACCAATCCGGCTGTTAATGGACCTGGGATCAAACGCACACCTTATTACAGGCACAGGTTGGATGACCTGGTTGTCAGCAAAGCAATACGGCTTGTTTGCTTTCACCTTCTTTTCTCACGTGTACAACATTATTAAACTCCTCTTTAGCGTATTACTGGTGGTGCTCTTCTTTCAACGCAGATCATCTTTCCCGCTGCTCATGAGCATTCAGCTCGCTACTAATTTTATCGTTCTTACAGCCGACGTTGTGATAACGAATTATGCTACGGAAGAATCTTCTTATACTGACTTTCAGGAGATAGGAAAAACACTGTTAGCGGCAATAATCTGGATACCCTATTTAAACATTTCGCAACGTGTAAAGGAAACCTTCACTATAAGAATGAATGATGACGATGAAGATGATGTTACAGAAGTAAAGTCTGAAATAATGGAGACCGACTCAAGGTTTTAATCCTCAATCCAACTTAATGGGTAATTCTTCCGTCGCGATGTATGATTGAAGATCAAGAATATCCTCCTCTGATTGGAGGTTATATTCTTTTATGTCGTGTGTTTCAGGATCACATCGCCAGAATTTAGTTTTTGATTCTGCACCACTGCACCAGCAAGTAATCTTAACTACATAAGGTGCATTTCTGCCTTCAACTATTAAGGTGTGTTTCACATCTTTCATTCCTGGAAAAAGTATTCCCTTGTTTACATACGCTGAGTGAATCGATTTAAGTTGGTTGTTAATAGTACGCGGAGTGAAATGCTGCGTATCATCCTTTACATCATTAACGCCATAGAGTTCAACATGCAGGCCTACATTCTCAGCAGGAAACTTTGAAGCGTTATCAATCGTAATTACACAACGATGAGCATCAAGAGCCTTTGCCACCGCTATTGAAACATGAAGTACTGGTGAACGCGTTTTAAAAAATAACGCCTTAACAATGGCATGAGAAGCAGGAACCGAATTCTTTTCGATCCTAACATAATATCGCCCCTCTCCTGCTACCTGGTGCGGTGGCGAGATACTTTGCGGCACTTCAATAAAAAAAATATTGCCCTCTGTTGAGAGTACCTCGTGTATTAAGATCCCTTGCGGAAATGGAAGAATGCCTGTAGCTACTTGTTGCATAAGCGACTCCTTATTCCGAATGCTCTTGCATAGATCAAGTTCACCCAAGCAAACACTATCTTCGTGTTTATCCAAAGTTCGCTTTGTCTCTTTGGGTGTACCGATTATTAACAACCCACCTTCGGTGTTTGCAAACGCTGCTATTTCCTTTAGTACATCTCTGATTTGAACTCCACCAGATTTAAATTCAAGAACGGAACTTTCTAATTGTGCGGTCTTAAAAAAAGCTTCAACATCTTCTTTCGTTATGCTGAACAGTGGCTTCTTAAAGATCTTTTGTGATATCATCAGTTATTAAAACGTAGTTGTAATTTAAAATATTACCGCAAACTATTTTAAAACTGATTGAGATAGATAACTCCATTAAGAAAGGAAATTTAAAGTATAAGCATTGAACACCTGCTAGCCAAAAAGACTACCTTTGCGTACGAACCAAGTACTATCGTGCAAGCACCTGAACCCGACTCTGACCTCTTGTTAACCCTTGTAAGAATGCCTATGCCGTTTGGCAAATACAAAGGAACAACATTGTGCAACCTTCCTGTAAGCTATCTTGAGTGGTTTGCAAAAGAAGGTTTTCCTCCTGGCAAGCTAGGTATGTTGTTGGGTACCATTTACGAAATCAAGATTAACGGACTCGATTATCTTTTGGAGCCTTTAAAGAAAAAGCGCTAGTGAGTTGATGTTGCAGATGTTGCATGTAATGCCACTTAAATTTCTCTATCATCTATAGTTGTTTCCATCACATTAGAAATAAAGAACTACCCGAAGGCCGAAACGGCATATGAGTAGAATATCTTATTAAGAAGGTGGTATAGAAATGAAATGCTTATATTATTGCAGTTAACAGGTAGCATTTTAAATTCACTTAACACTCATCGAAATGAAAGTTGCAATTATAGGAGCATCAGGATTTGTGGGAACAGCGCTTCTCAAGGAAGCCGTTTCACGTGGTTACGATATAACGGCAATAGTGAGGCATCCGGAAAAGATAACAGTAAAAGATAGCAAGCTCACTGTAAAAAAAGGTGACGCCATGGATGCTCAAAACATTGCTGAATTGGTGAAAGGCCATGACGCTGTAATAAGTACTTATAACGCCGGTTGGGATAATCCAAATATCTATAACGACTTCCTTGCGGGGGCACAGGCAATACAGGAAGGCACAAAAGCTGCAGGTGTAAAACGTTTTCTCTTTGTTGGCGGTGGCGGTAGCCTTGAAGTAGCTCCCGGGGTACAATTGGTTGATACACCGAAATTCCCTGCGGAATACAAAGCAGGAGCTCTGGCAGCACGCGATTACCTGAATATTCTAAAGAAGGAAAAAGATCTTGACTGGACTTTTTTAAGTCCTGCTATCCTCATGCACCAGGGAATTAAGGACGGAAGAACAGGAAAATACAGGCTGGGTACAGACCAACCTGTTTTTGATGAAAAGGGAGAAAGTAGAATTTCTGCTGAAGACCTTTGCGTGGCACTTTTAGACGAGCTGGAAAAGGGCCAATTCATCAAGAAAAGATTTACAGTAGCTTATTAATCTTCTTATTCACACATGCAGAAACCCTGCGTGTGTGAATGTTTCTTCAAAATTTTCTAATACGCATTTCTCCTTAAACACCTGTCTGTTTTCCTGCTAATTTAAAACAACGATCACTCGCGCTTTCGCTGATTTTTTCGTATTTTGGTAATCTTCATTTACGCCTTTCATCAATTCTATTCCCTTTAAAATCTGTTAATCGATAACAATCCCTGAAGCCTGGAGAAAGCCTGCGAAGACCGTGGACTGAGCGTGGAGAAAGACTTAGAGAAGGCTTAGGCAGGTCTTAGATGAGCCTTTAAACAGCATCTCAGCGAATCCCTTCAGAAAGGGTATGAAAGAAGTAGGCCGCATACAGGGTTTTGTAAAAAAATTACGAACTCCTAACCCTACAAGAAGTTTTTGACACTATTTGTCACAGCCCACTATTAAGTTGCCAAAAAAGTAAATTTTATGGCTACAATTCGCTTAAATCCTATGGTTAAAGAAATGCGCGGCAAACTGGGCGGTATTATGTTCAGAAAGGTCAATGGCACAACTATTCTCTCCGTAAAACCATCAACCCCTAAAAAACAAAGTGAACAACAGAAAGCGAACAGGGATAAGTTCAAGGAGGCAACAGTATATGCAAAATTCATAACCAAAGATCCTCAAAAGAAGGCTTACTATCAGCAGAAGGCTAAAAAACTCAAGGTTTCGAACGCCTACACCGCGGCCATAACAGAATACATGCGTAAAGGAGAAATCAAAGAGATAACAGTTAAGAAGACCAACAACAAACCCGGTAAAACTATTGGTATTAAGGTTTCAAAAAAGGATTTTAATGTTAACAAGGTGAGAGTTACTATGGTTGATGAAAATGGATTTGTATTGGCTACATCGCTCGCGGATAAAAAAAGTAGCAATGACTTTATGATGATGCTTAATGAAGAATTGTTACAAAAACCTGGAGTGAAAATTAAAGTTATTATTGAAGATTTCTATCGAAACCAGGTGGTGAAGGAGGTTGATCCTGCTCAGTATTAAAAGCAATAAGCACTAGGGCTGTTTTCTATCGGAATGGCCAAGGCTTTTTCCTGGGTTTACTATATCTCGTACCATTTGTTTCAATACCTTCACCTCAGGGAATCCTCCTCCGGATGACTTTCTATTGAAGATTTCTTTATCGTTGATGGAGATTATAAAAGTACCATTGACTTCGCTTGGTCTCAGAAGTACACCGTGTACATCTTCCGTAAAAGTGGTGAGCAACTCCTGCGCAAAGTACGCAGCACGAAGCATCCAGCCACACTTGGGGCAATATTCAATAGAGATTACAGGCTTCATCAGTTTTAAAACTATACGCTGCAAAGTAATAGTTCAAATGCCACATGCAAATGGCAGGCATAATCTTTTCTGACATTAAATAAAAAGATATCTTAATCAAGAGTGTTATGAAAAGCAGAGCCCAGATAAAAAGTCACCCCATACATCCCATTCTTGTTTCATTTCCAATCGGCTTATTCATCAGCACATTTCTATTCAACCTCCTGGGGTTGCTGTTTGATAGTTCAAACTTTCATCAGACAGCAGGCTACCTTGCTGTAGCAGGAATAGGATTCGCGCTTTTAGCAGCTATACCCGGCATTATTGACTACATCTATACCGTGCCTCCTAAAAGCTCCGCAAAGAAACGGGCTACAAAGCATGGCTTAACCAATGTAATGGTAGTGGCTATCTTCTCTATTGCATTGCTTCTTGCTGCAGAAGACGTGTCACTGCTTATCATCACCGCGTTGCAAGGAATCGCTGTTGTCATGCTCAGCTTCGCCGGATGGATGGGTGGTACCCTTGTATACAGAAATCAGATCGGGGTCGACCCGCGTTATGCTGATGCAGGAAAATGGAAAGAGCTGTACGTTGAGAATGCTCAGGGAGATATTGAAGTAGCGTCGTCTGATGAACTGGGCGTAAACCAGATGAAGCTGATACATGCCAATGGTAAGAGAATTGTTTTATGCAAAACCGAAAAGGGCTTTGCTGCATTTGATGACAGGTGCACGCACAAGGGTGGCTCACTTGCAGGTGGTGCGTTAATATGTGGTACGGTGCAATGCCCATGGCACGGCTCTCACTTCGATGTAACAAATGGAAATGTTAAAGCAGGACCAGCTAAAGAGAAAATAAATACATATCGGGTTTCTGAAATGAACTCCAAGGTATACATCAGTCTATAAGGTAGTTCACGTTCTCACGAGTATTATCAGGTTCAGGTTCTCCAAATATTTTACTAAAGCCGGCACTTCTTTTCACAAAAATGTGTTTCTGATCTAACGAAACCGGAAACTCATGAAACTTAGTGTATTGGATCAAACACCCATACGAAGAGGAAGTAACGCCAGAGAAGCATTACAGGAAAGCGTAGAGCTTGTTAAACTCGCAGAGAGCTTAAACTATACCCGATACTGGATATCTGAACATCATAACATTGGTACCCTTGCGTGTGCAGCACCTGAGGTACTCATTGCACGTTTAGGCGCTGAGACAAAACGTATTCGCCTCGGCTCTGGAGGAATTATGCTACCCAATCACAGTGCACTGAAAGTTGCTGAGAACTTCCGTTTGCTGGAAGGGTTGTTTCCTGGAAGGATTGATCTTGGCATAGGTCGTGCCCCAGGTGGCGACAGGCTTACGGCATCAGTTTTAAATCCTTCGAATAACTTTGAGCCCAACGAGTACATTCAACAAATCAGGGCATTAAAGGCTTTCTTTGCGGATGATGCAACTCCCGGAACAGTGCATGAAAAAGTGAAAGCCATTCCTAAAATAGATACAACACCTAATTTGTGGATGCTCACTTCCAGTGGCGAGAGCGCCTTCCTTGCAGCTCACTTTGGAATAGCCTTATCATTTGCTCAATTTATTAATCCCGTAGGTGGCGCTGAGGCAATAGAACAATACAGAAAGAATTTTAAAACTTCTGCTGAATTAAGCAGTCCGCAAGACAGTGTTGGTATTTTTGTGTTTTGTGGTGAAACAGAAGAAAAGGCGGCGCGCATGCAAGCTGTAATGGACTATCGGTTACTTAGCATAGCACGAGGCCAAATGGATGAAACTCCCTCCTACGAGTCAATCAAGTCGTATCAGTATTCATCTGATGAACTTCGTTACATTCAATACAACAGGCAAAGAATGGTTGTAGGAACGCCAGATGTGGTAAAGAAACAACTTGAAGACCTCGCCGAAAACATGGATGTATCAGAAATAGTTGTAGCCACTTTTGCTGAAACATCAGAAGACCGGTTGCGCTCTTATGCTTTGCTTGCCGAAATGTTCGACTTACAAAAAGCAACGCAGGAAGCTTTAAATGCTGAAGCATAATTAGCGCTTACAGGCCATAAAATTAGACCAGGGAAAGTGTTATATTTACTGAATACCTTTTTCAGCATATGACACTATCCATCCGTTGTATTTTTATTATCTCCTTATTTGGTATTCAAACTTCTTTTGGTCAGCTACCAGAAAGAATAAAGACGATTTTCCCTGAGGGGACTGCCTTCCATCAGAACATAAACTATGCAAATGATACACTAAAAAAACATTTGCTGGACATATACCTCCCTTCCAATACAAAGGGAAATACACCGCTGATAATCTGGGTGCATGGTGGCGCTTGGATGCTTAATGACAAGTATGCAGACATGGGCTACATGCGAAACACAATAAGAACATTTATTGAAAAAGGATATGCATTAGCATCTATAGATTACCGGTACAGCACTACTGCAGCGTTTCCTGCACAAATTAAAGATTGTATACAAGCCGTTGAATTTCTTTATACACATGCAGATAAATACAAGCTTGATAAGAAACGCTTTGCATTTATAGGCTTTTCTGCAGGTGGACATCTCGCTTCTCTGATAGGCCTTTCGCTCAACAACAACGTTAAAGAATTTTATCCCGATGGAAAGAAGCCTTCCTTTCAGATAAAAACAGTAATTGATTTTTATGGTCCCGCTGATTTGCTGATGATGTCAGCAAAAAGTAATCCTGAAGAAAAAGAATCGATAAGCACACTGTTGGGAAGCTCTCCGCTAAAAAGGCCTGACCTTGCAAGGCTAGCAAGCCCAAGCACTTACGTGGATAAGAATGATCCTCCGTTCTTTATTGTGAATGGAGAAAAGGATGAATCGGTCCCGTATCAGCAATCGATCATGCTCAAATCTTACCTTGATCTTGCAGGGGTAAAAAATGACATTATCATTGTAAAAGATGCACCGCATTATGGAGTGATGTTCGACACGGAAGAGGTTAGAAATAAACTCTTCAATTTTCTTGACACGCATCTCCGATAAAAACGTACTGTTTAGACCAGCAATTCTCCTGTAATTCAATTGTTTATAAAACGTTGATAACTTCTTGTTTTCAAGCAACCGGAAGCACTTGCTGAATTGTTATATTGCACGCTGTTTATGACCAAAAATACTGGCTTTTAACTGCTAATTGCTTAGTAATCTGAAAGCTATTTTATAAATACCTGGAAATCTAACAGCTAGAACTTACCATGTTATTCGAGGAAGAGAGAGAGGAGCAAAAAATTGAAACAAGACCCGCCCTACCAGCAGACTTTACCATTGATTATCAGATCGGCTTCTTGTTCAATTTTGTATCAGGCAAGTCAACCAGGTTCGATTTAGAGCCGATATTGATTTACACAAGCAACGGCAAAGTAGAGTTCAGAAGAATCTCTCTTCAGGTAGAGAAAGGACTTGCATTCCTTCAACCACTTGACGACGCATTTTACAACGATCTGCTGGAATTCTCAGATAAGAAAATACTGGAGTGGATGACGCGCACCGGTAATCGTTTTATCCGTAATAGCGACACCGGTTCATGGGCTCACGCTTCAGCCAGAGAGTTGTTAAACCTGAGAAAGCACTATATCGTATTACTACAAAAGCTATGGTCGCGTCTTGCAGCATGGCCTAATCTTTTCATTCTCAGAAGTGGCCGATTTAACAATCATCAGCAACTGTTTGTTAAGTTAGGTAACGATGTAAAATTTACTTTTAAAGCAGACGCTACCGGAGAGCTGATCGTTATTAAACTTACCGTACTTCTGGATAGTGCAGAATCGAAATTTAATATAAGAAGTGGTTTTATTATTGAGAAAGATGGTACGCTGTACCTTCCTTCCGACCCTTCTGAATTGGCCATCCTTGATCTTTTTAAAAACGGACCACTAACATTTCCTTTATCAGTAAAAAGGGAAATCATTAACAAATACATTGTACCATGGCTTGATAAATACGAAGTAACAATAAGCCCCAAACTTAATGTATCTCTTGTTACCATAGAGCCAGAACCTCGTATCCTATTAAGTGAGCTAAACGAAAGCAACCTGATGATCAGGCCTCAGTTTGCCTACCATGATGCTGTAGTTGATTACAGTGATGACAAAACCTATGTTGTTGAAGTTAACAACAAAGTTGAGATCATCCATCGTAATAAAACGGAGGAGAAAAAACTTTACGATTATTTAAGAACACTTCATTCTGCTTTTACCAATCAACGCAACAACCAATACTATTATCTTCCCTTCGATGATGTAATGAAAAAGGGATGGTTTATTGGCATGCTGCGCAAGGTGCAGGAACAAGGCTATAGCGTTCACGGATTTGAGCAGCTTAAGAAATTTAGGTACACTACCAATGTTCCTAAGTTTATGATCGCAGCTACCTCCAACATCGACTGGTTCGATCTGAAGGTAACTATTCAATGGGGAGATTATACCGTTAGCTTAAAAGAAATTCGCCAGGCTATTCTTAATAGGCAGGACACCATCATGCTTGAAGATGGTACCCTGGGTCATATTCCTGAAGAATGGATTAGCCAATATAGTTTGCTATTAAGAACCGGTACTGAAGAAAACGGAACCCTTCGCGTAAGCAAACTCCATTACACGTTACTTGAAGATATCCTTGATAAGATCGATGACAAAACTGTTCAGCAGGATATAGAAGCGAGAAAACGGAAACTTGCAGAATTCGACAGCATTAAAAAAGAACCGCTTTCAAAAAACATCAATGCTTCGTTACGTCCTTATCAGCAATCCGGTTTTAACTGGCTGCAGGCACTTGACGAACTTGGCTGGGGCGGATGCCTTGCTGATGATATGGGGCTCGGTAAAACGTTGCAGACCATCTCCTTCCTTCAATACGTGAAAGAGAAATACCCAGGTAGCACGCAACTTGTTGTTTGCCCAACGTCACTCATCTTTAACTGGGAAAGTGAGATTCAGAAATTCTGTCCTACCATGAAGTTCTATACACACTATGGTATGCAGCGAGAATTCAATGAATCTCATTTCAACGAATATGATGTTGTGCTTACTACATACGGCGTTATCAGAAACGACCTGGAAGATCTGACTAAGTATCTATGGCAATATATTATCCTGGATGAAAGTCAGGCAATCAAGAACCCTGATGCAAGGGTTACGAAAGCGATTCAGCAACTTCGGGCGGTAAACCGGGTCATACTTAGTGGTACGCCTGTTCAAAACAACACGTCTGACCTATATGCGCAATTTAATTTTCTTAACCCTGGCTTGTTAGGCTCCCGTGAATACTTTAACCGGGAGTTTGCTCATCCCATCGATAAGTTAGGAAACAAAGAAAAAACGCTCTACTTAAAGAAGCTCATTCATCCGTTCACCTTAAGGCGAACCAAAGAACAGGTTGCAAAAGATCTTCCGGATAAAACCATTACTGTACTGTGGTGTACTATGGATGCAGAACAACGCAAGCTCTATAACCAGTATAGAGATGGTTACAGAAACAAACTCCTGCAGAAGATAGATGAGCATGGCATTGCAAAATCAGGTATGGATGTATTGGAAGGTCTGCTGCGATTAAGACAAATTTGCGACCATCCTGCAATGGTAGACAAACGGGATGATGGCTTAAAGGTATCAGTAAAGATTGAAGAGCTCATCCGCGAAGTACAGGAGAACGCCGGCAATCACAAGATTCTTATCTTCTCCCAATTTACAGAAATGCTTCAGCTGATTAAGGGAGAATTTGAGAACAACGGTATTACCTATTCTTACCTGGACGGAAGTACTTCCTTAAATCAGCGAAAAGAACAGGTTACACGATTCCAGGAAGATGAGAACATAAAAGCTTTCCTTATATCCTTAAAGGCCGGCGGTGTAGGTCTTAACCTTACGGTTGCAGATTATGTATATATAGTAGACCCGTGGTGGAACCCTGCTGCAGAATTACAAGCAATTGACAGGGCACATCGTATAGGACAAAAACGCAAAGTATTTGCCTATAAGATGATCTGTAAAGACACCGTTGAAGAGAAAATACTTCAGCTACAGCAGCGAAAGAAAATGCTTGCAGATGATCTGATCCAGGAAGATTCAGGATTTGTAAAGAATTTATCAAGAGAAGACGTTGAGTTTTTATTCGGATAATACCATTAACTTCAGCCACAAGAAGCGCAATTAATAATGATCGCTAAAGAAGAAATTAAGGATTGGTTTATAGGCTTACAAGGCAGTATTTGCAAACAACTTGAAGAGGCAGATGGTAACGGAAAATTTATAGCAGACCAATGGGAGCGCCCCGGCGGCGGCGGCGGAATTTCAAGAGTTCTCTCTAATGGTAAGATTATTGAAAAGGGTGGTGTAAATTTTTCAGCTGTCTGGGGTCAAACACCCGCACCTACATTAAAAACACTTGGTCTTGCAAGTGAAACGCAATCCGAATTCTTTGCTACAGGCGTATCTATTGTTTTGCACCCTGCAAGTCCCATGGTTCCTATTATCCATATGAATGTGCGGTACTTCGAAATGTCAAATGGGATTTGGTGGTTCGGTGGTGGCATTGACCTTACGCCGCATTATCTGGTCGAAGAAGATGCTCAATATTTTCACAAGCAACTTAAAGCGGTTTGTGATCAACATCATCCCTCCTACTATCGTGACTTTAAAAATTGGGCCGATGATTATTTCTTCATCAAACACAGAAATGAAACACGCGGCATCGGCGGTATCTTTTTCGACAACCTGAAGGCAGATAATGGATTCACAAAAGAATCGAGATTTGAATTTGTAAAAAGTGTGGGGCTGTCCTTTGCACCCATCTACACTTACTTTATGAAAAAGAATAGCACACTCCCTTATTCCGAAAAGGAAAAACAATGGCAGTACTTGCGCCGCGGAAGATACGTTGAATTTAACCTGGTGTGGGATAGAGGAACGAAGTTCGGTCTGGAAACAGATGGCAGAACTGAATCCATTCTTATGAGTCTTCCACCCCAAGCAAACTGGGTTTATAACTTTTCGCCAGAAGCAAACTCTGCAGAGGCAAAAACGCTTTTGCTTCTGAAAAAAGGAATAGACTGGGTATAACTACTTTTTCGATTTTGCTTGCTGCTGTGCCTGAAATAGATGAAGCGCCATTTGTTCTGCCAGTGATGTATTATTAGCGTCCAGCTCAGGAAACTTATTGCTGAAGAAACCCTGTGCTTTCCATACCTCTAACACATCTTCTGCATTTACAAAGTACGGCGCGTACAACCTGTTGTCAGATACGAGCAAAAGCTTATTTTCCTTTTCGAGGAAGTTGAAAGCCCTTTTAAAAACAATCCCATCTTTTAGAACAAGTACATACAGCTTACCACTTTTAATTGAAAACAAGTCGTCGACATATTCACCGAAGATAATAGCACCGGGTTGCACAGGTAACATAGAATCACCCTGAATTTCAAAAGCACGATAAGTGGTATTTTTAGGAAGAACAGGAAGGCTTATTTTAGGAAGGTCTTGTATAAACTCTGTATCATGAAAGCCTGCAAGATAACCTGCTGATGCCTTCTGTGAAACAAGCTCAACATTCTCCTTATTATTTTTATCGACAGTGATTGCAAGAATCTCTTTCCCTCTTGATAGCTGCTGTGCTTTCCATTCTTTTTGCGGTACCTTACTCAAATCATGGTTAACAAGGAGATCGAGGTTAACCTTAAATATTTTGGTAAGATCAAGCAAAGATGATAGCGGCGGACTGGCGCGCTCTTCTTCGTAAGCACCAATAGCCGCCTGTTTTAATCCTAGTTTTTCCGCGAGTTGTTTCTGCGTGAGATTATACTGTGTACGGAGGAATTTTAGATTTTTACTGATTAACATAATTTAAGCTTTAGCGAGTTACAAAAAATATTTCGATTAAACATCGCTTAACACGGTCGCCCCGACTCCCTACAGTTTCTTAAAGGCAGGTAATATCTACTAAAACACATAAAATCAAAAATCCCAACACCTCCCATTGGAAGGTGAAGGGTTTGTTGCTATGGCAAAACGACAACGGTTCAAAACTAAAATAAATAGTTTATAACAAAAACATAATTCTAATTTTTTTAGTTATTTAGCCTTATGGAACGGAACATCATACATCTTGATTTGGATGCTTTCTTCGTAGCGGTAGAACGTAAACGGAATCCAAAGTTGAAAGGTAAACCACTGATTATCGGTGGAAGCAGCAGAAGAGGTGTGGTAGCGGCGTGTAGCTATGAGACAAGAAAATTTGGAGTTCATTCTGCCATGCCGATGTACCTGGCACTGCAACTATGCCCTGATGCAAAGGTAATCTCAGGAGACATGGAGTCTTATAGTAAAGAGTCCCACGAAGTAACTGAAGTGATCGCATCAGAAGCTCCTCTTTTCGAGAAATCGTCTATCGATGAATTCTATATCGACGCCAGTGGCATGGATAAATACTTCGGCGCCTTTAAATGGGCTCTTGAACTACAGGAAAAGATCAGGAAAGAAGTAGCCCTTCCTATTTCTTTAGGAATGTCTGTTAACAAACTGGTATCAAAAGTAGCTACCGGTGAATTTAAGCCCAATGCAAAAGCACAGATTCCCCCTGGTAAAGAAAAGGAGTTTTTAGATCCATTGGCAGTAGATAAAATTCCGATGATTGGAAAACAGACGTCGTCGTTTCTCTATGACATGGGCGTGCGCACCGTAAGAACCCTGCGTGAGATGCCTGTTCAGTTTCTTGTCAGTGCCTTTGGAAGAAATGGTATTTCTTTATGGAATAAAGCAAACGGAGTTGACAATGCCCCTGTCGTTCCGCATTCAGAACAGAAATCAATATCAACAGAATGCACTTTTGAGAGTGATACAATCGACGTCAAGCGTTTGAAATCTATTCTTATTGCCATGGTTGAGAAGGTTGCTTTTAACCTGCGCGATCAGAAAAAACTCGCCTCATGCGTTACGGTAAAAATACGTTACTCCAACTTCGATACGGAGACAAAACAGGTACATATCCCGTACACGGCGTCCGATCATGTACTACTTAAAATAGTACAAGAGCTCTTTGATAAACTCTATAATAGAAGAATGCTGATACGGCTGGTGGGCGTACGGCTTAGCGGGCTGGTATATGGCAACTACCAAATTAGCCTTTTTGACGATACGGAAGAAGATATCAACCTATATGAGGCTATTGACTTTATTAAACACAAGCACGGAGTTGAAAAACTGGTTCGTGCCAATACCATAGATGTTAATAAACGGGTAAGAATGGAAATGAACCTGTTTAAGGGAAACATAAAATAAGCCTGAAAAAAAGAGAAGTTTTTTATGGTCCCGAATGGTTTTGACACAAATTGACAAAAGCTCGGCCCATCTTGGATCAAAAATTAAAATAAGAGGAGGATTTATGAAATTGAATTATCAGTTAACACATCCAACAGAAAAACCAGTTAAGGAATTATTTTTTCTCATTTCTCCGCCACGCCATATCGCCAGCGATGTATTCGTGCTAAAAGATGACGTGCATTACCTGACAGGACGAGAATTGAACGACCGATATTCGCGGGCTCACATTTCCCTATTCAAATACAGTGATACGGAACATCATATGAAACATATGATACGGTTTGTCGAAGCACGCGCTACTGAAATAAAACCGTTTAACATTTTCCTGAAGGACTTCGGTACTTTTTACAATGGTTCTAACAGAACTATCTATATGGATATCGTGAATAAAACTCCTATACAGGAAATTTTTGAAAAGACTGTCAAAGAAGACAAGAATTTTATTCC
The DNA here is from genome assembly GCF_018598585.1 of Chryseosolibacter indicum. GTDB lineage: Bacteria > Bacteroidota > Bacteroidia > Cytophagales > Cyclobacteriaceae > Chryseosolibacter > Chryseosolibacter indicus. The sequence continues at coordinate 17,137 of NZ_JAHESD010000013.1, forward strand.
TCACATTACCATAGCTAAAAATCTTTTACATGAGGATTTCCTGAAATGTTGGCCTTATCTCAAAGGTTTGAATTACAGTAACCAGCATTTTTTATGTGATCGCATTACTGTACTGGCTAAAGCAGACAAAAGCTGGATTCACTTTAAAGACATTATGTTTGGAGGGAATGCATAATTCACCGTCATATATTAAATTATTAAAAATACCTGGACCCTCTCCAGATCCTTCAACAGCAATGGACAACCTTCTTTTGATGAATGCATCAGGAAGTTTAACCACGCCAGCATCCGAGAAGAAAAACATGCACGAATCTGCCAAGGGGTGCGAGTTTAATCCTATTGAATACTGGCCTTGCTGTTCGAAGGACTTACTTGTAGAAAAGGAATAAGTATAAACAATGCATATCTGCTTTTTGAGATAGAAAATAAGTCATGTTTCTTAACTGTCACACAGGCTTCAGCTTTAAATATGGAACGCTTCCCGTTCAAAGACTTTTCGATGAAGCTAAACGATGTGGCGTTCATAAGTTGGTTCTTACGGAAATAAATAATACCGCATCTTACATGGAGATGCTGCGTATCCGCGACAAGAATATACCTGGAGAAAACGGGTTAACAAAATATGGAGACGCACCTTATCAACTTGACATAGCTGTTGGCATAGAATTCAGAAGAGATGATGAATTGTTGTACATTGCGATAGCAAAAAACAATCAAGGATTTAAAAACATTAACAAGTTTCTCTCCTATCACAATCGGGAGGCGAAACCACTACCCTTACGAGCACCAGCTTTTGATGAGGTTTTTACTATTTACCCCTGGGGTAAAATTGAACCGGAGCAACTTAAAGAAAATGAATACATTGGCGTACACAAACAACAATTACACTATTATAATACGCATCCTTTAAAAAGCAGTTATCAAAACAAGTTTGTAATCCATCATCCTGTTACATTTCTTCCTCCGGAAAACCCAAAGACAAAAAACAAAAAGGGTGAGGTAGTAAACAGAGACTACAATGCACACAGACTTCTTCGCGCAATTGCTCATAATACCCTATTAAGTAAGCTTGCAGAGCACCAGCGTGCCGCCTCTGATGAATACATGATTCCTGAGGAAGAATTGAAAAAGAATTTCGAAAGGTACCCGGAACTAATAAAAAATACGCAATGGCTGATCAACCAGTGTTCAATTGAACAAGTGCTGGGAAAAGACAAGAACAGACAATTTTATACAGAATCACTTGAGGATGATTTGTTACTATTAAAAACAGAAGCATGGAAAGGATTTGACGTTCGGTATGGTCACCATCCTGACAAAGAAGAAATTAAGAAAAGGATTCGAAAAGAATTAAGGATTATCCGGGAGAAGAAGTTCACGGCATATTATCTCATTACTTACGACTTAATAAAATTTGCCAAATCACAAGGCTATGAATTTGTAGGCCGTGGTAGCGGCGCCAATAGTACAGTAGCTTATTGCCTCGGTATCACAAACGTAGATCCTATTGAATTGAACTTGTACTTCGAAAGATTTCTAAACGAAGAACGTTCTACCCCACCTGATTTTGACATTGACTTCTCCTGGGATAACAGAGATGCCATTTACAATTACATTTTTGAAAGGTACGGATACGACCACGTTTGTCTTTTAGGAACACATGTTACTTACCAATGGAGATCAATACTAAGAGAGCTGGGAAAAGTTTTTGGATTACCAAAGGACGAAATTGACGCCTTGGTAGAGAACCCGAAAAGAATAAGTGAGCGAGACCACATCACTAAACTGATCTTTAATTATTCAAAATACATCGTAGAAAAAGAGTTACCTTCAAACATATCCATTCACGCAGGAGGCGTACTTATTACAGAGAAGCCAATCTATGCCTATACAGCAACTGAGTTTCCTCCAAAAGGCTATCCTGTTTCTCAGTTTGAAATGCACAATGCCGAAGATTTTGGAATCTACAAATTTGATATTCTCAGCCAACGTGGATTAGGTCACATCAAAGAAACCATAGCACACGTAAAAAGAACCAGAGGAATTGATGTAGACATTAATCGTTTTGAAGACTTCAAAAAAGATGAGAAGATAAAAGCCTTGCTGAGAAACAGTAAAGCGATGGGATGCTTTTATGTTGAATCACCTGCTATGCGCATGTTGCTGGGTAAATTAAAATGTGAAGATTATCTGACACTCGTTGCAGCGAGCTCTATTATACGCCCCGGCGTAGCAAGTTCCGGAATGATGCGGGCTTATATTGAAAGATTTCACGCTGTTAGGAATGGACGAACTTACGAGGCAATTCACCCGAAGATAGACGAATTGATGAAAGAGACTTACGGGGTGATGGTGTACCAGGAAGATGTAATTAAAGTAGCACATGAATTTGCCGGGATTACATTAACGGAAGCTGACGTTTTACGCCGAGGAATGTCAGGTAAATACCGATCGCGCGAAGAATTTAAAAAAGTGAGGGATCGTTTTTTTGAAGAGTGTCATAAACGGCATTATGAACAGCACATTATTGATAGAGTATGGTATGAAATCGAGAGTTTCTCAGGGTATTCCTTTGCAAAGGGACATTCTGCAAGTTATGCGGTTGAAAGCTATCAAAGTCTTTATTTAAAAGCGCATTACCCATTGGAATTCATGGTAGGTGTAATCAATAACTTTGGAGGATTTTATAAAACAGAATTCTACTTTCACGAAGCTAGAATGAACGGTGCAAAGATTGAGGCTCCTTGCATTAATAACTCAGAATATCTCACTACTATTTATGACGATCACATCTATATAGGTTTTGTACACATCAAAAGCCTTGAAAGTAAATTAGCACAGGAAATCTCGCTGGAACGAAAGAGAAACGGCTTGTATCAGAGTATTGACAATTTACTGAAAAGAATAAACATTGGAGTTGAGCAACTACGCATTCTGGTAAGAATCGGCGCGCTGCGATTTACCGGAAAGAGTAAACAACAATTACTATGGGAAGCTATGTTACATTTCAGCAACAAGCATTCGCGGAAAAATGTATCCTCTCTTTTCGAAACGGAGCCAAAAGATTACCCATTACCTGCTCTTACCAGAAAAGGAATTGAAGATGCGTTCGACGAGATTGAGTTGCTCGGATTTCCTTTATGTGATCCTTTCGAACTTGTCGACGCTGCCGCGACAAGCGATACGCTCGCGGAAGAACTAATGAAAAAAGTAGGAACACACGTAACTATAGATGGCTATCTTGTGACTACTAAAGACACAAGGACACGCGGAGGACAAACAATGCAGTTTGGGACTTTCATCGATCGAAAAGGAAATGTATTCGACACCGTGCATTTTCCTGATGTTACTAAAAATTTCCCCTTTCGGGGAAGAGGATTTTACGCCATAAAGGGCAGCGTAGTAGAAGATTTCGGCGTCGCAATGGTAGAAGTGACATCTATGGAAAAACTACCGATAATCAATAAGCGTGCAGAAGAGTTTATGAGAGAACATTCAGCCTTTAGCCCTCCTATACCTCAGCAACAAGACTAAAACGTAAAATTACTTTAACTACATTCCTTCAAATGTGTTACCTCTACGAACAAGACTAGTTATATTTTCACAGCTATGCTTTAAAAGTTTTGTTATACTGCGATTCATCAAAACCGAGAGCCAGAACCTTTCCATTTTCTTCTATGAGTGGTCTTTTAATGATACTTGTCTTCTCCTTCATTAAACTAACGGCTGCGGGCTCGGAAGTAATCTTTTCCTGAAGTTCTTTATCAAGTTGCCTCCATGTTGTACCTCTCTTGTTCACCAGGCTCTCCCACCCTACCTGCTTACTCCATTCTTTCAGCTTGCTTTCCGTAATGCCTTTCGCTTTATAGTCATGAAACTCAAAATCAATATTCTTACTCTTTAACCAATCGAGAGCTGTTTTAACTGTATTGCAGTTCTTAATTCCGTAGACAATCATAGATGTTTTGTTTCGTTTAATCCTGTAGTGCTAGCATAACTTTCCTTATTTTTCGAATAAGGTTTTCTGACTCCTCAAAGTTAAGAGTTTGCTGGCCGTCAGAGGCAGCCTCTTCTGGTTTTTCATGTGTTTCATAGATGAGCCCGTCAGCACCTGCAACTACTGCTGCCAATGCTACTGGCTCTACAAAATCGCGAATACCAATACCATGAGAAGGATCTGCAATAATAGGCAAATGAGTTTTTTCTTTTAAGATCGGGATGGCATTAATATCCATTGTATTTCTACTTGCTTTCTCGTATGTACGGATTCCGCGTTCGCAAAGCATTAATTTTTCATTACCTGCGGAAAAAACGTATTCTGCAGAGTAAAGCAATTCTTCAATAGTACCTGATATTCCACGCTTAATCATTACTGCCTTATCTACTTTACCAAGTTCATCAAGCAGATTAAAGTTTTGTGTGTTTCGGGCTCCTACCTGAAAAACATCTACATAGTCATACATCTCAGCGATCTGACTCACTTGCATTACCTCACTGATAATTTTAATTCCAGCGGCGCGTGCCTGCTCATACCACATTTTTAATCCAGGGATTCCTAATCCACGAAAAGCATACGGAGAGCTTCTTGGTTTAAAAACACCACCTCTCATCATCCGTACTCCATTAGCCTTTAAATGTTGTATGGTAAGCTCAACCTGCTTTTCATTTTCAATAGAACATGGGCCTGCCATAATACTTAACGATCCGTCTCCAATGATAACGCCATCCCCAAGATCAATAGCCGTACGTCCGACTTTCCATTTCCGCGAAACAAGTTTATAATCATCCGATACTCTATGTACGTCCGCTATTCCTTTCATTGATCCTACCTGGCGGATATCAAATTCCTTTTTGCCTATACCAACGAGATAGTTTCCCTTTTGTGTTGTAACCTCCGTGGTTTTGTAGTCAAGCTCCTTCATCTTAATGATGATTGCCTGCTTCTCCTGGTTGCTTATGTTTTTATCCAATTGGATGATCATACCTTATCCTTTCAATTGTTTAACAAAGTTTAAAATATCTGTATCCAAATCTTTAGAATCTTTCAGTAGATTGATAAAGGCACTACCCACAATAGCACCTGCGCTGTATTCACTTGCCTTTGAAAACGTGTGGTTGTTCGAAATACCAAATCCTATTAGAAAAGGATTTATTAAACTCATCCCATTAAGTTTCTCAAAATATTGCACCTGTTCATCTGCAAAAGTATTCTTTGCACCCGTTGTACTTGATGCTGATACTGCATAGATAAACCCCTTTGTCAAACTATCAATCCTTTTTATCCGCTCTTCCGATGTTGTGGGAGAGATTAGAAAAGTGTTGCAAAGGTTATTAGCCTCAAATAATGACTTATAGTGTTCTTCATATTCATACAACGGCATGTCGGGTAGGATTAGTCCGTCGGCGCCGGCTTCGGCAGCATCCTTTACGAATTTTTCAATACCATACTGCATCACAGGGTTTAGATATCCCATGAGAATTATAGGAACCTTCACGTTCTGCTTTCTGATTTCCTTTACCTGCTCTATGAGTAACTTAACACTCATTCCATTATCAAGCGCTATCTTATTACTTTGCTGGATTGTTGGACCATCAGCAACGGGATCAGAGAAAGGAATTCCGATTTCAATTATATCCGCTCCTGACTGATCCAGTAACTTTGCAATTGTAACCGTACTATCCATATTGGGAAATCCTGCTGTATAGAAAACAGAAAGAATGCCTTTGTTTTTTGTTGAGAAAAGGTTCGTAATTCTATTTTTCATTTTAACGAAATGATATAAGTCTGCATTTAACAATAATTATCTTAGTGAATCAGTACTTACCCCATCGAATGTAGGTTTCAAGATCCTTATCTCCTCTTCCTGACAAATTCACAACAACAATATCGTCCTTATCAAATTGAAACTGATCAAGCGCAGCAATTGCATGAGCAGACTCAACGGCAGGTATAATGCCTTCCAGTTTACTTAATCCTATTCCGGCATCCATTGCTTCGTCATCTGTAGCGCTTACGAACTTTGCTCTGCCTACTTCAAATAAATGCGAGTGTATTGGTCCTATACCCGGGTAATCAAGTCCTGCTGAAATTGAATAAGGTTCAATGACCTGACCATCCTCTGTTTGTATCAATAACGTTTTACTACCGTGAAGTACTCCGGGTTTGCCTAGCGCAGTAGTGGCAGCAGACTCGCCCGAGTTAATGCCTTTACCTGCGGCCTCTACAGCTACAAGGTTTACATGTTCATCATCAAGAAAATTAAAGAAAGCGCCTGCTGCATTACTACCTCCGCCAACACAAGCAAACACATAGTCGGGATATGGGTTTCCCTCCTGCTCCTCAAGCTGTTTCTTTATCTCCTCTGAAATGACCGATTGAAACCGTGCTACCATATCAGGGTAAGGGTGAGGCCCTACTACAGAACCTATTATATAATGTGTATCCGTAGGATTATTTATCCAATGACGCATAGCCTCATTGGTAGCATCTTTTAATGTCATGTTTCCGCTTAAGGCAGGAACAACCTTTGCTCCGAGTATTCGCATACGCTCTACGTTAGGTTTCTGACGTTCCATATCTACCTTGCCCATGTAAACTGTACATTCCATTCCTATCAGGGCGCAGACAGTAGCCGTAGCCACACCATGTTGCCCTGCTCCTGTTTCGGCAATGATCTTTTGCTTTCCTAATCGCTTTGCAACAAGTATCTGCCCGATTGTATTATTGATCTTATGTGAGCCTGTGTGGCAAAGATCTTCGCGCTTAAGATAAATTTTAGTGCTATGTTTTTGCGACAAGCGACCTGCGAAATACAATGGGCTTGGCCTGCCCACGTAGTTCTTAAGAAGGTCATAAAACTCTTTCTTAAAACCTTCCTCGCTTATTATTTTCAAATAGTTATTACGAAGCTCTTCAACATTGGGGTAAAGCATTTCAGGTATGTATGCCCCACCGAAATTTCCATAATACCCGCGATCATTTACCTTATAATTCATAATCAGGAATTGGTTTTAAGAATATTAATTATTGCTCTTATTTTATTCAAATCTTTTAATCCAGCTTGGTGCTCTACACCGCTATTAACATCGAGCGCATATAAATTCATGTCTTTTAACAGCAATGCATCTTTAATATTATCTTCATTTAAGCCTCCGCTTAAAAAGAACGGTACTTGCTGGTGATACCGCGTAAGGATGTTCCAATTAAACGTTTTGGCATTACCGCCATAATACTTTCCTTTTGTATCAAATAGAAAGAAATCTACGGCGTCAACGTAAGGCTTTGTATCTTCAAAGTTAAAATCATCATCAATTGAAAATGTCTTGATAATTTCCAAGCCATTTTGCCTTAGCTCTAAACATTGTTCGACTGTTTCACTTCCGTGTAGTTGCACCGTCGTAATTCCAGTGCCGTTTAGCAGATTCATTATTCTTTCGGTACTTTTATTTACAAAAACACCTACCCTTTCAATAGTAGCGGGAAGTTCTTCCGGAAGAAGAAACTTTTCTCCTACAAAACGGGGAGAGTCTTCAAAAAAAATAAAACCCATGTAATCAGGCATAAAAGTGCTCACGTCAATAATATTATCCGCTAGCCGCATGCCACACACCTTAAGTTTTATTTTTGCTTTCGCTGTCATTACATTAGTAATTCTTAGATAACAGACTTGCTCTGTACCATTCGTTTTCTTAACTCCGTCATAAACTCCATAGCAGCTAACTCCGGCCGCGCGTGCTTCATAAAGTTCTCTCCCATTAGAAAACCTTCATAACCGTATTGTCTTAGTTCCATAATTGTTTCTGCTGTTGAAATACCACTTTCAGAAACCTTTACTACACCAGCAGGTATTTTATCGGCAAGCTTTTTCGACGTATCAATACTTACTTCAAACGTTTTTAAGTTCCTATTGTTTACTCCAATAAGATCTGCACCTGCTTCAACACTTTGTTCAAGCTCTTCTTCATTATGCACTTCAAGCAATACTTCCAATCCCAGAGCGTGAGCAACGTTTGTGAGTTGGCTTAATTCTTTCGGAGACAAGACTGCGGCGATTAAAAGAATGGCATCTGCGCCAATCGATTTTGCTTCTATAATCTGGTACTCATCGATGGTAAAATCTTTTCTTAAAACAGGACAGAAATTAAACTTGCGACCAATCACTAAATCTTCATTGGTTCCACCAAAGAAGTTCTTATCTGTAAGAATAGATAATGCAGAAGCACCGGCTTGCATGTAACCGATTGTAGTTCGTTCTACAGAAGCATGTGCATTAATGACGCCTTTAGAAGGAGACTTTCTTTTAAACTCTGCTATAATACCTGTCTTATCCTCGCGCTGAACATACTTCTTTAAAGAGACTGTAGGTGACGAAAAAAATATGCTTTGTTCCAACAGCTTCATGGGGTACAGACTCTTCCTGTCATTGACTTCGTTTCGCTTATGTTGGATAATCTGATCAAGTATATTCATTATAATGATATTTCTGGTGATTTACTATGCTAACAGAAGTGATTTAAATGACTTCATGGCATTACCCGACTCTAATGCTTCTCTTGCCTTTTCAACCGCTTCTGAAAGTCCCTGCTTTCTGTTAGCGGTATATAAGGCCATTGCCGCATTAGCAATTACGGCTTGCTTTTGCGCCTCTGTGCCTTTATTCTCCAGGACATTAATAAATGTTTTTGATGAATCCTCTATAGTGTCGCCACCTTTAATGTCTTCGTGCGATAACTTTGAAAATCCAAAATCTTGCGGCTCTACTATTCTTTCACCTTCATTGTAAAAAAACTTGGCAGGACATGTTAACGACACTTCATCGTACCCATCCAATGAATGCACGATAAGAAAATCCTTTGATGTGTTCTGGTACAGATATCCATACATCCGTGCAAGCTCAAGATTGAAGACACCCACCAACTGGCGTTTGGGAAAAGCTGGATTTACCATAGGCCCCAACATATTAAAGAAGGTTTTTACTCCCAAGTCCTTTCTTACCGGTGCTACGTTTTTCATGGCCGGATGAAACAACGGAGCATGCATGAAACAGATGTTAGCACGATCGAGGCTACGCTTCAGCTCGTCAATATCATTGGTAAACTTATAGCCAAAATGTTCAAGTACATTAGAAGAACCACATGGGGACGAGACACCATAGTTGCCGTGTTTCGCTACGGTCTGCCCGGCTGCAGCAACTACAAATGAAGACAACGTTGAAATATTAAATGTATTTTTTCCGTCACCCCCTGTTCCGCATACATCCATAACAGGTTGATCAAACTCCGCTCTGATACAAAGTTCAAGCATTGCATCACGGAATCCCTGAAGCTCGTCAACGGTAATGCTACGCATCATGTATACTGTCATAAAAGCTGTAGTAAGGCTCAGATTATATTTACCTGATGCAATATCTATAAGAACGTTTCGCGCTGTTTCTTTTGTTAATGAGCGGTGATCTATTAATTCGTTTAATATCGCTTTCATACGTGCAATTACTTTCTTTTAATTTTTGAACTGGTTCACAAAATTTTACTGTTAGTTCTTAAGCCAGTTTTCAATCATCTTAGGTCCTTCCGGCGTCATAACCGATTCAGGATGGAACTGTACTCCTTTTATGTCGTACTTACTGTGTGTTAATGCCATTACCAATCCTTCATTGTTTACTGCTGTAATTTTTAATTCATTATTAATAGTTTCAGGAACAATAGCCCAGGAGTGATAATGTGTTGCCTGGAATGTTTTAGAAACTCCTTTAAACAGATAATCATTTTCGTCCTTAACTTCTGTAGTTGAAGTGACACCGTGAAGCACTTTTGGTATATTAAATAGTTTCGCACCGTACGCTTCTCCTATTCCCTGATGTCCGAGGCAGACACCTAAGATACTTTTCGCTGGCCCATACTCCCTGATAACCTGTTTCATGATTCCTGCTTCGTCAGGAATACCAGGCCCGGGTGAAAGCAGTATCTTATCATATCTTTTAACGTCCTCTATAGCTATCTTATCGTTTCTAAAAATATCCATAGAATAACCAAGCGCGCGAATGATATGTACCAGGTTGTATGTAAATGAATCGTAATTATCCAACACTAAAATCTTCATGGTAATGTTTGTTACTTACTTCTTATTAGTTATAGCAATTAAATTTTCTCTGCCAGCAAAACAGCCTTTCTCAATGCTGCCAGCTTATTATTAACCTCTTGCAATTCGTTCTCTGATTTAGATTTCGCAACCACCCCTGCACCTGCCTGATAGACCAATTTATTTTCACGACTAAGAAATGTGCGAATCATGATGGCGTGATTGAAAGTGCCATCGAAGCCAAGAAAGCCAATAGCGCCTCCGTAAAAGCTGCGGTTTACATTTTCATACTTATTGATTAACGTCATGGCCATGTGCTTTGGTGCACCAGACAAGGTGCCTGCTGGAAACGTATCGGCAGCCATTCGTATTACGGATGAGTCTTGCTTAACTTTACCAGACACCTTAGATACAAGATGAATTACATGTGAGTAAAACTGGATCTCTTTAAATACTTCGACAGTGACATGTTCCGCATTACGGCTCATATCATTTCTTGCCAGGTCGACCAACATTACGTGCTCCGCGTTTTCCTTTTCGTCAGCAGCTAATCTATTTGCAATCTCTGCATCTTCCTGATCATTACCAGATCTTCTAAACGTGCCTGCAATTGGATAGATGTGTGCCTTGTCACCCTTTACCTGCAGCTGCGCTTCAGGCGATGAACCAAACAACTTGAAATTGCCGTAGTCGAAATAGAACAGGTATGGCGAAGGATTAATTGAGCGTAGTGCTCTATATACATTAAACTCATCTCCTTTAAACCCGCATGAAAATCTTCTGGATAAGACTATTTGAAACACATCGCCCCTATAACAATGTTCTTTTCCCTTTTCTATTACCTGTAAAAATTCCTGATCACTAAAGTTAGAATTTTCACTTCCGACAAGGGAAAACTTATAGGTAGCAAAGCGATTACTGAAGATGATCTGTTCGATCTTATCCAGCCCTCCGTTAGGTCTTAGAACTCCCTCTATCGAATTTTCGGAGAGTGTGAGTTCATTAGAAAAGTGATCGACTACAATAATGTACCGGTATAATTTATACAGTATGTCGGGTATTGTTTCCGTTGTTTTAGTGACTTCAACATCTTCAAAAAATCTTACTGCGTCATAAGCCATGTAGCCGAAGATGCCGGCGTTAATGTATCGGGCAGGTTCTTTATTGATGTCCTCAAATGATGATTTAAAATTTTGAAGTTGCTGAACTGCTTCGCCACGATCAGCAATCTTTTGCTTAACCACACTGCCATCCGGATAACGGATATCGATATCAGTACCACTTACCTGAAACGAAGCAATGGGGTCGCAACAGATAAACGACAAGCTATTTTCATGGCCATGATAGTCAGAGCTTTCCAGTAGGATACTGTTTGCATATATGTCTCTTAATTTGAGGTATATGTTTACTGGTGTAATTGTATCTGCCAGAAGCTTTTTTGAGGTGGTAGTAAGTTTAAAATTCATATCATACTGTTGTTTTCACACTAAGAAGAAAATCAGAAACCTTAAAAACACAAAGGCCCGCCCCGATTCGATCGGAGCAGGCCTCGTAGAATATTATATCATTCAAACTAAAGCATAGCTATGCACCGATCGTTTAACGACTTATGCCACCACCACGCTATGTTTGTATACTGATTCATTATCTAATTTAAGCTTCTGCTTTCTTTTTAGCTGTTCTTCTTGGTTTTGCGGCTACTTCAGTAGTAGCTGTTGCGGGCTTTTTGCTTGCCGCACGCTTCATCTTGGCTTTAAGTGCTTTTTTGTTTCTGGTTACCCCGTAAGAGCCTCTCCAGCGTTTACCTTTGGTTGATTTTTTGTCTCCTTTTCCCATGAAAATTGAACTTTATGGGGCAATAATAACAAAGCATTCAAAATTTACCAAATCCTTTTAAATAATTGGTAACTTCAATTACAGATTTCGTGTTCAAAAATAAAAAAGGTATGGCAAACCCGAGCATAGAAATAATAAACGCTATTCGTAATACAGCCAGACGCCTGGCGAGCAGCGAAGATTACCAATGGGGACATATGGGTTCCTGTAATTGTGGCTTTCTTGTTCAAGAAGTAACACATTTAAAGAAAGATGAAATTCATAGCCAGGCAATGGAAAAGTATGGCGATTGGAACGAACAATTAAACGACTACTGCCCGAGAACAGGGTTTAAAATCGATAATATCATCAGCAGCATGCTTGACTTTGGTTTCGATATCGATGATCTTAAACATCTTGAACGACTATCAGACCCCAAAGTCTTACATACCCTGCCCTTAAATGAGAGAAATTTAAAGAATAATGTTAAAGTCGATGTAGTCAAGTACTTAAATCAATGGCTAAGAATTCTGGAGGATCAATACGTAACAAAGATAAATATCGATAATATTCATGATGCCTTGATTACTCAAGAGGCAAGTAAAAAAGAGCACAGTCTTTAGGGCGATTTCCCTGATTGATAAACCGAAACCAATCTTTAAGTCTTGCTTCTTCCTTAAGACCGCTTTTTAAGAGTACTCGCATGGAGGCTGTATTGTCCACATCAACGAAAGTTCCTATACGATAGAATTCCTTGTGGTCCTTAAGCACGTTCATAAGGGTACGACAAGCTTCCGTTGCATACCCATTCCCCCAATGCCTAGGGCTAAAAATATATCCGAATTGAGCTTTACCAAGTTCGTTGATAACTCCAAAGCTCCCAATAAACTGGTTCGCTTGCCTCAATCGGATAGAATATGAGTAGTCGAGACCAAACTGCCAGCTTTGTATCGCGTATTTCAAAAAAGTACGGGTATCCTCAATTGATTTGTGCGTAGGCCACGACATAAATGTGGTAGCCTCAGGTTTGCTAGCATAGCCATAAAAAATCTCTTCTGCATCTTCGTATCTTAGCCGCTGAAGAAGTAATCTTTCGGTCTCTATTTTTTCAGGAAGATTTATTCGATCCATAATTTAAATAACCCAAGAATGGCAAAAGGCAGCAATATAGTTCATCAATACTTTAAAAAAGAGTTTGATGAATTTACAATTCTGGTAAAAGTCAATCCGCTTCAATTTAAAGGAACGGAAATAACAATACATAAGAATGGCAAAACGGAAATCCGCGACTTGGAATTTGATGCCGATATATTAGACGATTTAAAAGTCGATGGCTTTGAAGCAGCAAGTCCTATAGAATTTAATTTATATCATACAGGACTTGCTTAACCCCAAAGCAGTTTTAGGCATAATTTTTAACCCCAACGTGCTCTGTTTAGAGATTTTAACTTAAATGATTAGTTATGCCACAATTAAGTAATCTAAAAGTTGCTGTTTTAACCGAGAATGGTTTCGAGCAATCAGAACTTACAAGTCCTAAAGAGGCGATGGAAAAAGCAGGTGTTACCGTTCATATCGTATCACCTCAGCAAAAAGAAGTGAAGGCATGGGATAAGACCGATTGGGGAATAACTCTTCCTGTTGATAGACAACTAGACGAAGCTAACCCTGAAGAATACGATGGTTTACTATTACCAGGTGGCGTTTTAAATCCTGACACGCTAAGGCAAAATCAGACAGCGATTAAGTTTGTAAGACATTTCCTTGAATCCGGAAAACCCTTGGCTGCTATCTGCCATGGACCTCAAACATTAATAGAAACAGGAATGATAAGTGGTCGTAGGCTTACCTCCTACCCTTCTATTAAAACTGATCTTATAAATGCCGGTGTACATTGGGAGGACAAAGAAGTAGTGGTAGACAATGGACTTGTGTCAAGTCGTTCACCAAAAGATCTTCCTGCATTTAATAAAAAAGTGCTTGAAGAACTTGCGGAAGGAGTTCATGCTTAACTAAGGGTATTGTTTATTCGCTACGCGATGCAACATTACCATGAACAAAGAGCTGCAGTGGTGCAGCTCTTTGCTTTTCTAACAGAGAATGAAAATATTTAAAACCGCAACACTTCATTGACGATTAAATTAACACTTCTCTTCGTCAGGATTTATATTTTATTAAGTCTTGGTGACTACTTATTCGTATCTTAATGATTTAATTGGGTCAATCAACGCAGCACGAACTGTCTGATAACTAATAGCCACAATTGTAATTGTAATAGCAATCATTAGCGTGATGATAAAAATAAGCGGATTAATGCTAACCCTGTTAGCGAAGGTTTGCAGCCATTGATCTGCTAAGTACCAGGTAACAGGTATCGCAATAACATTAGCGGCAACAACAAGAGCTATAAACTCTTTTGACAAAAGTGAGGCAATAGACAACACATCTGCGCCCAATACTTTTCTTACTCCAATTTCTTTTGTTCTTGATATAACCATAAAAGATACGAGACCTAAAAGTCCAATAATGGCAATGGTAATAGTGAGACTAGCAAAAAGGCCGAATACATAAGCAAGACGTTGTTCTGCCTGATATTGCCTTTCAAAATCTTCATTAAGAAAGAAATAGTTAAAATCATATCCTGGGAAGTGTATTTTCCATTGCTTCTGCAGCGCGGCGAGCAAGTCCTGAGTATCGGAAGCTCGATATCGGATGGCATACATGTAACTGCTTTTAGGATTATAGTCCATCACCATTGGGCCTATGTTCTGCTGCAGACCAAACTGATGATAATCTTTAACTACACCAATGACAATTCCTTCTGGGTGCCGTGACGGAGATGTTATTCTTTTGCCTATTGCATCTTGAGGGGAAGCCCAACCATACATTGACACGGCTGTCTCGTTAAGTACCAGTCCCTCTTTCATTTCTGCTTCACTATCGACGGAAAAAGTACGACCACTGACAACTTGTAATCCCAGCGTTTTCTGGTAATCTTCATCAACAGCCATGTATTCAACGCTTATGGCCGCATCTGTACCTCTACCCTCAGGGTAAGACACCTGTCCTTGCCATCCCGGGTGCCCAGGAAGCGAATTTGTAAATGTTACATCCTCGACAAATGAAATCTGCTTTAATTCATCTTTAAATGTTTTAAACGTTTCAGCACCAGGAGCACGAACCTTGGCAGCATTAACAATAATGATCTCATCTTTCGAAAATCCAAGTTCTTGTTTTTGCATGTAGTTGAGTTGGTTAATGACGATTAATGTCCCCATTACCAGACCTACGGAAATAACAAATTGAAATACCACTAACGCTCGTCTTAATTGAATCCCCTTGGTGCTGTTTTGCATTTTACCTTTAAGCACCTGCGCTGGTTTCATTGCCGACATAACCAAAGCAGGATAGTAGCCTGATAGCAACGTAACAATAACAACAAGGGCAACAACACCACTCATTACAGAAAGGGAACCGATAGCATTAAATGTATAGTTCTTAGCCATCAACTGATTAAAGATAGGTAACAACAGACCTGTTAAAGCAACACCAATCACCAAAGCTATTAACGTTAACACAAAAGATTCACTAACAAACTGGTTAATTAGCCCTTTCCTGGTTGATCCGACAACTTTTCTCAAACCAACTTCCTTAGCGCGATATATAGATCGTGCAGTAGTGAGGTTTATAAAGTTGATACATGCTAACAGGATTACAAACACTGCAATACCGGACACCAAATAAACTCTTTCAATACTTCCTAAGGGTCCCATCCCATTGCTCTTTGCGGTAAGATAAAGATCTTTTAGCGGAGTGAACATTACATAAGCACTTACACCCCATGACTTCAATATATCTCCTGCATTGTAAGTATATATATTTCTCGCTTTAGCTCTAAAAGTCTCAAGACTTGTATTTTCCTTTAACAGGATATAATTGCGAACGTTGATATTTCCCCACCCACCATTGAAATCAAAATCCTTATCAAGAATTGGATAGGTAGAAAAGGAAAGCAACATATCAGCCTGGATGTGTGAGTTTGATGGTATGTTCTTCATTACTCCCGTAACCACAAACTCAAGTGAATCGCCGAATAACAGCGATTTGTTAAGACCATCACCACCCTTAAAGTATTTCTTCTCCATATCTTCTGTTATTACTACAGAATAAGGCTGTGTAAGTGCTTTAGACGGATTGCCCTTTAATAGTGAGAAAGAAAATATGTTAAAAAACTCTTCTGATACAAAATGAATCTTCTGCTCAACACGTTTACCTTCATAATTAACTAAGAGCCATGAGGCTCCTTTAGAATATAATACTGATTCAACTTCAGGAAAAGTTTTAAGCGCACTCCCTACTCCCCAACCATTAGCATCCATACCTCCTTCTGTAACAGACTCTGACGTATTAAAGGAAGTTCCTACACGATAAATACGCTCAGCTTTTGCATGAAATTTATCGTATGACAACTCATCTGATACGTAGACAATTATAAGAATCCCTGCGGCGAGTCCTAATGATAGACCTAAGAGGTTAATAGTTGCATATCCCTTGAACTTAAGGAGTGATCGCACCGCTATTTTGATATAATTAAGAAGCATATTGTTTCGTTAAACTTATAAGAGTATGAAGCTAGACCCCAATGCTTCTTACAATGAGGATGCCACTAAAAAAGGTGCTAAAAAACGATAATTAATGATCTATTGAAACTGCTCTTGTTCTAACCTGGACAGAAGCGTTCGCCAACGAACAGCCGTCCTAGCAATAGTATGGATTGTTTAAGTTTTGCTAACTCATTCTAATTCCCGATCAGCTTCTCAATAACGATCGGCACAGTCTCTATCTAAATTAGAAAGACTCGCTAGCGAATCATAGCTTAATGGACTATTAGAAACTTTTTTTTACAAAACTGTTTATTACAAAATTCCCTATCCTAAAGGAGATTATTTGCTCTTATTTCTGCTACCACGTTTAAAACAATTCCTTTGCGATTCTATAAATAGGATCTGACTTCCCCATGGAATAAAAATGGAGTGTGGGAACACCTGCCTTTATTAATTCTTTGGACTGTTCGATTGCCCACTTAATACCTACTTCTTTTACTGCGATATTATCTTTACAACTCTCGACTTCGTCAGCCAAATCTTCAGGGATATCAATATGAAAAGTAGAGGACAGGATGCTTACCTGCGCCTTTGTTGTAATGGGTTTAATGCCTGGGATAATAGGAACGTTAATACCTGCTTCCTTACACCGTGCCACAAAGTCAAAATACTTTTTGTTGTCGAAGAACATTTGAGTCACTACGTATTCAGCGCCAAGATCGACTTTTAGTTTAAGGTACTTAAGATCCGCTTTGAGATTGGGAGCAGCAAAGTGCTTTTCCGGGTAGCCTGCGACACCAATACAGAAGTTAGTAGGAGCTGAAATCTGAAGCTCATCGTCAAGATATTTTCCATTGTTCATGTTAACGATTTGCTGCAGTAGATCTGATGCATACCGATGACCATCAGGCTCAGCGACAAAACGTCCTTCGTTTTTTATCCCATCACCTTGCAGGGCAAGAACGTTATCAATACCAAGAAAATGAAGATCGATTAAAGCGTTTTCCGTTTCTTCTCTTGTAAAACCGCCGCAAATGATATGAGGTACAGTATCAACACGATAGCGATTTTGAATAGCAGCGCAAATACCTACTGTTCCAGGTCTCTTTCTCGTTGAATGTTTTTCAAGCAGGCCATTATCTTTTTTCTTGTACACATATTCCTCGCGATGATAGGTTACATCAATAAAAGGAGGTTTGAACTCCATTAAAGGATCGATGTTGGTGAAAAGGTTTTTTATATTTTCTCCTTTTAAAGGAGGTAAAATTTCTATGGTGAATAGCGTCTTTCCGTTTGCGTTCTTAATGTGATCGACTACTTTCATTTGATGTATTAAGATCTTGTTTTTACTAAGGTATTAAAGGAACTCGTAAATATGCGACTTACGTTACGCACGTTGCTAATTAAATATCATACGAAAGATTGGGTGCTAACCATTTTTCAATTTCAGCCACATCCATTCCCTTTCTTTTTGCATAATCTACTACCTGGTCTTTTTCAATTTTACCTAAACCGAAGTATTTAGCGTTGGGATGTGAAAAATAGAAACCACTTACTGAAGCCCCTGGATACATGGCATAAGATTCGGTTAAAGTAATACCCACGTTTTCCGCTTCAAGCAATTGGAATAGTAACTTCTTTTCTGTATGATCAGGACAGGCGGGGTACCCTGGCGCAGGCCGGATTCCCTTATACTCCTCGCCTATTAGTTGTTCGTTGGTAAGGTTTTCATCTTTTGCATACCCCCAAAGTTCTTTTCTTACCTTCTCATGAAGGCATTCTGCAAAGGCTTCCGCAAGTCTGTCCGCTAATGCTTTAGCCATTATATCAGAATAATCATCATGATTGGCTTTGTGCTTCTCTAACAATTTCTCCAACCCTAGGCCTGCAGTAACCGCAAACATTCCAAAATAATCTTTTCCCTTTTCGGGTGAAATAAAATCGGCAAGGCAAAAGTTTGGTAAGTTCTGCGCTTTCTTATTCTGCTGCCGTAAGAAGTGAAAGGATGCAAAAGACTTGCTATCATTCTCACTTTTATACAAGAGAACATCATCTGCCTTGTTCTCAGCAGGATAAAAAGCAATTATACCATTTGCCTGTAGACTTTTATTCTTCACGATATCATCCAGCATGTTATTGGCATCGTTGAAAAGCTTCTTAGCCTCAACACCTACCACACTATCATTCAAGATACCGGGATACCTCCCTGCTAACATCCATGTCTGAAAGAATGGTGTCCAGTCGATATACTTTCTTATTTCCTCTAAAGGATAATCGATGAACTCCTTTCTTCCTACGAAGGACGGCTTCGTATAGCTAGTGGTATTCCAATCGATTTTCGTTCTGTTATTCCTTGCTTCTTCTAGCGTGATATAATTCTTTGACTGCTGTCTGCTCGCATGGTCTGTTCTCAGTGCTTTGTACTCTTCCTTAACTCGTTGCTTAAAACTTTCACGGGTTTGAATATTAATGAGCTCACTTGCCACTGGAACAGATCTTGATGCATCTAGCACATGCACCACAGGACCTTCGTAAACCGGATCTATTTTTACCGCAGTATGGATCCTTGATGTTGTAGCACCGCCAATTAGCAATGGCAATTCAAGTTTTTCACGTTGCATTTCTTTGGCTACTGCTACCATCTCATCTAACGACGGTGTAATTAGCCCACTCAACCCAACAGCATCAACTTTTTCTCGCTTAGCAGCTTCAATGATTTTCTCTGTAGGAACCATCACACCGAGATCCACAATGTCATAGTTGTTACATGCGAGAACCACACCTACTATGTTCTTTCCAATATCATGCACATCGCCCTTTACCGTAGCTAAAAGTATTTTTGCCGCCGCTTTATCCGCACTATTATTTTTCCTTTTTTCTTCCTGCAGGAAGGGCTCGAGGTACGCTACTGACTTCTTCATCACCCTTGCACTTTTAACAACCTGAGGCAAAAACATTTTACCTGCGCCAAACAAGTCTCCTACAACATTCATCCCCGCCATTAAAGGTCCTTCAATAACATTTAGTGGCTTTCCATATTTTACACGTGCTTCTTCTGTATCCAGATCGATATAATCTATAATTCCTTTTACAAGTGCATGTGTTATCCTTCCCTCTACCGTCCCCTTTCTCCATTCATCTTCTACCTCTTTTTTCTTTCCTGATCCTTTTACTTTTTCAGCGTATTCAAGTAGTCTCTCAGTAGCATCATCTCTTCGGTTTAACAAAACATCTTCTACCTTATCGAGTAATTCTTTTTCAATTTCATCGTATACTTCGAGCATGGTAGGATTAACAATTCCCATGTCCATACCATATTGAATAGCATAGTAGAGGAATGCGGCATGCATGGCTTCTCTAACTTTTTGATTTCCTCTGAAGCTGAAAGAGACATTACTTACACCACCGCTAACGTGGGCATGAGGAAGATTTTCGCGAATCCATTTTGTTGCACGAAAGAAATCCAATGCATAATTACGATGCTCTTCGATACCAGTAGCAACAGGAAAAATATTTGGATCAAAAATGATATCCTGTGGTGGGAATTTCACCCTTTCAACCAGTATATCGTAAGCACGTTTACAAATGGAAATTCTTCTATCGTAAGTGTCAGCCTGACCTTGTTCATCAAACGCCATCACGACAACTGCAGCACCGTATTTTTTAACAAGCTTTGCCTGTCTTATAAAATCCTCTTCACCGGATTTTAGACTTATGGAGTTTACAATACCTTTTCCCTGTAAACACTTAAGACCTGCTTCTATTACTTCCCATTTAGACGAATCTATCATTACGGGAACAACAGCAATCTCAGGTTCGGCAGCCATGAGGTTTAAAAACTTGACCATGGCAGCTTTTGAGTCAAGCATACCTTCGTCCATGTTTACATCAATCACCTGTGCTCCTCCTCTTACCTGGTCTAAAGCAACTTCCAGTGCTTCCTCAAACTTGTCTTCTTTTATGAGTTTGAGGAATTTAGCAGAACCAGTAACGTTGGTTCGCTCACCTATATTTATGAAGTTAGAATTTGGGGTAATCGTTACGGCTTCTAGACCGCTTAACTGTAGATATTTAGGCATGTTCTACTGCTACTTCTCGGGGTTTATATTTTTTTGCAGCTTCTGCAATTTTACGAATATGATCTGGTGTTGAGCCACAACAACCGCCAACAATATTTACTAATCCTTCTTTCAAATACTCCTCAACTTCTTTTGCCATTTGCTCTGGGCTTTGGTCATAGTGACCAAATTCATTGGGCAAGCCTGCGTTTGGATATGCGCTAACGAAAAAAGGAGCTCTTTCATGAAGCACTTTAAGATATGGTCTTAACGCAGAAGCTCCTAAGGCGCAATTGAATCCTATGCTTAATAATGGAACATGAGAAACTGAAATTAAAAAGGCTTCAGCAGTTTGTCCAGACAAAATACGCCCACTGGCATCCGTGATCGTTCCTGATACCATTACAGGTAACTGCTTTCCTTTTTCCTCAAACAACTCTTGTATTGCGAACAGCGCAGCTTTAACATTAAGCGTATCCGTAATTGTCTCAAGCAGAAGCGCATCTGCACCTCCGTCAATTAACCCTTTTGCCTGTTCTTTAAAAGCTTCAACAAGTTCATCATAAGTAACGGCACGAAACCCAGGGTTATTTACATCAGGAGACATTGACGCAAGTTTTGTCGTAGGCCCCATAGAACCAGCAACAAAACGCGGTTTATGCGGTTCTCTGGCTGTAAATTCTTCAGCCACTTCTTTGGCAATCTTTGCTGACTGGTAATTAATTTCGTAAACAAGAAATTCGAGGTGATAATCGGCCTGAGCAATTCTTGTACTTCCAAAAGTATTTGTCTCCACCATGTCAGCGCCGGCTTCGAAATACTGGCGGTGGATATCCTTGATTATATCTGGCCGTGTAATACTCAGCAAATCGTTATTACCCTTGAGTGGATGCGGATGATCTTTCAGACGCTCTCCTCTAAAATCCGCTTCCTCCAGTTTATGCCGTTGAATCATTGTGCCCATCGCACCATCCAGCACAAGAATTCTTTCTTTTAAGATGTCTTCGATTTTCATAGACCCTCCTAGTTGTTTAACATGCGTTATTCCAGAGAGCCCTCATAAAGTGATGGGTTACTTATCTTTTTCATCATTTTGATGAAGGGAGTTAGCACAACATCCCGGTAGGCGGGATAGGATGCTAAGACGTCATAGGGCCCATTCCCTCAGTCTTTCTGGATAAGCATTGTGCAAAGAAAAACAATAAGTGTTAAAAACAAAAATCATAGTTTATTTTTGGGCAATGAAACTTGCTGCCATCGATATTGGTTCAAATGCCATTCGCTTTCAAGTGTCTACTGTGTTAGACAATAGCCCCACCCTGCTCTTTAAAAAACTTGAATATGTTCGGTTTCCGCTTCGTTTAGGCCATGACGTGTTCAATACAGGCCGGATTAGCGAGAAAAGCATAGAAAAATTTAAAAAGTTGATGAAGGCTTTTAAACTACTTGTAGAACTGTATGAGGTGAACGACTATATGTTTTGCGCTACCTCCGCAATGCGTGAATCTGAGAACGGGCAACAACTTGCAGACGAGGTTAAAGAGCAATTGGGCATCGAAATTAATATTATTGACGGCATACGTGAAGCCGAGCTGATCAATAAAGCCATCAACTCTTATCTCCTATCCGACCAAACCTATCTTCATATTGATGTAGGAGGAGGCAGCACGGAATTAAACCTTTTTGTCGGGGGGAAGAAAATTAAAACGAGGTCTTTTAAAATCGGTTCTGTACGTGTTCTTGAACATCACGACTCGCCTGTTGTATGGGAAGATATGGAACAATGGGTGAGGGAAAACATGAAAAAAGATTACGGAAAAGTTACAGCAGTAGGCACAGGAGGCAACATCAGTAAAATCTTTGAGCTCGCCCGGTTAAAACCAGGTAAGATTCTTTCACTGAAAAAAGTAAAAGAAATCCGAGATATGATACAGTCCTACTCAATAGATGAACGTATCTACAAGCTCCAAATGAATCCTGATCGGGCAGATGTTATTATTCCCGCCAGTGACATTTATATTAAAGTAATGCAATGGGCCCATTCTAGTAGTATTTTGGTACCAGAAGTTGGATTAAAAGATGGCATCATGTTACATCTCTATGACAGAAATACACAACAGAAGAGGCTAGATTTCAATGCAAATCAATAAAGCGGCCATATATTTATAGTTAAGTTTTGCAAATCCCCCATTATTCATACTCATTCCACACCTCATCCGTTTACCTAAGCGACAGTTCGTTAAACGGCTGTTATTAATCTTATAGTATAAAACAGCTATATTTGACGTTTTAAGACCTATACTTTTTAGTCAATTCACCAGAATATTATGAGTGACAGCCGCTAACGCTGTTGCGATATGAAATAGAATGTGAATGCGTTATTTTTTAACCTTCTTATGTATTCTAATGCTTTCTGGGCGCAGTATTATACTGTACGCTCAAAATTTCCCTGTTTTTAATAGTTTTTACGTTAATCCCTATTTATATAATCCAGCAGAGGCACTTACTGATTATTCACAATTATTCATTGTGCATCGCCAGCAATGGACGAACATTGAAGGTGCTCCTGTGATGAGCGGGGCGACATTCACTTCCCTGATGAATGAATCGCGAGCGGGGTTCGGAGGAAAAATTGTAAACTACAAGCGCGGCCTACTTACCACTACGGACTTTCTGGCTACTTACGCGTATGGAATCCCATTGGGGCAAAAGAACTGGTTGTTCCTTGGCTTGTCCGGTGGCGCTATTTCCAACACTATAGACGTCACGCGGGCTTCAAATCCTGATGATCCTGCTTTACTTAACTTTCAGAATAACAACACGCAGCCTGCAGCTAATGCTGGCTTTTTATTGCGTGCTGGGTCGGGATTAAACATAGGCCTCTCTTTGCCTCAACTGTTTCCTGTTAAATTCAACAACGAGGCATCGTTTAGTAATACCACTGTATCGCCAACAGACAACGTTTTTTTCACAATTTATTACAAGCGAAAGGTTGAGAGCAAAATTGTAACGAGAACGAAAAAGGGTATGAGGCGAAAAGTCAAAACTCAGTCAGCTACCGCCCCCCTTGAATTGTACATGAATTATAAGTATTCAAAATACAACATCAGTCAATTTGAATTTCTTGGCAAACTGAATCTTTCGCAGTACTTCTGGTTAGGTGGTTCATATAAGCTTCCCTATGGTTACACAGGAAACATTGGAATAAACACCAACCGTGTTGTGCTAAGTTATTCTTATGAGCCTAATAGCCAACCTGAAGATGGTTTTTCACAGGGATCTCATGAAGTTCTTCTTGGTATCCGCTTTGGCAATGCAAAACGATTTAAACGTCCTGCCCCTGTACTTCGATCTGTTATAACAAAAGATCCGACAGTGAAGCACACTGCCAGGTTCCAGGAGTCTGGCGAGAATCCGGATAAGATTAACGAATCAAACGAACCGGTTAAAAAGAAGTTTTACGTGGTTGTGGGTACATATGGCGAGTTCGCAAAAGCAGATGAGTATAAGACAAAGCTTATCAAAGAGAAATTCAATGCTGAGGTATTTTATAACGCAGCAGACAGAAAATACTATGTGCACGTTTTAGAAACTACGAAAGTAAGCGAAGCCCACGAAGAGATTAAAAACCTGAGAACGTATACAAAGCTTAGGAATGCGAGACTACTTGAAGTTAGAGAGAAGTAACGTAGAGAGATTCAAGCAGGAAATAATCTGAATAGCAGGGGAACTTACCCCCACTATTCAATTATTCTATTTATATTCTATATAACAAGGTTTACTGTTAGTCTCACTATGGCAGCACACAATTACTCATAAACTCGGCTAAGACAGATAACCTATTCTACTAGGAATTACATTAGGAAACATATCTATTATGTTGATGAGCGCCCTTCTTTTTAAGAGATTATGGGTATAAGAATAAAAAAAACGAGACATTGTAACTGTCTCGTTCGAAATTATTTATTGAAATAAATTACACTTATCTCATTCTCTTCTTTATTGTACTCTTTCCTTTTTTACGATCTTTGATATTGGTGTCGATCAGATAAGCAAGAGAAACTCTCGCGCCTTGATTTCTTATTTGCATGTTATCTTTATACATGGTACTTAAGAAAGTACCTTCGCTTTCCGGACTCAAGTTACTATGGCCAATTTCGTATCGTATTGACAACATAAATTGCTGTTTGGGCATTGGCTCGAAAACAAGCCCTGCCATAATGTTTAATCCCAATTGAAAACGATTTGGATCCTCTACTACCATCTCTCCCGGACCAACATAATCAGGATTTTTACCAAAGACAACTTTATAATTCAATGTTCCTCCGTCGCTTGGCTCTGCAGTCTCCTGGTTAAGAATAGTACCTTTACCATTCAACCAATAGCTAACATTCGGACCAGCACCCAGGTACCATTTATACACCTTCCCTCCTTTCGTCTGTTTTCTAAATTCTACTGTATAAATAATTGGAAGCTCCAGGTAATTATATGTAGCTGTTAGTTTCGTTAGCCTGTATTGTGCTCCTAAACGAGAGAAGTCTGCGTCACCTTTTAATACTTTTCCCTTTTTTGAATAAAGTAATGAGGTATGTAGGAAGAACTGTTTGTGAACACGAAAAGAAACCTGCCCACCTGCATGAAAACCCCAGACACCCTCAACATTATAAAGATCCTTATAATATTTATCACTAAAAGACGTCCACGAATACTGCCCCCCAGCTACAGGACCAAGAAGTAGCTGAGCGCGAGCGGACATAGTAATACAAAAAAGAGCAAAAATTAAAAAATAGCGTGTTTTCACGTAAGCCATAATTGGTTGTAAAGGTATATAAATATTGATACATCCTTTTGAGCGAACTGACCAGTTACCCTAATAGAGACATAAATGGGCTGTTTTTCAATACAAATTGCTCCCTTTTGTTTTAATACTGCACATGACAGTACATTCATTCACTAACACTACACATATTTATTATCGTCTTTTATAGTAAATTTCGAGGTTGATGAAATCAGACGGTTACAATTTCTTTATAAATGAAATAGATTAGCATGCTCAGGTTCCTTACTGTTTTATTTTTTGTTGCCTTTAGCTATACGGCATATTCTCAGGCTCCACGCATACTAAGCGTAGATAAGGATCATGGTGCAATGGGAGAAACTATAACATTAAGAGGTAGTGGGTTTGGTACTGATCCAAGCAAGCTCCAAGTCTTCTTTGGTGCCGTAGAGGGAACAGTTTTAACTACAGCAAATAACCTTGTTGAAGTAGAAGTACCCGAAGGTGCTACTCATGATTACATATCTTTGCGTAATAGTAACACAAAGTTGATAGGATATTCTTCGACGCAATTCTATATCAGCTTTAGCGGAACAAGCGAAGCAATTAGTGCCAATGATTTTGCTGCACAGCATGACACTCCATCTAAAGATACGGGCAGTCCAAATTTGTACAACTTCTGCATGTGCGATTTTAAGAAGGACGGCAAACCTGATGTCGCCACAGCAAATAATGGTGTAAATTACATTACTGTAATGATCAATAATAGCGCCAATCCAGGCAGCTTTGGCTTTACCAGAAAGTTTCCTAATCTTTTTGCAAAAACTGCTCACATAAACTGCAGCGATTTTGACGGTGATGGAAATTATGATCTGGTTGCCTCAGAAGACGGAGGAGCTTCGAGATTATTTTTTCTTAAAGGCGATGGAACAGGAGACTTTACCACTCCCGCTGAACCCTACAAAATATTAACAGGTTCTTTAATCAGGCAAATTCAGATAGCTGATATTAATCTGGACGGCAAACCAGATATTTTGCTATCCGACTGGAATATAGTAAACGGTATTAAACAAGTGCTATTTTTAAAAAATGAGAGTGACAATTCCGGAATTAAATTCAGCGACGCTATTTCTATTCCTATTCCTATTGTACCCTCTGCTGGCACAGATGCCCTTCAGGTTGAAGATATTGACAATGACAATTTGCCGGATATCATTGTATCTCCAACCCAAAATTCAAATATTTTTATTGTCAGAAACAATAGTTCAGTTACTAACATTCAGTTCGACACGCCAATTGTTTTGAATGTGACAGGTGCAATTACCGGGTTAAAAGTTGGAGATCTTGATAGTGATGGGAAGGCTGATATTGCAGCTTCTAAACTAGCTACTACACAGCTTTCTATTTTGAAAAATAACAGCACGCCTGGAAACATTTCCTTTGGCAGTCCTATTCAAATCCCTGTTGAATTAGAAAATTCCTGGGGACTTGATTTTGGTGATTTAAATGGCGATGGCATCCTTGATATAGTAATCCCTCACACTAAACCATCATCAACTACTACGCCAATTAAATCAAAGCTTACAATTTTAGAGAATAAAGGGGGATTGACTTTTCAAAAGACATCAATTGAGAAAAATGATGTAAGCAGGTATGTTCGTGTGGGAGACATGGATAAAGATGGTAAACCCGATATCGTAGGAGCTAGCGTGGATATTTTTGTTAGCGGGCTTGGCAGCTTTGAACCTTCCAGTATTTTTATTCTAAGAAATCTCAGATGTTTTCAACCAAAGATAACACCTGAAGGACCTATTAATATCTGCAGTACCGATCCTGTAAAATTAACTTCAATAAAAGGAGGATCGAGCTATCAATGGAAAAAAGATGATGTAGATATTACAGGAAAAACAACAAATGAACTTAACAATATTGTTGGCCCGCTTGCAACCTCCAATTTTAAAGTAGTAGCTACAACTTTAAGTCCACGATGTACCTCTCCTATTGAATCTAATACAGTATCAGTGACAATTACAAGCGCAGCAGGTATTAGTACTGTCCCAATAGTACCTAATCCCACCCCAGCATGTACTGGCAATTCTACCGTTACCCTTACTGCTTCAGCATCAGGGGTGGATTTCCATGGCTATAAGTGGGAAGGACCAAATAGCTTTAGCTCTAATAATGCTACTGCAACAATTCCATCATCAGGAGACTTAACGCTTGGTCACGCAGGCTATTATAGCATTTCCTACTTAGGACCGGGAGGGTGCGTCCTTAAATCTGAAAAAGTTAAAGTTGACGTAATCGAGAAGCCGACTTTCACAATTGGGACAACAAATGGAAGTACCATTTGCTCGGGGCAAAGTACAAGATTAGTATTATCCCCTTCTCCTTCCTCCATAGGGTATACATATCAATGGTTTAGAAAAAACAACGACAACTCAACAACTTCCGTTGGAAATAATAATCAAGATTTTGAGGCTAATAGTGCCGGGAAGTTTTATGCCTCAATACAAGGAGCTTGTCCTACTGAAAGCGATTTACTGGAAGTTAGTGAAAAACCCGCCCTCACTGCTTCATTTACAATACCAACAGTTGCATGTGCTAATGAAGAAATCCTGTTTCAGAATAACACTACAGAACCAGAACCATTGAAGTATACATGGACATTTGGAGATGGCCAAACCGCTACTGAAAAAAGTCCTATGTATAAGTATTCAAATCCTTCCCCTGGTTACTCAGTGAAATTAATTGTCTCTTACGCCGACAACGCCTGTGCGTCTGCGCCTGCAATAAAGACCATAAATATACTTGCGGCACCTGCAGTTCAAATAGTAACAGCATCGGGAAAAAATCAAATTTGCAAGGGAGGCGAGATTGATCTTAGTGTAACAGGCGCAACTATCAATGCCTATAACTGGAACACAGGAGAAACTACATCGTCCATTAAAGCAACCAATGCAGAAGTATATAAAGTTAATGTAAAAACAAGTTCAGGATGCTCGCTAACGGCAGAGAAAACATTAACGTTCTTTGATGATACACAGGTTACAATAACTGCTGACCCTCCTTCTGTAGACCCCGGAGATCCGGTACAACTTTCTGTTGAAGGACTTGTATCACCGGAATGGAGCCCAATAGAAACTCTTTCTGATCCAAAATCAACATCTCCTATTGCTATTCCAGCAACAACTACAGAATATTCTGTAAAGGGCATAGATGAAAATGGTTGCGAACGCACTACAACCATCACTATTAAAGTTGATCCAAAATCAATGGTAAGTTTTCTATCTCCAAAAAATTTCTTCTCTCCAAATTCAGATGCAATAGATGATATCTGGAATATAGAAAACATCGAAAACTTCCCTGCATGCGGTGTTACTATCTATGATGAAAAGGGCGTGAAAGTTTTTGAAGCAAAACCTTATAATAATGATTGGAATGGTACTTTTAAGGGTTCTAACCTACCCGATGGAGTATACTACTATATTATTCGTTGCGATGGTGAAGAAAGCACACCCAAGGCTGGGAGTTTAACACTCCTTCGCTAAATTCTATTACATCAAGTCCAACTTCCTTACTAAAAACCCTCGCAAAAGGCAAGTTGTTGCTTTTGACGACAAAAAACAGTTTTAAAAGTTTAACAACGCTTGACGAAGCTGAGCTGCAAAGCAAAAATTAGAAAACGATTACATACCGTATAATATTAGGGGATTTTAGTATAAAACTTACGTTTACGGTTACCCGAGACTCTTTCCAACTATTTAAAGAATAGAAAATTATATCGGATATTGCCGCTTAAGATCGAAAATTGAGAATCATGAAAAAATTGTTACTACTGTGGGTCTTTTTAGGTGCCATAGTGGCTTTCGCCCACGCGCAGAATGGTGAATCAAATTGTAATGACAACCTCGACAATGATGGTGATGGCTTGGTGGATTGTAGGGATTGTCCTGGCAAAGTGTGTGAAGTATGTAACGATGGAATAGACAATGATGGTGATGGATTTATCGATTGTTACGATAAAGAGTGCTCTATAGATGCAGCATGTAATGGCTTTTTTATTGGTAAAGATCTTCAATGTGAAGCCAAACCAAGCACCTTTCCTGAGTTCGCTTTAACAGAAGATTTTCATAGCCCTACAGGTGTAACTCAACACTCTGGTAAACTATTAGTCGGTGATGTTGATGGGGATGGTGTTCCTGAAATAGTTTCAATCTATAGGAACAAAGACAGCGAGGGAGCTAACGACTTTGTATCCAGGCTAAGCATTCTTTCGAGTCCAACCAATGGCGGCACAGAAACAATCACTAAAGCAACCAGGCTAACGAAAGGTGATGGCGTTTATTTACAGCACGAAGGTGATTTTGCGATTGCTGATGTTGACAGAGATGGAGACGCTGAGATCTTTGTAGTTAGCGGAACCAGAAGTGGTACAACGGCATGGGCTTTAATGGCTTATACTTATAATAAAACGACCCAATCCATCGATAAATTTTGGACCGCTCCCATTTCTGTTCCCGCTGATCCAGGAAATATTGGTCTTGCTGATTTCGACGGTGATGGAAAAGTAGAATTGTACGGACGTGATCGAATATTTGATGCGCACACTGGTGTGGAGATGGGCAAAGGAAACGATCACTTAGGAACGAATTGGAGAAAAGAAAGTTCTGGTTCTACCGCTGCAGATATTTTAAGTGATAGTGAATGTTCAGATTGTCAAGGCCTCGAACTTATAGCAGGCTGTCGCATCTATTCCATTGCTATTAACAGAAGTGGAACAACACCCACTGCTACAGTAACAAAAGTACGTGAACGTTCTGAGTATTTTACACGTACAGGATCTACCAGTGACAATAGTACAAGTGTTGCCGATTTTGATTTAGATGGTTACCTAGATGTGATTGCAGTAGGGTCTGATCAAGGAAATGATATTAACACCACTATTTTTTTCTGGAGTGTTCATAAAAATAATGCTGCTCCGGCAGCTGTTAATCAAGGGGCATTAAAAACATTTATGGATGACGAGGCATATCCTAATGGTTGGGGTAGAGGAGCCGGTAGAGTAAACATTGCCGATATTGATGGTGATGGTAAATTAAATCTTGTATACGTTTCAGGTAAGTATCTATATGCATTGAAAGAGGGTACCTCTTCACTAGAGCAAGTCTGGCGTGAATTGGTTGCTGAAGAAACTTCTGGTGTTACAGGTTGTACCCTGTTTGATTTTAATGCTGATGGCACATCTGAAATTGTATATCGAGATGAGAATAGACTTTATATTTTCACTTCCCGATTCCCAGAAGTAAATGGCGTACCAGATTATACACAAAACTCCACAGTATCATCTAGTTATCTTACATGTAAATCACGAACATACAGGGAATATCCAATAGTTGCAGATTTGGATGGAGATGGTTCTACTGAAATATGCGTAACCTGTGCGACGAATGAAACCAGCGCAGGAGCATCTTTGGATTTGTATAGTGGTGCCCGGGTAAGAGTATTTAAATCTGCAAATGAGCCTTGGGTACCAGCACGTAAAGTATGGAATCAACATGGTTATTTTGTTGTAAACGTTAATGATGATTTAACCATACCTACTAATCAACAACTTCACCATAAGGTATTTGCACGTAATGTTGTTTGCCTTTACGGAAGAGACAGCAGGCCTTTAAACTCTTTTTTAAATCAGGCTCCTTTTCAAAATTCACAGGGATGTCCTTCGTTTGCGGCCCCCAACCTTTCTCTTTCTAAAGGTGCGAATCAACCTGTTAATCTTACCATTGTTCCTCCTACCTGCCCTGAAAGAGATTTTTCAGTGTCGCTTACAATTTACAATACAGGAGATGTACCGTTAACCGGAAGCGTACCTATCAGTTTCTATAGAGGAGATCCTCAGTCTCCAGCCATGACAGCGGTTAAACTGAAGCAGGTAGACTTGGAGTTTATAAATGTCGCACCAGGAGACAGCGTAGAACTTAAAAATGAAATAATTACCGGTAACGGTTCTAATTTTACACTTTATGTTGCCATCAATAATGACGGAGTTAACAACGGTGGAACTACGTTACCAATTCTATTTCCGAATACAAACTTCCTAGAATGTAATTATGCTGATAATATCTTCAGTATGTCTGTTACGCCAACTCCTGCAGACTTAGGCGTAGACTTGATAAAAGATAACATTGTATGTAATGACGGAAGTGCCGATCCTTTTGCTGATGGACAGGCAAAAGCTTATATCATAGACGCGAATAATAACAACGTCACCCAAAACTTCACCTTTATCTGGTCTAATGGTGATTTTGTAAATAGCCCGCCCAACTATTCAAATAATCCAAGTGATAAAACAGGGTCTATTTATACCGGCCTGGCTAAGGGCACATACACTGTGTATGCGCGGCATAATACGTTCGGATGCGGCTCTGAAGAATTGAAAATAGAGATCAACGACGACCCCGTTGATCCACCTACTGTTGAAATTAAAGATACCGATTTAAAGAATCCAACTTCATGTAAAACAGCAAACGGAGAATTAGGAGTATCTGTAACTGGAGGTTCTACAAATTATACTTACAATTGGGTAAGAGGTTTATTTGTTGACACTGGTACACCAATTGGTACAGGCTCTTCTATTAGTGGTCTTTCAGGTGATTCTTACGCTGTTAGGGTAACTGACGTAGTTACTGGCTGTACTGGAACCGCCAATAAAGTATTAATAGCGCCAGCAAGTCCAACGGTTACAGCTGATGTTAAGGATAGTGATTGTTCCGCAACTCCAAAAGGAGAAGCCTTTGTTACTAACGTAACAACTAACATATCTTATATCTGGTATAAAGGCGATGCTACTACATGGTTTAGTCCGAGTACATATAAATATTACGATTTACTTCCTCCAGGAGAAATTGAAGCTGTTAAATATGATAACTTGCCAGGAGGAAAATATTCAGTTATCGCTTATGACAACACATCGTTGTGCGTCTCCCTACCAGTAGTAAAGGAAATTAAGCAAACAACACCTCCTGTAGTGACTATCTCGGGAATATCTCCTCAGATTTCATGTGCTACAGATATAACCAAACACACAGGATCTGCTACAGCGTCAGTTGCGGGATCTGCTAATTTTACAATACAATGGTTTAAAGGACAAAACACTGCCGGCACTCCATTTAAAACTGAGACACATGTAAATACGAGTACTGCATCGAATCTAACTTCCGGTATATACAGTGTAAAAGTAATAGACGAAATCACAAATTGCTTTACGGTTGTAGACCAGAATATTGAAATCATTACAGATATTGCCGACTACACAGTTGTTTTAAATACAGTAGATAAAACGCTTTGTACTTCCGACGGTCAGGTAACTGCTACTGTTCTTGTTGACGGAGTAGCTGACCCTGACCAAAGCAAATACAACTTCTTCTGGTATAAAGGGCAAAGCAAAAAGCCTTCTGTCGATTTCCCTGCAAATACAGACAACATTTTGGAGAACGCCGAACCGCGCTTCTATACAGTATATGCTAAACATACAGCGTTAAGTTGCGAAACCAATATTGTCAATGCAGAGGTTCTTAACTTAGTTCCTCCTATAAATCTCGCATTTGAATCCTCTGTACCACCAAGTACCTGTACAGATAAGGGAAGCATTACTTTCAAATTCTTACCTACAGACAATAGCTATCAGCCATCTGATTATTCAACAAAGTGGTTTCATGGTACCGATACTTCAAAGGTTAGTAAACGTATCACACAATTTATAACAGATAGTTTAAGGAACGATATAGGACCAGATATGATTTCCCATATTAAATCCCTACTGGTAGGTACATATACGTTAGTTGTTAAAAATCCGGCTACTGGTTGTACGGAAGTTCTTTCCCATTCGCTGAGGTATATAGATGCTCCTGAAGTAGTAGTAACACCTACACCTGTTACCGCGTGTGATCTGTTAAATCAACCTGGCACAAATGGCTCATTCAAAATTGATTTAGTCGTTAAAGACAATGCAATAAATGCGAGTAATTATGATATTTACATTTATAAAGGCGATTATCCTGCTAACCCTCCAAGTTCACCTCCTCCGGCGGGTTTTGTTGAAAATCACGTAATAACAAATACTGCGACTACATACACGTTCAATACCACACAACCTTATGGCATTGGGAATTATACAATTGTGGCATTTGACCGCGCAATTTCTTGTCCGACAGAAGCACCAGCCACAATAGATGATCATGTGACGTACCCTGCTGTTGCAAAAGAAACTTTTGATGATTCTTATTGTAACATTGTTAAAACGGATGGTAATGGTACTGTAAGAATTATTGATCCTGTAACAAAATCATTATTGTCTACATCAGACTATGATTTTGAATGGTTCTCTAACAGTGCTGCAATTCCAGCGCTAACTAACCAAAACCAGACTAATGTTGTAAGGGACGGCCTTTATACCATAGAAGTTAAAAACAAGATTACATCGTGCATGACTTCTATTGACGCCACAGTAATCTCTAATGAAAAAATGATCTCTGTTAAAGCTACCCCTACAGATGTACTGAATTGCAGCGCTGATGGATTCACCCCTGCCACAGATGCCACAGCAGAGGTGATTGAAATTGAAGAGACAGAAAAAGGCGCATCAAACACTTACGGGGCGCCAACTTTCCCAGCTGATTATAACTTCCAGTGGTCTGACCTGGCATCAACCACTACGTACAATGTAGTTAATCTTGATACAGGATTTCATTACGTTAAAGTTACAGATGCTGTAACTGAATGCTACACTGAAAAATCAGTAGAGGTACTAGACAAAACAAAGAATACCGTTTTTGTTGACCTTGTAGATTTCAAAAAAGATGAATATTGCGTTAATCCAATAGCTGGATTTCTGGAAGTTCGCGCGTTAGGTTCTTCGCTGAATCCGGATGATTACTTTTACCGATGGACAAGCCTTGACCCCCACATTGTACCAGCAGACACAACTAAGAGGATTACCGGGCTAACACATGGATATACGTATGCAATTGAAGTGAAAAACAAAGTCAACCAATGTATAGTTAGAGATACATTTCTTATGGAGAAGTTAATCAACCCAATTCCTGTCATAACTTCCAAGATGGATCTTATCTACTGTACTCCGCATAATGGAAGAATACAGGCTTCGGTAATAGATACCTATGCACCAGCCGACTACAAATTTTTATGGACCTACCACGACATTACTAATGGAAAACATGTGGTTGATAAAGATACAATAAGCGTTATCAACGGCCTAGGTAGAACGGAGGGAATATTCGTACGCGTCATAGACAATGAAAATCCAACAGATTGCGTTACAGATCTGATTCCTGTTGATGATATCAGAGATCTTCGTATGTATCCGCATGTCATTGCTACTGAAGTAGATCCTGTTACTAATTGTACCAATCCGTTTAATGGAATAGCATCAGCTTTTGTAGAAAATGAAGACAACTCACTCTACAATTTTGATTGGTACGAAGGTTCATCCATAACACCTCATCCGGCCTTCACCGGAGTAGAGTTTGGTAACTTATCAAGCACCGTATATACTGTTCAAGCCACTAACCTCTTTACAGGATGTACAGGAACCGCGCAAATACAAATCACTAATCAACCTATACCTGTACCAGTACCAGTTATTGAAATCCTTTCGCAGGTTACAAACTGTAGTGTACAAAATAGTGCCGGAAATAACGGAGCACTTGCCGCTACTGTCAACGGTGAAATAGCAGGCTATACTTTCAATTGGTACAATGGCCAGAGTGAAAAAACCGCAGCAGATTTTGTAGGAGACACTTACACAAATCTTATTACAGGTTTCTACTCTGTTATAGCTACTGACGACGAAACTGGTTGCCGTTCACCATTAATCAATGAACAGCTTTTGTTCCAGCCTAGATTCCCTGACTTTGATTTCGCTGTAGTTAATGCAACATGTGCTGATCCTAACCGAAAAAATGGACAGCCTAATGGACAAGCTACTATGATCTTGTTGAGTGATGTTGAAGTATCAAAAATTGAATGGGAGCATTTAGAATCAGGAGAATTCTTTACAGAAACAAATATTGAAAACGCCTTACCAGGTAAGTATATAGTTACTGTAACATCATCACTTAACTGCTATACCCAAAAACAAATGGAAATCGGAACTGAAGTTCATGCCTTCAACGGTGTTTCCAGAAATGGTGACGGTTACAATGACATTTTCTTCATCAACTGTATTGAAAACTTCCCGCGTAACCATGTTAAGATATATAACCGCGCAGGTACATTGGTATACGAAGCGGAGGGTTATAATAACGCAGATACTTATTTCGACGGTAGATCTAACAAAGGTGTAAGCCTGATGGGTAACAACTTGCCTGATGGTACTTACTTCTACGTGATTGATAAGAGAGATGGTTCTAAACCAGTGGCAGGATACCTTGAAGTTGTAAATTAAAGCACAGACTAATGCTATCGTTAAAACGAATTTTTTTAACTACGTTACTATTATCAACAATTCTGATTCCGGGCATTGCTCAACAATACCCGGTTTTTAGCCAGTACTACTTTAATGAACTTGTGATTAACCCTGCATATGCAGGTAGTCACGTTCAATTTAGTACCACGGCTATGTACCGGAATCAATGGGTTAATTTCCCTGGCGCTCCTAAAACGTATCACCTCACTACCCACACTTCTTTGATGAAGAACAAGATTGGTGTTGGTCTTATGTTAAATCACGATGAAATAGGCAGTTATAAAAACGAGCATATATACGGTAACTATGCTTATAAACTGCATTTCAAAAATGCAACCTTATCTATGGGGCTCCAGGCAGGGTTCAATTTGCTTGGTGCCGATTATAGTAAGTTAAGTTTGCAAAACCCAGATGGCATAGATGCATCGTTCAGTAATCTTATTAACGAAGTAAAGCCGAACTTCGGCGCCGGGCTCTTCTATAGTACAAAAAATTACTTCCTTGGTTTCTCTGTACCCTTCATTCTGAATAACCAGGTTATAAAATCTGTTGAGGAATTAGCAGGGGGAATCAGGGAAGCGCGTTATTATTTCCTTCGCGGTGGTGCCATTTTACCTCTGGATCGCATGAACAAAGTTAAGATCAATCCTTCTGTTATGCTTCGTACACAGGAAGGACAGCCTCTTACTTTCGACCTGAATAATGCTTTTATATTTTATGATGTATTTAGTATAGGTTGGTCTTACCGTTTGGGCGACTCTTTTATCACCTTCATTGATCTTAAAATCAATGATCGGATACACTTTGGTTACTCTTATGATTTGACAACTTCAAACATCAACGGTTTTTCAAATGGCACACATGAATTCATGATTAATTTCAGAACAATCATTCGGCCGATTCATGGTAATCCAGAATGTCCTCAATATTACAATTACCGATAAGTTGTGCTAATTATTGGGGCCTCTTAGAATAAAGAGGCCTCCATTACAATTTCTTTTGTAATGTTATAAAACTCCTTGTGTATATTGAAAGGTAGCTCTCCGTTTAGTTCCCTGATCACATACGAACCATCCTCTCTCATAATATAAGAGTTCACGTTATCCTTAAGGTTGTATCGCAAATTATTGATCGCTTGTCTTCTTAAAATATCCTCTTCAAGAAGGAATAACGATTCAACTCTGCGATCAAAACTCCGCACCATGGCGTCAGCACTTCCGATATAAACCTTAGGGTTTCCTGCGTTATGGAAGTAATAGATCCTTGAATGCTCAAGATACTCCCCTACTATCGAGTATACCTGAATATTTTCACTTAACCCCTTTCTTCCGGGGCGAAGACAACACATTCCTCTCACTATTAATTTGATAGGCACACCAGCCTGAGAGGCGGCGTAAAGCTCATCAATGAAATCTTTATCCTGTAAAGAATTAAGTTTTATAACAATGCCAGAAGGCAAACCATTTCTTGCGTTTTCAGCTTCCCGTTGCACGAGGTTACAAAGCTGAATACGCATATCGCGTGGTGAAGTGATCAGGTTACGATAGGTAGATGGCTGCGAATGGCCGGTAATTACATTAAAGAATTCCGAAACATCATTTGCATAATTTTCCCTACTTGTAAGAAGTCCTATATCCACATAAAGCCTGGAGGTAGCCTCATTGTAGTTACCACTAGAAAGGTGTACATACCTATATACTTTATCGTCTTCTTCTTTGCGTACAATAAGGAGAAGTTTGGTATGCGTCTTCAAACTACTTACGCCATATATTACAAAGCAACCCGCCTTCTGTAATCTTTGTGCTTCTCTTAAATTGTTCTCTTCATCAAATCGCGCTTTTACCTCAAATAAAACCGAGACGTGTTTACCATTTTCAGCAGCTTTTAACAATGCTGCTGTAACACGAGACTCTTTTGCAACGCGATAGATTGTGATTTTGATAGATAGGACATAAGGATCATCCGCTGCTTTTTCCAGTAGTTCCAGTACTGGTTCCATAGAATTATAAGGATGATGCAAAAGAATATCTCTATTCTTCAACACCTCAAACAGGTCTAAAGAACCATGCTCCGGAAAGTTTAAAGGCTTGATTGGTTCCCGCGGATGCGATCGTTTTGCTTTAAATTCCTTATGCTGAACAATCTGTTGTAATCCTGTAAAATCAACAAGACTTTCTTTCGAAATGTAAAAGATATTGTGGTCGTCAAGATCCCATTGAATCTTCAACAAACGCATCATCCACGGGTCGGGGTTTTCCTCTACTTCTAATCTGACAACCCTCCCGCTTCTTCTTGTTTTCAATTTTCTTTTTAAATCTTCAAGAAAATTGGATTCTATATCTTCACTTTCCTCGAGCGTAAAATCTCCATTACGATTTACACGAAACAGATTAACGCTTGCTATCGTTACATTTCTAAAAAGACTTTGAATGTTTTGGCTGATGATATCTTCAACAGGAACGAATTGAATACAATCTTCTCCCTGTACTTCATAGAACCGAGGCAAATTATGCGGCACCTGAATAAATGATACCTTGAGTTGATTGTGATTATCGCCTGGGTTTTTTGTTACCACGCCAAACAACAACCTGTTATTCATCAACACAGGAAAGGTGTGATAATTATCAAACACCATAGGGGTAAGCATTGGGAAAATGATTGAGTTAAAATACTCATTCACTCTTTTAACATTCTCGACAGAAAGGTCGTCGTAACTAGCAATGCTAAAACCGTTTTCCCTAAAAAGCGGTTTTAATTTACCTACATAATAATCGTTGATGTCTTTACAAAAACGCTGCATCTCAGAAAGCAGCAAACGCCTGAATGGCTCTTCCCTTAGACCGTTATAATCAAACCGTTCCTTCCCATAATCTATATAGTTATACAAACTACCTAATCTTATGGTACAAAATTCATCAAGGTTAGAGGCTGTAATAGCCAGAAATTTCAATCTATCAAAAATGCTCCGATCAATATGTTTTGCCTGATCTAAAACACGATAATTAAACTGAAGCCAGCTTAGATCACGACTAATATAATTGCTCTCATTAATCTGCTGAAAGATCTTTTCCAATGACAGAACTGCCTCATTCATATGCGGTCTTAATTGTTTTACGAACAGAGTTTACTTAAACATCTATTCGTGCATATTTAGCATTCTTTTCGATAAAATCCCGGCGCGGAGCAACTTCATCGCCCATTAGCATTGAAAAAAGGTGATCTGCTTCTGCGGCCGACTCTATACTTACCTGTTTAAGAGATCGTCTGGCTGGATCCATGGTAGTAGACCATAGCTGTTCAGGGTTCATTTCTCCTAAACCTTTATAGCGTTGTACGTTTACGGAATCATCCTTACCTCCTCCTAATTCCTTCACGAAAGCGTCACGCTCCTCCTCAGTCCAGCAGTAGCGCTCTTCTTTACCTTTTTTAACAAGATAAAGCGGAGGCAAGGCAATGTATACATAGCCGTTCTCAAT
This sequence comes from Chryseosolibacter indicum, assembly GCF_018598585.1. Classification (GTDB taxonomy): domain Bacteria; phylum Bacteroidota; class Bacteroidia; order Cytophagales; family Cyclobacteriaceae; genus Chryseosolibacter; species Chryseosolibacter indicus. Next base: position 56,434 of record NZ_JAHESD010000013.1, read on the forward strand.
AAGCTCTTTCATATACCTGAAAAAGAAAGTAAGAATAAGCGTTCTGATATGACTACCGTCAACATCCGCATCGGTCATAATCACGATTTTATGATAACGAAGCTTAGCCAGATTAAGGGCCTTGTCATCATCAACCGTTCCAAAGCTTACGCCGAGGGCGGTAATGATATTCTTGATTTCTTCGTTTTCGTAAATCTTATGTTCCTGTGCTTTTTCAACATTAAGAATCTTACCCCGAAGCGGAAGAATTGCCTGGAACATTCTATCTCTACCTTGTTTTGCTGATCCGCCTGCAGAGTCTCCCTCAACAAGATACAATTCAGATATACTTGGGTCAGTACTTGAGCAGTCTGCAAGCTTACCTGGTAATCCCGTTCCTGACAATACATTTTTTCGTTGCACCATCTCACGCGCCTTACGCGCAGCATGGCGCGCCTGAGCTGCAAGAATTACCTTATTTACTATGGTTTTAGCTTCACGCGGATGTTCCTCAAGGAAATATTGAAGAACTTCTCCTACGGCCTGATCTACGGCACCCATTGCATCTGAGTTACCAAGCTTTGTTTTTGTCTGACCTTCAAATTGAGGTTCAGCAACCTTTACAGAAATAACTGCAGTTAATCCTTCGCGAAAATCGTCACCACTGATGTCTATCTTTACCTTTTCTAACAAACCAGACTTTTCAGCATAGTTCTTTAACGTGCGGGTAAGGGCACGCCTAAAACCTGCTACGTGCGTACCTCCCTCATGTGTATTGATGTTGTTTACATACGACACCAAATTTTCGCTGAAAGATGTATTATAACTTAATGCGACCTGGACAGGTATCTCACCCTTATCGTTCTCGATGTAAATTGGTTCTGGAATCAGCTTCTCACGGGTAGAGTCAATATAATCTACAAACTCGCGTAAACCTCCTTCTGAAAGAAACTTGTCTTTGCGAGTCTCTCCTTTTTCATCCTTCTCACGGGTATCTTCAAGGTAAATGGTAATACCTGGATTTAAAAATGCCAACTCACGAAGACGGGAAGCGATGGTCTCGTAGTTGTATTCTGATATTGTAAATATCTGTTTATCTGGCTTAAAATAAATGGAGGTTCCCCTCTGTTCAGATTCGCCGATTATCCTAACGGGATAAAGCGGGTTTCCTCTTTCATATTCCTGCTCGAAAATCTTTCCATCCCGGTAAACGGTAGCCTTTAGAGTTTCTGATAATGCATTAACGCAGGAAACACCTACACCATGTAACCCCCCTGAAACTTTATAGGTATTCTTATCAAATTTACCGCCAGCATGCAACACTGTAAGTACAACTTCAAGAGCTGACCTTTTCTCTTTTTCGTGCATGTCGGTAGGAATACCACGGCCGTTATCGAGAACGGAGATAGAATTATCTTCGTGTACAGTAACGTAAATGGTGTCACAATAGCCGGCAAGTGCCTCATCTATTGAATTATCTACCACCTCCCAGATCAAATGGTGCAAGCCCTTAATGCCAACATCGCCAATGTACATGGCCGGACGTTTGCGGACCGCTTCTAAACCTTCTAAAACCTGGATATTACTTGCTGAATATTCTGTAGGAGTCTTACCTTTTACTTCGCTCATTTTTGGAGTTTCAAACCGTCAAAAATAACCTTTTTGCCTTCTACGAGAGAACTTTCTCAGGAAAATAATTAACTATTTTTAGCTCCTGAAACAGGCCAAAGACAGGGGATTGAAACCTCGAGAAGAAGCTTTCATTTTCTTCTTTTCCTGGCCGATTGTTCAACAAAAACAGCAGTTAATTTATCTGTCATTTCCCTTTCCTTACGCTATTTTCAGATCAGCTTCCTATTTAGCAAATATCAGCGGGTAACGGTGCTGAAACGCCTGTAAATCACATAGATGCTTTATCAGTTGGAATGTGTATGTATTTTCTGCTGTGAGACAAATTGTGACGAATGTTCTTAGAATCACCTTATTGTCCCACCTGAGGCCATTAATGCCTTTGTTCCGGGCTTGATTGTCAGGTTTCCTATCAAATCTGCGGCTCAGCACAGCTAAGATATCAATGGGAATAGATTGGGAATTCATTCTGCCAGCACCGTGCGAGCACCATGTGTGCGCCATACCTGCGAGAAATACCCCTATTTCTCGCAGACATACTGTACGCAGGGTGCTGGCATGGTGCTCGCATCGTACATTTCGAAGCTTATTGCGCCGATATTGGAAAGCTAAATCGCAGCATTCGTAAAAAGACTAAAAATACCTTATGACCGCGTATGGATTGCGGTATGCCAGCCTACTTTTGCTCAAAAAGCAATACAATGGAAAAGATTAAAAAGATCCAATAACAGAAGTCAACGTACCATCAGTAATGAGATTAGCAGGTGAGAATCAGGAGACGCTACTTTTATTTCAAACAGAAGTGCTAAAACTGCCTGCTCCTGAGCATCACAAGCGTGCAACCTTCTACAGCTTCTACACCTTGCTGTTCTGCCATCTTTTCAAATTCGGGATTTTCTGTTCCTGGGTTGAAAATGATCCGTTTGGGCTTCAATTGGAGAATATAATCATACCACTCCGGCTGCCGTTGAGGTCCAATGTAAAGCGTCACAGTATCAACGTTTTCTACCTTCGGCTTTTGGAAAATATCAAGTATCTGAGTACCAAACACCTCTCCTTTTTTAATACCAATAGGCACTATTTCATGCTTATACTCCGTCAACATACGGGCTGCGAGGTAAGCGTATCTTGACTGATCTGTTGTGGCTCCTATTATTACTGTCTTCTTCACCTGAATTGGGTTATTTGAACTATTAAACAATTTCTATACGTTACCAACAAATTAGATATAACTTGGTTCAAATTTAATATCACTTATGCTATTTCGCTTATTTATTGCTTGTTGCCTGCTTATCTCAGCAACTGCTTTCGGTCAGTCTAAAAAAGGAAACGCTTATAACTACACGGTCGACTTAACCAGAGTTACCAATGACAGAGTCTATGTGGAATTATCTCCACCTTCAATTAGTGAATCCGAAACCATATTTTACTTTCCGAAAATTGTCCCTGGAACCTATGCCATTGCCGATTACGGCCGTTATATCGCAGAGTTTACAGCGGTCGATAAAAAAGGCAACAAACTTCCTATAGAGAAAATAGATGATAATTCTTATAGAATTAAAGACGCAAAGAAGCTCAGCAAAGTAACTTACTGGGTTGATGATACCTGGGACACCACAACAACAGGCCCGGAGATTTTCTGGCCTGCAGGAACTAACATTGAAGAACAGAAAAACTTTGTTATCAACACAAGCGGTTTCTTTGGTTACTTTGATGGTAAAAAAGAAAATCCTTTTCAATTTAACGTTGTCAGATCAAAAGATCTTTATGGATCTACAGGATTGATACCTTCCGCTACAGGTGCATCTCCATCCTCTATTAAATTGGAAAAAACCGGTGATAATCAGAATAAAGTAGTAGACGTATACAAGACCTCTGACTATGATCAGCTTGTAGATTCTCCGCTTATGTATAGTAAGCCCGATACTGCGCTTATCAAAGTAGCAAATACAGAGGTACTTATCGGATCTTATTCACCGAACAATAAAATCACTGCAAAGCAGATAGCAGCGAGCATTCGTGAAGTGCTTATGGCACAGAAAGAGTACCTGGGTGGAAAACTACCCGTTGATAAGTATGCTTTCATCTTTTATTTCACTGACAAGCCTGTTCTAAGTTACGGTGCTTTGGAGCATTCTTATTCATCCATGTACTATATGCCAGAGGCAACTATCGAAGAGATGAATCAGCAACTTCGCGATTTTGCTGCTCATGAATTTTTTCATATCGTAACGCCACTTACCGTACATTCTAAAGAAATAGACGACTTTGATTTTAACGATCCTAAGATGTCTAAACACCTGTGGATGTACGAAGGCGTAACAGAATATTTTGCAGGAAATGTTCAGGTTAAGTATGGTCTTATTACACCTGAAGAATACATCGGTACTCTCCAGGAGAAAATGCTTACTGCAGATCAGTTTAAGAATGATGTGCCCTTTACGGAAATCAGCAAATTTACGCTAGATAAATACCATGACCAGTACTACAATGTGTATCAAAAAGGTGCATTGATTGGATTATGCCTTGATATAAAATTGAGAAAGCTATCAAAGGGTAAATACGGGCTAAGAAACCTAATGCTTGATTTGTCAAATAAATATGGAAAGAATAAAGCCTTTGAAGATGATAAGCTCTTTGAAGAGATTACAAAGATGACATACCCTGAAATTGGTGAGTTCTTTAACAGATATGTAAATGGTACTGAACCTCTTCCCCTTCAGGAAGTATTTAGTGATGTTGGGATTGGTTACACGCCGGAAGAAACATTTGAAGATTATAGCCTTGGCATCGGAAACGAGAATGTAGGTGTTACCCAAATTGATAATAAACCAAAAATACAAATTGCATCTACTGCAATGATGAACGCCATGGGAACAGCGCTGGGCTTCCAGGAAGGAGATGTACTGATGAAAATTAATGGAGAAGAAATTCCGGATCTTGGCCCTGAATTCGGTCCATTTATTCAAAAACACATAGCAGCATTGCAAACTGATTCTGTTTTGACTTATACAGTATTAAGAAAAGATGTGAATGGCGAGAACAAGACTGTTGAACTTTCAGCTCCTGTTAAAAAAGTACAATTATCACGAAGACATAATTTAGAACCTCTTCCATCCGCTACTGAGGAGCAACTTGCGTTACGCGACTCGTGGCTAAAACCATAAGTGGCATTAATAGAAAAAAGTCCGGGATTGCATGCGGACTTTTTTCTTTTATACTTATTTATTTCTTGTTAACTTTTTTAAGTTAAACTGTCTTTACAATTTTAGTTACAGCTTCGGCACAACGCTCTCCATCCATAGCTGCAGATACAATTCCTCCTGCATAGCCCGCTCCTTCACCACATGGAAACAAGTTTTTTATTTGAGGGTGTTGTAATGTTTCTTTATCGCGTGGGATACGTACAGGAGATGATGTTCTGCTCTCAACACCAACAATCTGTGCTTCATTGGTAAAATATCCGCGCATCTTTTTTCCAAAAGCTTTGAATCCCTGCTGTAAAGCGTTAGAAATAAAATCGGGTAGCACTTCGCGAAGATCAACAGACGCAAGACCGGGCTGGTACGATGTTTCAAGCAAAGTCTTTGACACTTTTCCCTCTACAAAATCAACAAGCCTTTGACCCGGAGCAACCTGGGTACCTCCCGCAGCTGTACATGCGCGTCTTTCTATTTCTTCCTGGAAGCGAAGTGCGGCAAGTGGGCCATGGTCTTTATAAGCCTGAAAATCTTCAGGCTCAACCGCTACCACAATACCCGAATTTGCATATTTGGAATCGCGACGGGAAGGACTCATACCGTTTACTACAACTTCTCCCGGAGCGGTTGCTGCAGGTACTATAAATCCGCCTGGACACATGCAAAATGAAAATACGCCACGTTCCTTTCCTCTTACGCTTGCCTGATGTACAAGGGCATATGAGCTAGCAGGTAGATAAGGACCACGATCTATAGCGCAGTGATATTGAATCTGGTCTATCAATGTTTGAGAATGTTCTACTCGTACGCCTAACGCAAATGGTTTTTGTTCAATAAGAATTTTCTTACGATGGAGTAGTTCAAATATATCGCGTGCTGAATGGCCTGTTGCCAGAATAAATGCTTCTCCTTCAACCTTATTTCCATTTCTTGTTAACACAGCTGTAACAATGTCATTTTCTACAATAAGATCAGTTACACGACAATCGAAATGAACTTCTCCTCCGTAGTTAATAATTGTTTCTCTTAGGGCAGCAACAAGTTTTGGAAGTTTATTCGTACCGATATGAGGATGGGCATCAAACAATATATCGGACTTTGCCCCTTGCGATACCATTTTCTCAAGAATCCTGTTGATGTCGCCTCTCTTTTTAGATCGCGTATAGAGCTTGCCATCAGAATACGTTCCTGCACCTCCCTCTCCAAAACAGTAGTTGGAATCAGGATTTACAATGTGTGCTTTATTAATAGCGGCAAGGTCTCTTCTTCTGGCCTGCACATCTTTTCCTCTTTCAAGAATTACCGGCTTGTATCCAAGTTCTATCAGACGAAGCCCTGCAAACAAACCTGCCGGACCACTTCCTATTACAATTACTCTTGGTTTATTGCTAACATCACGATAGTCAAAGCTATTCTTTACAGGAACGTTATCTTTTATATCATATACTTCACATTGAAAACGGACGCATACTTTTTTACCACGAGCATCAATAGAACGCTTTACCGGGTTAACAACAACGCTTCCATCATTTGGCAAGCCTAGTTTCTTGTAAAGAATTGCTGGGAATAATTCCTCGTTGAAGGCCTCTTCAGGCCATAGGGTGAGTTCTGTAAGGTGCATAAGTCTGAAAGGTATCTATCCTTTATTGACGATTCACAAAGGTAACAATACACTTGAAGAAATCATTTCCTTAACGGAAAGAAAAAACGTGGCCGATATTTAAGCCGAAATGAATGCTGGCTGAGATCTTCGATTTCTTAATATCCTCGAAGTATGACTTGTATTGATCATCTACATCAAAGCCACGGTAACCGACGTTTCCTGAAACAAAAGTGTCGATGGTAATGCCTTTCGCATTATTACGCTTCATAATCCTGTAGCCAAAAACAGGGCCGTACTCGATGCGCTGTTCAACAGCACCAAAAGTGAAGATATTGGTGCGCGTAGAGGTTATAACCTCATTTACAAAATGGCCGTAGTTTGTGAACCTAACCTCATGTCCAAAATACCACATGCCGGCCTTCATCTGGTTGTAAAGCTTCTGCTTGATGCAAATAGCATATCCCCGCTCAAACTTTTTACCTGAGGGAATCTTTGAATCAGCCAAAAAGAAGGGATCCCTTATTCCAATGAATTCAAACTCATGACCTAAGCGTTCCTGCATATAGAATTCAAATGCAATAGGCAGCCGTCCTGCAAAGGTCATAATCGGATTACCTGCTATTATCAGACCTCTGAATTCGTTAAAACGGGCGTCAAAGTGTGTGAAGGTTCTTCTCTTACTGGAACCAGTATTTGCCGTGCCCTTGCCCGCCATCGATACGATATCTTTCCCTAGTTTTTTGTTATCGTAAAAAGGTCGATAGTAGCCTGAAAGCTTCCCGTCATTTTCATAAATCTCCCAGGTGCCTGTCTTTACTTCTCCATCTAAGGTACCCTTGGTCTGCAGGTTTCCGTTGGGATAATATCCATAGTACACACCTTTGCCATTTTTATATTCACACTCTCCCTCGCGGACTCCATGTTCATAATAATACTCCCACTTACCCTCTCGCTTGTCGTTAACAATCTTCCCTGTTGTTTTTAATTTCCCGCTGGAATAATATTCTCTATATTCTCCTTCACCTGCAGCATAAGATGTCTCACTCTTTACAATTCCACCTGTGCTCATCGTCTTCCATATTCCACTTTTCTTACCTCCCTCGTATTCTCCGGCAGATGATACTGATCCATCTTCAAAATAGTGCTCCCATTTTCCTGCGGGAATATCGTGAGCAAAAGAGCCTCTCGATGAAACTTCTCCATTGGGATAATACGTAATCCACTCACCTTGCTTCTTGCCATTGTTATATTCACCCTGCGATTGAAGTGTTCCATCTTCAGCGTAGAAGCGCCAGTGTCCAACATTTCTGGTGCCCATTCGTGGCCCCTCAGATAATACCTTGCCGGAATGATAGTACTCGGTATAAGTACCATAATCATCCGTGTAATCAATCTCCCCTTTTAAAACTCCATCTTCAAAGTACATCTTCCATAAGCCAACACGCTTGTTTGTTTTGTACTCTCCTATTTCTTTTACCTGACCGTTCTCGTAGTACATCTTCCATTCTCCATCCCGGCTCTTGCCGTTGATGTTCCCTTCCATACTTTTCCGGCCGCTCTCATAGAAGTATTCCCATACGCCAAAGTTGGCATTTTGCCGAAGTATACCACGCATCTTAAGGTTACCTGTCTCGTAGAAGAACTCCCATATACCTGTTGTCTCGTTGTTGGTAAACTGGCCTTTAGATTCAACCTTGCCGTTTAAGTAATAAGAAATGTATCGTCCGTGAAGGATGTTACGGATGGTATCTTTAACCTGGTAAACTTCCTTTACATGTTTACGCTCTTTGTCATGAAATGTCTGCCTTGTATATCCCTGTCCCAATAGCTGATAGGATATATTGAGTAAGAGAAGGGGTAAAAGGTATACCAGTTTCACTCGCAGAAATTATATCTGCTAATTTATCAAGATTATAAATGAAAGAAGTTGCGATGTAAGTTAATGGGTGATTTCATTCGTAATGTTCTTCTTAACAGCCGCAAGTCCCCACTCGCTTTTCTCCTGCTCAGACCATAGCTCAGGAAAGAACATTCTGCGTTGAAATCTCGGTGGCAGGTACTTGTGCCAGTTTGTTCCTCCGGTAGCTTTTACATTTTCAGGATCTTTCTTCAGATATCTGCCGGCTGATTTAAGATGGGCAAGTGGCCAGAGAACATTGGCGTAAGTGTCATATTCGCGAAGCTTCTCAATTATTTTTTCTTTTTGAGTTGCATTAGCGAAATTCTTCAAGAAGATCTGATGTAAATTTCTTTCCCGATGTTTATTAGCTACCGCATGGAATTCATTCATGTACTTATTCTCGAACTGAATAAGTGTTAATGTCTTCTTCCCTGTTGCAAGATCTGTTGCACCACTCTTCCAATAGATCTTTTCAAGCATAGCCGGAATATCAGCATTTTTCAAAACATCACGCTCTTTTTCTGTAACAAGATTGATCAGTTCGGTAGAGCCAAATTCAATAAGCCGGTATTGGGCAGATTGAAATCCGCTGGCAGGAAGTAACGCCATCCTGAACTTGAGGAACTGTTCTTTTTCCATACCTTCAACCATTACATCAAAAGATCCTTCAAGACTTTTAAAGTAGCGAATAATCCTGTCCAGGCGCTCTAGGAAAAATTTCTCATCAATTTCATTTCTGAAACAAATTTGTTCAATTTCAAGAAGAATGAGTTTAAAATATAACTCTGTGATCTGATGATACATGATAAACACCTTCTCATCAGGAAAACTTGTTTTAGGATTTTGTAAGCTTAGTAAGGTATCTACATGAATATAATCCCAGTATGTAATGTAGTCGGAATAGAGAAGGCCATCCAGGTAAGAAGAAAGATCCTGGCCCATATAATCATATTTGGCCTGTAGTTTCTTCAATTGTTCAATTAATTGATCATCAACCGGATTCTCTGCCATTTCTGAAAAAATATATGTTAATTACTTCCCTAAATTAGGGCGAAGTTAAAGGAATAATCCAAATAGTATGTCAGCACAAACCAGAACAGCCGAAAATAGCGGGAAGTCACTTAAACAAGACTTATTTGAGCATCCGGATTTTTATCAGATAGACGAACTTTTAACAGAAGAGCATAAATTGATAAGAAGTTCAATACGTGATTTTGTTAAACGTGAAATATCGCCATACATAGAAGATTGGGCACAACAGGCACATTTTCCCTATGAGATCGTAAAGAAGTTTGGTGATGTTGGTGCATTTGGTCCCAGCATTCCTGCTGAATATGGTGGCGGCGGACTTGACTATATCTCATATGGTTTGATCATGCAGGAGATTGAACGCGGAGATTCTGGCATGCGTTCTACCGCATCTGTTCAAGGCTCCCTTGTAATGTATCCCATTTATAAATTCGGCAGCGAACAACAACGAAAAAAGTATCTTCCCAAGCTTGCATCTGGTGAGTGGTTGGGATGTTTTGGATTAACTGAACCAGACCATGGCTCCAACCCTGGTGGTATGGTTACGAACTTCAAAGATATGGGCGATCATTACCTTTTAAATGGCGCTAAGATGTGGATCTCCAATTCCCCGAAAGCAAACCTCGCCGTTGTATGGGCCAAGAATGAACAAGGCAGAATACAAGGGTTAATTGTAGAACGTGGTATGGAAGGTTTTTCAGCACCTGAAACACATAACAAGTGGTCGCTGCGTGCCAGCACAACCGGTGAGCTGGTATTCGATAATGTAAAAGTGCCGAAAGAAAATCTCCTACCAGGAAAAGACGGCTTAGGAACGCCACTGATGTGCCTTGATTCTGCACGTTATGGAATAGCTTGGGGTGCCATTGGTGCTGCCATGGATTGCTATGAGTCAGCCCGCAGGTATGCACTTGAAAGAAATCAGTTTGGTAAGCCGATAGCCTCATTCCAGCTTGTTCAGAAAAAACTCGCAGAGATGCTTACAGAGATAACAAAAGCACAGTTACTGAACTGGAGATTAGGAACACTAATGAACGAAGGAAAAGCAACTACTGCCCAGATTTCATTGGCTAAGAGAAACAACGTGCATACCGCACTTGAGATTGCCAGAGAAGCACGGCAGATACATGGAGCAATGGGCATCACAGGAGAATACCCGATTATGCGCCACATGGCCAATCTTGAGTCTGTTATTACCTATGAAGGTACGCATGATATTCACTTACTCATTCTTGGCAATCACATTACTGGTATTCCTGCTTTTGTTTAAAATTATCGGATAAGTCTTAATTAGACAAGGCATAGAATAACTGACTATAGCGTTTAAACTGAGAAGAGTTCAGTTTTCCTTAACTTCTGTGCGGCGTTGGTGGGTGCTTGTTTCTTCAACCGTACAATACGTCATCTGAAAAAGAAAGGCGTGAGCTTTCCAAGCTCACGCCTTTTAATATCGAACATCAGGATTAACTTAATCGACGTATGCTGTAAAAGTAAAACGCTGAACAGGGTTCCTCGGGTCGTTGGTATAAATTGTTACTGCCTTTTGCTGTGTCCCCTTCCTGTCCTGTGAATTAAATGAAACCTTAATAACACTGCTCTCGCCTGGCTTCAACGATGTTTTTGCTGCTGATGCTGTTACGCAGGTGCAGTTGCCTTGCACTGCTTTAATATCCAACTGTTTTCTGCCTGTGTTTGTAAAGGCAATCTCACGATCAATGCTGCCACCTTCCCCAACTCTTCCAAATTCCAAAGAGGTATATGCCAGCTTCATCTGAGGTGCTTTTTGCATATCTTCAGCTGACAGCTGGGGGAAGTAATCTTCTATTGTTGCGTATACCGAAAAAGGCTTTACAGGATTTATATCATCGTTGGTATGCAGCTCTACGTTATCTGATTGAAAGCCATACTGGTTCTTAATCTTTCCGTTATAGCTAACCTTTAAAACGCCCCTCGCACCGGGTGCCACAGTTGTAGGTTGAATTTCAAGTTTAATATGAGCCGGAGAAACTCCTTTACCTGTAAATACCAATGGCTTATCGCCTCCATTAATAAAAGGAAACTCCTTCATCGCAAACTCATCTCTTAAAAACACTTTACCCATATTAAAGGCCGAAACCTTCAATTTCAAACTACCATTTGAAAACGTGAATTCCGATTTCTCATCGTGCATGCCTTCAGATGTTACATTTCCCTTTATCTGCAAAATCAAAGGGCTCGCTTCGAGATCCGTAGTGACAGTTAATGATTTATTGAAGTATCCAGGTCTTCCTTTAGGATTATAACTTGCTTGAATAAACCCATTCTTTCCTGGCGCTATTGGTTCTTTAGACCATCCGGGTGTAGTACAACCACAGGAAGCCTGAACGTTTAATATTTTTACTGGTCTTGATCCTGTATTTGTGAACACAAATTCATATGTCACTGGTCCTTTATCTTCAGCTACCGATCCAAAATCATGTATTTCTTCACGGAACTGCAGCACCTTTGTTTGCTGCCCCTGACTCACGTAGAAAGAAGTAAATAATAAAAGGAATCCAAATAGACTTTTCATAGGTTGAACTTGTTGCGCAAATTTAACGAATGTCGGCAGAAATAATTTCATCAATCAGCCAAATCCATTTCTTTGTAACTATTTCTTTTCTTTGCGATTAATATGGCACGAATACTAACTGGCATCCAAAGCAGCGGTAAGCCGCATCTTGGTAATCTCCTCGGGGCAATTATACCCGCTATTAAACTTTCTCAGCAACCAGGAAATGAATCGTTATTCTTTATTGCTGATCTTCATTCACTTACAACCATCAAGGATGCCCAAACAAGAATTAATAATACACGTGCAGTAGCTGCTGCGTGGCTGGCCTTTGGCTTCAATGTAGAGAAAAACTACCTGTATCGCCAGTCAAGAATCCCTGAGGTGTGTGAGCTTACCTGGTATCTTAACTGCATCACGCCTTATCCCATGCTTGCCAATGCCCACTCTTTTAAAGATAAAGCAGAACGACTTTCTGATGTAAATGCAGGCTTGTTTACCTACCCAGTATTGATGGCTGGTGACATTATTCTTTATGACGCTCACTTTGTACCGGTGGGTAAGGATCAGCGTCAGCACCTTGAAATGGCGAGAGATATAGCCACTGCGTTCAATAATCAATACGGTGAAACATTTGTTATTCCCGAAGCCAAAATCGAAGAGCAGGTAATGACAATTCCAGGCACTGACGGTCAGAAAATGAGCAAATCGTATGGTAATATCATCGATATCTTTCTTCCTGACAAGGAGCTAAGAAAACAAGTAATGTCAATTGTTACCGACAGCACTCCCCTGGAAGCACCAAAGAACCCGGACACCGATAACGTGTTTGCCATCTACAATTTGTTGGCAAGCGATGAGCAAAAGACAGCAATGCGAAATAAATACCTTGCTGGTAACTACGGCTACGGACATGCGAAGCAGGAGCTTTATGAACTTATCATCCTAAAATTTGCTAAAGAGCGCGAAGCATTTAATTACTATATGAGCAATACCGATGAGCTTGAAAAGAAGCTGGAACAGGGAGAAGCAAAAGCACGAATTATTGCGCGTGAAGTCCTACAAAGAGTAAGAAAGAAAGTAGGCTTTGCCTAAACTAAATCAATAGTAAGTAGTAATAGGACTACTACTTACTATTGTCAACTATGAATAGCTTTTAATATCAACCCAATTACTTGGCCGTCCAGACAACTTCTTGCTTGTCTTTGCCTATCAGCAATATAAATCGCGTTGGATTAGTTGTTAAAGTAAGTTTCGTGTCTTTTCCTTCGTACTTCTCTACCTCTACTGGCACACCTTTACCTATGTAAGCAATGGGCATTAAAACATCGGTATCAGGACAAAGCTCGTCGTGAATATCCTGTAGTACTTCTTCCAGGTACTCGCCATACTCATCCTGAAAATCGTCTTCAAGATCGTGAAGCTCTTCCTCTAGATCATCGTATTTTGGATTGTTGTAATCAAGCTTCGCTAGTTCTTCTCTCTTCTTTAAAATTTCCTGTACAGCCTTATCTAATGCTTTAACGTCCATGTTATAACTTTTTTGTAAAGATTATAGAATTCGTTGAAATACAAAACGACCGCAACAATTCTTCTGCCCGGTCCATCCCTTTTGTACATATAATATTTTGTATATCAGCACTTAATAAACCATATGAACAAATAAAAATTTATGTTTTTGAAATCAACAGAAGTTCATTCCAAATCCTTCTCTCCTACGTTTGCAAAGGCTACTTTTAACTGAAATTTAACCCTATAATTTATGGCACAAGACTTCCTCCCGATCAATGGAACTGACTATATTGAATTTTACGTAGGTAATGCAAAACAAGCCTCCCTATACTACCAGCATTGTTTAGGTTTTGAACTTGTTGCCTATGAGGGGCCTGAAACAGGTGTTCGCGACCGTGCTTCATATGTTCTCCAGCAGAACAAAATCAGGTTTGTTCTTACCACTTCATTACAAAAAGATTCTGAAATAGCTGAGCATGTAAAATTGCACGGAGATGGGGTTAAAGTTCTAGCTCTATGGGTTGATGACGCCAGAAAATCTTTTTATGAAACAACCACAAGAGGTGCAGAACCTGCGCATGAGCCAAAGGTAATTAATGACGAATTTGGAGAAGTAGTACTTGCCTCTATTAAAACATATGGCGATACCATTCACACATTTGTAGAAAGAAAAAATTACAAAGGCGCTTTCCTTCCGGGGTACAAAGCCAGAAAGAGTACACTTCAGATTCAACCAATCGGATTGAAACATGTAGACCATTGCGTAGGAAATGTTGAATTGGGAAAAATGAATTATTGGGTTGACTTCTATGAGAAAGTCATGGGCTTTAATCTGCTTATTACTTTCGACGATAACGACATTTCTACTGAATACAGCGCGTTAATGTCGAAAGTGGTGTCTAATGGAAATGGATACATTAAATTCCCTATTAACGAGCCTGCCTCAGGAAAAAAGAAATCGCAGATCGAAGAGTACCTCGATTTTTACCACGGCCCGGGGGTACAACACATTGCCATTGCTACTGACGACATCGTTTATACTGTAAGCGAATTACGAAGACGTGGCATGGAATTTTTATATGTACCTGATACCTATTATGAAGATATCCTCGAACGTGTCGGAAATATTGACGAAGATCTTAAGGAACTTAAAAAACTAAATATTCTGATCGACAGAGATGAAGAAGGTTATCTGCTTCAAATTTTCACAAAACCAATTCAGGACAGGCCTACTGTTTTCTTCGAAATTATTGAAAGAAATGGAGCCAAATCATTCGGTAAAGGAAACTTCAAAGCATTATTTGAGTCCATTGAACGTGAGCAAGCATTGCGAGGTAATCTGTAATAATCCTTTTACAGAAGTTATTTCGTTTAACCACTACAATATTCTCTATGGCGGTCGAAGTTGATCCGCCTTTTTTTATTTTTGAAACCATAAAATAAATTATACGCATGTCCGCACTTCTTGAACAAGTTCAAACCAAAGCCAAAACCTGGCTGAGTAGTTCAGTAATTGATCAGACAACCAAAGAACTGGTGAAATCATTACTTGAAAAACAAGACAATAAAGAGTTAATCGATAATTTCTATAAGGATCTTGAATTTGGAACCGGAGGTTTGCGGGGTGTAATGGGTGCAGGCTCAAACTGCATGAACCAGTATACAGTAGGTGTTGCTACCCAAGGGCTTGCCAACTATCTGAATAAGACTTATGCAGGTAAAACAATTAAGGTAGCCATCGCCCACGATAGCCGTAATAATAGCAGATTCTTTGCTGAAGTTACAGCCAACGTATTTTCAGCAAACGGAATCCATGTTTATCTCTTCTCAGAGTTAAGACCCACTCCTTTGCTCTCATTTGCTATACGTTTCTTGAATTGCCAATCAGGCGTTGTTGTTACCGCCTCCCATAATCCCAAAGAATACAACGGATATAAAGCATATTGGAGCGATGGAGCGCAAGTTGTTCCTCCGCACGACAAGAACGTAATTGAAGAAGTTAAAAAGATAACTTCTTTTGACCAGGTTAAATTTACCCCTGAAAAATCACTTATCCATACCATTGGCCCTGAAGTTGAAAAGGCCTATTATGAAGAAGTAAAGAAACTGATCCCTAATAAAGAAGTAATACAACGTCATCACAACATTCCATTGGTTTACTCAAGCCTTCATGGGGCAGGTATTACCATGGTCCCTGAATGCTTAAAGCAAATTGGTTTTACCAACATTCATGTTGTAGACGAGCAGAAGCAACCAGATGGCAATTTCCCTACAGTACAATCTCCCAATCCTGAAGAACAATCCGCCATGGAAATGGTGATTAAAAAAGGAAAGGCGGTAGGCGCTACAATGGTTATGGCAACAGACCCTGATACAGACCGGGTAGGCATTGGTGTTCGTAAATCAGATGGAGAGTTCACGCTCTTAACTGGCAATCAGGCATTCGCTTTAATGATGTACTTCATTATGAAGAATTTGAAAAGCACTGAAAATGCTTATATCGCTAAAACGATAGTTACAACGGAGCTTGTTGATACCATGGCAAAGCGCTTAGGCGTTGAGTGCTACAACACCCTTACAGGCTTTAAATACATTGCCGAATTAATGGGCAAGCTTGAAGGCGTAAAGAAATTTGTAGCTGCCGGAGAAGAGAGCTATGGATACATGGTAGGTGACTTTGTAAGAGACAAAGATGCTGTTTCTGCATGTGCTTTCTTTGCTGCCATGGCTGCAAATGCTACTGATCAGAATAAATCATTGTATGATTGGCTTATTGATATGTATGTAGAATTTGGCTTCTACAAAGAGCATTTACTAAATGTAACTAAAAAGGGTCAACAAGGCGAGCAGGAAATAAAGGCAATGATGGAGAGGTTTAGAGATAATCCTCCTGCTGAAATTAATGGAAGCAGAGTAGTGAGACTGCTTGACTATAAGTTTTTAAAAGAAAAGAACCTTTTAACAGGCAGCGAATCGCCTCTTGACTTCCCTAAGTCAGATGTGCTTCAATTCTATTTGGAAGATGGTAGCAAAGTTTCTGTTCGTCCTTCCGGTACTGAGCCAAAGATTAAGTTCTACATCAGTGTAAATACCAACCTACCATCAAAAGAAGCTTTTGACCAGGTAAATCAACAACTTGAACAAAAGATAAAAGGTATCGAAAAGTATTTGTTCTCTGCTTAAGCATAGCTATGACGGATCATTTCAGAGACATCATTGTAAAATTGTTCGACCGCGATCTTGACAAGTTAGCGGTAGAGATCAGTTTATATGACGATAAATCTTCGATCTGGAAAATTACAGGAGACATAAAGAATCCCGCTGGGAATTTATGTCTCCATCTTTGCGGCAATCTCCAGCATTACATAGGAAAAGTTCTCGGCGGCACCGATTACAAAAGAAATCGAGATTATGAATTTTCCGCAAGAGCTATTTCAAAAGAAACATTGCTTGCTGAGGTGAGAGAGACAAAGAGCACCGTTCATCACACGTTAGCCAACATCGAAGAAAACACCTTAGCGTCGCCATATCCGGAAAAAGTCTTTGATTACGACATGAATACAGATTATTTTCTGGTTCATCTGCAAGGGCATCTCAATTATCATCTGGGCCAGATCAATTATCACAGAAGACTTATCACTACTTAAGTAGTAGACTTAAAAATATTCTTTTATTTTAGCGATTCAACTTCAATAATTTGGAATCGCTAAATCAAATCCTTTCAGATACAGCAAGTATAATTTGGTGGCCAGTTCTCTTTCTTATCATAGGAGGAGGCCTTTATTTTCTCATCTACTCCAGATTTCTGCAATACAAATATTTTATTCATGCATTAAACGTATTACGCGGAAAGTACGATGACCCCAACGCACCAGGTCAGATTACAGCATACAGAGCACTATCAACTGCGCTTGCTTCTACTGTAGGTATGGGTAACCTTGCCGGTGTTGCCGCAGCAATTGCTATGGGCGGACCAGGCGCGTTGTTTTGGATGTGGGTCACCTCCTTTATAGGTATGTCTACCAACTTCTTTACCAGCGCTCTCGCAAGCATGTACCGGGGAAAAGACTCAACGGGCGAACTACAGGGAGGCCCTATGTATGTAATACGCGAGGTAATGGGAAAACGATGGCAGCCCTTAGCCACCTTATTTTGTGTTTGTTGTATGGTAGGATGTCTTCCAATCTTTCAAGCCAACCAGTTAACGCAAGCGTTGCTGGATATAGGATTGAAGCCCATGGGCCTCGAAGAATCTTTCATTACTATCGGCTCATCTTCTATCAGCGTCACCAAATTTATTATAGGACTAGTAATAGCTGTTATCTGTTCTTTGGTAATCATTGGAGGGATTAAAAGAATAGGCGCGTGGGCAGGCAGGCTAGTTCCGCTAATGATCGTACTCCATTTCGTTTCCGTTGTTATAATCCTGGTAACCTACGCCGATCGTATTCCTTATTATCTGGGACTGATTTTCAGGGATGCCTTCGCTGCCGATAATTACCATGGAGAACCATTCTTAGGAGGGGTAGTTGGTGGTATAATTATGTTGGGTGTAAGAAGAGCAACCTTCTCAAATGAAGCTGGAATAGGTACTGCCCCTATGGCAATGGGTGCCTCTAAAAGCGTAGAGCCTATACGTGAAGGATTAATTTCTATGCTGAGCCCTGTTATTGATACCATTATTAGTTGCTCGCTTACCGCTCTTTCTATTTTAGTAACAGATGCGTGGCTTACCAAAGACGCCAGTGGTATTACGCTTACTTCCCTCGCCTATCGTGCTGCCCTCCCGCAAGGGGGTGATTACGTGTTGTTGCTTTGCACCTTTGTTTTTGCCATTAGTGCATTATTCTCTTATAGTTATTACGGAAGAAAAGCGTTGTCGTTTTTGGTAGGAGAAAGAAAAAGTGCCTGGTATGACTACTTCTACTTGAGTACAATAGCATTAGGTGCTATAGCATCAATGGATCTGGTGTTAAACCTGATTGATATTGCCTTTGCCATTATGGCTATACCTACCATGATCTCAGGTTTAGTGCTTGCACCAAGAGTTATGAAAGAAGCAAAAGAATATTTTAAAAAGCTGAGTTAACACTCAGCTTTTAATATTTTCTAAGATTGACTTTCAACCTGGACCTCGCTCTCAGATTGAGTTAAGGGATAATCAAATAATCCAAAGCTCTTGATTGCCTCTTCAACTTTGTGAGGAACAAACTTCTCCCAGCCAGGTTCTCCCTTCTTTATCATTGCCAGTACATTATCTGAAATAATATGAAGATGTTTCGTATTTGCATCGCAAATATCTTCCATCTTATTATTCTCCATCAAATACCTGAATAAACTTTTAAGATTTGGAGGGAGCTCTTGCTCAAAGTCCTTTAACGTAAAGAGCTCGTTTGATCCTGCTCTTAATGCAGGGTAGATATAAAGCTTAACGTTATGCCCGAACAACGAAGCAAAGCATTCCAGGATACCACCGCGGATATTTTCATAAGTCTTTTCTTCAAAAACTTTTTGAAGAGCATATATACCCAGGATAATACCGATTTTTTTACCCTTGGTAATGCGCGACAAGTAATCTACCAACCTGTAGTATTCGAAATAGTTAGAGATCAAAACGTTTTGACCGAGCGAACAAATGATATCTGCCCGATGTAAAAAGTCCTTTTCATCAATTTTTCCGTCGGGACTTAAATCGTTTAACGTTAATTCTGATATTAAAACAATCTTGGAAGAATCAACATCAGGCTCTTTTCGGAAATGCTTTCTAGAACGCAACAGCATGTCTACATTAACATGGGTAGGCGGACGAAATCTTCCGCGCAACACAAGAACATTCTTTTTATAAAGCTCATCAGAAGGCTGCATTACATTGCCATCAGGTCCAAACATTGCTGCCTTTGTAAGGCCATTCTTAACAAGCTTCAGGGCCATTAAACGATTATCAACATGTTTAAAGTCTGGCCCAGAAAGTCTGAACATGTCTATCTCAATCCTTCTTGTAGTTAAACCGTCAAGCAGAGACATCAAGATCTCTTCAGGATCACTCATGAACATACATCCATAAAGCATGTTTACCCCAACATAACCAAGAGACAGTTGTTGCTGTAACGGATCTGTGTCATGCATCTTTATATGGATAACACACTCATTGGGTTCGGTTTTAGGTTGTAGCTGAAAACGAAGTCCCATCCAACCATGCCCCTGGTTCGTTCGCTCGTAATTAAGAATTTCAACAGTATCAGCAAAAGCAAAAAAACGCGTGTTCTCAATTCTGTGAGGAAGACGCTCAGGCAAAAGAACATACTCATGATCGAGCATTTGCATTAAACGATCTTCACAAACATAGCGATCGCAAACGCCATAAATGGCATCGCTAAATTTCATGTCATATGCCGAAATCGTCTTTGCAATAGTACCAGATGCACCGCCTACTTTAAAAAAATTGGCAGCTACCTCCTGCCCTGCTCCTATTTCAGCAAAAGAACCATAAATTGCTTTGCTCAGATTAATCCGTAAAGCTTTCTCCTGTGTTGTTAACTTTCTGAAATCATCCATAAAAGGCCTCCTATAGCTGATGTTAATTTAGGCAAATCGTTTTAGATCGACTCGAAGGTGTAATAAAATTAACACCATTGCTATGCTTGATTAGTCAATGCTATAACTGTTTTTTGGTAATTATAGTTTTAAGAACATACTTTGCCAACATAAGAACGTATTAATTTGATTTTTCGATGTCGGATAGAGGTAATTTTTCAGGCCGTATTGGATTTATTCTCGCTGCAACTGGCTCAGCAATAGGTCTTAGTAACATCTGGAGGTTCCCCTATCTGGCAGGTCAAAACGGTGGTGCCGTATTTGTAATTATTTACCTCCTCTGCATTTTCATCTTTTGCTTTCCCGTAATGATTGGTGAAATATCAATAGGCAGGGCTGCAGGAAGAGATGCTTACGGATCATATACTAGACTTGGTAACAAGAAATGGGGGCTACTCGGCCTAACCGGAATCGTTAGCAGTGTTATAATTCTCTCTTACTACAATGTAGTTGCCGGCTGGGCCTTTGGCTTCTTTGTAGAAATAGCGTTTAATAACCTCCTGTTAAAAAAAGATTTCTCGTCATTCTTTGGCAACTTTGTAAATAATATCTCCGCTAACCTCTTTTATTCATTTATATTCTTGCTGCTTACCTCGCTTTCGGTAATCGGTGGTATTCAAAAGGGAATTGAAAGAGCCAATAGAATTTTAATGCCGGCACTATTTCTTGTCCTGCTCGGATTAATTGGATATAGCTTAACACTTCCTCATGCTATGGAAGGCATTCGCTTTTACCTCATACCTGATTTCAGTAAAATAACTGCTCAAACAATTTTTGATGCATTGCGACTCTCATTTTTTACTTTATCATTAGGTGTAGGCGGCCTGATAACTTATGGATCTTATGTAAAAAAATCTGAAAACATTGTTTATGCTGCCTCCGTTGTAACCTGGGCCGATACAGTAGTTGCATTTCTCGCTGGACTCATGATTTTTCCTCTGGTATTTTCAGCAGGCCAATCTCCTGCTGAAGGTCCACCATTGGTATTCATTGTTTTACCTCAGATATTTCAAGACATGGGCCCGGTTGTTGGAAAACTCATGGGTAGTACTTTCTTCCTTTTGTTATGCTTTGCAGCTCTTCCATCATGTATATCGTTAATGGAAAACCCCGTGGCATACTTTGTAGACGAAAAAAAGTATCAGAGAAAAAATGTTGTTATAATACTTACAGCAGTAGTTTTCATAATAGGCCTGCCAAGTTTAATGAGTTTCGGAGCCGTCCCATTCCTCAATCAACTTCCGTTTTATAAGAACAGAGATTTTCTAACGTTTGTTGCTGATGTTACTGACATAACCTTAACCATTGGTGGTTGCCTGATGTGTATCTTCATTACCTACAAATGGAAGATTCATAATATGAATGCTGAACTAGCAACGGGTAACTCAAATTTCATGGGCACTTTAACGCAGCGCTACATCAACTTTACAATAGTATATGTGTGCCCCCTCCTACTCGGTGTGCTTTCTATCCTCGTGATTATCGATAAGTTCTTTGGCTTGTTTAGTTAGTAGTAAGCTTACTGCACAGCAAACTTTCTTTGTGCTTCAGCTTTAATCTCCTCCCACTCATCATCAGGCGGAGGAGTTCCCTTTTTAAAGGAAGAAATTAAATATTCAACCAACTCCCTTTTCATCCCAAACTGCGTTACAGCCTCCTCGCAAAATTTCACTTCCTGCTTATCCACGACCTCATCGGCATATACCATAAGGATAAGGTCATAAAGAAGATTCATTTTATCATTATGATTATCTGGAACATTTATTTCATACCTTTCATCACTATCAACAAGTGATTGTATCTGCCTCTCCTTTAATCCATAGCGCATCCCGATCTTGAATAAAAGCTTCTCCTCCTTCGGGTGCATATGTCCATCAGCTTTCGCTAACGCAAGCAAATTCTTAATATGGTTCTTCTTATAAGAAAGGTACTGATGTTCAAAAAATCCAATCATAAAGCGGGGTTTTATTATTTATCGCGGTAGCTAAAATTAACTATTTGTTTGTTACAAAAGAAGAATGGATTTTACTTAACAATCAAACTCTAACCTTGCCTCTTAATTCTTACACTGCTTTAGCTGCCAATGTTGCCTCTTGTTCTTTCAAAGCTCTTCTTAATATCTTTCCCACGTTCGTCTTTGGCAATTCCGTTCTAAACTCAACTCTTTTTGGAACTTTATAATTGGTTAGGTTTTCGTGGCAATATTGAAGTAATTCCTCCTGCGTTAATGACTGATCGCGTTTCACAACAAATATCTTTATCACCTCACCCGATTTCGTATCATTAACACCAATCGCTGCGACTTCTAATACTTTTGGATGACCCGCTACAACATTTTCAATTTCATTAGGGAATACATTAAAGCCTGAAACTTTAATCATATCCTTTTTCCTGTCAACAATCTTAAAGAAACCATCCTTGTCCATCACGCCTATATCACCAGTTCTGAACCAATGATCCTCAAAGAATACATCGGTATTATCACTATTCCAGTAACCCGCCATCACTTGAGGACCTTGCGCGCATATTTCTCCCACTTCTCCCTGTGGTAACTTATTACCTTGCTCATCAAAAATAGCTACTTCGGTGCTTGGCATCGGTATACCAATTGTTCCCTGTTTATGTTTACCATCCAACGGATTACAACAAAGTACAGGTGATGTTTCACTTAATCCATATCCTTCTACCAAAGGCGCTCCTGTTACTTCACGCCAACGCTTTGCAACTACATCTTGTACTGCCATTGCTCCTGCTACAGCTCCCTTTAGTTTAGAAAAATCAAGATTCTTGAAGTCAGGATTATTTAGCAGTCCGTTGAAAAGCGTATTTACACCTGTAATGATTGTAAACTTATGTTTCTTCAGCTCTTTTACAAATCCCTTGATATCCCTTGGATTGGTGATCATCACATTCTTAACACCTGTGCTAAACATCAGTAGCCCGTTCACAGTAAGCGCAAAGATGTGATACATAGGAATAGCCGTAATCATCACATCATTACCATCCTTGCCCATATAAGGTTTAAACCAATTTGTGATCATGGAGTTATGAGCTACAATATTGGCATGCGAAAGCTGCGCTCCTTTAGAAATTCCTGTTGTCCCTCCTGTATATTGAAGAATAGCGAGATCGTTAATAGCTACTTCTACCTTGTCAAATTGTAACGATGCTCCCTTTTTCAGGGCTTCTTTAAAAGATACTGCTTTCGGAAGATGATAATTTGGCACCATCTTCTTTACATTTTTAACAACAAAGTTTACAAGCGTTCCCTTAAATGCACCTAACAGGTCACCTAATTGTGTGATTATTACATGTTTGATTTTAGTATTCGCGATGATCTTTTCGAGATTACTCGCGAAATTGGCGACGATTACTATGGCTACCACCCCAGCATCTTTAAATTGATGCTCCATCTCGCGAGGGGTGTACAGCGGATTTGTGTTAACAACAACTAGTCCCGCACGAAGTGCACCGATAAAAGCAATAGGAAACTGAAGCAAATTCGGCATCTGGATGGCAATCCTTTCTCCCTTTTTTAAACCCAATCCCTTCTGAAGGTAAGCTGCGAAATCCCTTGCCATTTCATCTACCTCTCTGTAAGTGAGGGTAGCTCCCATATTTTCAAAGGCTATCTTTTCTTTGTACTTCAAACAGCTCTTGTCAAAAATTTCTACTATAGAGTTATACTCATATAGTGGAATTTCTTGAGGTATACCTTCCGGATAACTTTTAAACCAGGGAAAATCTTTCATACACTTTTTTCAAATTATTCTACTTTCAAAGCAAACGATTGTTTGCCAGCAAATCAATAGCAACAATAAGAAAGGTAGAAAAAAGAAAAAACGGCGTATCGCTATTTTACATAAGTGGGTCACCAGAAAATGCGATGGTTTCTGCCATAAGCTTCAACATGGCTTTTGCTTACTTTAGATAACAAGACGATAAGCTGCGAAATGTCCGATGCCAGCACCATGCCGGCACCGTGCTTACAGCGTGTCTGCGAGAAATAGGGGTATTTTCTCGCAGACATGGTGCTCGCATGGTGCTCGCACGGTGCTGGCAGGATCTTATCTCAAGCTATCAAGGCTATATTAAGGCGCATAGGTAGTAATGGTTTGTATAGGTAGTAATACTGACGATACAGCTACGGCGGAGCCTGGGCGAAGCCAGAGTCAGTTTCTGTTTCTACCAGCCATTATGTCTGCTGGTTGTCTTTCTTTGAATTGATGGATTTTATGCTTGTTCTGATAGAAATAATAAACCCACTTACTGATAGCAAGTGGGCTAGCTCTGAATAACTCATTAACCTAAACTGAGCTTGCTGTAGGGGAAGGACTCGAACCTCCAAGAAGTAGTTAGGTAATCGACCCGATCCTGGTTGTTTAGTTTAACTACGATCGGGATAGCGTTACTTTCTCCCATTAATCTCCACCCCCGAGACCGGAGGGCTTGTCTGCCAATTTCAACACCCTACAATGTTGGTTTAAGGTTCAAAGTTTCAGGTTTGAGGTTAAACAATAACAACAATAAACCTTGAACATTAAACTTTAAACAAAGTTAGCTGTAGAGGGAGGGCTCGAACCTCCACGGAGCAGTTAGGTCGCCAAAGGCTGGACTTTATCCTGTTACCTCCACCCTCGAGACCGGAGGGCTTGTCTGCCAATTTCAACACCCTACAATGTTGCTTTACTTTCTTACGTTTTTGTTTCGCTTGATTGTAAATTATGTAACAAAGTAACGCATAAACTGGTACCTAGATCAATAAATACATATAATAATTATACGGTTTTTAAAAATTAATGATATTTTTGAATATTAACTAAAAACCAGACAACACCATGGCCGAAAATTTTAAAGTTGATAATGTCGATCTTAAGATTTTAGAGATTCTCATGCAGGATGCTAAAAAACCTTATACAGAAGTGGCTAAAAAAGCCTTTGTATCAGGTGGAACCGTTCACGTGAGGATGAATAAAATGGAAGAAGCCGGCATTGTTGAGAAAACTACTTTGAAAGTTAATTATGCTAAGCTGGGTTACGATATAACAGCTTTTATAGGCATCTTTTTACAAAAAAGCGCCCTTTACGACCAGGTAATGGCAGCGCTTAAAACCATCCCCGAAATAACCAACATTCACTATACTACTGGTAACTACAGTATGTTTGTAAAACTGCACGTAAAAGATACCAATCATTTAAAAACCGTGCTTCACGATAAAATACAGCAGGTAGAAGGTATAGAAAGAACGGAAACGATGATTTCACTGGAAGAAAGCCTGGATAGAAGCTTGAATCTCACACAATAGACAGCCTCTATAATAATTTTGAAAACTTCTATGGGGAAATACTGCCGTAAAAGAACCTTAAAATTCCGTTTTTGTTATAGCTTTGTAGGTTAATTAAAATCGGTCTAAATAGACTACCATGAGTAAAGATAATCAGGTACTAGAAGAACTCACATCAAAGGAATATGAACACGGCTGGACTACAAATATTGAAACGGAGTCCGCACCGAAGGGTCTTAATGAAGACATTATCCGGTTCATATCTTCTAAAAAAAATGAGCCATCATGGCTGTTGGAGTGGCGCCTAAATGCTTATCGCCAATGGACCAAGATGAAGGAACCGCGTTGGCCAAACGTTACGTATCCTCCTATTAACTATCAGGATGTTATCTATTACTCTGCACCTAAGCAAAAAGTAACGCCAAAAGGTCTTGATGATGTTGATCCTGAATTAATTAAAACATTCGAGAAACTTGGTATTTCGCTCACAGAACAAAAACGTTTAACAGGCGTTGCAGTAGATGCTGTTATTGACAGCGTTTCTGTTGCAACTACCTTTAAAGAAACACTTGCTGAACTAGGCATTATCTTTTGCTCATTTGGTGAAGCCGTTCAAAAACATCCTGATCTCATCAAGAAATATATGGGGTCGGTTGTTCCTGTAACTGATAATTACTTTGCTGCATTAAATTCAGCAGTCTTTACTGATGGATCTTTCTGTTATATCCCTAAGGGAGTAAGATGCCCTATGGAGCTATCTACTTACTTTAGAATAAATGCTGCCAATACAGGCCAGTTCGAAAGAACATTGATTGTAGCAGATGAAGGTTCTTACGTAAGTTACCTTGAAGGATGTACAGCTCCTATGCGCGATGAAAACCAGCTGCATGCTGCAGTTGTTGAAATCTATGCAATGAAAGATGCACAGGTTAAATACTCAACAGTGCAAAACTGGTATCCTGGAGACAAAGATGGCAAAGGTGGTATTTATAACTTCGTAACAAAGCGTGGCTTATGCGCCGGCGATGGTTCTAAAATCTCCTGGACACAGGTTGAGACCGGTTCTGCCATTACCTGGAAATACCCTTCTTGTATTTTAAAAGGAGATAATTCAGTTGGTGAATTCTACTCAGTAGCAGTTACTAACAACCACCAGCAAGCGGATACCGGAACTAAAATGATTCACATTGGTAAAAACACCAAGTCAAGAATTGTTTCAAAGGGTATCTCAGCCGGGTATTCACAAAACAGCTACCGCGGCCAGGTGCATATTATGAAGCGTGCTGAAAATGCACGGAACTTCTCGCAGTGCGATTCACTTCTGATGGGAGACAAATGTGGTGCACATACGTTCCCATACATTGATGTTGAAAACAATTCAGCAAGGATAGAACACGAAGCAACCACTTCTAAGATTGGTGAAGACCAGATCTTCTATTGCCTGCAGCGCGGTATTGATGAAGAATCTGCCGTAGCCTTAATTGTTAACGGTTATGCGAAAGAAGTATTAAACCAATTACCAATGGAATTTGCAGTTGAAGCACAAAAGCTACTTGCATTAACCCTTGAAGGAAGTGTTGGTTAATACTTTAAAAAAAGACAAAGAATTCGAACATAAATATTACTCTGAAAGATGCTAAGCATTAAGAATCTACAAGCAAAGATTGATGATAAACAAATCCTTAACGGAATCAACCTTGAAATTAAACCAGGAGAAGTACATGCTATCATGGGCCCCAATGGTTCAGGAAAAAGTACGTTAGCTTCTGTACTCGCCGGTCGGGAAGAATACGAAGTAACCGGTGGCGAAGTGGATTTCTTAGGCAAAGATCTTTTAGAAATGGCACCTGAAGAACGTGCCCGTGAAGGTGTTTTTCTCGCATTTCAATATCCTGTAGAAATACCGGGCGTTAGCACCATCAATTTCATGAAGACTGCCGTAAACCAGATTCGTGAACATCGTGGACAACAAGCTTTGGATGCAGTTTCATTTCTTCAGATGATGAAAGAAAAAATGAAACTGGTTGAGATAGACCAGTCCCTTTTAAACAGGGCACTTAACGAAGGTTTCTCAGGCGGTGAGAAAAAACGTAATGAGATCTTCCAGATGGCCATGCTTGAACCTAAGCTTGCTATTCTTGATGAAACAGACTCTGGTCTTGATATCGATGCCTTGAGAATCGTATCCAATGGTGTTAACAAGCTGCGTTCGAAAAATAATGCAATCATCGTAGTAACTCACTACCAGCGCTTGCTCAATTACATCGTACCTGATTATGTACACGTGCTTTACAAAGGCAAGATTGTAAAATCAGGAACAAAAGAGTTAGCGCTTGAACTTGAAGCAAAAGGTTACGATTGGATTAAAGATGAGGTATCAGTAGCTTAAGCAAAACATGAGTATCACTACAACAGATAAAAATATTACTACGCAGGTTGCTTCATCTATAGAACAACGTCTTAAGGCTGATGCAACACCTCAGCGCCTGCAGGCATTACAAACTTTAAATACGCTTCAACTTCCAACCACCAAGAACGAAGAGTATAAGCATACGCCGCTAACAAGATTGCTTGAGAAGAATTTTACTTTTGCGAACGAGATTTCTGAAAGCACGCTAAGAGCTGAGGATTTAAACAGTCTTTTAATCGATGGCCTGGAAGCCGACAGAATTGTTTTCGTAAATGGTAAGTTTAATGAAAGCCTTTCAAGTGCCAAGTCTTCTACTTCGCTTAAAATCGTTCCTCTTAAAGAAGCCATTGTAAGTTCTGATCTTGCACGCCAGCATTTCGGCGCTTATGCTAACTTTAAAGAAGATGCATTTACTGCATGGAATACAGCCGAATGGTTAGATGGATTCTTTATTCATGTAGACGATAATGTGGTTATTGACAAACCAGTTATCTTTTATCATATTAATGATACGCAGGCAGGAGAAGTGCGCTCTTCTATTCGCAACCTAATTGTTGTCGGTAAGAATAGTGAAGTTACTTTTATCGAGAAATTCGACTCAATTGGTTCTGGCAATCACCTTTCAACACTCGTTACTGAAGGTGTTGTACATGAAAACGCAGGACTTAATTATTATACAATCCAGAATGATAAGGGCAACCGTTATCAATACGGATTGATGGAATTTTATCAGAAAAATTCAAGCCGTGTAAATACATATACCTTTACTCTGGATGGCAAAGCCGTTAGGAACAACCTTCATCTTAAATTGGATGGCGAAGGTATAGAATCACACATGTATGGTCTTTACTTATTAGGAGGAGATACTTTAGCTGATAATCATACAGTAGTTGATCATAAAAAACCTAATTCTTTTAGCAATGAACTGTATAAAGGAATTATGGATGGCAACTCTAAAGGTGTTTTCAACGGTAAGATTTATGTAAGACCAGATGCACAAAAAACCAATGCATTTCAGGCAAACCGTAACGTGCTTTTAACAGATAAAGCAACTGTAAATACAAAACCACAGCTCGAAATCTGGGCTGATGATGTTAAATGTTCGCACGGCTGTACTTCAGGTCAGATTGATGAAGAAGCAATCTTCTACCTTCAGGCCAGAGGAATCAGTAAAGAAACTGCACGTGCAATGATGTTGTATGCTTTTGCCGGCGAGGTATTGGATAACATTAAACACCCTGCTTTACACGCTTATATTGATAAGCTGGTGAGCGAACGGTTACACAAAAATTTCTAACACATGAGTACTACTACAATATCGTCTGCTATTGATGTTGAGAGAATAAGAAAAGAATTTCCTATCCTTCATCAGCAGATCAATGGCAGAGATCTTGTTTATCTCGATAATGCCGCCACCAACCAAAAGCCGAAGAAAGTAATTGATGCCCTGGTTGAATATTACACCGGATACAACGCTAATATTCACAGAGGTATCCATACGTTGGCTGAAAGAGCAACAAAGGCTTTTGAACAAACGCGTGAAACAGCAAAGCAATTTATAAACGCTGGTTCTACTGAAGAAATAATTTTTACCAGGGGTGTTACTGAAAGTATTAATCTTGTTGCGGCATGCTATGGTAATGCTTTTGTTAACGAAGGTGATGAAATTATTATCTCAACTATTGAACATCACTCCAACATTGTTCCCTGGCAGTTTGTTTGCGAACGAAAAAAAGCAAAACTGAAAGTTATTCCGGTAAGTCAAAGCGGTGAGCTTGACCTGGAGGTGTATAAGAGCTTTCTCTCTCCCAGAACAAAAGTTGTAGCGGTAAATCACGCATCCAACAGTTTGGGCACCATCAACCCGGTAAAGGAAATAATAAAACTTGCACATGAAGTCGGAGCTGTTGTTCTGATAGACGGCGCACAGGCAGGAGCCCATCTTGAAATTGATGTACAGGACATGGATTGCGATTTCTATTGCTTGTCGTCACACAAAATGTATGGGCCTACAGGAGCAGGTATACTGTATGGGAAAAAAGAACTTCTTGAGAAGATGCCTCCTTACCATGGCGGCGGAGAAATGATTAAGGAAGTTACTTTTGACAAGACAACCTATAACGACCTTCCTTATAAATTTGAAGCTGGCACGCCTAACATTGCTGATGTCATAGCATTTCGCCATGCAATGGAGTTCATCAATAGCTTAGGCAAAGAGAATATATCGGCTCACGAGCATGAGTTGCTCCTATACGCAACAGAAAAACTCTCGAGGTTAAAAGGAGTACGACTGGTAGGTCAGGCAAAATATAAAGTTGCCGTACTGGCTTTCGTTGTTGAAGGCATCCATCATTTTGATATTGGTCAAATGCTCGATGCCAGAGGTATTGCAGTAAGAACAGGACACCACTGCACACAGCCTTTAATGGAATGTTACGGCATTGAAGGAACTGTAAGGGCATCATTTTCGGTTTATAATACAAAAAAGGAAATTGATCAACTCGTAGAAGGACTCGAACGTATTATCAATTTCATGAAGTAGTAATGACGATAACTCAAATTCAGGACGATATTATAAACGAATTCTCCTTGCTGGATGGCGACATGGAAATGACCGTTTTTTATATAATGGAACTCGGTCAGAAACTATCTCCCATGCTTGAAAAAGACAAGGTTGAGGAAAATGTGGTGAAAGGCTGTCAGTCAAAAGTATGGCTTACCGCCACCCTTGAAAACGATAAGGTGAATTTTACTGCTGATAGCAACACGGCTATAACAAAAGGGCTGGTTAGCTTGCTGATAAGAATTTATAATGGCCAAAGCCCTGAAGATATTCTCAATTCCGACCTTCATTTTATGAAGCAGATCGGTATGGAGCGTTTTATTGGCACGCAACGTTCTAATGGATTTGCTGCTATGATAAAACAAATGAAGTTATACGCTTTGGCTTTTAAAACTAAAATGGGTGTGGTATGAGTGAACAATTGAATAATATAGAACAAACCGTTGGAGAGGCTACAATTCCCGAACTTCGCGATAAAGTTGTTCAAGCTCTCAAAACAGTATATGATCCGGAAATACCCGTTGATGTTTATGAGCTTGGACTTATCTATGAGATCAGCATCTACCCGGTAAATAACGTTTACGTTCTAATGACTTTAACTTCACCCTCTTGCCCTTCGGCAGAAGTAATACCCGGAGAAGTTGAACAAAAAATTAAAGCAATTGAAGGTGTGAATGATGTTAAGGTAGAACTTACCTTTGACCCACCCTATTCACAAGATATGATGAGTGAAGCTGCAAAGCTGGAACTAGGATTTATGTAAATTGTTATATAGCTGACTTTTAATTATTACAAATCATATGTATCCTGAACAATTAGTAGCCCCAATGCGCACAGAATTAACAAGTGCGGGGTTTACAGAGTTAAAAACACCTGAAGACGTTGAAAACTATCTTCAAAAAAAGGGAACAACATTATTGGTTGTTAATTCAGTATGCGGGTGTGCAGCAGGCGCAGCTCGTCCTGGAGTAAAAAATGCCTTACAAAAAACCTCTAAAAGACCAGAAAACTTAGCAACAGTTTTTGCCGGTGTTGATAAAGAGGCTGTTTCTAAAGCTAGAGAATTTACTTTACCATATCCTCCGTCTTCACCATCTATTGCTCTTTTTAAAGATGGTGAACTTGTTCATTTTGTTGAGCGTCACCACATTGAAGGACGTAATGCTCAGATGATTGCTGAACACTTAGTAGAAGTATTTGACGAGTACTGCTAGTACTGCTGATCTTACACTGTTGTAACCGAGTTTTGAAATTCCTTATAGCAGCAGAAGTAACAGGGCAGAGGCATAACAAAAGAGGCTACCATAGTAGCCTCTTTTGTTATGCCTTCTCAAGAATAAGTCGGGTCTCCTCCAGGTCTAACTCGTATTCAATTTTTCGCAACACCTCATCGCTTATAGCCCCCTGACTTCTTAACTGAAGAACCATATTCCGCTCTGTTTTCAGCAACTCCTGCTGAATGTTTTGAAATTGGTTAATCTGCTCGTCGTTTAACCTCTGCTGACCAACATTCTTATTCATCCGCTGAATGCGGATCTCATATTTTGTTTTTATCTGATTAAGTACTTCATCTGATAGAGCGAGTGAATAATTTTCTTCAATGTGTTCAATAACTGAAGAGGCAATTTTCAAACGCACTACCTGCTCCTGTTCATGATCCTTACCATCAGACTTAATTCCTAACAATTTAATTAGTGGTCTGAGTGTTAACCCTTGTACTACCAAGGTGGCAAGTATAACTGAAAAAGTAAGGAAGATGATAAGATTTCTATTGGGAAAAGGCTCTGATCCTTCAATCACGAACGGAAGTGCAAGTGCTGCTGCCAGGGAAACTACTCCCCTCATTCCTGACCATGCAATAATAGTTACGAGCCTTAAGCTGGGTCGCGGTTCACGCGTCCGGATTTCCTTGCTCAATATTCTAGGAAGATATGTAAATGGGTAAACCCAGATAAGTCGCCCTACAATAACGGCCGCACTTACTATCATTCCATACTTTATTAAGTCATAAATAGACGTGTCTTCAATTTGCTGATATACCACTGGCAGTTGTAGTCCGATAAGAATAAAAACAACACCATTCAAAATAAAGATAGCGGTCTTCCAGGCACTATAAGCCTGCAGCCGTGTTTGCTGAGAGAACATTGTTGAAGAGTTCCATCCTAAATATAATCCACACGTAACCACAGCAAGTACACCAGAAAGATGCAAACTTTCAGCTACAAGATAAACGATATATGGAGTTATAAAAGTAGATGTAGTATCTGTTGTTGGGTTGTCAGGTGTAATTTGATGAATCCATTTGAATACACGCCCAAGCGCTAATCCCAAAAAAATGCCTCCTCCTGCTACCAGAAAAAATTTCAATCCTGCTTCCCATAAATGAAAGGAGCCTGTTACAACTGCTGCCACTGCATACCGATATGCTATTAAGCCCGTGGCATCATTTACCAAACTTTCCCCTTCAAGAATAGTAATTACTCTTTTAGGTACACTTAAACCCTTTGTCGATGCTGCCGCAGCAACAGCATCAGGCGGAGAAATAATAGCTCCTAAAACAAAAGCCTCTGCCCAACCTAAATCAGGAATAAATTTATGAGCAATCCAGGCTACAGCACAAGTTGTAAATAAAACACAGCCGATAGCAAGCAGCGTAATTGGTCGTTTCGCGGCTTTAAATTCAGGCCATGAGGTAGACCAGGCTGCTTCATATAATATAGGTGGAAGAAATACAAGAAAGACAATTTCAGGGTGAAGATTTATATAGGGCAACCCAGGAATAAAACCGATTCCCATTCCTGCTATTACCAGTAGTATTGGATAAGGTATTTTAATCAGATCAGTAACCTGCGCCAAGGCAGTTACAACGGCCAACAAAACAATAACTGTAGCAATTTCTTGCATGCTTTAAACAACTTTAACTAGTAGGAAAACTAAAAGCTGAATTTAGCAAGGAACTCGGTTAATTCCTCCTTCAAAGATCTATTGTTTCTGATTTGAAGCGTATCAGTAATCAACGGGTTGACCTTCACATTTAACTCATGTAGCCTAAGATGTTGATTAATAAATATAAATTCAAGATCAGGTATCAATTCCTTTAAAATATCCAGGATGTCAAGGACTGTTACATTCTTATCAACTATATTATAGACGTCTCCAGGTAAATCAGCAACCAATAAATTACTAAGCCCTTTGGCAAGCATGTCAATATGAATAAACGTTCTCGACTGCTTACCATCTCCCTGAATAGTAATTAGCTTACTGAAATTCGCGTCAAAAATGAATTTATTAATAACAGCATCAAAGCGCATGCTCTTACTGTAGCCATATACATTGCCGCAACGCATAATATAGGTATCAATCTTCCCTATTAATCTTCTCACGTGTTCTTCGCCCCGAAGTTTGGATACCGCATAAAATGTTTTTGGGTCGGGAGATTTATCTTCGTGCGCTGGAATATTAGACGAACCATATACGCCTGTGCTACTGGCGTAAATAAACCTTTTAACATTACTTTCTTCTACAGCATACACAAGTTCTGCTGTTCCCCAGTGGTTTACCTGTTCGTAGATATGAGCTTCAGAATTAGCAAAGGGCGTGGTAACTTTTGCTGCAAGATGGTAAACAACATCTATTCCCTTCAGCACTTTTCGAAGGGCACGTGAATCAAGGAGTTCTCCTTTTACAAATTTTATCTTTGAATGATTGTAATGCCTTAACCCAAGGAAAAAATTATGATTAGGCCTGCTTAAGTTATCATAAATTACTACCTGCTCAACATCTGGCCTGGCAATAAGCATATGGGTTAGTTCTGTACCTATATATCCGGCACCTCCGGTAACTAATACTTTCATTTCCGTTATCAATTATTCAGGCGAACAACGCTCAACTACCAACCTCTCTTGCCTTTCTGCTATTTTAGTTTATTATTATTTGTTAATTAAATCAGTATGTAAGCCACATTCAATTTTATTCATCCCGAACCAACGCGCTTCTCTTTCCTGCATCTCGGGGTCTAATTTACGAGTACAGGGCTCACAACCTATACTCACGTACCCCTTCTCTTCAAGAGGGTGTCTTGGAAGGTTATACTCCTTTTGGTATTGCCAGATCATTTTTGCATTCCAGTCTAACATAGGATGAAACCTTGTACAACCATGCTTAGCAGGCTGCTCAATTTTCATTGCGGCCCGTACAGCACTCTGATCTGCCCGCACACCATTTATCCAGATATCATGCGCCATAAGAATGGCATCCATCGGTTGGGTTTTATTTAAATAACAGCAATGATCAGGATCTGATGTAAAAAGAAGTTTCCCATCAGGGTCTCTTTGCATGAATTTGGGAACATCAGATTTAAGATCAATGGTATTCAATCCAAATTGTTCTGTGATCTGATCACGAAATTTAACAGTATCGGGAAAATGAAAGCCTGTATTTATAAAATAGATAGGAATGGTATTATCAATTCTGCTCAGAATATGCAGTAAAACAAGGCTATGAGATTGAAAAGAGGATGTGGTAAAAAGAGTTTTTCCTGTTGCTTTATACCCGGTTATTTGGGCCTTTATACTTTCAAAGTCCATTAGAGATCAATTTTTATAAATCCTTAATTTTCAGTTAAATAATACATGGCATTGACAAGTAGCGGCTTAAAGTATTACTTTAGATACATAAACGTAACACTTTTTAACCTTGAACCTCAAATACCGACTTTTACTGGCTCTGCTACTAACGTTGATCATTTTTTGCTCTCAGGCATTAATGAGTTAAGCAGCCCAACAAATATCCACTAAATTAATGGATAAAATAATCTTTTTAAGGAAATAGTTCATCCCTTTGGGATAAAAGCCGATTAATAGTATACGGCTTTGTGATAAATACTACTATTTCTGACCGGAGAAGTGCTTGCAATTCTCTAGCATGGGTCTTCCATCTATCATTTCTATTTCTTAAGAATCTCGAACAATTGCTGGTTCTCCTGAACCTTTTGGCTATTATCCTGTTAGTCTATGAACATTGATTTATTTTTTCTACTTAGCTTAGAATTTTAAATTGATAGAGGACGAATCATAAATGAAGATAAAGGTTTCACGGAAAGAGCATTTTAACGCAGCGCACAGATTATTTCAACCGAACTGGTCTGACCAAAAGAATGATGAAGTTTTCGGCAAATGCAATAATCCCAATTACCATGGTCATAATTATGAGTTGATCGTAAGCATAATTGGCGAACCCAATCCAGAAACTGGTTATGTTTTTGATTTGAAAGCACTTAGTGACCTGATAAAAGAGAACGTGCTTCATAAATTCGACCACAGAAATTTGAATTTAGACACTGAATACTTTAAGAATCTTAATCCTACTGCTGAGAACATTGCTGTTGTCATATGGCGGATACTTAGGGAAAAAATAGACGAGAAGTTTGAATTGAAAATTACATTGTATGAGACCGAAAGAAATTTTGTTGAATATCCGGCCAATTAAACCTGTGGATTCCGAGGATATTGGCGATGATCATCTCGCCTCTTCATCAGAAACTCCCTTACGTCCTGATGCTTTTGACATTGATGACGAAGAGAAGATTGATCGCATAGAGAAGCACTTCCGTGAAATCATGCACATCCTTGGCCTTGACTTAAATGATGATAGCCTTGGAGGGACACCAAGACGTGTTGCTAAAATGTATGTTAAAGAGGTGTTTAGTGGTCTCAATCCCAAAAACCGCCCAACAGCAAGACTCTTTGAAAATAAATACAACTATGATCAGATGCTAGTTGAGAAGGATATAACCTTCTACTCACATTGCGAGCATCATTTTGTTCCTATTTATGGTAAGGTTCATGTAGCTTACTTCTCGTCAGGCAAAGTGATAGGTCTTTCGAAAATCAACCGAATAGTTCAATACTTCGCCAAAAGACCGCAGGTACAGGAGAGACTCACTGTGCAAATAGGCAAAGAAATGCAGCGTGTACTGATGACTGAGGATGTAGGTGTAGTGTGTGATGCTAACCATATGTGTGTTGCTTCTCGCGGAGTGGGCGATACGAATAGCAAAACAGGAACCGCTTATTTTTCTGGTAAATTCAATAATGAGAATATTCGGCGCGAGTTTCTGAATTATATTAACAGTAAATAAAGAGAGTTTACCGAAAAAGAATGTTACATTCTTGCTTTCTCTAATGTATTGGTTTTAAAATATTTATTTTGGTATAGCCTTAAACCTAACCTCAATATGTCATTAAGCCAGGATATTAAACAAAAAGAATTCCGTAGCGAATATCAAAAAGCAATTCTTAACATTCTTTATACTCATAATTATCTCATCACTCACATGAGTGATGCCTTTAAGGATTTTGATATAACCAGGCAGCAATTTAATGTTCTTCGCATTCTCCGTGGCCAATATCCTAAACCTGCAACTGTCAATCTTATCAAAGATCGTATGTTGGATAAGATGTCTGACACATCCCGAATTGTTGAAAGATTAAGACTTAAAGGCCTGATTAACAGGGAGGATTCTAAAAATGATAAGCGGGCGGTTGAAATCACTATCACAGAATCCGGATTAGAACTTCTAGAAAAAATGGAAGGACCTGTGGATAACCTTGAAAAATTATTATATAACCTTTCAGAAGATGAAACCAGACAGCTGAATACCCTGTTGGATAAAATGAGGGGAAGCCAGTTAGATGAATCAGAAATTGCTCATGAAGAACTGCTTAACCAACAAGAAAAATTTTAGTACTTTAGCGCACCTTTAAAACTACATCTATGGTATTCGATTTAGACATGGTCAAGGCGGTATATAAAGAGATGCCTAACCGTATTGCCAAGGCCCGCAAAGTCGTAAACAGGCCTTTAACACTTTCAGAAAAAATACTCTACTCTCACTTGCATGGAGAACAGGAGGTTTCCGATTTCACACGCGGTAAATCCTATGTTAATTTCTCACCCGATCGCGTGGCCATGCAGGACGCAACTGCTCAAATGGCATTGCTTCAATTCATGTCTGCCGGAATACCCAAGGTAAGGGTGCCTTCTACAGTACATTGCGATCACTTGATTCTTGCTAAAGACGGCGCTAAAAAAGATTTGGCTGACTCTTTAACTGCAAGTGGCGAAGTTTTCAACTTCCTCGAATCTGTATCTAATAAATTTGGTATAGGTTTCTGGAGACCAGGCGCTGGTATCATTCACCAGGTTGTTCTTGAAAACTATGCGTTCCCAGGAGGAATGATGATTGGTACCGACTCCCATACAGTAAATGCTGGTGGATTAGGTATGATTGCAATTGGCGTGGGTGGTGCAGATGCCGTAGATGTTATGGCAGGAATGCCATGGGAACTGAAATGGCCTAAACTTATCGGTGTTAAATTAACTGGTAAACTTAGCGGATGGACTGCTGCTAAAGACGTAATTCTTAAAGTTGCTGGTATTCTTACTGTTAAAGGTGGAACAGGCGCAATTGTAGAATATTTTGGCGAAGGCTGTGACAGCATTTCTTGTACAGGAAAGGCAACCATTTGTAACATGGGTGCTGAAATTGGAGCAACGACTTCAACTTTCGGATACGATGAGAAAATGGCTGAGTACCTCCGCGGAACAGGAAGAAAAGAAATTTCTTCCGTTGCTGATAAAATTAAAGAGCATCTTACAGGAGATCCTGAAGTATATGCTGATCCTGAAAAATACTTCGATCAGGTAATCGAAATAAATTTAAGTGAACTTGAGCCACATATCAACGGACCTTTCACTCCAGACAGAGCGATTCCAGTTTCTCAGTTTGCTGAAGAAGTTAAGAAAAACGGATGGCCTGAAAAGCTTGAAGTTGGTCTAATTGGTTCTTGTACAAACTCTTCTTACGAAGACATTACCCGTTCTGCTTCACTTGCAAAACAAGCTGTTGATAAGAAAATTAAAGCGAGAGCGGAGTTCACTATAACTCCAGGTTCAGAGCAGGTACGTTATACAGTAGAGCGTGATGGATACCTCGGTATCTTTGAGAAGATGGGAGGCGTGGTGTTGGCTAATGCTTGTGGTCCTTGTATCGGACAATGGGCTCGTCATACAAACGATCCTAACAGAAAGAACTCTATTATTACTTCATTCAATCGCAACTTTGCAAAACGAAATGACGGTAACCCAAATACACATGCTTTTGTAGCCTCACCGGAAATCACAACAGCATTTGCCATTGCGGGAGATTTAACTTTCAATCCGTTAACAGACACATTAGTTAATGATGAAGGACAAGCCGTTAAACTTGACGAACCATCTGGTGCAGAATTTCCTCCAAGAGGTTTTGATGTAAAAGATCCAGGATACCTTGCTCCTGCTAAAGATGGCAGCAAAGTAAAGGTTAACATAGATCCTAGTTCTAACAGACTTCAGGCTTTAGCTCCGTTCCCTGCTTGGGATGGCAATAATTTGATGGGCATGAAGCTGTTGATCAAAGCAAAAGGAAAGTGTACAACAGACCATATATCTATGGCAGGTCCGTGGTTGAGATTCCGAGGACACCTCGACAACATTGCAAATAATACACTGATTGGAGCTGTTAACGCTTTTACCGACAAGACGGATAGTGTTAAAAGCCAATTAACAGGAGAATATGGACCAGTACCCGCTACACAACGTGCTTATAAAGCCGCAGGTATTCCTACTATAGTTGTTGGTGACCATAACTATGGAGAAGGCTCATCTCGCGAACATGCTGCGATGCAGCCAAGGCATCTTGGTATTCGAGTGATACTTGTAAAATCATTTGCTCGTATTCACGAAACAAACCTTAAGAAACAAGGTATGCTTGCAGTCACTTTCTCTGATGAAGCGGATTACGACAAAGTTCAGGAGGACGATACTATCGATCTTATCGATCTAAAGGAATTTGCGCCTGACAAACAATTAACAATTGTATTGAATCATAAAGATGGTACATCTGATACAATTAGGGTGAACCATACTTATAATGCAGGTCAAATAGAATGGTTTAAAGCAGGATCTGCGCTAAACCTGATGGCAAAACAAATTACTGCTACAACTGGCTTTCAACAACCAATGTCCAGAAAGATTGTAACTAAGCCAAATGGCAAAAAAGAAGTTAAACCTTTAAAGGCAGTTAAAAAGGTTGCTAAAACTTCTGCAGTTGCTAAAAAAGCGGTAAAGAAAACCGTTGAGAGCATTGCAAAAGGAACTCCTAAAAAAGGAGTAGCAAAAGCTTCTGTTAAAAAGGTAGCTAAGTCTGCGCTTAAAAAGGTAACACCAAAAGCAGCTCCTAAAAAAGTGGCTAAAAAAGGCTTGGTTAAAAAAGTCGTTGGCAAAATTGTTAAAGCAGGAAAGATAGTTAAGGCAGTAGCCAAAGCTGTCGCTAAAAAGAAGACCGCGACAAAACCAGTGAAAAAGAAAAAGAAATAATTAATTAGTAACTGTTAATGAAGGCTGTGGGAAACTGCAGCCTTTTTTATTTTAGCATGGGTCGGACAACTTCACACAACTCGTTTAATATCATTGCCGTGGCTCCCCATACAACTTCACCTTCAATATCGAAATGAGGCGCCATCATTTTAAAGTCTCCTGACACCACGATCTCTTTGTTCTTGATAGCGTCCTGCTGTGTTATAGAGAATAAATTTCCTGTTAATATTCTCTTTACTTCCCTTGGGTCTGGGCGTAGTACAGGAATTCTATTGCATATGGCAACAATCGGGGTGACAATAAAATTACTTGGAATAACAAAGAAATCGCTAAGCTTTCCTATTACTCTCAAATCATTTCTGTTAATACCAATCTCCTCCTCCCCTTCTCTTAATGCAGTTTCAACTGCATCTTCTCCTGGCTCTGCTTTACCTCCCGGTAAACTAACCTGGTTGCTATGCGCACCTAAATACTCCTGTCTTTTTATGAGCGGAAATTTAATGTGCTCGTCATCGGCATAGAGAACAATTAATACAGCCCCAGGTTTAGCAGGAACTTTGTGCTCAAAGCTGGGAATGAGCGGTCCTACAGGGGTAGCACGCATCACATCATGCGCAAGTGCACCCGGAAGGGGTTGCTGCAGTCTATCTTCCAGTTCATTAAAGATCGACTGATGCTTCATTATATCAGTAATGAAATTTGTTTATTGTAAAATATCCCAGTCTTCATTGAGAACTGGAATTGCTGAATGAGCAGTAAGATCGAATTGACATGGAACAACGGATACGTAATTATTTGCGATCGCCCACTCATCATTATCCTCTCCTTTATCAAAGTTTACAAAATTGCCCATCATCCAAAAATATCTTCTCCCATGTGGATCGTAACGCATATCAAAATCCTCTATCCACTTTGCATTTGCTTGCCGGCAAATTCTTACTCCTTTTAAGGCTGCATCACGCTTCGGAGGAAAATTAACATTAAGTGCTACTCCTTTTGGCAATCCTTTTTCCAGCACCTGCATTGTAATCTTACGAATATACTCTTCTGTATGTGAAAAATCTGCCTTGTAAGAAAAATCACATAGTGAAAAACCAATTGCTGGAGTACCTTCAATAGCGCCTTCTATTGCTGCAGACATTGTCCCTGAATAGAGTACACTGATGGAAGTGTTGCTGCCATGATTCACGCCACTTACTACAATATCAGGTTGTCGCTGATCTTTCAATACAAAATGACGCGCCATTTTAACGCAGTCTGCCGGTGTGCCTGAGCATTCGTAGGCCTTAACGCCTTCAAATATAAAATTCTCTTCCAGCCTTAAGGATTCACCCACAGTAATTGCATGTCCCATACCTGACTGAGGGCTATCAGGTGCTACTACAATAACTTCCCCTATTTGTTTCATTACATTTACCAATGTAAGAATGCCTTTAGAGGTAATTCCATCATCATTAGAGACAAGAATAAGCGGTTTGCTCATGTTAAAAGCAATAAAGTTGAACCGTAAATCTACGAGGGAATTTGAAACTTTGACTATGAACCAGTCAAGGAATTATAATAAGCAACTATTTTAGCCATATCATACTTATCATCATAGCGCAACCGGTTAGCTTTAATGTATTTTTCAACCTCTTCATCCCTACTACCCATCATATTAAGGAGATTGTTTTTATTACCGACAAATTCTTCTATCGATCCATTTTCCTTTAAAAAATAATATTTATGGGACAAGACAAGCGTTGTATAAGAACCAAAATAATAAGGAGAACTGATTGTTTTATATTCGAGGTATTCGCGCGTAAGTAAAGTAATCTTGCCTTCCTCTAACAACTCAAAAAATATGGGAGTTTTATAGCCACCTACAGTATTAAAGGGAAGCGCGAAGAACTGCCTGTACTTATGAACGGATTCATCAAATATTTCAAAAAAGAGAACTTTACGTGCTGTAAAAACCTCCGGCTTGTTGTCTTTTATAACGTATTGAACAAGGTCCTGTTGTAGATCATATTTCAACATGCCCCTTAGCGTGTCTCCTTCTAACAATACCAATTTACCCTCATGCCACACTTCTGAAGGCCAGTTTTTTTGAGCAAGAACGGGTTTTGTCAGCAGGATTACTGCGAGAAAAAAGAACCCGGTACTTGTCAACTTAAACTTCCTCATTTATTTATTCCTTAAAATGGTATGTCCTAATTTATCACGTTTGGTCAAAAGGTACTTTTCATTATGGGGATTTGGAATAATCTCAATAGGGACATTGTCAACAATTTCCAGACCATATCCCATTAGGCCTACACGCTTTTTCGGATTATTTGTGATAAGCTTGATTTTGGTAATGCCTAAATCACGAAGTATCTGAGCACCAACCCCATAATCACGCTCATCCATATCGAAACCAAGTTTCAGATTAGCTTCAACCGTATCCCATCCTTCTTCTTGTAACTTATAAGCCCTTAATTTGTTGAGCAAGCCAATACCTCTGCCCTCCTGATTCATGTATAGAACAACGCCTTTGCCTTCACGCTCTACCATTTCCATAGCATGATGAAGCTGAGGGCCACAATCGCAACGACATGAACCAAAAATATCTCCAGTTACGCAAGAAGAGTGAACCCTTACCAATATAGGCTCATCTTTTTGCCAGCTTCCTTTCACTAACGCTAAATGGACGTCTTTTGTATTTATCTGTTCAAATGCAATTAACTTAAACTGCCCGTGTTCGGTAGGCATATCCACCTCTACCTGCCTGTTGATGAGCGATTCTTTCTTCAGCCTGTACTCAATCAAATCCTTAATAGAAACAAGCTTAAGATTAAATCGCTGTGCAACTTTTACCAGGTCTGGAAGGCGTGCCATGCTGCCATCCTCATTCATTATCTCCACCAAAACACCTGCTGGTTTAAAACCTGCGAGCCGCGCAAAATCTATTGCAGCTTCTGTATGACCGGCTCTTCTTAAAACACCACCTCTTTTTGCTTTAAGGGGGAAAATATGACCAGGCTTTCCTAATTCTTCAGGTTTGGTTTCCGGATCTACCAAAGCTCGAATGGTTTTAAACCTGTCGTGCGCAGATATTCCCGTGGTACAAC
>NZ_JAHESD010000140.1 GCF_018598585.1 Chryseosolibacter indicum
TATCTGGATATCCCCTACCCTGACTAACGCAAGCGAAAAGCAAAAAGCGTTTATCGAGAACATTAAGCGTGATGCTGAAGCGCAGGAAGGCGCAGAGATTCTTCAAACACCTCTTGAGGATTTCAAGAACATTATGCGTGAAGAGCTGGTAGAATCCAGTGAAAGACAAATTGCTGATGATACTACCGGACGTACCGTTTACCTCATGCACGATAAGGTGGATGACCTTGAAGTAAGGCCAATAAAAGAGGCAATAGAAAAATCAGGATTTAAGGTATTGCTTCCTGAGTTTGAAGGTGAATTGCTTGAGTTGAGAAAAAAACATATAGATAATTTAAGAACATTTGATGCTGCCATTATTTATAAAGGAAAAGTAAATGAACAATGGGTAAGGATGAAAGTCCTCGACCTTCTAAAAGCACCTGGATTTGGAAGAAAGAAGCCAATTATTGGTAAAGCCATTATAACTGCGCCAGGGGAAAGTATAAGTGATGATAATTTTAAAAATCAAAACCTGCGCGTAATTGAGAGTGATCCTCATCGCCCTGCAGAATCTTTAAAATCATTATTACAGGAATTTAACGCTTAATCTTAATGAGCCAGGCAGTTAATCAAAAGGCACTCGTAAGCAATCCATTTCCAGGATTAAGACCTTTTAAAATTGAAGAGAGCCATTTATTTTTTGGTAGAGAAGGTCAAAGTGATGAGGTTCTTCTCAAGCTTTCAAAGAACCGTTTTGTTGGCGTTATTGGTCCCAGTGGAAGTGGTAAATCATCCTTCATCTATTGCGGCGTCATGCCCATTCTGTACGGCGGTTTCCTTACAGATGCAAGTCCAAATTGGGAAGTTGTTGTTACCAGGCCTGGTGCAGGACCAATCGACAACCTTGCTGAGGCGTTACTTAAAAACAATCCGGAATACAGGGCAGCTGATACAGAAGAACGAAAGATCAAAAGAACGATTTTTTCAACACTGCTAAGAAGTAGTTCCCTTGGACTGGTTGAAGCAATTCAACAGTCGAAGAAAAACGAAGATGTAAACTACTTAATCCTTGTTGACCAATTTGAAGAGCTTTTTCGTTTTAAAGATAGCCTTGATCCCAATTCTGTTAATGAAACACTGGCTTTTGTTAATCTATTAATAGAAGCAGTTAACTATCCGGATACGCCTATATACGTGGCTATCACCATGCGTTCTGATTTTATTGGTGATTGTGCGCAGTTCCCTGAACTTACGCGCAAAATAAACGATAGCCACTACCTTATCCCTCAGCTAACGAGAGATCAGAAAAGAAGGGCCATAGATGGACCTGTAGCAGTTGGTGGTGCAAAAATATCGCCCAGATTAACGCAGCAGCTGCTAAACGATTTAGGTGACAACCCTGACCAATTACCAATTCTTCAGCACGCGCTTATGCGCACCTGGAGTTACTGGTCCGAATATAGAGATTATGAGGACGAGCCTGTCGACTTAAAGCATTATGAAGCAATTGGCACAATGGCAGAAGCTCTGTCAATGCATGCAAATGAGGCTTATGATGAATTAAGTGAAGATCAAAAACACATTTGTGAAGTACTGTTTAAAGCTATTACAGAAAAGCGCGGTGAAAATTTTGGGATCAGAAGACCAACAAGGTTAAATGAAATTGCTGCGATAGCCAATGCCGACGAACAGACCGTGGCTGAGGTAATTGAAAAGTTTCGGGAGCCGGGGCGTTCGCTGCTAACCCCTGCCTACGGAACAGCATTGTCTTCCAAATCTATGATTGATATTTCTCACGAAAGCTTAATGAGGATTTGGGTTCGTCTGAAAAATTGGGTTGATGATGAAGCAGAAGCAGTGCAAATGTATACACGCCTTGCTGAAGCTGCCGCTATGCACCAGGTAGGAAAAGCTGGCCTTTGGCGCCCACCAGACTTACAACTTGCATTAAACTGGCAAGCGAAGCATAAGCCAACACTTGTATGGGGGCAACGCTATAACCCGGCATTTGAGCGTACCATGATCTTCCTTGAGTATTCGCGGAAAGAATGGGAAACGGAACAACGGATTAAGGAACTTGAACAGAAGCGAAAGCTTCAACGGGCAAGGGCTACAGCGATTGTTCTGGGAACTGCTACTATTGTTTCACTCGTGTTTTTAATATTTGCGTTCTTCCAGAAATCAGAAGCTGCCAGACAAAGAGAGAACGCA
>NZ_JAHESD010000141.1 GCF_018598585.1 Chryseosolibacter indicum
TGAGTAGGGTTTGAGGTTGGGGGAATGGGGATGAAAATCGTTAGGTTT
The DNA here is from genome assembly GCF_018598585.1 of Chryseosolibacter indicum. GTDB lineage: Bacteria > Bacteroidota > Bacteroidia > Cytophagales > Cyclobacteriaceae > Chryseosolibacter > Chryseosolibacter indicus. The sequence goes on from NZ_JAHESD010000141.1 coordinate 49, forward strand.
AGGGGATTTATGGTGGGAGGGAGTTTATAGCGCAAAGGGAAATAGGAGAGACAGAGCCGGCTTAAGGTGGTGAAGGCTAGTGAGTTTTTTCTTGTTGGAGTATATCCGTGTTTACACATGTATACCCGGGTAAACACGGCTTGGGTCGGATTTCTTTATTAAGTTAGGGTTAGCGTTATACAACAATTTGAGCGCTATGTGATGGTGAAAGGAAGGTACCAAGCGGTTTTTAATTATTGTAAATCAGGAGAGATGCAGAAACGACTCATTCGATGTATGTTTTTTGAGAAGGAAAGGGAAAGCATTAACTTGGAGAGCAATAAGGAAATATAAGCAATATGGCTTATAGCGAAATGTTGTGGCCAATGCACTTGGACAAGTAGACCACCTGAAAGAGAAAACAGATGACTGACAAATGACAAAGCCGCCTAAATCAATTTTTGACCTAATTGACATGGAGGACTTTAGGAAAAGGACAGCGATGTACATCGGTGATAAAAAAATTACGACTTTAAAATCTTTTATTGATGGATACTTTTACGCCACATGGACAAATGACATCGAAGTTGATGACAAGATAAAGTTTGATGACTTTCATGATTGGGTTGCTGGACAATTTAAATGGAAGGAATCAACAGCGGGTTGGAGTAAAATCATTTTAGACGAATGCAAAGGAGATGAGGAACTTGCAGTAGATAAGTTCTTTGAGTTGTACGACAGCTTTAAAACCAGAGTCAAATGACAAATGACAGTGGACGTGCACTGGCCACAACAAAATGCATAATCAATGGCGGGGTTCGTGTAAATTTGTAGATTAGTTTTTTAAAATATGTTTTGTGTCGTGGGACAGTGACGCGCTTCGAACACCCGCCACTGCTTATGCACAAGCGTTGTGCGCAACCTCAACAAATCGATGAGTTACAAAGACGAAAGACACAAAATTATCTGGGACTTTCAAAGAGAGATAGTTAAGATTTACGAGGAACAGCAGTTGGACAGCATTGAGGGACTTGATCGACAGTTTACTGTAAACGGCCAAAATATTCTAGCTCTCTTTTTTGATACTGTTCGCAAAGGACAAGTGAAATACCAAGGGTTTGACTTTCATAAGAGCTTTGACGATATATGTTTCTGTTGTGATGAGATAATGTATTTCACAGGACAGCTCTATCTCTACGAGCCGTATTTGTACAACCCACTACTTTATGGGTATCCATTCGCTGGCGGAATCCTCTACCCTTATAGCCGGACAATCGAAAATAAAAGGTTCAATATGGCAGCTAATACAGTATCGGAAAAGGTTTACAATTACTGGGACAGGATTGGAGATCTTTTAGCAACATATTTTCCAGAACTGATAAAGCCAGATAAAGCATACTTCACTACAACTATTGACAAAATTCCAGACGACTTTCATGATTCACCAAATTACCAGTGGTTAAAGACGTTTAGAGATGACGAATTTAAAGACCTAAACGAAAAACGAAAGCAGATTGTCCATTATATATCGGTTGACACTACATTCAAGTGGAATCACGCAAAAGACCCATTTGACAGAGCCGAAATAGAAAAAATGTTGGCAGAGCAGAAGGCGCTTCCAAGATATTTTAAAAAACATTTGGAGTTAAGTGTCAAGGGACTAGAAAAAACTATAGGACTAATTCAAGAAATTACAGATAACAGATTGGCGGACGTGGAATGAGGCAGCGCACAACACCGCATATGCATCATTGCCTGGGAAGTGCTTGTATGTTAACTTGTATTTCAATTGCGGTTTGTACGTGGGACAGTGAGGCGCTTGAGCACGGCAACGCTGCATATGCAAACCGTTATGGGCAACGCTATGAAACGATTCACGAACGAGATAGACTTAAAGTTAGAGACATTGGCGAGCAAAGTGAATG
>NZ_JAHESD010000142.1 GCF_018598585.1 Chryseosolibacter indicum
CTGTTTGTGATCGCCTGTTCTACCTGCTGATCAATCGCTGCCTTTACTGCCTGTGTGCTCGCTTCAGCACAAGTCTCTGGTTGAGGATCAAATACGATATCTTCTAACCCAACAGGTACTGTTACCCCCTGTTGTGGTGTGGTGAAGCGGAAGCAGAGGGAGCGCGCAGTAGGACATTTATCAGAATTATACTTACCTAAAAAATAATTACTGCTTCTAACATTAAGACCATCTAAGTCATCAACAGTTAATCTATCTAAATCGCCGGCTACGTTTTCAGTCGATCCAATAAGTACATATTTATCAGCCAAACTCTCCACGAAGAGGGACTCGAAATAGTCTATCTTTAAATTCACACCCTCAATTACTTGGCTAGTTAACGTTTTTAAATCTTTATCAAACTTTAAGATTGCATACTGTGCTATGGAAACAGAAGATGTCGTAGTTTTAGTTACTAAATAAAGAATGCCATTTCGTTCATAATAAACTACATCTCCAAGATCAGAATTTATGTCTAAGTTATAGATGTGGTTCCAAATAACAGAACCGTTTAAATCCATCTCAATAACCCCTTCCTGATTAGACTTCAACAAAGAGTATGTGTTATTGAGGTGGTTCGTGAAATCTTTTTGTGTTGGAATAAGTAATAGTGAATTTTGCAATCCAACAAATACGAAGTCTCCATAAGGAGAGGCAGGATTAGAAAAGGACTTATGCCAAGCATAACTTCCATTCGAATTGAACTTTACAATGATTTCAAAAAAACTAGTTTTATTAAAAGTTTCAAGGATAGTTCCATTTCTTTTAATTTTTAATGGAAGTACCTGTCCCGTAGATGTTGATGCGTTATAAATTCCACAAACAAAATAAACATTTCCTTTTCCGTCTAAAACTAATCTAGGAACTCCATTATGTGCTATTGAATTATACTCAAACTCTACTAGCTCACTTATCCAAATTACATTTCCTGTTGGATCAACCTTAGTAATTTGCACTCTATTGCTTTCAGGGTCATTTAGATAAACTCCCTGATTTCCCACTTCGCAAATAGACAAATAATAAGCGTTACCCAGATCATCTGCAATAGCGGATGAATTAAAAATGTTGGGTTTAGTCGCAGATCTAATCCAGACCAACTCACCATTGGCACTTTCAATTGAGCCTGCAATACCCCTTTCATCGGGAGATAATGTTAGGCGATCAATACCTTCGTAAGTAATAACAGTAGGATATTGTGCACGCCCTCCCACGTTGAAAACGAAAAAAACTCGACCGTTTAAAATATTAAAGTCATTAATAGAAAGCGTCAGATCTGCTTCACTATTCTGCTGAAAAGTTGGATTTGAATTTATAGACGTAATCTCTAAAAAATTCGATATTGAAGCTGTTGCTGCGTTTAATATAACTTTAGCATCAAATTTTCTATACCAAATTACTTGTCCCGCCTTGCTGAATTTAACCAAATGTAAATCTCGATCGGAAGAACTATTGTTTGATGGAATTGATACTCCATTATTTAAAGTGGTAGGATAAAATGCATAGAAGAAAGCGTAAATATTTCCTTCAAAATCAAAGCGGTAGTCTATTAAAGTATTTAGTTGATTTTGGCTTCCCGGGCTTCCGGCAAGAAGGGTTTTCACAAACTGCCAATTGAAGCTGGAACCAACTCTCACATTCTCCCACCCTGTACTACAACTTTGCCCACTCTCCTTCACCTCCACTTCAAAATCATAAGTCAGCGCTTTGGTGATCTTTTCCCATTCCTGAGGTGTCCCATACGCTTTCACTTTCATTGGACTGCCTGCCTGGTCTTGCAGTGTGGGTGTTAATGGTGTATTACAATAATTGTCAATACAGTTTTG
>NZ_JAHESD010000143.1 GCF_018598585.1 Chryseosolibacter indicum
CAAAACTGTATTGACAATTATTGTAATACACCATTAACACCCACACTGCAAGACCAGGCAGGCAGTCCAATGAAAGTAAAAGCGTATGGAAAACCAGAAGAATGGGAGAAGATCACCAAAGCGCTGACTTATGATTTTGAAGTGGAGGTGAAGGAGAGTGGGCAAAATTGCTCTTCTAATTGGGATTTAATAACATCTATTGTTTTACCCTCGAACTTTGAACAGGGAAAATATTATGTAAACTATGCTAAGACATTAGCAGGAGGTAAGGACGCCTCTCTGCATAGTTTAAGCACTGTGGTTGATAAATCCGGTAACATGTATGTACTAATGACTTTTGTTAATACCTTAGTCCTTAATAATAATACCACCTTAATAAATCAAGACGTAAAACGAGATGCAGTTCTAATTAAATATAATCGAGCAGGTAATTTACTTTGGCATAGACAATATAAAATTGATTACATTAATATTCCTTCACAGCCGCAGGGAGATAATGTTGGAGGGATCTTGGATTTAAGTATTAACGAAGATTTTCTAGTTGTATCACTGCAATTTAGTTCTTCAGCTTCATCAGCTGATGACGAAGTCATCAATTACGGAATAAGGATAAATGATGTAGTTTTTGATTCAAATACCCCAAGGGGAAAGTATACCTTAGTAGAAAAAATATCAGATAAAGGAAGTGTAATATGGGGGAGGAAAGGAATCAATACTTCCACTAGTATATATATAGATCCAATTTTTGGTGTTGATAATAACTTAATTTTCACAGGATTTATCAACGCAGGAATCGGAAAACAAGACATTAGTTTCGTAAAATTGAGCTCATTGAATGGAAACGTAATTGAAGATTATAGGATACCTGTATCATATACTGGAATAGTTTCTCTTTATTTCTCAAGTAGAGTTGATATTTCCGGTAATGCCTATCATCTTATTCAATTTAAGGCATCCTCAAGCCAAGCATCATTTAATATTAATATAAATAATAGTCTTTACACTTTTAACATGTCCCTCAACAATGTACCTCCTATTCCAAAAGAGGTATTTCTTTTGTTGGTATATGATAAAAATGGAGCTTACAAAACACATAAGTGGATTGAAGTACATAGTGAGATTAATGGCGGAGGAGTGATGTATTTACAGGCTCGTTCATTTAATTCGATTATCCTTAATACCTATAATTATAGTATTAGTAGTAATGATTTTAATCTTGCAGGTAGCTCAACTGGGTATCTCATTGAAATAGATCATAATGGTATTACAAAAAATTATCTTACTGGAGGAGTAAGGCCGCATGAGAAGAATAACCAAGATGATTTTGTTTCAGTTTATGGTCAGCAAAACAGTTATTATTTTAACAGCGGAAGGTTAAATTTACATTCATGGAGCGTCGAGCCTCTTGATATCAGCCGTACGGTTATTTCGTCCTCATTTGATATAGTAGCATTATATACAGATGCTTTTTCATGGTCAGGAATTGCATCAATTAATGGTGGAAACAGTCCTTTTACGACGGCATCAATAGAAAATTTGATTCCTAATGATGGGAATACTTCCGGAGGTAGAAATTTGATTTTTTACAAGTTAGATAATTATAAAATTTGTTTTAAGGGTAACCTCTGCTTCCGCTTTACCACACCGCAACAGGGGGTAACAGTACCTGTTGGGTTAGAAGATATCGTATTTGATCCTCAGCCGGAGACTTGTGCTGAAGCGAGCACACAGGCAGTAAAGGCAGCGATTGATCAGCAGGTAGAACAGGCGATCACAAACAG
>NZ_JAHESD010000144.1 GCF_018598585.1 Chryseosolibacter indicum
ATCTTATCTCTATGGTATGGCTATTCCTGGCTACGTCTGGCTATTCCTGGCTATGTCTGGCTACTTAGTCCTTCTTATGCCTTCTTAGTCCTATATATCGCTATGGATCCCTGCGAATAGTATAGATCACTACGCATTGAATTAGGTACGAATGAAATGGGTTCACCAGTGTTAGAATTATAGATAATAATCCTGTAAATTCTGGGTATCTATTACCCCCCGAGTATTATCTTTACAATAGCGCCATAAATTAGGCCCTTATCCGCCTTCCTGCGCTACAGACTTGAACTGGCCACTTGAGTGCTATTTTCGGAAGACTTGGAGTAGAGGTGTGTTATAGCCACGTTAGGCTGTATTTACGAGAAAAATGAGACTATGAAATCAGAGAAACAGGCATTTTTCGATGAACTCGCAATGGCTAACGAACAAATCTTGTGGACAGGAAGACCATTGGCAAGACCATATAAAATAAGAAACATTGAATGGACACTGATTGAATTTGTTAAACTATCTGCTATTGCTTTTGGCTTTTCTCAGCGTACTATCTTGTTCTTCAAAAAGAATTTTTTCCAAAAGCAGATGTTTACAACTTTGCATTGTTCTTAATAATCATTCTCTTGATCAATGTAGTGATACTTATAAAAAAAGTTTTTCAACCCGATAGTGTTTTATACTGCGTCACGGACAAACGAGTACTAATAATCAATAGTCAGAAAAAGCAAAAAATTAAGGTCATTCAGAGAAATGAAATTAAGAAAAAAAAGATAGTCAACTCGGACACTGACGGTGAATACAAGGTTCAAACGGTGAAGTTGGTCACCGCAGACGAGGATGTTTTTTTAGAGAGTATTGAAAAAGGGGACAACGTAATAAAGCTTCTTTAAAAAAATCCTTGGCGCTATCCCTAGCCTTCCTAGCCTTTGTTGGTGTTTACAGGGAGTACAGAGCGCAATACCTATTAGGAGAAATGCAAAACCGGTTTAATCTAACTTACTTTTTTTAGAAGGGATGGAAAATATTAAATTGGAGAGCAATAAGGAAATATAAGCCATATGGCTTATATCAGGATGTTAGCATGCATTTGTTCAAATGAGATTAGGCTACAAAATAGGACTAGGAATATTGACTGTGATCATTGTGACCATGGGACTCATATGGATTTCACCGATTGGACAGTTTATCAGATCTGCGGACCTTGAAGAGGACAAACGAGAGTTTGACAAAAACCTTTGGACGATAAACTGGGAAAAAGGAAGAAATGATGAAAACGACAGACACTTCATGCTGATAGACTTGACTGAAAATCATTTGAAAATTGGAATGGACAGCGTTGAGATAAAGAAACTGTTAGGTGAACCTGAAAGAGATTTCGGTTTTTCATATAACCTCGGACTTTATAGAAGTGGATTTGATCCGACATTCTTGATTCTTGAGTTTGACGAAAAAGGAAAACTAAAGGAAATAAAGATTGAAACAATTTAGTTTCGAGTAGAACGAACGCATGCTAACAAAATGTTTATGCAATGCGGGGGCTCGGTGTAGGTGTCAAAAGTAATTTCTTAATTTAGTTCGGTGTCGGGGGATAGAGACGTGCAAGTCGGGCAAAATATTTCGCTGCGCTACATTTTTTTGCCCTCCTATTCCCCGCACTGCATAAACACAAACGTTGTGCGCAATTTTATATTAATGATGAAGAGTATCGCAGAGACAAAGTTTGACAAAGTTGTGAAGGATAGCTTTCATGCGACACTGAAGCCTTTGGGATTCAAGAAAAAGGGA
>NZ_JAHESD010000145.1 GCF_018598585.1 Chryseosolibacter indicum
GACCCGTAGATAACCCGTCTCTTTAAGGTACGGGTTATCTACGGGTTATATACGGATTATATACGGGTTATCTACGGATTATCTTGTGGTAAAACCGGGGACAAAGAGGGAGATGAGTAGGGTTTGGGGAGGGGATGAATGGGATGAAATATTAGGTTTGGAGGGATGGGTGATGGGAAGAGATGACTTCTGGAGCTGGAGGCTGTGAAGTATGGGTAATGAAAGCTTTAATCAAACTGTTTTTTTAGAAGGAAATTAAAAGCATTAAATTGGAGAGCAATAAGGAAATATAAGCCATATGGCTTATAGCGAGATGTTAGCATGCATTTGTTTTGGACAATGGAGACTACGATAAAAATAGAGACAATTCTGACAGGAATCGCGGCATTCCTTCTGCTGACGTTTCTGGTAATTATGCCAATAGACATTTCCGACTTTTACGCGGACAAAGAGACGTATGTAATGGTCCACGGACTGAATACGAATGAGAAGAATTGGGAATGGCAATATCTGGACAGGTGGGTTTACTTAGGACTGTTAAGCATCGTTGGACTCATAATAATAACATTGCGACTTATCAAGAAGGACAATAAGACGATTAAAAAAATAAACTGGACGTTTTTGGTTTTCTTCTTCGGGCTGACGATCATCGGATTTTACAATTGGATGAAGACTGGCTTCGATCATTGATCGGAGAAAGCAAACGCATGCTAACATCAGCTATAATACATATGCTTTATCGTAGGTTCTTAACTTGTGTGCTATTAAATTTCGCTCAGCAACGTTGGACAAAGATGTAGGTATTTAAACGCATACGTCTTATAGCTAGGCGTTGCCAGCAATGCCTCAGGACAGAGTAGCCTGTAAGAACATCGGACAATTAAATAGTAAATGAACGAATTTCTAAATCTGACAATAAAAGTAATCACGATAGACCTTTTCATTGGTTACGGACTGTTTACATTAGTTTGGCTCCGAACTTCAATAATAAAAGGACAATCTGGACCAATTGAAACACTTGACATTAAAGCAAGCAAGTTCATCCGATTTGTAGGAGTCATTTACTTCATTTGCATAGTGACAATTATAATTATCTCACTCGTCACCGTGGACGACTATGAAATTCGTTGGTATCCGTTGCTTCAAGTTGTTGTATGGACAACAATGACGCAATTTATAATGATTGAAAAAGTAAGGAGGAATAAAATCGTGAGACTTGTATTCGCCATCTTATTCTTGATTTCATTTGAGATTTTCGTGATAGTTGTGACATCAATACATCGGGACTATTCAAGCGGTGGACTCTTTAGCGAACTTTCAACAATTGACGTAATTATAGGACTGACAAGTAAGACGGTAGTATTCTGCATTTTGACAATGGTTTATTCATTCGTCATCGGACAAGTGAAACGAATGAGAGCAGTGTGATGCGGCACATGCTGGCAACACTGTGCATATTTCAATGCGGGGGTTCAGTGTTGCGTTGTAGTTTTAGTTTCTTAATTTAGTTTTATCACGTGGGACAATTTTGCAGCAGGTCGCGCTTGTCATGGCCGATGGCCATTTAACAAGCGCTCCTGGCCCCGCAACGCAATATGCACTCACGTTGGTAGCCATACTTAAGACAGATGAGATATTATAAAATTGGGAAAGCTTGGGAACCAGAAATCATAGGAGTTAAAGA
>NZ_JAHESD010000146.1 GCF_018598585.1 Chryseosolibacter indicum
TCAAGGTTACAGGTTACAGGTTTAAGGTTCCGGGTTAGGTTTGAGAATTGTCAACTGCCCATTGTCAATTGTCAACTTACTCCATTGCCTATTGCATTTTGCCTACTGCCTACTTTCTTATTGGTTCGAAGTTCTGGGTTCTGGGTTAATCCTGTTTCAGGTTTAAGGTTTAAGGTTAAAAGTTTAAGGTTGTTGGAAGGTTCCTAAACCTGAAACCTTAAACATGTAACCTGTAACAAACCACATCAAACATTCTTCGATGGTTTAGACTTACCGTTATCCGTGTCTTCTTGGGTGGTGTGGTCGTCGTTTTCCAAATGGTGGAGTTGTTGATTCAATAAATCGATTCTTACGAGGAGATTCAGGACGAGGGCGTCTTTAACCTTCTGGTTGGGGCTGCGCTTCATCTCTTCCTTGAGCACCATGTACATGGCTTCGAGTTGCTTGAAGTCGTGGGTGAAGCCGTTGAGGCCTTCGGTTTTGTGTAGCTCCTGGATGAGGGCTGTTTTCTCGGAGATCTGGGCAATATAAAACTGCTCTACGTCGGCAAACTCGTTAAGGGTTGCTTCACGTTGTTTGGTGATATTATTAGTCTTTGGGATAAGTAAATAAACAGAAAGGGCCATAAAAAGCATGGCTGCAGCTCTCCAGATAACAACGGAGTTCCAGAGGGTGGTTTTCTTTCCTGTTTTTATTGAGCGTGATACTTCATTCCATATTTTCTCTGATGGCTCTTTGTCGTCAAACGCATCACGATTTTCTTTTACAAATCTTTCCAGTTCGTCGTTCATCATGCTTTATTCTTTAATTCTCCCAACTTGTAACCTTGTGTTAAAAATTCCCTGAGCTTGCTCTTGGCTCTGTTCAACTGCGACTTCGACGTAGACTCGGTGATGCCCATGATCTCGGCGATCTCCTGGTGGTCGTAGCCTTCCAGCAAATACAACGAAAGCACAGTGCGGTAGCCATCGGGCAGTTGGTGTATGGCTGTCCTTACTCTTTCAACGGTGAGTCCTTCTTTATATTCTATGGTGTCTTCTTCTTCAGCTATATCAAAGTTTTCATGCTCGGGTATGGCTTCTTCCCTGCGCTTCTTCAAGATATTAATGGCTTTGTTCACTACAATGCGTTTGAGCCATGCGCCAAACGTGGCGTCGCCGCGGTAGCTGCCCAGGTTTTTGAAGGCGCTGATGAAAGCTTCCTGGGTTGCGTCTTCGGCATCTTCCTCCCTACCCACAATGCGGTAGCTGACGTTATACATGGCTTTGGCATAAAGTCGGTACAACTTCTGGTATGCACTACTGTCTCCAGCTTTACACAGCTGTATTAAATCGTAGTGAATATCAAGTACGGGTTGATCCAAACTCGCTGTTTTTTTTATACCAAAGACAAGGTAGGGAATTAAAGGTTGCGTGGGAAGGGAATTTTTTTGGTTTAAGGTTACAGGTTTAAGGTTACAGGTTTAAGGTTCCGGGTTGTGTTTGAAATTCGGGCTTCGGTGATTCAAACCAATTTTTCAGAATTAGTAATATTTCGAGTCTTAACGTTCAGCTGTTTCTTTCAAGGTTTATCGGTTAGCATCATTCATCTATATCATTCGCATTTCTTTTTGCTTGCCTCCCGAAATTATCGGGACAGGCACAGAA
>NZ_JAHESD010000147.1 GCF_018598585.1 Chryseosolibacter indicum
ATCCATAGCCGTCAAGCTAAGAAAGTTGTTTGATTTTCAGGAGGTTGTATGTGAACACAGTATTCCCTGGTAGGAATACCAAGTGTTTTTCTCCATTTTAGTAAAGATTTTATTTTATAAAAGGCAGCGCATTTTGTCGAACGAGATCTGCCTTTTGTTTTTGAAAGGTACTTTATAGGAGAAGAACCAACAAATCGAATCATCGTTTATTAGAAAATCAAGTGCAATTTTTAACGAACGGATTAAAGGATATTTTTCGAGTGACTTCCTCGAGCGACTAGCACGTAAGCATAAATTTGTTCAACGCAAATCGACCTTGACTGCTCAGCAGTTTGTAGACCTGCTGATGTTTGCTAGTAAATCTCCTAACCAATTAAGCTTGGAAGACTTGGTGAATGACTATAGCGTTCAGCATGGTTTAGATATTTCAAAGCAAGCACTTCATCAACGATTCAATGATTTTTCAGTTACGTTCTTAGCCGAGTTATTGGAAGAACAGTTATCAAAACATCTTTTGCCTGTTAAAAAATCCGAAGATTACAAACAGTTTAACAGAATCAGAGTAAAGGATTCGACACGCTTCAGCGTTCCTAGCGAATATGCTCAAACCTACAAGGGACAAGGAGGTATTGGAACTGTAGCTCAAATAAGCATCCAATATGAATATGATCTACTTTATGGTAAGCCTATAGTATTATCACTCACCAGTGCGTGTCGTAATGATCAACAAGATTCGAAAGAGACTTTGGCTAACATAGAGAAAGGCGACTTACTCATAAGGGACCTAGCCTATACAAGTCAAGGTTACATTCAACATATAGAAAAAGCTGAAGCATATTATTTAAATAGACTAAACTCCAAATGGAAAATCTTTGACCAGAATGGAGTTGAGATAGACCTTTCAAAGATTCACAAACGACTCAAAAGGTATTCAATCCCATTGATGGAGATTGATGCATTCATTAAAATTGGTAAAGAAGACATTCAAACCCGACTCATTGTTTCAAAAGTTAACAATCAAACCTATAACAAGCGACTTCATAAAGCTCAGATAGCTGCTGGCAGCAAAGGATACAAACTGACGGACAAATTCAAAACCTGTGCTGCCCTTAATCTATTTATCACTAATATTCCTAAACAATGGATGAAAGCTGCTCAAGTCAGAGCCACCTACTCCTTACGATGGCAAATCGAACTCACCTTCAAAGTCTGGAAATCACAGGCAAATATCAGTAAGATTAAATCTATGAAACTGCAACGCTTTCAGTGCCAACTATTGGCTAAGTTCCTATGGATACTTCTACATTGGAAAATGCTATGGCTAATTCAGGAGTGGATAGTCAACTATACCAAAAATCAATACTATAAATGTAGTATCTGGAAATTCTATAAAGTTGCATTCCTACTCTCAGGTCTACTCAGGCAAGTACTTCACAACGTAAAATCTCCTGTTGATTGGATCGCCAAATTGATTGCTAACGCAGAAAGAAAATATCTTACTGAGTTAAAAAACAAGAAGTTGAATACCCAAAAGATCCTTTATTCCTTAGCTTGACGGCTATGGAT
>NZ_JAHESD010000148.1 GCF_018598585.1 Chryseosolibacter indicum
TTGGCAAGGAAAGAACAGCATTAGAGACGCAGGCACTTCCATCGTCTGCGTCATTCCCCGCATGCAATACAGACTATGAAAAGTAGAAAGAAGCTGCGAGGGAATCCTCTGGCCTTGCAATTGTAACTATGAAATGCTGTTGCCTGAGAGACTTTGGCTAAATGATTAATGAAGTTAATAGACATTCGAAGTAACGATTATCGGAAGATTTTCCTGTCTGGGAATGATTATGAAACCTGCTCTTGGATAGCAGAATTAAAAGATAAGGATCAATTAAAAAATACGCCAGCTTAGTATTTAAGAATATCATTAAGGGTTTTGATGGCAAGCACTAAGTCATGTTCATCAATTGTTCCTAACCGTTCTTTAAGCCTGTCTTTTGAAACAGAGCGGATATGAAAGACGAGCATTTCCGATTCTGACTTCAGTCCATTGGACGCGGAAGGCTTTATCACTGGATTTCCCTTATAATTTTTGATCTTCGAGGTAAGCGGCGCAACAACTACAATTGGCAGGTACTGGTTGAGCAGATTACCGCTAATGATTACAACAGGTCTTCGTCCAGCTTGCTCGCTTCCCTGTGTCGGATTAAGATCCGCATACCATATCTCTCCCTGCCTCATTTTTCGAGCTGCCTGAAATAGTCTTCCAAGCCTTCTTCAGCTATAGAAAGAATTTCTTTATCAGTCGCAGCCTGTTTATAAGAACGAATATATTCTGCTTTTTCAAGATGCTGCAGGTAAAGTCTTAGCGCGTTTTCAATAAGCTTATTTTTAGGCATCGAAAGTTTGTTAGCCTGTTCTGTCAGTTCTTGTAGCAGATTATCTGGAAGTGTGCTTGTAAAGGTTGCCATAAAAATGCATTTTACTATACAAATATATATTATATTTATAAATTGTAAATATAATATATATGGATATTGTTTAAGGTAAATTTCAACCGCCTATATGAATTCGAGTTCAACGCAGTTGATTTCTCATCATAGGCTTGGGCAAGGAAGAGCAACATTAGGAAGGCGCTGGCACTCACATCGTCTTCGTCATTTCCCGCCTGCAATGGATACTATAAAAAGCTAAAAGATTGCGAGAAAATCCTTGGACTTGCAATTGTAACTATGAAATACTGTTGTCTTAACTTTATAAATGATTTTTGAAGTCAAAAGACATCTACTCTTCTGGTCTCCCGATTCTAAATAAACTTACTAAACTCATTCGGAAGGTCTTTCTCTCCTTACTTTTTTCCTTGATGAAAAAAGTAACAAAAAAATCAAGACATAAAAATGCTTCAACCGCA
>NZ_JAHESD010000149.1 GCF_018598585.1 Chryseosolibacter indicum
ATGCGGCCTATCATCAATAATTTTAAATTCCTGGTCATGCTTAAATATTTTGGTCCAAAATAAATCACCGGCATTTCTGATTTGAATTCACTCCCCCGACAATCACAACCAGTACTTCGGGAGTTGATAGCATAACATGAATACAGTTCACGGATGAATCTCTTTTGTTCGCGGTAGAATAGAGCCTCTTCGCTGTAAGGGATATGGATTATCACGGGAAATGGCTAGTTTTATGGAGACGGTGATCACGAATGACAGAGAAAAAGACAAGACGAACTATTCTTCATGCTGGGTTCTGGATTCTCTACTTCATCTACGAGACAATCAATGCAAGCTGGGCCGCCAACGATCGTTTTGATTTCTACCAAATCCACAAAGTATGGGCGAACTTCCCGTTAACAATGGCAGTTGTTTACATCAATTTCTATGTACTAATGCCCCGATATTTATACCCAAAGAAATACATGGCATATGCACTTTCTATGATTGGGTTGATCGTATCGTGGGCACTTGTAACACGGTACATTGGATATCGCTTTTGGTTGCCCTGGGACAAAACGCACATGCCTGCGCAATACCTTGCTGAACCGAAAAATTTCTTTGTGCCCATCAGGATTGCGCGAAACGCTTTTCGTCTTTACCCGGTTCTCGCGCTTACGATGCTAATCAAAGTGCTAAGAAATTCATATAGTAAGGAAAAACAACTTCGTGTTGCACAAGATGAAAAACACAAGGCAGAACTATCGAACCTCCGATCGCAGATTCATCCGCATTTTTTCTTCAACACGTTAAGCAGTTTATATACACTTACCGTAAAGAAATCAGACAAAGCACCCGATGTAGTCATGAGAATGTCAGGACTGATGCATTATATGCTTTATGAAACGACCAGTGATCTTGGCCTGCTGGAGGACGAGATCACACAACTAAAGAACTTTGTTGCCATTGAGGAGTTGCGTTTTGGTGATCGGATTGATTCGTCATTCCAATACTCCGGTGATCTTAATGGAAAGAAAATCAGCCCGCTGATCCTGCTACCCTTTGTAGAAAATGCCTTTAAACACAGCCTTATTAACGAAGCCAATAAGGCCTGGGTCACTATTGATATTAAAGTTTCAGGTAATGACCTGTTTCTGACTGTTGAAAACAGCATGTCAGCACCAATGGAATTATCGCCCCGACAAGGCATTGGTTTGGCGAATGTCAAAGCCAGACTATCCTTATCTTATCCCGGGCGACACGA
>NZ_JAHESD010000014.1 GCF_018598585.1 Chryseosolibacter indicum
ACCTAAGGATAAAGGTTACTAAAAATGATTTTAGAATTAAGGTAGTAAAGGTAATGGCCCTAGCACACGATGGATCTATTGCGGAGCAAGCAGAGATTGTAAAGGATTTTCAATGCTGGAATTACAGGTTTCTGGTGCAGAAGGATTCCATTAGCAAGATTGTTGTTGTGGTGCAGGATGAGGTGGGAAATGTGTTGATGCAGGAGGCGGGGTTGTGATAGGCATAGGGTAGAAATGGAACTTTGCCTTGCTTTTTTACACTGCAGGATGGTTTTAGGTGGATAAGTGTCACCCGGCGAAGCCGAGTGACTAAGAAGCGATTGAAGGAGGATTTTTATTGGTGCACATACGTGCGTGGATGGAACTGTTTCCAACTATGCCAAAATTCCTGGTAGCTTTTTATAAGCTTTACCTGAGAACCATCTTTACTTCTACCTGCAAAATCGATTCTTCTTGACATGCTAACAAGGGAATCGTTTCTTATTGTGAATTCTTCGTTGTGGTTACGTTCAAGGGCGATGAAAGTCTGGTTGTCGGAAGCAAGCGCTACTGAAATGGGTGTGTGATCAATATTGTCGTGGATAACGCGCTTTGCTTTCAGTTCATTCCAATCATATGCTTTAGAGAGATCGTTAAGCTGAATGCCAACTACCCATGATTTGTCATTCCAGGAGGATGTATCAGTACGCGTTAGGTTGCTTTTACTTTTTCCTTTCTCAAAGCGTCCCAACGTATCGTAATTTTCTTTTGATCTGGCTTCTGCCTGCATCACTTTTCCAAAAGGGTAAAGCAGGAAAAACTTGCCCAAGGTATATTGGGATGATTCTATTTCTGTTAGGAATTTTCCTTTACGTGGTCCGGCAATTGCTTCACCTGTTGCCTGACGCCACCAGCTCTTTGTTGTTTCATCTTCAAACATAGCGTTGAAGTGATCCATACCAACAAGCCTGAAATTTTCTATTCTTTCTTCAATTACCGGCTCGAAAACTCTGCCTGTGCGACACACGTTGCAGTAGGTTACCATTATGGCCTTTCCTGCAATGGTATCTCTAACCTGATGGTGGTATTGAATATAACGAATAGGATACGCCTTTGCTTCAAGGAGATTAGAAACAACAACGACAACACTACTGTCTGACAATGTGTTCTCACCTCTTGATTTAAACAACAACTGCTCCGGCGGAAGGAACATGCGATCGGCAGTCATTTTAAAGTTGAACATGTATACGATTATTGCTACTGGCATTGCAGCAATCAGCGGCAGCCATGGTCTTCGGCTTGTGAGAACGGGATATAGACCTAGCAGAATAAGGATGCCGAAGATGCCACGAAATATCCATCGATAAGAATAGAGGAAGTACGCGAGATCAATTGAGTTTATCTGTTGACTTCTTGGCATGGGCATAATGAAGTAGACATTCACTATTTCGAACAACGCTAGAAGCAAGATGCCTATATAAAATGCTTTTTTCATCGTAGGTGTTAATTGTAGGGGTTGTAATTAGCGTAGCCTTCTTCAGCTCTGGTTTTAGCACGATTTATATAAAAGGTACGATCCTGCGGTGCCCAAGTTCCTAAGCCATCTACATATCGATTGAACATACAAAACGCTGCGGCAATTAATACGGTATCATGTATTTCCAAATCAGTGGCGCCTAGCCTTTTTGCTTTTTCAACCTGCTCAGAAGTAACTTGTTTTCCACCTTTTTGTACACTAGCGGCAATGGAGAGGAGTGCTTTGAGCTTTCAGAAATGGGTGTAGCTTCAGGATTGATTTTCATTTTATCCATTTGTTCAATATCGCACCCTAAATAGTGTTGGGCTAGTGCGCCGTGAGCATTCTGGCAAAAGAAACAATCGTTAAGGTAAGATACATAGGTTGCAATTAACTCACGTTCACCGCGTGTTAGGGTGTTGTTACTACGCAACAATACTTCAGCGAGTTCATTAAGAGGTTTTGAAGTTTCAAGTCTCAGCGCCATAGGACCCCGAATTCCGGGTAGGCCTTCTGGTAAGTTGATGTGTGCCATATTAGAATTCTATTTTCATGTTTTTAGATGCATAATTTTCTGAGATACATAATGGATCATTGACAGACCAGACAAATGTTTTTAAGGGTACGTTTTGAATTAACTCGCTTCCTTCAGTGATTCTGATGAACTGGTTAATCGGGACATTCCTGAAGCGCTGCGTGATGCCACTTCCATGCCAATGGATTTCAAGATCATCGATAATATTTGCTCTTCCGACACCGATCTCCCTGCGTAATGGTGATGCACCAAAGCTCCCCCCTGAGTTTACGTCTCGGTAGACAGAGCGTTGTACTCCGTTTTCTGTAAAGGATATTTTTATCCTTGTGCCTATTGCATCTGTATTTGATTTCGTTCCCCTGAGGTCAATAGTTATCCAATTGTTATTTCCTTGTCCTGGGTTTACGAAAAAAGCATTTTGATAAGCATCCCCTGGGTAAGCACCGCCCATGTCTATGTAAATATCCTGGTCACCATCGTTGTCCATATCAGCAAATGCTACTCCGTGTCCTTTTTGGAGGTGGCCTACTTTTGCAGCGGAAGTAACATCTGCAAATTTTTCGCCCTTGATGTTTTTAAACATTTTATTAGGAACAATTGATTGATAAGGAGGATTGCCGGTACCCAGGTACATATCCAGGAAGCCATCATTATCTATGTCTCCAAAATTCGAGCCCATTGCAAAAATCACTTTGTTCAATCCTACTTCACTTGCAACATTGGTAAAGGTGCCGTTTTTGTTATTATGATATAGCATCGCTTTATCCGGATTACCTGCAGGGATACTCAGTTTTTCTGCAGCAGCGTAGTAGGCTAATGTGCGTTGGAAGGTATAATCACAAACGAAGATATCGAGCCAGCCATCATTGTTATAGTCCCAGAACCAGGTAGGGAAAGAGTTTCCTTTTTCTTTTGCTAATCCCGCTTTCGCTGTTACGTCCTGAAAAGCAATCTCTTGTTTAGAGATGCCGAGGTTTTTTAACAATAACCTTTGTCCGCTGGTAGTTGAAATAAAGATATCTTTCCATCCATCGTTGTCATAATCACCAGAAGTGACGCCTTTTACGTAGAGCGTATAGTCACAGTTAGCAGAAAATGCAATGTTTCTGAAGGTGCCATCAGTGTTGTTGATATATAGTTCGCAGGGATGGCGATTATCCGGAGTGGATTCATTGCCAATGAATACATCCAGCCAACCATCATTGTTAAAATCATTCCAGGTGGCAGTCTGAGTAGGGTGGTAGGAGAGCATGCCACTTATTAAAGTTACGTCACGAAAGGTACCGTTACCCTGGTTTTGCAATAGGGAGTTGGGCTCGTTGCCAAATTTTTCTTTCCATGCTCCGCGTAATACGAGGATGTCTTTGTCACCATCGTTGTCGTAGTCTGCCTGCACCATGTTTAATCCGCCGTGGAAGTTAGCAAGACCAGACTTCACGGACATGTCAGTAAATGTGCCATCAGCATTGTTTTTGAAGAAGTGCATAGGTTCTTCGAGGTCCATGCTGGAGTTTACAAGATCGAGGTAACCATCGTTGTCGAAGTCATCTACGATTGTGCCACCGGCCATGTTGTTGACCGCAATTCCGAGGCTGCCTGCAATATCCTGAAAGGCATTTATTCTGACAGTAGTATCTTCGTCAAAAGCTGGTAAAAAATATTTATCCGGAACTTCTGCAGGATATTTACCCAAGGTCATAAATGCGATATTCAAGAGCCATTTTGATTCAAGATCTGCTGGGTTTTTGTCGAGCATTTGCATATAATGTTCAATTGCTTTTACTGATCCTACTGTATCGCGGTGTAAACCTAACCCGCGAATGGGTATGAGACATGACTCAGCAGCGTGGTCGGAAATACAATTTGATCGTTCTCCTTTTCGCAGGTAGGCAATAGCAAGCTCTCTGTTGATTAAATCTTTTTGTAAAGGATTTGCCAGTTGCAGGACCTCTTCATATAACTCTATAGCGTCATCTTCTCTGCCCAACTCCATCAATATCTGCGCTTTCAGATACTTGCAGTAGGAGATCTGGCTGGAAGTATTGTGAGGCAAACTAAGCAGAGAGTCCATATATACCAGTTTGGAGGAAGGATTAAACATATTCCCCGGATCGGTGCCTGCTTTCTTTGCTTTAGCGAGCAATTCAAGCATTTGCTGATGATTGTCGTATCTTGAACAGGTGTTAAGAACCAGCACAATACCGGCGAGAGCAAGGAATGTTATAAACTTAGTTTTCAATTTTGGGCATTAAGTAACCTAATTGAGTCATTCGTTTTCCCATACTTAAATACTCGGCGGGATCTGTGGGTGTTGTGCTTGCAAGGCCGTCGACGTATCGATTAAACATTGAAAATGTGGCTGCGATAAGCACAGGGTCGTGAATATCCCGATCGATTGCGCCATGCTTTCGTGCTTCGGCCACGTCTTCTTCTGTTACTAGCTTACCGCTTATCTGAACTTTGCCAGCAATGTTTAACAATGCTTTCATTTTTTCTGACAACAACGGAGTGTGCGTGTTGTTAATCACGCAATCTACGACATCACGATTGACGCCAAATAGTTCACGCGCTGCAGCAGCGTGGCTGTTCATGCAAAACATGCAATTGTTTCTAGCAGAACATAGGTTGCAATAAGTTCCCTTTCCGCAGGACTGAGAGGAGAGGGAGCCCTCAGTAATACCTGCGCAAGGTCATATAGATGTTTACCGGTTTCGGGGCGAAACATGACAAGGCTTCTTATACCTGGAATACCTTCTGGTACGTTGATATGTGCCATTTCTAAATTCTTTTATCTTTTGAAAACAATATTGTAATAAATCCGATAATGAAAATCGCGGCGAAGGCGAGTAGCGTATTACTATAACCATTGAAAAAACTTACCATTACACCAACAAAAAAGATTGCAACGGACGTAACGATTCTACCGATGTTAAAGCAAATGCCCGTAAACGTTCCTCTGATATGAACAGGAAATAGTTGAGGGATATAGATTGAAAGCAGGCCCTGGCTTATTCCAAAGAAGAAAGAGAAAAAAGTAAGCTCTATGTAAATGATGTTTGCAAAAGACTTGTTGAGGCCGAAAAGCAAGATTGCAAGAGTTATACAGCCACCAAAACAAAGCATCATTGCTCTTCGTACTCCCAGCACATTGGACACCCATCCTGAAGCAAAGCCACCACAAAGACCGCCGGCACCAAGCAGCATCATTGCTACGCCTCGTTCGTTCTGTCCATCAGACGTACCGAGCAGGCTTTGCACCCATGTGGGGATCCATGAGAACATACCCCACAAGCCGATAAGCATTGATCCGAAAATAATGGAACCCTTTACTAAGTTACTTTTATCAACACTTGATGTTTTTTCAGCTCTTTCTATTCGTGTGCTATTCTTCCAGTACTCTGATTCTTTTAATGTTAGTATGGCAAGGATTGCCAGCATTAAGGGTAATAGTCCGATTGTAAACGCACTGCGCCAGTTACTTAGAAGAACTGTTACTAATCCTGAAGAGAAAATTCCAACAGGGAAGCCTATAGAATCAATGCCGATTATTACCGCTCGTGAAGCCGGCGGCCATATTTCAGATAGCAATGTAGGTGTGATAACCAAAATCCCACCTACAGCAAGACCGGACAATAATCGCAGGAGTACAACGTATTCCCATGAAGGAACAATAGAAATTACCCAAGTAAAAATCCCCAATAGGCATACCGATATGGAAAGCACTTTTACTCTTCCTATTTTATCACTTATGAAACCCCAGAAGAAACCTCCTGCTGCCCATCCTGCGATATAGAGTGATTGAATGTATGCGCTGATTGTGCTTAACTCTTCCTGGTTTGTTTTTCCCGTAAGGTCTTTTACAACAGGAGGCAGATACACTGACATTAACGTTGAGATGAGACCCGCGCTCATATTGCACAGGAAACAGATGAAGAAAGATATCCAAAGTAGCACTCCGACTTTGTTGGCATTCTCTTCTTCTGAAGCAAATACGTCGGTTGTTATCATCGTAGTAATTGATCAAAGGTTAGACTTATGTAGTAAATCGCGCCGATGGAAGGAGAACCGTATGCCTGGTAAACCTGTTTGTTGAATAAGTTATTTGCCCCTACCTTAAACATTGATTTAACAGGGAGCAGTTTGTAGTTTATTTGAGCATCTACTATGGAGAAGGCTTCAATACGACCAGGTCTCATCTGGTTAAATGTACCGTACCAGTCATAAGCGTCCTGCCATCGCCATGCAATATTGAAGCCCATTGTTTTCGTTACCTTACTATTGCCGAAGGTTAAAGCCGTCTTATACTTTGGTGTATTAAATCCGGGAACATTATTGGGATTGGCATCACGAATGTCAAATGTTGCCAAGGTAGCATTGGCGCTTAAAAGGAAATTTTTAGGTAGTGCATATGTTACACCCAATGTTGCACCTTGGGCAGTAACTTGATCTGCAGCATTTGTATAGAGCTGGTACAAATGACTATCACCATTTAATAGATCCATAGCGGCTCCTGCGTTGACCGCACCATCCGGTGTGAGCACGGGGTTTTGAGGTTCCATAACAACCTGGTTCAGGAGAAAGTCGGTATAGCTTGAAAAGTAGTAGTTAGCATCAATAAGGAGGTTACTGTTAAACAATCCCTTATACCCGATTTCAAATGCCTTAATGCGTTCAGGTTTTATGTAATCGACATTAGATTTTACTAAAAGGTCTTTAGCCTGCATCAAAGCATCTTGGGGAGTGGCACCTTGTTGCATCGCTTGTTGAAAGGCGCCAAAGAATGGCCCAAGCGAAGCTGAGGTAAATGAGTTTTGATAGACTGTCATTCCCTTGCTATTGTCAGGAACACCGCCGAGGATGGTGATTGGTCCGGCATTCAATTTAATATATTGGTCACCCGGAGTTGGGTTTCGAAAGCCCGTTTGGTATGATAATCTGATGTGGTGGTTTCCTGAAACGGTGTAGACCGCAGATGCTCTTGGTGTAAATCTTCCATCGAAGTTTTGATTTTTGTCGTACCGTAATGAGGCCCCCAGTTTTAATTTCTCATTCAAAAGTTTTTTTCCAAGTTGAACAAATGCTCCTCCTTCATCAATAACAATGCTACCATTTTTGTCGTCGAACAATGTTCCATTTGTAAACATGTCATACCGCCTGAAATTTCCACCAACCTGGAGATCGAGTAGTTTAATCTTTTTTGAAAAATCATATTGCCCTTCTACATGATACAACTTGCTTTGGCTAAGGATTCCGGCACCGCTTAAGCCTTGTGTAGCGACCAGCCTTTCTTTTTGAGCAATAAATTCAGCGCTACCAGGGAGGAACCGTCCCTGGTCAGCAAATGTTCTTGCAGCATCGTGGTTTCCAGGATTAATCCCTGCAATGTTTCCGAGAAAAGCCTCCTCATATCTTGTAAACCACATATCATCTGCCTGATTTTCGGGTACTATATTTCCATTAAGATCACGTACCCAGGTTTTATTAATGAGTTGTCCTAGTCCTTTTGCGTTGTAAGAATCGTGAGAGTCTTCAGCCGTTGAATATGCACGAACAAAATAATTAGCACCTTTTAACTCCAGCTTGTGTTGTTGCAGTGTAAAGTTGTTAATGGAAAATCTGTTACTACCTGTGTAGTTTGCGGTGCCTTGCCCGAAATTGTATTGATAACTCATTATCATGTTTTCGGAAATTCGATAATGAAGTGCTCCATTGAGCTTGAGGCTGTAAACGTCGTAGTCTGTAAG
The DNA here is from genome assembly GCF_018598585.1 of Chryseosolibacter indicum. Lineage (GTDB taxonomy): Bacteria > Bacteroidota > Bacteroidia > Cytophagales > Cyclobacteriaceae > Chryseosolibacter > Chryseosolibacter indicus. Next base: position 7,775 of record NZ_JAHESD010000014.1, read on the forward strand.
GTGCCGCTCTTCATAACCTGTTCTGGACACGCGCCCAATGCCTTCGATTGTACGAGCCTCGTCATCCCCATATATATTCAAAGCATTTCTTGCAGGATTGTTATCGCCTCGTTGCTCAGGTGGTGTTGACGAATCTACATCTGTATAATTAACAGCATAAAAATCGAGTCCGGAGAAATAAGAAGCATTTAACTTGAAAGCGAATTTGTTATTAAATGCTTTGGCATAACGTATTGCATAGTCATTTATGATATGAGGATCTGCGTAATCTTCGTTAATATGATTAACACCTACCTTTGTTTGAGCACTTAAGCCTTGGTATTGGAAAGGATCTTTTGTTTTCATCATGAGTACCCCATTGAATGCAATAGGCCCGTACAATGCAGAGGCAGCGCCGGGTATGAGCTCTGCGCTTTCCATGTCGAGGTCAGAGGAGCCGAACATATTACCGACAGAAAAGCCTAATCCGGGAGTCTGGTTGTCTGCACCGTCAACTAATTGTAAAAAACGAGAGTTACCAGTATGGTTAAATCCTCGTGTGTTAATCTGTTTAAATGTAAGACCACTTGTAACCATCTCAACACCTTTTAGATTTTCAAGTGCGTCATAGAAGGAGATTGACGGTGTCTGCATGATATCCCGTAGATCCATTTTTTCTATGCTTATGGGAGATTGTAAGATGTTTTCTTCTACACGGGAAGCGGAAACAACAACTTCGTCCATTACTTCATTTAACTCGACAAGTGTTACAGAGAGTGCTACAGGCACAGTTGCTATTACAAGCTCTTGTTTTTGAAATCCCACCATTGATACGATAATTGTAAACGGTGGTGTCTGCGTAGTATTAAATTCAAATTTACCTTTGACATCAGTGGCCGTTCCTGTTACTTTTCCTTTTAATAATATGTTGGCGCCTACTATGGGATTATTAAGTTCATCAGTAACGGTTCCTGTAATTTTTGTGGTCTGGCAGTAGGTATGGTTGAGAGAAAATAAGAATAAGATTAGTATAATTATTTTCATGAGGGATTGGTTTTTAGTTCGTTAGGGTTTCTTTAAATGATCATATCCTTGAGGTAAGCGGTTGTATCCATTTGTTACAAGTCTTTCAGCAAGGTTTTGATAGTATTCGTTTGAATCAGGTAGTCTTGTTGACATCCCATCTACATAACGATTGTATAGGCAGAATAAGGCAGCGATAAGGACAGTGTCATGTATTTCGATATCCGTTGCACCTGCATTTTTTGCGCGCTTAATAGATGACGATGTAACCATCTTGCCACTTTGTTGAACTTGCTTTGCGATAATGAGAAGTGCTTTTATTTTGTCATTTACAGGAGCAAGTTCGATATCATTTTTAATGGCTTGAGTAGTCTGGCCTTCTCCCAATAGTTTATCTGCCGCAGCTGTATGCGCAGTAGTACAGAATGTACATTCGTTACTATGTGAGACAATTGTAGCAATGAGTTCCCTTTCTGCTTCCGAAAGGGCTGATGGTCCTCTTAAAAGTATTTGTGTAAGCTCCCTTATAGGGTGAGCGCTATCTTGACGGTACTCTAGTAGCCCCGTAATTCCAGGTAAGTGATCTTCTAAAGGTATATAAGGCATGGGTATTTTTTTAGGACAGTACGCCAGTAACCCAAACCAATAGGAACTGACGTAACTGTCACATGAGTGTGTGCTAACCTATCAATTTCAAAAGTTTGCATTAGTGATGGGAGGCACAAGATTTCGCAAATAACCCAAACCAAAAGGAAATAGCGGAATGGTAGTAGCCACCCATGCACTTAATGATTGTACTAATAGTGATGCATCTCTGTAGAATATCCTGGAGGCTTCCCTGATAACCCAAACCAAAAGGAATCAGTGAAACTTCCATTTAATAAAAATGGATGCTGATAAAGTCAGTGCACACGTGAATAATAATCAAAGAGAAATTGATGCTTCGGTAGGTGTCCTAGTAATGTTCTTGCTGTAATATCAGCACTGAAATTATTGACTGACCATGCTACCAAGCATTCCATCTTAAGCTTGTTCGGGAGGATGAATGATTGATGCTGCAAAAGTTGGAATAAGATTTTGCTGACCTACGTTATGGATCACGCGACTAGCCCAACCATGAGTATCAGATTTTATTGAAAAGGAAATGGGAAGATAATCCTTTAAAAAGCTAATGGCGATTTTAGAAGACGACTTATTATCTGTGGTTTTATCGGTAAAAGTTTTAACGTAGTCAGCAAGAACGAGGTCTATTTTTTTACGTTCTGTGTCTTTAACGCAAACCACAGTTAAAGTATCTTTTGCATACTTCTGTTTAACCATCCAATACAATTCTCCATTGTGTTCGAATTGTCCACTTACTCTTTCGAAATCAGTTTGATCTGGCATGTATGGAATTGAAACAGCAACTTTTAAAGTAATACTGTTAGACTCATCATAAACATCCGCATTGAGGGCTGTTGACATTGCCAGGTTATTTTGATAATGCAGGCCTAAAAAAACGCCGTAGTAGCCCATTGTATTGAGCAAAAGGATAAGTACAAGCGCTATGGCAATGGTTCTTTTCACCTGTAAAGGCAATATGTATGACCAAAGTAATAAAAAAATTAAGGATTCAAAAAAATGTATTGAAAAGATGAAGTTTCTATTGGTTTAAAGAGGTATTATTTATTAATAGGTCGACAAGTAAAGGCAAGGCATGTTCTCGCTATCAGAAATAAGATAGTATTAATGCCTCGCTATAGAATTTATGATTTTCAAAGTTATAAAGAGCTCTTTAATCGCGGTAACTCCAGGTGAAATTTGATTGCCAGTATGCGTATCAGAATAATCAATCCGGAGGAAATAGGAATATTGATATTTCTGGGCACAGCAAAACTATATAATATGAGATACAGTACAGCGCCGGCAAGGCAAGCTGTTGCATAGATTTCTTTATCAAAGATTATAGGAGTTTTATTCGTTAAGGTATCTCGTATTACGCCACCCATTACTGCGGTGAAGACACCCATTATGGCGGCGATCTCAGGCTGAACACCGAGACGCAGCGCCTTTTCTACGCCAACAATTGTAAACAAGGCAATGCCTACCATATCAAATAACAGCATCGTTTTTTTAGCTGCGCCAAGCGGTGGAAGAAGGTAAACGCGAAGATTGCCCCAGCAATGGTTGCATAGAGGAAATTAATATCGCCGAACCAAACAAGTGGGTAGCTGCCCAATAGCATATCCCTCAAACTTCCGCCACCTATTGCCGTTACGAACCCCGTGAAAGCAACGCCAAACCAATTGCGGTCTTTATCTTCTGTTGCCAGAACCCCCGAAACAGCAAAGGAAAAGGTGCCAGCAATCTCTGAGGCATATTGAATAGTCATGATTTGCAGTTTGTTTGAAATCAAAAATAGCTAAAGCATTCGTGATAATCGATGGGATTTAATTCGAATTGAATCACCAGATATTGAAGAAGATCTTTTATAAATCAGGCATTCATTTTATTAAATATTCAATTGAAATATTAAAATATTTATATGAAACAAAAGGTGTGGTTTATCACGGGCACTTCACGTGGTTTTGGAAATGAATGGGCAAAGGCAGCTTTACAGCGCGGGGATAAAGTTGTAGCTACTGCCCGTAATATCGAAAGTATAGAGGCGTTGCGAACAGAATTCGGGGATGCTGTTTTATTAATCCAACTTGATGTTACTGATCGTAAGGCTTGCTTTGCGGCAATTGATAAAGCTTATCAGCAATATGGTAGAATAGATGTTGTAATCAACAATGCAGGTTATGGACTGTTTGGTATGGTAGAGGAAATAAGTGAAGCTGAGGCAAGGGCTCAGATGGAGACAAATTTTTTTGGCGCGTTATGGGTAACGCAAGCAGTTCTGCCGATCATGCGTAAACAGCAAAGCGGTCATATCATGCAGGTTTCAAGTATAGGCGGGATTATCGCTAATATTAGCCTGGGGATGTACCACGCATCTAAATGGGCATTGGAGGCTGTGTCTGAATCCTTAAGCAAAGAAGTTGCCCCTATGGGAATACATATTACACTTATTGAGCCAGGTGGATATAGTACTGATTGGAGCGGCAGTTCCGCGATTCGTGCTGCTCCTAATGCTGCATACGATAAGTTAAGGGAAGAACGGGCCAAGTTAAGAGGCACCTTTAAATCAGGAGATCCAAAGGCAACATCAGATGTTATCTTACAAGTTGTGGATATGGACGAACCGCCATTAAGAATTTTTCTGGGCGAACAACCTATTCAGTGGGCTAAGGGTGAGTATCAAAAAAGAATAGAGAACTGGGAAAAGTGGCAACCTTTGTCTATGAAAGCACAGGGTAGCTAAATCACTTGTTGTAAAGTTATTAGAGCTGGTTTTACCTTCTTCTAAAGTTAGTAGGGGTGATACCTAGATGTTTTCTGAATTGTTTACAGAAGTGGCTTTCGTCTGTGTAGCCAAACTCATCAGCAATCTGAGACAGGCTTGCCTGACTATAGAGGAGCCTTGATTCAATCAGCTTGAGCTTATACTTTGAAATGTATTGTTTGAGTGATTCACCTGTATGCCTCTTAAAATAAATGCTTAAGTAAGTTGGAGCATAATTGAATTGCTCAGCAAGTTGGTGAACCTTCAGATTCTCAGGTTTATAAATATTCTGACGAATGTAGAGTAGTATATCTTCTATTGACGATGTGTTTGTTTTTGCGCGTAAGGTTGACTGTCTTGAGATGTTACGTGCCATGATTGTCATCATCGTTCTCATCAGGCTATCACGAATAACTTCAAAATAAGCATCTGTCCGGTTTTCATATTCTGCCTGGAGTACGGCAAGCAAACTTCGAAGTTTAAGTTTCTCGCTCTCGGATTGAACCATTGATCCTTTACTTTGATAGGAGGTGTGAAGCAACAACTTTACTACATGTTGCCAGTTCTTATCCCTATCCAGGGCGTTGTATTTGCTAAACGATTCATTGAAACGTATGTAGCAGAACTCTGTCAGCGATGCAATTTTAAATTCGTGGTAGTCTTCAGGCCCAAGAAGAAAAACGTCTCCTGCAGTGTATTTAAATTTATTTCCATTGATGTTATGAATGCCCTTTCCTTTGATAATAAAAATTACTTCGAAGTATGTATGATTATGAAGAGGATGTTGCCATTGCTCCGCTTCGAAGTGATAGATATTAAAGGGCTCGTGAAGGACATATCTTTTCATTGAGAGATAAATCTACCAATAATTAATGGATTTTTACAATGTATTGATGGTGTAGCGCATTTACTTTTAGATCGAAGAAATTTTATAAAAGTAAATTATATGAGACCTATTGTACTGGCCTTCATTGCAATTCTCACCCTGGATTCATTTAAAGAACGGGAAGAATGGACAAACTTATTGGATAAGGATTTGACACATTGGGAAAATTACCTGAGCTATAAGCACAAGGTGGGTTATAATGGAAATGTACCGGTAGATGAATCTGGTATGGCTCTTGAACCGATAGGATACAATAAGGATAAAGGGCAGGTGTTTTCTGTCATTGAAGATAAAGGGGAGCTTGTTCTTAAAATCAGCGGCGAAATTTACGGCTGTGTTTTCACCAAGAAAGAATACGAGAACTACCACGTGAAGCTAAAAGTAAGATGGGGTAATCAGAAGTACGACCCGCGCAAAAACAAACTCAAGGATTCAGGAATACTTTATCATTCCATTGGTGAGGCGGGAGCTGAGTATTGGAGAACCTGGATGCTTTCACAGGAGTTTCAAATCATGGAAGGACACATGGGCGATTACTGGCAGCAGTCAACATCTGCAGCTGATATTCGGGCCTACTTACCTGAAGGAAAGATGAATAGTATTGCGAGTACAAAGCAACCTTTTCTTTCTTTTGGATCAGGAACAACGGAGGGATACTGTATGAGAAGTGAGAATCATGAAAGCCCCGACAACAGTTGGACAACTTTGGAGCTCATATGCTTTGAAGACAAGAGTTTGCATATTGTAAACGGGCATGTAGTAATGGTATTAAAGAATTCTCACTATAAGAAAGATGCTAAAGAGATTCCATTAACAAAAGGAAGGATTCAACTACAGAGTGAGGCGGCAGAAGTATTCTTTAAAGACATACGAATAAGGTCGATTGAGGCGCTTCCGGAGGCTTACGTTTCCTTATTTAAGTGACAGGTTGTGTAGAGGTGATATTATAATACCCCAGTTTTGGCAAGTTGATGGGATATAACAGATGTTCCTCAAAAGAGATGAGGAACATCCTAAAAATTCTAATAGATCAGATCTATAGAATTGCCTGATTGTTTAGTGCGTAGACTATGAGGAAGTGTAATCCTCGATGTAAATTTGTCAAGGTCACCGAAGCTCGCAACGGTGATGCTTTCTACTTTTTTAGTCTCGATGTTCTTATATATTTCAATCAATAAAGTGTCAAAAGCATATAAGAATATCCGGTGATCGTAAAACTCTATTGAACAAAGTTCAATACCGATATCTTCAATCAATAAAACTTTATCTTGAATACTTAGATTATTAAAACTTGTTTGTCCCATAATAACTCCTTTACCTTTCAATCAAAACCATTTTTATTATAGTATAACGTTATACCAATTAACGAAAACCATTGCAAATTGATTCTGACATTGTTTTTGGTGGTTTCAGATAGATGGGGCTGATAACAAACCCATACTTTATAGGGCATATAGATTTTAATAACGCCGACCCTAATTCGGACCTTATTTTTGCTAAGAGACGGTCCTTAGGAATAATAAGGGGTGTAAATTGAAGCAAATTGCCTTTCTTAATTTTTTTTAAAAATTCTTTGCTCAAGAAATAAACTAATGGATGTTGCCAGGCATATATTTTTATAATAGGAGGATGATTTTCAGGAACTAATGGATTTACGACCGCGGCAAGCTTTAACTGAACAAGAAGTAAACAGAGGATTAAAATTGGTGATTGGAGACGGACTAGCCGCGGAGGCTATGACCACTTTTACCGGAGGAGCGTTTCTTGTTGCCATGGCACTGCTTATGGGCGCATCTAATTTTCAAATTGGATTGTTGGCGGCCATGCCTACGTTTACTAACTTATTTCAGCTTATTTCTATTTGGTTGGTAAGGCGTTTTAACAACAGGAGGATAGTAGCGGTGTTTTGTTCGTTGTTTGCTAGAGTACCTCTTATTGTTATTGGTGTGCTTGCGTTATTAACACCTTCTACTAATTCTATCAATCTTCTGATATTCTTTCTGTTCTTTTATTACCTGTTTGGTTCTATTGCAGGTCCGAGCTGGAATTCGTGGATGAAGGATCTGGTGCCGGAGAAAAACTTAGGAACATATTTTGCAAAGAGGAGCAGTTATACGCAGACATTAAATGTCGTTCTTAGTCTTCTTCTTGCTTTTACAGTAGACTTCGTTAAGTCAAACTATGCACATCTTGAATTAAGAACATACGCTACCATGTTTATAACCGGTGGTTCAATAGGAATCATTGGAGCCTTGGTGCTTGGAAATGTAAAAGAACCTCGCACGGAGATGACGAAAGAAAACATTTTTAAGCTGTTTATGAGACCACTCAGAGATGGTAACTTTCAACGTCTCCTCTTTTTTAATTCCGGATGGAACTTAGCCCTTAGTATCGCTACCCCTTTTTTTACCGTCTTTATGATGAAGAGCCTCGGCTTGTCTCTTTCATTTATAATTGCACTTAGTATTTTAAGCCAGTTGTCAAGCATATTTACCATAAGAATGTGGGGTAAGTTTGCTGATCGTTATAGTAACAAAACCATTATTGCAATAGGAGCGCCACTTTACATCCTTTGTATTATAGCATGGTGTTTCGTGGGTTTGTATAAAGCATTCTATGCCAATATGATTTTATTGGCCTGCATTCATATTTTCACAGGAATTTCTACTGCAGGGATTAACTTGTCTATTACCAACCTTGGATTAAAATTAGCGCCTAAGGAAAACGCCATCGTTTACTTATCGGCGAGGAACATGATACTCTCATTATTTGGTTCTGTAGGGCCTTTAATAGGGGGTAGGCTGGCAGATTATTTTATGAACAGATCGTTAACCTTAAATGTTGAATGGGAGAGTCCATCAACGCAGAAGGTTTTTCATTTGATCTCACTTCACGAATGGAACTTCCTTTTTTTAATAGGGGCGTTGCTCGCATTAATTGCGCTTGAGTTGTTGGTGCATGTAAAAGAAGTAGGTGAAGTTGAAAAAGAACTGGTTGTCAGAATTATGAGAAGTAGCATTAAAAGCAACCTTAAAGACTTTTTTGTGATTGGAACCTTGATAAGCTGGCATGAACAGTTATGGGAAGTTATCAAAAGAAGGTTGTCTTTCAGATAAGGTGGTTAATTAGTAAACGGTAAAAAAAACAAGGCTTGTTAAAAATATTCACTTTAATTCACTTATTTCGGGCCGACAATTTTGAGTACTAGTAATACATGAAGAAACAGTTTTGATTACAAAGCATACTTCACCTAACCGCTTTATTCTTTCTAAGATTATATGACAATACTTTACGTTGAGGATGATCCGGATGATTGTGATTTGTTTATTGAAGCAATAAACAAAGTAGCAGAATCTAGAAATATTAATTGTCTGCTGGCTTCCGATGGAGAGGAAGCACTGGCGAAATTGATTGATTTTCCACAGAATCCGCAGATTATCTTTCTTGATATAAATATGCCACGGATGGATGGAAAAGAACTTGTTGCTGAAGTAAAGAAAAGGGAGAAGCTTAAAAATATTCCTATTGTTATTTATTCAACAACAGTAACTACATCTGATATGCAATTTTTTAACAGGCATGGAATATTTCATTTCTTTAACAAGCCCTCTGACTTTGATCAGCTATGTGACAGCCTGAGATACATCTTTAATTTAAATCTGGAGAAGATAGTGTCTTAAGTGAACTTAGTTTTGTTTCAATCACTCTTAAAAGTTTATAACGAATCAAGGCATTACTTTGCGATTGATTTAACAATAGCCATTACCAAGCTAGCAGAATTGTTTGCTGCAACCTGATAAAAACTCCGGATATCGTGTGATGCCTTGGTATTGGCATTATCGCTAATACTTCTAATTACAATAAAAGGCTGTTTCTGTTGATAACACACCTGGGCTACCGCAGCGCCTTCCATTTCAGTAGCCTCCGCATTCATCCTGGTTCTAAGATGCTCTGTAGTTTTTTCTGAGGAAACAAACACATCGCCTGTAACAATAATGCCTTTAATAACTTTAGGTATACGAGCATCGTGGTTTATGGTAATCTGTTCTAGTTTTATACTTTTACCAGCTTCTTCGGACAGAAGAATTAACATACTGTCGCACTTGAAGTATACAGGATTTTCAAGCATGGTGGATGGGTTCCGTGTAGGCCTTACGATCATACTATCTGGTGTGACAGTACCATAATCATGGTGTGCTACTTTTGATCCTATGACCAGATCTCCGGGAGAGAGTTCCGGATTAATACCTCCTGCAATGCCTGTAAAAATAATCTGCTGTGGTGAGAAGTGTTCCACCATCAAGGTTGTTGTGATTGCTGCATTTACTTTTCCTATTCCTGTCTGTGCAATTACTACCCGTCTATTGTTAAGTATCCCTTCTATAAAAAGGATATTTTGAATTGAACGTTCTTTTTTTTGTTTTACCTGTGTAAGCAGAAGGTTAATTTCATCAGGAAATGCACCGAGAATTCCGGTGATGTCATTGTAATTTCTTTTTACAACACTTTTGTTGGAAGAGTTCAATGGAACCTGAGAAACAGAGACATTGCAATAGAAAGCAGTAAGGATGAAGAAAAAGAGAATTTTAATCATGATACCAAATATTGTTATTCAATAATTAAAGCGATAATAGAAAATGCATTTATAATCCACATTGCTGGAGATATTTCGTTACTCTTTCCTGATATCGATTTAAGCAATGTCCAGCTGAGAAAACCCCAGATAATACCCTGGGTAATAGAATAGGTGAAAGGGATTAGCACCATAGCAAGAAAAGCAGGGATTGCCTCGTCCCACTGCGTCCAATTTACTTTAACAATGGGAGCTATCATAAATGCGCCAACAAGTACTAAAGCAGGAGCGGTTGCTATAGCAGGGATGGCTGCAAGTAGCGGAGACAAGAATAAAAATGGAAGAAATAGTACGGCGCCGATAATTGCAGTAAGTCCTGTTTTACCTCCAGCTTCTATACCCACCGCCGACTCGATATAGGCAGTACCAGGACTTGTGCCTAATAAACCGGCGATTGTGGTAGAAACAGCATCAGTTACCAAGGCACGTTTGATGTTTTGAGGTTCACCGTTTTTATCAAGTAGGTTTGCCGCTTCTGACAGTCCCACTAAGGTTGAGAGACTGTCAAACATATCAGTAAAGACAAAAGAGAAGATTACTGGCACTAACGACCATTGGAGAGCGTCAATAAAATTCAATCTGAAAAGTAAACTGAAATCGGGGGACGCTGCTACGCCTTGCCAGTTTACTATAGTGGAATCTCCCCAAAGCCTTCCCAGCGGGTATGCGGCAATAGTCGTGCAAAGTATTCCTAACAACACGGCGCCCTTTACACGTTTTGTTATTAAAATAGCAGTAAGGGCTAGTCCCACCAGAAAAGTTATTAATACAGGATTTAGTTTACTCGCGCCTACAACTGTAGCAGGGTTTGATGTAATGAAGCCTGCGTTGATGAACCCAATGAGTGTGATGAAGAGTCCAATGCCTGCAGCAATTGCATGCCGCAGCGGTTTAGGAATAGCTCGCACTATCTGTGTTCTGATATTGAACACAGATAGTACCAGGAAGACGATACCAGACCAGAAGACAGCGCCTAAGGCAGTCTCCCAAGGTACTTTCATACCTATAACAACCGTGAAAGTAAAGAAGGCATTCAGCCCCATACCTGGAGCAACGAGAACGGGATTGCCCGCATAGAGTCCCATCATTAAGCTACTAAAGAAGGCCAAGAGCACCGTGGCAGTTAGTACAGCAGAAAAGGACATTCCTGCTTGACTAAGAATAGAAGGATTTACAACAATGATATAGGATGTGGCCAGGAAAGCTGAACATCCGGCAATAACTTCGGTCCATGAATTTTTATTCAGCATGACTGAGACTAAAAGAAAGTATTAAAGTGCATTTTATTTAAGAAAGAAAAAAGCCTGGATACATGAGATCATTCAGTTCGGCCTTTAACTATTATTGCATATTGCAGAACTTTAACAGAATGGTTATTTAATTGGAAACATGATGGAGCCTACAGAAGAAGACTACAAATATATTCAGTTGGCAGTTGAACTTGCACAACAAGGTGTTTTGAATAATGTGGGAGGTCCATTTGGAGCAGTGGTAGTAAAAGATGGAGAAGTAATTGGACAGGGAAGTAACAAAGTTACATCTACCAACGACCCTACGGCGCATGCAGAGGTTGTAGCTATCAGGGAAGCCTGCCACTTCCTTCAGAGTTATGAGCTTTCAGGATGTACGATTTATGCTTCCTGTGAGCCATGTCCTATGTGTCTCGGAGCCATTTATTGGTCAAGACCGGATCGCATTGTTTATGCCTGTAATCGCAGAGATGCCGCATCAATTGGTTTTGATGATGATTTCATTTATACAGAGATAGGAGTTTCTCCTGATCAAAGGAGCATACGTGCCACCGAATGCGGTCGTGCCCTTGGACTTAAAGTATTTGAGCTTTGGATGAACAAGCGCGATAAGATTGAATATTAGCCTACATAATCCTGGAATTATTCAAAGAGAACCAGTGACTTATTGTACTTCTGCTTAAGGAATTGATGTAGGTCCTTTACTGACTTACTTCCTTCTGATCCAAAAGCAAGAATACAAACTGTACCACCACTGCCTCCACCGGTGATCTTAGCTCCATAAATTCCCTGGCTGAATTTAGTTCGCGCAAGTTCAACGATCTCATCTGTTTTTTCAGAGCCTAGCCCGCATTGCGAATAGCTGTGATGTGCCTGATACATTAATGTGCCTAGTTTTCTTAAGATATCCTCAGTTACATTATCATCAGTGCGTATAGTGAGAAGAAGATCATGGAAATGGTTAACCCTTTCGTTTTCATAAACCGGGTGGCGCGTGCAGTTCAGCACGTGATATGTTTTATCGGGGTCTACCTGAGTAACATGATCAATTGTGCTTTTATATTTTTGAAGAAAGTCACCGCCATTTAGTTCTTTAGGCAACAAGCTCTCGAACTGTTGTTGAAAATCACTTTGTTTGATGTTGCACAAATATCCGTGAAAAGGAAGCCCGTGACGTTCTCCTGATTCTCTTGCATTTATCAGCGCTTCAGGTTTAGTACCCAATTGATGAGCAATTATGGAGTAACCCATAAATGCAGCACAACGTACGTCCGTATAAGATGATCCGCCCACGGCGTGGCGAACGCCACTATCAATGCCGAAGAAATTAATACCTTCAGGAATGCTGATGGGTGCTTCTGTTTTATCGGGTTGGCAGAGAATAGGCAAAAGCTTGTCTGCCGATCCAAAGTAAGAGGCAAGCTGGTCCATAAGACCGCATGGAGCTCCTACAATTAAGTTCTCTACTTTTTGTGCTAAGACCGGTAATTCAGTGCCATGAAAGGAAACAGAAAAAGCTTCAGCAAGTGCTTTCATGGTAGCAACTTCCAGTGAAGCTGATGAAGAAACTCCCTTCCCTAAGGGAACAGAAGAATGGATAAAAAAGTCGCCGCCTTTGAAAATGATATTTTTCTCCTTTTGAAGTATCAGCGCGCATCCGATGATATAGGCGATCCATGAATCAGCAGCAGAGGCATTTAATTTGATCCTTGCGTATTCGTAATCTACCTTTCCATCTTTTAGTAAAGATGCGTAGTCAAGAGAAGCTTTTAATACATCGCCCGAAGACGTTTGGCTGGTGAAGTTACATTGATAATCTGATCTAACAGAAAGAGACACTTCCGATTTCTCGCCAATACATTTTTGCAACACCAACGATCCTGAATAGTCAGCTATTCCACCCATAACATCCAATCGGCCGGGGGCAATACCTCGAAATACTTTTGATTGCATTAGAGTAAATTGTACTTCTTCATTAATGATTGAACAATGGGAAAGACTTCGTTGTAGATATGTCGGTTGGCAAAACCCATCCAATCTACTTCCGTAGACAAATTTAAGGGTACATCCAACGTTTTTCCTTCTCCGTCCGTAATTATGATGCCTGCTTCTGCACCGATAAGGTGGGCGCATACATCGTAAGGATGACAAACATGTCCGCCTTCTTTACCTTGGCTCTTCAGTAACTTATAAAGCAGTCCGCGGACATCGGCAATGAAACGGTCATGTCCATTTAACAATTCAAAGAGTTGTCCTCCACTTGAGATATATTGATCTTCGAAAACCAATGCCTTTCCTCCTGGATTATTTGGCTTAATTGTCTGGATCAGTTCATCTTCAATTTTAGATAAGATGTCTCTACCCGGGGGGAAGAACCTAGCAAACTGAGCAAAGCCACCAATAATTGTTTTTGCGGAAGAGGGCTTCAGCTTTTTTTCTTTAGATTCTCCATTGATCAAATTATGCGTTTGGGCAAAGGCACCCTTACCTTTGACGGCCCATAGTACATCTGCAAGGTACTGTTTTGTTGTGGGCAGTTCTACCATCGCTGCTACTTCAACATCTTGCAGCGAAGTGCTTTCTCCTTTATTAGGGGCAATGCCGGCAAGAAAAAAAGCAGATCTTTTGTTGTACATAATCCCCCGAGTGCCATCAATGGGGTCAATAATAACTTTGTATTTTGCTTTTTCGCGATCTGAACCTAAAGGAAGGACAATGCCATTACTATCTTCACCAATGCCTTCTGCCAAAACGATAAATCCTTCTGCTGCTGATGCATACTTTTCCAGTATGGGAATCAGGATATCTTCTACCTCACGATCGATATGGTAAATGGTATCTTCCTCTTTCTCGGCATGAACAGCGCTAAGGACTTCAACATCTGTTGACTTTAATGACTCATAAACTTTGGAGCGCACGGCGCTGCCGGCTTCCAGTAACATTTCAGTTAGCTTTTGGTAAGTCATTGTTCTTCTGTATAATTAGCTAAATCTATTTTATTTAGTTCTGCAGCTTTTTCCTCGGGCATTGTATCGGCCATAAAATTGCCGCCGCCGATTTCCGGCCCAGCCAGATACTTTACTAAACCGGGCTGCCTGTAAGGAGGTTGAAGCCAAATATGCATCCTGAAATTATTGTATTCTTGTCCGTCAACCGGTGCCTGCATGAGAGACATAACGTACGGAAAGTTCATGTTATAATTCATATCGAGCTTACGCACCACCTCGTGAAAGACCTGAGCAAGATCACGCAACTCTTCATCTGTGAGGGAAATGAGTGAGGCATGTTGTGCTTTCGGGAAGATCATAACTTCGTATGCATATCTGGCAAAGAAAGGGATGAAGGCAATCGCGTTCTTATTTTCTGCAATAATCCGAACTTTATCTTTTTGTTCGCAGGTGATGATATCCTCAAATATATTCCTCCCTGTTTTTCCCTTATGCTTCGTGGCAATGGCAATCTGTTGTTCCACATACTTAAAAACAAAGTCAGTGGCATAAATCTGGCAATGGGGGTGGGGGTTACTTACGCCCACAGCTTCCCCCTTGTTTTCAAAGATGAGTACGAATTTTATTGCTTGGTCACTTAAAAAGTCTTGCATCTGACTTCTGAAAGCTTTGAACACAGTAAAGACACCTTCCAATTTCATCTGCGAAAGCGTAACATTATGCCTTGGATCATAGCAAACAACACGGGCTTTGCCCTTGGCCGATTCCTTTTTGTATAAATCATTTTCGATGCCGTCTACGGAAGGCGCAGTCATTCCAACAACAGGATGATCATTATCAAAAATAAAGACGTCTTTATAAGGTGGATTGTTCTTACCACTAACGCGGGCGTTACCAGGGCAGAGATAGCATTTTGGATCATACTCAGGTGCCGGTTTTGGTTTGATCAGATCAGCACCCTGCCATGGGCGAGCGTTTCTATGAGCTGAATATACGACCCATTCTTCTCTTAAGGGATGCCATCGCTTTTCCCATTTTCCTGCAAAAGGACCTTCCATTTTATAATGATTAGTAATTATTGATGCTACAAAGTATAAATTTTAAATAATAAAAATAGGTGTATGCTAAAGTGTGCATTTTTTTGTCCTCCGTCAAACCTAAATTTCTTGGTTCGCTTTTCCGCATATCTTTATTCCTGCAATTAGATGTCAGTTACAGATAATATCCTAAATATTCTTATTAATAGGGTACCAGCGTTTAAAAGAAATATCAACATTAAAGTAAAGTTATCCTCCTGGTATTCGTTTAACAAGCCCGGTTACTATCCGTGAAATATAGCAGTATTGTTTGACGTAAAGTGAGTAAGGGATGATGGCGAATATCGCAGTTAAATGCAAGAATGAATGTTCTAATTTCTGAACCATAGGTACTGATGAACAATAGGCTAAAATGCACAAATAGTATGAAGCAAGCTAAACTAGAATAGCAATTATTCGACGAGAGTATTTGTAATATATCTCTACGGTGCAAATATTTTCAATAATCTTCTTTATGGTATTTATAACTTCAAATCTACTTTTTTTCCCAGTCTAACGGCTTGATATATTGCATCAATAATTTTAAGGTCCTTTAAACCTTCTTCTCCATCTACTGGTACCACTGGTTTTTTATTCTGAAGAATGATGGCTGCCATTTCATCCATCTGAACCGTTTGATGTGTAATATGAGGTTGATTTAATTCACCCACATGTGTGCGGCCTTTAATTGGTCCATAACCTGTAGCAGGCTGCAGTTCTGCAAATCCCTTTTCTCCGTTGAGGAAAAAGCGGTCAAGGTTACTCATGGCGTATGTAGAGAGACAAGAAGCCACTGCCCCGGAAGGGAAGCCAAGCTGAAACTGTATAGTTTCATCAACACCTTCTTTAAATTTCTTAGGGTCGGTTTTTGTTTCCTGTGCAGTAACCCAAACAGGTTCTTCCCCAACCATATACCTTGCACCATTGACTGCATATATACCAATATCCATCATTGCGCCACCACCTGCAAGTTTCTTGTCCAAGCGCCATTGGTTTGGATCACCTATTCTAAAACCTGCAAGTCCCTGGAAAAATAACACCTTTCCAAGCTCACCATCGCTGCGCATGCGGATGATCTCTAACGTCTTTGGCTCAAAATGCATTCTGTATCCTATCAGTAATTTTACGTTGGCCTTTTTACAGGCATCTACCATTTCCTGACCTTGTATCGCATTAATTGCCATCGGTTTTTCGCAGATCACATGTTTGCCAGCTTTAGCAACCCGTATTACCTGATCGTGATGAAGTGCATTCGGAGTTATAACATAAACTGCATCAATGTCGGGGTTATTTTTGATGTTATCGAAATTCTCATAGTTATAGCAGTTCTTTTCCGGGATGCCGAACTTGCTTTGCCAGTCTTTTATTTTGGCAGGGGTGCCGCTGATAATCCCTGTTAATTTTGCCATCTTACTTTCCCTCATAGCTTCGGCAACACGTGTACCGTAACTTCCGAGGCCCATGATAGCCACACGAAGGACTGGTCCCTGATAGTCAGTTATATTTATTGCTTCAGTAGGTTGGACAGTTGACATCAGGGGAAGTGTGATCCCTGACATCGCTATTTTATTAAGAAAATCTCTGCGTGTGCTCATGGTATGTGGTGTAATTATGCAGGGATAATATTGGAAAAATGTACGTTTTGAACAAGTGGTTATCGTAGGTCTTAATAATTCTTTTGGTTATGCATATTCATTATTCCTGTACTGTCGGTTATATAGGATTAAAATACATATAATTTAAATGGTTAAAACCAATATATTATAGTGGGGTACGTATCTTTTTTGTGATGCCTCTGATGTCCAGGGCTATGGAATAAATAACAGAGGCAGTAGATACCGGAGGATATGTTTTTGCGGGACTTCGCGTTGCGGAAGAAGGAATAGCATTCAGGTTGTCGATGGCCTCTTTAGTTACCGTAATAATCTCATTCTTAAAATCATCTCGCTGAAGTACATTTATATCTTTCTCTGTTAATGCGGAGATGCTGCTTGTAAGTGTGTGTGTAGCAATAACAAACTGGTGGACAAGACTTGTTTCTTTTGCATTAAAAGGTTCAGTGAGCATCTGCTGAAACGAATCAGATAGGTTTGTAAGCGTAACAATGGCTTCCCTACGGGCTTCATCGTAAGTGATTGTATTTGCTTTCTTTTCACCAAGAAACATCCATGTTTCGTTGAGGTACGCAATATTGCTTTCGAGAACATCCTGCATTAGTGTTTTGATGTTTTTTCTTTGCCATACGGGGAATACAAAACGCGAGGCAAGGCCGGCGATGATAGAGCCAATTACTGTGTCTACTAACCTGACACCAATAAGTTCTCGGAAAACCTGGGGGTTAAGAAAGTGAAATGTTATGATCACGTACACTGTTAAACAGGTAACAAAAGCGAGGTAATAGATGCGAAGGAAGCTGTAGGCAAGAAGCATGCTCAGCACCATTAAAATAAATAAGACAGTATTGTTGGAGGTGATTAACAGCAGACCTGCAGCGATTAGAACACCGGCTAATGTCCCCACTACGCGTTTGATATTACGCTTTCTGGAAAGATTATAGCCTGGCTTAAGGATGGTGATTATTGTTAACAGCACCCAGTATGTATGACTTAAAGAGAGAAGAGAGGATACCAGGTACCCGACAAGCATCGCTATGGTTATTCTCAAGGCAAACTTGAACTGGTTTGACTTGAATGAAAGGTTCTCCTTTAGCAAAGACAAATTAAAATTAATAGAAGAGCCTGCTGATATTTCAGGTACTTCTTTTGCATCTACCTGTGTCTGAGTTCTAGTATAAAGTGCAATTTTAACAAGACGATTGAGAATTGTTTCAATATTGTTGGCCGTTTGTTCTATCGCGGAAAGTGCATTGTGTTGCTCTTCACCTATCAGCTTCTTTTTCTTTTCATTAATCTTCTGCCTGAGCAGGTCGAGATCTACTTTACTAACTGAAAGTTTTTTCACTTCGTTACCCGCCTGAACCATCAACCCCAGGTATTCTATCTCAGCTACGGTTTCAAGAATTACCTTATAAAACGCATGGAGGATATCCGTATCATCAAGATGTTGACGCAGTAGTTTATAATCCTGGTAAGCATACATTGTTTCTTCAAACATGTCGGTTGCCTCTACGTAAATCATCATCATGCTTCGGCTTTTCGGACTGGGATCACCAACAAATTGTCTTGTTTTGAAAAGAAGCTCCCTGATATGATTTTGAATGTTCAAAACATTCACCTGCTCGTGCATTACTCGATTAAAAGATTCTTCAAGATCAACGGAAGTTTTATAAAAGCCAGCACGTGCGCGCAGGTAATCTGCAATTGACAGAAGATATTCACCAAGCCCCTGTTCAACAAGTCGGTAGGGTTGAAGACGATAGAGAAGCATGCTGAAGGATGTATACCACAAGCCACCAGTTGCAGTAAGAAGCACACCTGATACCAAGCTGGTCTGATGCGTCTGAGGGGACATATTCAGAAGCATGATAACCAAAGCCAACGTGCCAACGGAGCCTGCACGAGCACCATAAATACCGATGAGTGTAAAAATAAATGAGAAGAGTACTACTTCTCCTAATAAGAGAACCGTATAGTCATGAGAAAGAATGGTTAAGGCAACTACAGCTGTGTTAAGGGTAGTAGCCACTAGCATACCATTCCTTCTGTGATGAATCGGTCCCGGAGTATCGGTAAGACTCACGAACAGCGATCCTAGCAGAAAGGGTATACCTACGGGAAGCCAATTGTTAAAGGCAATAACGAGCATAGGAATTAGCACACCTGTGGTAATGCGAACGCCCGAGTTCCAATACTGACTGGTAACAAATTTTTGTATTTCTTTTAAATAATCCTTCCCGCTTAACATGGCAGCGAAAATAACTGATTTGAACTATCATCAAAGGTCCGATTATCAAGAAGTATTTCCTTGAGTACTGCTGGTTCGACATTTTTTAATTTAAATGGCATCGATACGATGCAAGAGGGGCAAAATTTCAGTGACTGAAAGCAGGCAATAACTAGCACCATTCGTGCTAATCGTTAGTCGTTCCACTTTTTAAAAGATAATCTAATATATAATCCATTCACACCGTTAGCAACTTTTATATGGCAATATACGTGTAAGACATCCAGATGCTCTCGTTTTTAAATATAAACCCCAATAGATAGTACTTAACCCCCTATGTCTACTATTATTTCAAAATTGAGAATCTCACTTCTCTTGTTATTCTTACTTCATTTCGTCAATATCAGTTATGGACAGCATAAGTTGGATAGTCTTAAAGCTGCAGCTATTCACTACATTACCCAAGATACGTTACGCGTAAACACCCTTATAGAGTTGTCGGAGCAATACTATTGGGCTGGCAGTTACGAGCAAGCACTGGAGGCAAGCAAGTCAGCACAAACGTTGGCACACAGAATTAAATTTGAAAAAGGAGAAGGAGAAGCTTGGTTGACTTCAGGCCATGCTTATTTGAGAAAAGGTGAATACGATAGTGCGCTTAATGATCTTGATAAAGCAGAAGCAATTTTTCTTAAAGTAAAAGAGCATCTAAAATTAGCAAACACCTATTTATACAAAGGACAGGTGAATGACCTCCTTGCTTCCTATTCACAAGCACTGAACTATTATAAACTTGCCAAAGACGTTGTTGATCAGCATCCTAATGAACAGATGCTGGTAAAGATTTTAAACAGCTATGGAATAACTAATTATAACAAAGGAAGCTACGAGACAGCGCTTGACTATTATCTACAAACGCTTAAAAAAAGTGAGCATTTCTCCGATAAGATGTATTATGCTTCAACATTAAATAACATTGGTGTTGTACATGTCACCCTGAACCAATATGATGAAGCTTTAAAATATTTTTTGAAGTATCTTGAAACAATGCGAACGTTGGGCCGGAAGCAGAATATAGCGGTAGCGTTACTCAATGTAGGTGAGGCCTATATTAATCTTGATAACAATAGGCAGGGCATACATTATCTTGACAGTGCATTATTTATATACAAGGAAATAAATGATAAAAGAGGCATTTCATTAGCCAACAGTAACCTGGGCGATGGTTACAAAAATCTAAAGGAATATGCTATTGCAGAAAAGCATTACAAAGAGGCGATAGCAATAGCGACGTCTATTAAAAGCGAAGAGTCGCTTGTTAAAGCCCTCATAGGTGCCTCTGAACTTTACCTTAGTACTGGAGACAAGCAAAAAATGACAGGTGTGCTTGAACACGCTACCAATACTGCGAAACGTATTGGCTCTGTATTATGGCTTGAGAAAGCATATTTATTAAGGTCTAAATTGGATTCAGCAAACGGTGACTACAAAGACGCTTATTTGGCATATAAGCAATACGCTTCCCTTTCTGATAGTTTGTTTAATGAACGAAAGAGCCAGCAGGTAGCTCAAATGCGCGAGCTATTTGAAAGTGAGAAAAAGGACAAAGAGATACTTTTATTGCAGGAGGCAAAGAAACTTGAAGAAGTAAAAGCTTCCGGCAATCAAAGAATATTAGCTCTATCTGTTGCCTTCCTCGTGCTTATCATTGCATGCATTTTATACTGGGTTTATCATAAGTTTCGTCACACGCTTATCCTTGAACGGAAGAACCAAAAGATTTTGTATGCCTATAAAGAACTGAAGATACTGATGGATAGGGTTGAGTTGCAGAACAAGATGCTGGCGGCGAAAAATGAAACATTAGAAGATCTTCACCGTGAGAAAGACGGACTAATAGGAATTGTAGCTCATGATTTACGAAGTCCCCTTAATAAGATAGCTGGCCTTGCTGAGATATTAAAGGAAAACCAGCGATTAAACTCTGAAGATGGAGAAATAGTAAAGATCATACAGAAAGTATGCAAAGACGGAAATGGACTGATCAGAGACCTTCTCGACATCAATCAGTTTGAACATTGCGAAGAGCTTAATGTTTCCTCTGTAGACATTAAAGAGTACACTCAAAATCTTGTAAATCACTATTCTCATCAACTGAAGCGCAAAGCATTAAACCTTACGTTGAATTGTAAGACCGATCTAAACCTTGTAACCGATATTGGATACCTTACACGCATTCTCGACAACATTCTGACCAATGCTATTAAATTCTCACCATTACATCGCAATATCTACTTCACCATCTCTTCTGAACATGAAGGTATGGTAAAAATGATCATTCGCGACGAAGGCCAGGGATTTCATTCAAAAGACCTTCCGTATCTTTTTAGAAAATTTAAGAAGTTATCGGCTAAGCCAACAGCAGGTGAAAGTTCTACAGGATTAGGATTATCTATTGTAAAGTCCTTAACCGAAAAAATAAAAGGTACAATACGCGTAGAAAGTGAATGGGGGAAAGGTGCGACATTCATCCTTGAGTTTCCCCGAGAAATTTCGCTTGGTATGTCGTCTACCCATGAAACTGTAGCCCTAAGTGCCGAAAGGTAGCGGGGAAGGCAATTAGCTGGTCTAATGCGTTAATTTCATGCTCTTTTATGTGTTTTAATACACTCACAATACACTGTCCATACTTCAGGTATACTTAGAGCATACACTCAGCATACATCAAGAATACTTCATTCGGCAGAACAATTTCTGAAAATAAAAGATAATTGGGCTTAGAAGAGGCATTGCTGGCTGACTAGTACTAACTATAAGGGATACTCCCTAGAAGGATATAACTACCTATTTTTCATGGTCTCACCCTTCAAAGTAAGGATTTTGATAAGATAAAATACAATGAAAGGTAAAACATTGTTTGGGGGTTGAAATTAATCTCATACATTTATGGCAGTACGGTTTTTAGAGAGGGTCTTTATCCGTACCAAAGTTATATCATTAACTTTCAAGAGCAGTAGTACCAGATGGGTATTACTGCTTTTCTCTTATTAATAATAAGGCATTGGTTAAATTAAGCAGGGCGCATCCTGTCATCATCAGATATAGAAGGCATCATTCAAGGTTATTTCCGTCGCAGGATCAGTTCGAATATGGAAAAGGAGGGAGGGTACTTCAAATGATTCTGGATTCCGAATACAAATCATATACAGCAATTAATCGTTCACGACTGGATGACAATTTGTATTGTCCGATTTCATCGCGGCGCTCTGCGTATACCGGTTGATATGATGATTCAAATTCGTCCCAGACAATAAATAAGTAATTATATCCGATTTTGCTCAATCTGCCATTTTCTAACCAAAGGTTAAAAACTTCTTCATCAAGAGCTTTAGGAAAGTCAGGGCCATCAAACATGGATCAAAAGTAAAAAAATTGAGTAAGTTTTTTTGGTTCGCGGAGTTTAAGCCATTACTTTCTTAAGATTAACATTGTATTCTTTTTTATACCTTGCTACTGCCTTTTCCTTAGCTTTTGCTTCAAGTACTACGTCAACATCGACGTTATATCGCTGCATATACTGATAAATGTAGTCTGCATGGGCTACGTTTGCCGCGTTTTTATCTTCATATTTTCTTTTAGAACTTGAGTAATGGACAATCGGTGTAATGTATTTAGGCCAAGTATTTACAGCAGCTTTAAGTGCTTCCTCTTCTGCTAAGCCTCCAGTACAGAACTGATGGTGAAAGTAATCAAACACTATGGGTATGCCGATACGTTCATGGATAGCAAGCAAATCTTTTATAGAGTACATGTTCACTTTGTCATCATTCTCAACTGTGAGTCTTGTTTTTACGCTTTCTGGGAGTTTGAGATAATTGTTGCAAAACCGATCAATTGCATCTTGTTTGTTGCTTACGGCACTTCCAACATGGATGTTGATTTTTGCGAAGGGTGTACGCGGCAAATTCATCAAGTCCATGATTTCCCCATGTTGCCGCAGGTCTTTAATCGTATTGTTTAGAACACGATCACTATTTGTTGCTAAGACATCAAATTGGCCCGGATGGAAAGTCAGCCGAAGGCCATATTCACGAGCTTTTTCACCAGAACGTGCAAGAATCTTTGCTATTGCCTCGAAATCGGGTAGATCGCGCAGTTCGTATTCGCTCATCCAAGGAAACATATCACTACTTAGTCTATAAAGCAAAACGCCGTTTTCAATGTTCCAATCTATTATTTTAGCCAGATCAGAAACATTTTTTAAAGCTAAAGCGGAAGCATAACTAGGTCCCTTTGACTCAAAGGTTCGCTTAACCATACTTCGATTGACTTGAATACTCTTTTCCGAAAGACTAATATTGATACAGGCATAACCAATTCGCATATTCTTTTTAACTCTAAAACCTCCAAAGTCCTTAATTGGTTTAGCTGCTTAAAAGCTCAAAGGATAGTTGTATTCCCAGTTTAATTTCGTATCTTACTAGACTTTCTATAATGTCATTCTAGCTCAAAAGGTCCGCTAATCCCTTTAACCAAGGGCAGATCATGAATTTTATAAACCTTACGTATAATTTATATTATGTTAAATAGCTTTATTTGCTCCTTGCTTTACAACCCACCCATCTTTAAAATCTTCTTATATTCCTTTTCTTTAACGGTTCCTACCGATAATCTAGAGAGTCGAACAAGATCCATGTCTTTTAAGGTTGGATCAGCTTTAATTTCGGCCAGCGTTACGGGCTTGGGCATTGCTTTAACAGGTTTGAGATCAGCCACCACCCAATTGGTGTCTATGGTTGTCGGATCCTGATAAGCCTCTTTTATCACTTCTGCTATGCCTACGACGGCAAGGCCTTCGTTGCTATGGTAAAAAAGCACATGATCTCCTTTTTTCATTGCTCTCAAATTGTTACGGGCACCATAGTTTCGCACTCCGTCCCAAAAAGTTTTACCATCCTTAACAAATTGATCCCAGCTATACTTAAACGGTTCTGATTTTACGAGCCAGTAATTCATTGTGCATTTTCAATTAGCGCGGCGAAGATAAAAAATACCGGCATTTCACGCATCTGATACAGGCCTTCAGGTTTTATAAATTACGCATTTTTGATCCCTCTAACATTAATGAATGGCTATCTTGGCACTATGGTACACAGGCTAGAAACAAGCTGGCAAATATCACATTAAACGGAATTAAAGCCAGCATATACACAGTAGCATTTAAAAAGAAAGTTCTTTGGTTATTTAGTCTGCTGCTGGTATCTATTCTCTCACCATAGTTAATGCACAATGTCATTAATAGATTCTTTTTCTGAGTTTCTCTCGTAAACCCTTCTATCAGTTCACTTTTAAACAACACTTCGGGTGGTGAGTATCGCTTTTGCAGATGATCATAGGAATTAATGCCCTTAAAAAGTAGTATGGCTACTGTTAATATACACAATGGTATAGACATGCAAGCAGCAAGATAAAGGGCTGATATCTTCTCGGAGCACACCGTGGCGTATACCAATAACCCTAATAAAGCTGCTAGTGCTATTCCTAATGTTGTATATGCTCTTTTAGTAAGGTTTTCTCCCCTTTCTGCTATTTCACTCAGAAACTTGTCACTTTGCTCCATCGTCAACTGAAGAAAACTTGTATCCAGTTTTTCAATGTTCTGAGTAAAGTATTCTGGTAACAACCATGTCTTACTTGTCATAATTCAACTATTGTAGTTAACTACAGGCAAAATTTCCCGTACTCTCACGTGTTAATATATAACAAAATAAAAACGCTCCTTTATATGGAGCGTTTTTTAAATGTTGTATCAAATATCAAAAAAATTAGTAGTAAGATAAGGCTTCCTGACTTTCGGCCTCATAAGCACGATAGACCTTTTCATACTTTGAATGAAAGGCACAGGCACTTTTTATATCGCTTAATCTTAAGCTATTTGTATTAAGGTGCAAGCCGGTTACATCGTAAGGTTTTAATTGAACTGTTACCTCATAATTAAGAGAGATGTTTTCTACGGCAGTAATAAATATTCCTGCTCCCAACGCAGGACTACAAATTCCTACTACGTTCCCAAATTCTTTGCTGTGAATAAGAAGTCTTAAAATTTCTTCGGATGCACTGGTAAATGAAAGTTCAGGTTTGTTCTGTTCCATGGTAAGTAGTAATTAAATCAGGTAAATCTTGAAGTGCCAATCGCACTAACGCATTATTAGCAAAAAAATTATGCCTGCTAATATGATAACAGCCCTGCTAACCAAGACCCGGGAAATAATCGCTACTTATTAATCAGGTAGGGTAAAATAAAAGGTAGCACCTTTATTCACTTCCGCTTCTGCCCATATTTTTCCACCATGTCTGTCTATAATTCGTTTCACCAGAGCAAGCCCTACACCTGTCCCTTCAAATTCCTCCTTTTTATGAAGGCGCTGAAAGACACCGAATAGTTTTTCAACGTAATTCATATCAAAGCCTACACCATTATCTTTAACCTTGTACATCACTTCCTCCCCTCTTTGTTCGCTTGTTATTGAAATAAACGTTTCTGCTGTTTTACGGGAATACTTTAACGCATTTGAAACAAGATTAATCCAAATTTGACGTAGCATATTAATATCTCCTTTACAGGGAATGAGGGATTGAATGTCAATTTCTATTTTTCTGTTTTGTTCCTGCGACAGCAGTTCGGAACAGATTCTTCGTACTTCTTCATCTGTATTAAACCTTGTCTTTGTCACCGGCACTTTAGATGTCCTTGAAAACTCAAGAAGATCATCAATCAGTTGGCCCATGTATTTTGCATTCTTTGTTATCACCTGTATAAGGCGCTTGCCATTGGCGTCCAACCGCGGATTATAATCCTCCTCAAGTATTCTTGTATACCCGTCAATAGCACGTAACGGTGCTCGTAAGTCATGAGAAACTGAATAGGTAAACGCCTCCATCTCATGGTTACTGGCGTTTAATTGTTCTGTTCTCTCTTCTACTTTTCTTTCAAGTTCCAGATTAAGCTGTCTTACTTTTTCTTCGCTTTTCAAAAAATCTCTTTCACGAAGGATGAGCTCTTTATTCATTTCTTCTACACCTTTAGTCTTTTCTTCAAGTTCTGAATATAACTGCTTAAGCTTTTGTTCCGCACGCTTCTTCTGCCCTATTTCATCCTGTAGTCTCGCGTTAAGTGCTCTCAGTTCTGCTGTTCTTCCTTCTACCATTTTTTCAAACTCCCTTGCGCTTTTAAATTCCATTATCTGTGGTATAACTTTAAGTAACGCCACAGCCGCAATGAGTGATACAATGGCCGTTGCTATTGTAATGATTATCCAGGTTTGATGAGAGGGGTTAAGGGAGCTGGATGATTGCAACAGAAATATAAGACCAACCATCAGGAATAAGATCACAAAAAGCAGTAATGAAAACCTGAGAAACGCAGACTCAACTTTGTGCTTTAAAATAAAATAGAGGATGGTAACGGATATGATAAAGAATGACAACGCTATCGCCAGATATAAAGCACTACCCGATGAAACTGATGTAATGGACTTAGCGATGTCGTTTGTAAGTATAGTTGCTGTTACAACTTTAAAGGGACCTAATGCAACATCAGGTTGATGTTGCCACATCATTTCCGCTGTCAGTAAGTACCCTATATTATTTTTTAATCCACCTGTAAGAATATTGCCGTAAAGAATTGTAATTATTAATACTGGTAGTAAAGAAAAACCGGCTCTGATCATCGTCTTAGCATTTCAAAGGATTACAAGATCCTGAATTGAAATTAATAAAAACAATGACTATTCTGCAATGTATTTTCAGTAAGTCAACCTCCTTTGAGCTATTGTTGTATCTAAGCCGCAAGCTTCATTGACAAGTGTTTGAATAATTTTGAGAAGTATTTCACTGCGCGCCTGTGAAAGCAAGTTGTTTGTGTTTTCAATCTGCTCGAGCAACATCAGGTAGCGGTAAAGTTGCTCCCGAAGCGTACCTCTTACCTGGTCGTTGTTCAGGTTACTAAATACCCTGTTGGTACTGTTTAAACTATTTAAATTGATGTAAGCACAAAGATCTTCTTTAATGTGGGGAGATAAGAAAGCAACCTGGCTCTCCAGAGTACAGAAGTGCACATCCTTCCCTTCGTCCAATTGCTGTAATGCAGTCAGCATGAATTCATTTACATCGTTAATAAAAGCAAATGTTTCAATAAAACGTTGATTGGGGCACTGTTCATTAGTCAATTCATTAAATTCATCACACCAACTGTCCATGATAGCATAAAGACTAATTAGGCGAGACGTTATATCAGATATCGTTATATTTAAATTCATAGAGAAGGTTCAGTTAATAAAAAAGCCCGGGTTTTGCCCGGGCTTTTTATATGGTTAGGTTTATATCTTTCATAGTATTACCTCACACCAAATCCCGGACATAATAGTTGATGTCAAAGCGTTCGCTTTGTTTCATCAAAATATTCTTGGATTTAATTGTGATCATCATGTAACAAAGGTAGCGTAAAATTCAGAATAACATACGTTCTCTCATATGAAATTTTTGCTGCTAATGCATTACTTATTTAACTGTTTGTTAATCCACAACTTGGAAATGAGGTGAAGCATAACCTCCTCAAGCAACTACTACAGGTCAGATGGCATAATTGTTTGAACGAAGAAGATGCACTTAAAATGAAAATGTTTATGAAAGTAATTCCAACAAGAGTTCATGGGGTATTAGACTACCTCGTGGGCATTTTCCTGATAGCCGCTCCGTGGCTTTTAGGTTTTGCAGGGAATGGCGCTGAAACATGGGTACCAGTAATATTAGGTATAGGTGCTATCCTGTACAGCCTTATGACCAATTATGAATTAGGTGCATCGAAGATGCTTTCAATGCGTACGCATTTGAATATGGATCTTCTCTCTGGTGCTTTTCTTGCAATATCTCCTTGGTTGTTTGGTTTCAATGAGTATGTTTATCTACCTCATTTGTTGCTGGGTATTATGGAGATCGGCGTAGCTTTATTAACTGATCCTGTTCCGGCACATGCAACCAATAATAGTGTGCTTACAGACAGGCAACACAGGCACGCTCACTAAAGACAAGTTTATCAAAAACAACGAAGCCGGGATTTAGTCCCCGGCTTTTTTTGCTTTACGCCGCATTGAGGTATTTACAAATACGCTATTTTTGTAAAAAAAGTAAGCGTATGATCAATGCTGCTCATGTTGAAGAAGCACCAGTTAAGGTAAAACCGAAAATTGATATTGATACATTAACAGCAATAGCTCCCGAAACACTCGAAGATTCTTTTGTATACGTTCACTGCCATTTCCAAAATACCGCTCATGATATGTTAATCAGGATCTGGAGGTCTACCTATTTGGTAGATAAAGGAAGTGGGTCTCGTTCCAAGCTTATACATGCTGAAAACATCAGCTTCGCCCCTGTTTGGACAAAAATACCAGACGGCGTCAATTACTCCTTTCTCCTGATTTTTGAAGGCCTTCCCAAAAGCTGTAAACAATTTGACTTGGTTGAAGAAATTCCGCAGCCCGGAGGCTTTGAGGTGCGAAACATCTCCCGTAACGAAAAAGACGTTTACCATATCAACATTTAGTCACGTAGCTGTTTATCTTTTATAACCAAGCAGTAAGTACTCTAGTATTCCTGCCCTCTCCTAATCATTTTAGAACTGGCAGGAATACATCCAATACGTTTGTTTTATTCACTTCTTAAAGAAGTTACAGGATTGGCTATAGAAGCTTTAATTGCCTGGTACCCGATTGTTGCAGAAACTACTAAAAGCACAATAGCAAAGCTGACAATGTAAGAAATGGCATCTACTGTTGTGTGGTAAGTAAAGTTCTCCATCCACCTGTTTATAAGGTAATAAGATATTGGAATGGCTAGAACAAAACCAAGCAGAACCAACCATGCAAAATCTTTAAAAATAAGCCTTAAGATATTTATTATGGTGGCTCCTAACACTTTCCTAACGCCTATCTCTCTCACTTTCCGCTGTACAATAAAGAGCACCAATCCATAGACGCCCAAACAGGAGATAATTATAGCGATAAAGGTGAAAGCTTGTATTATCGAACCAAAATTCTGATAGTTCTCGTATTGTTGATTGATCTGTTCATCCAGGAACGTAAACTCAAAAGTTTTTTCAGGAAACATCTTACTCCATTCTTCTCTCAGCTTATCTATAGTTTGCTGAACATTACCATTGTCAAATTTTACAGATAACATGTTGAATTGATTGGGTTCTATATCAAGAACCATTGAAGAAACTGGCGTAGTGAGTGCTGTGAAGTTAAAATCTTTAATCACACCAATTACCTTCCCTTTTTTTCCTTCGAGATTTATTGTTTTGCCTAATGCCTTCTCAGGAGTTTCCCACTTAAACTCATTTACTGCGGTTTCATTTACAATAAAGGCTTCATCGATATCGGATTTGTTTTCACGGCTAAATCCTCTTCCTGCTACCAATTCCATCCCGTACGACTGAAGGAATCCGTGATCAACAGCCAGGTTTGCAATGAATAGTCTATCCTCTTGGGTAAATCCTTCCGGAACAGTACCGCGGAAAACTGCGCCCAAGCCTGGAGCGTTTGATGACAACGTGGTTTGTTTTATCCCCGCCTGGGCTTCAATAACATCACGATAGGACTGTAACCGTACCCAAAATGTTGAGTCATTCTGTCTGAAAATCCCGTTAAGGTTATTGCTAAAAAGCGGAACATTAATTACTTGCTCCTTCTGGAAACCAAGCGGCCTTGAAGAAAGGAAATTTAATTGTTTAACAATCAAGAGCGATCCTGATAACAACATACACGCAACACAAAGTTGGAATACAACAAGCGCTCGTCGTAAGGTTTGACTTCCCATGTTGTTGGCTCCTCCTTTGATAGAATTAACAGAGTTAAATTTCGTAACAAAATATGCCGGGTATCCACCAGCAAGCAATGTCATCACGAGTAACAGAATAAGTGATGCTACGATCATGGTTGCATCTACAGCTTCTCCATATACCAGGTTTTTATTAGTGAGTTCATTGAGCAGGGGAAGCGTTGCGTAAAGAATAAAATAACTGACTGCTATTGCTCCCGTACAGAATAGAAAACTTTCTGAGAGAAATTGCCCAATAAGCTGTGACTTTAAAGAACCTAATATTTTTCTGATGCCTATTTCTTTTATTCTTGAAAATGATTGCGCAGTGCTTAAATTGATATAATTGATACATGCAATGAGCAGGGTAAGTATACCTACACCAATAAAGATGTACAGGTTAGTCATAGAATTTGTTGCTGAAGGTTCAGCAAGCAATGTACTATGAAGGTGAATATCCGTGAGTGGCATAAGCGTAAATACCTGTCCTACCTGAAGCTGAGGCTTTGCATACTTCTTAACAAAATCACCCATCTTGTTGTCTATGTTCTTTGGGTCGGCGCCCGGTGTAAGTAATACGTAGGTATAAGAGTGGCTGATGACAAAGTTCACGGCAAGGTTATTTTTCAAAGCAGCTGCAGCCTCTGGAGACTCTAGGTCGTACATATTTTCATAAGGTACAAGCATATTGAAACGGATATGAGAGCTCTCCGGAAATGACTTAACTACACCGGCAATCTTAAAAGAAACCTTACCGCCGAATAACAGCGATTCTCCCATAGGATCTTTGTTGCCAAAGTATTTCTTCGCCATTTCTTCCGTTATAATTACTGTAAACTTTTCGCGTAATGCCTTTGATGCATTACCATCTACAAAGGAAAAACTGAACATGTTCATAATGGCGGAGTCTGCGAAAAAGATATTCTCTTCCTCAAATGACTCTTCTCCATTTTGTTTGGAGACTGAAACATTTCTGCCATACAAACGCGCAGCCTCTTCAACTCCCGGAAAGAATTCCTTCATTAAGGGTGCAATGGGTGGCGGTGTGCTCGCAAGTTCTAATCCATTTGGTGCTGTATACTTTATGCGATAGAGTTGTTCAGCTTTTTCATGGAATTGATCATAGCTTAATTCAGATCGAACATAACTCATGATGAGTAAGGCCAATGAGAGACCACATGTAAGACCAATAAAGTTGATAAATGCATAGGCTTTATTTTTCTGGATTGATCGGATGGCGGTTTTGAAGAAGTTTTTAAGCATAGGTTGGGCGTTAAAGCATTATACCAGTTTACTGAAAACTTAGTCCAAAAGTTATGCAATTCTAAATAACCGGAAAAAACAAGGGTGTGAGTGGCTGATAGTTTTTTAAACTACTGAAATCTGGGGGATTAGGACTTATTGAGTTGCAGCATAATTAGCCTGAACTGCTTCAAACTTTCCGGATTACGGAATGTCCTTCTTTCCGATGCAACATTTAAAGCAGAAAGCATACAATTTAATGTATGCTTTCTGCAAAAGTTAATTAGTTTCACTAACACTGAATTCTATCAGTGTAATCTCATTACTTTTTCTTAAAAGTATAAGTGCCGTGTATATCCATAACACTGGTACTTCCCTGCTGTGACAAGCTATGAGTAAAATCGTATTCCATTTTCAAGGTAGTACTAGTTAATTCAATAATCGTAGCTTTTTGAATACCACCAGGACCGTTAACTATTAGTGTCTTGCCATCTTGAAGCCAGGTACCATCTGCAAGAAACCCTTCGAAGTAAGTATCTAGTTCAAAACTTTGGCCTTGCAAGCTGTAGGTTAACTCGATTGTATAGTCTCCCTCACTTTTATATGTAGCCGGGCCTTCGTTAAATGTAACTAACAGATCCATGTCTTTTCCCCTTCCTGTAAAGTTCATTTCCATCTCAACACCCTGCGTTACAGTTGTACTGGTTCCTTCATAGTTAATCGCAGTTACTTCCCAAGATCCCACCAATTGTTGCCCCGTAATTTTAGGTTCGTCATCATCCTCTTTACAAGCAAAGAGAATAGTAACAAGAGCAATTAACAAAAGTTTAGAAATTTTCATAATATAAATTGTATTTAGTTAGTGTGGCTTAAAAAAAATAGTCTCATTTAGTGTTCAATTTCTAATACAAAATTCTCAAAAGAACACTCTTGGTCTAAGCAATTACTCCTGACTATTCGCGTAAAACTGGTACCCGATAAAGCTGTATAATAGAAGATTAAATATGTCCCACGCCAAATTAGGTAAAACAAACGCCATAAGAATTAGTACTCCACAGCCAATGCCGAAGATGGTACCAAGTGTTTTAAGCCTGCGCTTACTTTTTTCAAGGGTACGTGTAGCAATCGAGCTTACTACAACGGTTAATGCGATTCCTGAACATAAAACATAAAACCCTAAATTTTTCCATTGTACATCAGGATCAACATCGAAAGAATAAAATAGCACTGCCCCAAGAACTGCCATCAATAGCAAAGCTGCACAACGGTTAGCAACATCAATTTCCTCTTCTGTGAGCACATACTTCCCGAAAGCGTGAAATCGAAGGAAAATATTTGACACGGGGCCGATGATCCAGGTTGATATTGCAAAGGTAGTGTACACGATCACAACAGCTTGGGCTATCGGGGCAAAGGTGCCAAGAGCATTGGAAACACTATCAAGCCCCCTGATCATTACATAACCAAGAATTATTACAGCCCACCTTACTTGGGGTGTTAATCCTTGCATCCAGAAAGCATATTTTAGGAAGAGTCGATAATAAAGGTTCGTTGCCCTAATAGACTCTAACATTCCCTGTCTGGCGTATTCGTTTGTAGGGTCAATTCTTAATGCCTCGCGAAAATGATCTTTGGCTTTGTCATATTCACCTTTTTGTAATGCCCCAAATCCCACTGATGCGTGGGTAAGGGGATTCATCGGGTTGCTTTTCAAAGCCTGTTGGTCAGCCTGTACATGGTCTTCCTTCCTGTCAAGCCGAAGTAGTGCCATGCTTCTATGATTAAGACAAATCTCGTTTTGCGGATCAATACGTAAACCGTTATCTGCAGCCTCGAGCGCTTTCTCAAATTCCGCATCAAGAAAATAGATTGCGGCCTTTAACCCATGGGCCTCCGCCATCATAGGGTCAAATGCCAAAGCACTATCCAAAAATTTTAACGCGCTTTTCCTCTTACCTGTTTGAGTTTGTGTAAGCCCTTTGAGATAGAGAATATTTGCATCAGACGGATCTAATTTTATAAGTTGATCAGCAACTTCATCTGCTTTTTCATTTTTATCCAAACCCAGATAAATTTGAATAAGTATAATAAGAGCCGGAATGCTTTCAGGATCTGAGGCGAGGTATGTATTTACTTCTTTGTGTGCTTCAGCATAACGTTTTTGTTTGAGCAGGTAGTCTGCCTTATAGAGGGCTTTTTCCAGTTCCATTATTTGTAAAAGAGCGGTTTATTTCAATTTCAGATAAGTCAGTATTTCATCGTAAATACCAGAATCGTTGGCATACATCGCGTAGTTCTTAGCAGTTTGAAACCACTCCTTCGTACTCGGTTTTACTTTCTTTATAGCATTCGTCAAATCCTTCATTTGCAATGCAGTCGGTATTCCATTCTTAATTGCCTCTTGAAGTTTATCTTCAACGGCTACATCAATACAACCATTAATATCAGCTCCAGAAAAACCATCTGTTAATTTCCCCAGTGTCGGGTAATCTATTTTTTCAATAGGCTTACCTGATAAAGCCAGTTTAAAGATTTCAACCCTGCTTTCAAGCACAGGTGGTTGTACAAATATCAACCTGTCGAAACGGCCTGGTCTTCGAAAAGCCGAATCTAAATGCCATGGTGCATTTGTAGCACCAACAACAAGAATGCCTTCATTGTTACTACCCACCCCATCCAGTTCTGCAAGAAACTGGTTGATTAAATTTCGTCCGGCACTGCTGCGTAAATCATTCCGGTTAGCTCCCAACGCATCTATCTCGTCAAAGAAAAGTACGCAGGGCGACATAGCTCTGGCTTTTTCAAAGATCAGGTTGAGCTTCTTTTCGCTCTGTCCGATATACATATCCAGGATCTCATCAATGCCTACGGATATAAATTGAGAATCAATTTCTCCTGCTGTAGCTTTTGCCAGAAAAGTTTTTCCGCAACCAGGTGGGCCATAGAATAGAATTCCACCGCCAATTTTTTTGCCGTATGACTTATACAAGTCCGCATGCTTCAGAGGGTGAATAATCTTCAGGCTGATCTGCTCCTTTTCATAGTCCATTCCACCCACATCTTTAAACGTAACTTGTTCTTTCTTTCCAAACATTTCGGATTCGATTCTGTCAGAAAAAGAAGTATCATCCAACCGCTCTGGTTGTTTAGATTGCTGGGTTAAAAGCTTAACGTCAAGTGCTGGGTCAACATAATCTGGTTTTAACTGCTTAATCTTTTTATAAGTTTCTACTGCCTCGTGTGTGTTATTTTCTTCCATACTAACACGACACATTAAAATAAGCGCATTAATGTTGTTGAGATCCTGATTGAGCAGCTCCTCCAACACCACTGCTGCGGTACTAAAGTTCTTTTTCCCGAAGTAACTCTGCGCTAGTCCCAGCTTAGCTTTATTATTTTGTGGCTCCTTAGCTATTAGATTTAAACACTCTGCCTGCAGCTCATCCCATTGCGCACTTTTAATCAGGGCATCAATTATCAGTTGTTGTAAATATTGATTATCAGGAGAAACGCTGAGGGCTTCCTTTAGTTTTCTGATTTCTTCGTTCATCGCCAAAAGAGGATTTTATTATGCTATGCTTATTTGCAATTCTTTGTTTAATCAGTAAGAGTAACCAATTGATAATTCGAAAACTCCTCTCTGAAAACTTCGTCTAAAAATAGTGAAAGAAATAAACATGACCATTGCTTCAACAGCAAACGAAGCAAAGAATAGGCGTGCGATGTAAGGATATTTGTATTTAAGTTATTTTTCTTTATGCTCTTTCCATTAAAACATAAGGAGCAAGAGAGTTACTGGTCAACACAAAGTCGTTATTTGCTGAATCTACATCATCAAAACTTACGCAGTTTACTTCCTCTCTCACCCTTAATACATCGTATTACTCTGCCGAGAAATAATTTACTAGACCTTTAATAAATTGGATGCCTCCAAATAGAATGGCTCCCCAGAAAATAAAACCAATATTGGCAAGTGTGGCAATGGTACCTCCGGCACACCACAATGCACCGTAAAGAATATCTTTTTGTGCAGCGTCTTTCTTAGCCTTAATAATTTCATCTTCAAGCTTAGATACAATTGTATACGCTGCATCAGTACTTAGTCCTTTATCAATTAAGGCTTTTTGAACTTCGTCAACTGATTTGCTCTGATTAACCATTAGGTCTGCTGCATAAGAATAGAGTTCATTAAGCGCTTCTACGGCGGTGGTTTGATTTTCCATGGGGTTTACTTTTGTTTAATTATTTCTTTTAATGAAGTCTATTGAACATTGAATAGGCATCAGCGTTAATAGAAGACATTAAATAAAAATAAGGAAAGTATGCTGATTTAGGTAAGCACGATCGTCTATACATTATGATTCAAACCCCATTCCTTCTGCTAAAGACGATTAAATTTAAGAATTACGATGTGATTCATTGAAAATTCAGATACCAATCATACAGCCGAAGACGTACTCATAAAGTAGTAGATAAAACACATGTATGTTAAATTAACCCAAGCACTATTTTGTAGATACACAAATATTTTCACCTAGGCATTTATTCATTCATGTTAACATTTAATCCATTAACTAATCCAAAAAGATAGCTTTCCAACTTGTAAACATTCTGTTTCTGTCCCTCATCTGCTTTGTGGGCTTTAACTACAATGTCACGCATTTCTGCTGTGTCAAACAGCAACGACCAGTCAACCTGTGTCTCCTCGCCTTTTGATTCAAAAATAACAGTGGTAATAAAATGCGGATTGAAGTGTTCAAATACTATTTTCTTAAGTGAAGTAATTTCCTTGAATATACTCCGGTTTGGATAATTTGTTCCACCAGGACCCTGTAAGGTCATTCTCCATTCGCCGCCTTCCGTTAAGTCCATTTTTTCGATAGTACTTGTAAAGCCATTAGGTCCCCACCAATGTACAAGGTGCTCTGGTCTCGTCCATACCTCCCACATCAAGCTAATAGGAGCCTTAAATGTGTGAGTAATCCGCACTTTTCTGCTTTCTGCTTCCTCCATCATTTTTAGTTTTTGAATTCTATCTCCGGTAGTTATTGCTATTGCTAAATACCATTAAATCGCCTTTCATAACAAATTATGATGTTGGTATTTGACGATTAAAACAGTTGCAACCCTGTCTTCATCTTGTCTTGATCGCCCCTGAGCCTGTCTTAACAGATTTTAAGCCTATAAGCCTATCCGTACGTTTATAAGCTCTTTTAACCTGGCCATTTTCGGCCTTTACCTACTCGTTTTAGCCCTTTTAAAACGCTTTTCCCCTGCCCTTTAATCCTTCTTTTAATAATATCAAACCCCAGGTTCCACCGAGGATGCTTCGACTATGCTTCGACCATGCTTCGAGTATGCCTCGACTATGCTTCGACTTTACGGTATGTTTCAGCATCAAATAAGGAATTGATCCTAGCGTACTTTTTTTGCTTGGAGTTATTGCTTAAAATTCAGTGAAATAGCGGCCAAGGTGCCTTTGAAGAAGCGGAAACTCAGAAGGGGAAAAGGTAGCTTTTAAGGAAAGACAATACTTGTTCCATTAGGAACAGTCATCGCATGAAACCGCTACTAAAGGGTTCAGCTAAACTGGTTTCACTATTGATTATCAGGCCCTTAATTGTGATTATCGAGGCTGAGGAGTGCCTCAAGCAATGGTTTAAGTTTATCGTTAGGGACTTCGTCGTCAAAAGAATGCTGCCAGGTTTTGCCCTTGTCGTCAGTAATAATAAGGGTTGAATGACGGGCTCCATCATAAGCTCTTTTACTTGTTGGAGATAACAGGGCAGGGATTTCATCCAGCTCAACTCCTTCAAGCTTTTGCCTGAGTGTCTTCCATTCAGAGTCTGTAATACGATGTTCTATCCTGCCGTTCACGTCTCCACGACCTTCCGTAATAGAAACAACACTATCAGGTGTAATGCGTACCTGCTTTTGAAATCCGCGGGTAAGGGTGGTGTATTCGATCCTGGTAATGGAGTCTGTAGACTGGCATCGCACTGTAGTCCATATAAAAAGTAACAGGAGGCAATAGTTGAAAAGCTTCTTCATAAACATTCACCATTAGCAGGTAAATGCAAAAGTATGCCTTTCTACTATTAACTTCCTGTTCTTAAATTATTTAATTGTTTCTATGGCAGACTCCAGCTTATCCTTAATAAATTTCAAGTGATAGGTTGTCATCGGATCCTTCGTGCGCGATAATGCCTTCGAAATGTTGTTATCGATCTCTCTTAGCTTCACCTTCAGTATAGGCCCCACATCTCTGTAATCGGCTCCTGTTTTCGCCGCTAAGGCTACAAGCTTGTCAATATAAGAACGTTGCAGGTTTCTTCTGTAAATATCAACAGGCGACGAAGTCTTTAACTCGGTCCAGATTGCATTATCGATGTCAGTGAAATATGCATACAATGGATATGCCTTATCGCCATACATTGCTTCATTTACTACCATTTTAGACAATGTTGCCGGGCTTAATAAATGATTGAGCACCATGCCCTGCGTTTTACTAATTGTCTGTGTTGGCGACTCACCTATTCTACTAAGGATTGCTGTATCCAGTAACCAATGCGGTGTTGTAAAAACGTGTTTCTTCAGGAAGTCCATGGCTTCCATCTGCCGGGTAAGTGGAACCATGGCGAATACGGGCCCTTGCTGGTCAGTTGTCTTAGGTGTCTCATATATGCCACCAATGTTAGACAGCACATGGCCTACATAATAATCAAACTGGCCAGTAACGCCGTCATAAAGTTGCGATAGGTTTGTATAACCTTCATTAGGCTTGTAGGTCCAGTTCATAAGGTTAGCCATTACACGCTGCAGGTTCTTAATTCCATACATCCCTGACTTCATCGCATTATCGCCGAGATCTTCGGTTTGTGTTCTCGGATCATCGCTTGTAAATTCGGATCCAAACCACAGTGCCCTGTTTTCCATTTTCTCAACAATCCACTTATTAAGAATCGGTGCTTCCTCATCGGGAGTTTTAGCTTCAGGATACCAGCGGTAGCCCCATTCAATGGCCCAGACATCATACGCTCCTATTCGTGAGATCAGTCCGCTTTCAGTAACACTATCTTCCGGCTGCGCTACATAATTGAATCGTGCATAGTCCATAATAGATGGCGTCAGGCCATTTTGCTCAAGCCATACACGATCTCTTAATTTTTCTACAGGCACTGTAGAGCTGGCCCCATAATTATGAGTAAGTCCTAACGTATGCCCTACTTCATGCGATGCTACGGATCTGATCAGTTGCCCCATGAGCGCATCGTCAAATGTGAGCTTTCTGGCTCTTGGATCAGTTGGACCACATTGAATCATATACCAGTCTCTTAAAATAGACATCAGGTTGTGATACCAGTTGATATGACTTTCAAGAATCTCTCCGCTACGTGGATCTGTCACTACAGGACCAGCCGCATTTGCCTGCGTTGATGGTTTGTAAACAATAGCCGAATGGCGGGAGTCTTCAAGACTCCATTGCGGATTTTCAGCGGAGGTTGGTGCTTCCTGCGCGATAATGGCATTCTTAAACCCCGCCTTCTCAAAAGCTTTCTGCCAGTCTTCAACTCCCTGCTTTAAATAAGGAATCCATTTCTTTGGGGTGGCCGGATCAATGTAGTAGACAATAGGTTTTACGGGCTCAACAAGTTCTCCGTTCTTATACTTTTCTATGTCTTCAGGTTTAGGCTCAAGTCTCCATCTTTTGATATACGTAACTTCTTTAATGCCCTGTGGATTGGCATCATAATCCGTATATCGTTCAGAAAAATAACCTACGCGTTTGTCCGCATAGCGCTTCCGCATTGGCTCTTTAGGAAGTAATACAATGGAGGTATTTAATTCGAGTGTAAATGTTTTATCAGCGCGAGACTCGTTATACGTTTTGATAGTACGGATCTCAAGATTAACCGGGTAAGAGTTTACATCTTTAATGTAACACATGTTTCTGAGGATGCTGCCAACATTCATCTTGCTTCGCGCGCCATCATCAAAGAAAAGAATGTTATTATCTCCGTTAAGGTAATCTGTGACTTCTATAACACGACCTTTCCCGTTAGGGCTATACGCTCCAATACCAAAGGCTGCAACCAAAGGCTGAAGATTAGAACGAACAACTGCGTTGTACATAGAGTTTGTACTATCACCTGCTCTTTCTTCGTACGTAATACGTCTTAAAAATATCTTGTGTCCCGGACCTTTTTCAAAACGTATAATACGGCTTCCTATTTGGTCTCCTGCATAACCTGTAAAACCCGGACGCAATCCTGCCGCACCTTGTGCAATTCTGCTTACTACCAGAAGATCTCTTCCCATAATACTATCGGGAATCTCAAAGTAGTAATTGTCATTTACTTTGTGAACTGTAAATAAGCCTTTAAGAGTGATTGATTTATTCCTCAGTAAATTATAATAGTTGCGAGGTGCCGACAGCTGATCATTGCCCGCAGGTACTGACGCCGCCATTTCGCGCTTGGTTGTATCTCGCTTAGTAGTATCTGCCCGCAGTAAAGAGAGCGACTCTAGTGTTTGTGAATGTGAATAAAACGAAAAGAAAAGAAAGAGAAAAAATACAATTGAACTCCTGATCATCAATGGAAATTTAATTACTACTGTCAACCTTATAACTGTAGAATGATTCTACAAATTTCTTAACGCCATAACGAAAGTGATGCAGCGTTAGTGCGAAATTTTAGAACAATCATTCAGCAAAAAGTACATTTACTTTCATTCTCTTATGCTTATTCTGCTTCTAACAGTAGTTTATAACATTAAAGTTTCCGAATGCTTATTTCATCAATTTTCTAACCGACTTAAGCGGGCATACGTTTTGAATTGCCTTGTCAGAGAAGGTCTTTCGCGACGAAGCAGTTTAGATTCTTCTTTATGGAGTTAAAGTATTTATCAGAGAAAGAAATAAAATACAGCATATGAAGGAAGTATATTACAAAGGACAGCCGTATCAATACCAGGTCTTAGAGCTCACAGGAAAGCGTCTGTTTCAATTATTTCAGGATGGGAAGCCGGTTCACACAATCGAACAATCAGAGTTGGATATCAAATCAATAGTAAGTCTGATATTAGACTCATACTACAGAACAATACCAGCTACACCAAAGGTGAGTGTAATTAACTAAGCGGGCTGTAGAAAACACTCTACGGCTACATTGTTTCGCAGTAATTGATTCCGGACGACTAAATTGAAATAAGATTTCTGAGAAGCCGCTTTTCTAAACTTCCTTCCCGGTACAAATCTTTTCTAAGTTAACTCGCGAGCCTTTTGGTTCATTACATAAAAGACAGTAGTTATGGGTAAGGGAAAAGGAAAGAAAAAGAATAAGTCCTTTTACAAAAGGAATGTAGAGCCGGTTATTCCTGATAATAAAATACTTTTGGCAGCGCTTGGTGGTGTAGCCGCAGGTATTACTTTAGCTGGAATTTTTGGAACCGACAAGGCAAAACAGATTGTTCAAAGTGTTGAAGACTCTGTGAAGGAGATCAGTGACAGGATAAAAGGTGGATTGAATGGCAGTGATGCTGAAGCAGACTATAAGTTTAAAAGAAAAAATAGTCTTGAGAAAGTTTGATAATCCTAGTACAGCCGTTAGTATTTTAGCAGGATGAAACACATCCTGCTTTTTATTTTGTTGCTTCCCTTCTGCCTTCATGCGCAGCAAATAGCTTTAACATTTGACGACGCCCCTACTCCTGATGGACTGTTATACCAGGGAGAAGTTCGAACAGCTCGTATCATTGATCATTTAAGAAAACACAACGTTAAAGAGGTAGCGTTTTTCGTCATTACCAGTAACATAAACGCTTCAGGCCAGGAAAGACTGAGAAAATATACCGATGAAGGTTTTCTTCTCGCCAATCACACACACACGCATCAACCCATAAAAAGCCTCGGAACACCTAAGTATATAGAAGATATAATTAAGGCAGACAGTATCCTCAGACCTGTGAAAGGCTTTGCTCCCTGGTTTCGCTACCCGTTTCTGGATGAAGGAAGATCAAGACCTGCGCGAGATTCGATAAGAGATGCATTAAAGAAACTAGAGTTACAAAACGGATACGTGACTATTGATAATTACGATTGGTTTCTGAATGCACTTCTGCAGGAAGCAATCCAGAAGAAACAACGCATTGATACTGTTAAATTGAGAGAAGTTTATATAGACCATATCTGGCAGAGTATCGTGTTTTACGACAACATTGCAAAAAAGCAATTAACAAGATCACCCAAACATGTCCTCCTTCTCCATGAAAATGACCTTTCTGCCTTATTTCTCGGAGACCTGATAACTCACCTGAAAAAGAAGCGCTGGAAGATTATATCTCCAACAGATGCATATAAGGATCCCTTAGCCTCACATGTTCCTGATGTGTTGTTCAATGGCCAGGGAAGAGTTGGTGCCATTGCCTACGAAAAGAAAGTCCCAGCAAAAGACCTTGTTCAGGAGTCAGAAGACGAAGATTATCTAAGAAAACTGGTAG
Organism: Chryseosolibacter indicum; assembly: GCF_018598585.1. Classification (GTDB taxonomy): domain Bacteria; phylum Bacteroidota; class Bacteroidia; order Cytophagales; family Cyclobacteriaceae; genus Chryseosolibacter; species Chryseosolibacter indicus. The sequence goes on from NZ_JAHESD010000014.1 coordinate 49,400, forward strand.
AGGAAAAAGGAGTTTTTAAGCAGCCTTAATAAAGTCTGTGTTACTTTCTGCGTCGAGTTCCATCATCACACCTTTGCGGGTAGCTTTGATAAAGGAAAGTTTCTGAATGAATTCCCACGCTGTTTTTATTCCGAAGTACTCAAGAACAAATAAAAATATTATGGCAAGGTCAAAAGTTACAGGTTGAGACATTGCATAGGTAAGCCAACAATTGATCAACTCTTCTGCAAGAGTTTTAAGATCGATCATATGTAACATACCTTTTATCATACTACTGTTAATATGATAAATCGTGCCAGTTTCTTTTTACCTTATTTTATTACAAAATTCCTTCAAACCTGTAGGATATTTACACAATGTGGATTTAAAATGTGTAGATGAGATGATCACGTTGGCATCGGATTTTTTCTTATAAAGCTAAAGCTTTTAACAAACCGAAATCAATTATATGAAAGTAACATCTACGCTGGGAGGACTTGCAGGTGCAGCCGCCCTTACACTAATGAACGAAGGGGTAAAAAAGGTAAGTAAAGATGCACCAAGACTGGATCTTTTGGGGCAGAATGCAGTTGCAAAATTCATGAAGGGCAACAACATGATTAGTAAAACTACGCAACAATTCTTTCCTCTTGCGGGAGATCTTATTACCAATTCCCTTTTCTACGGAATGGCTAGAGGCACAAACCCTAAAAACACCATGATCAGAGGTGCTTTATTAGGATTAGGTGCAGGCATTGGTGCCGTGGTACTTCCCGGACAAATGGGCCTCCCGGAAAAACCAACCAATAAAACAAACCAAACTAAGTTGATGACGGTAGCGTGGTACCTCCTGGGTGGTCTGGTGGCTGCGGCTGTGATTAATGCTATAGACAGTTATAAAGATGCTGACATTGATGAGTTAAAAACCACTGCAGTAAATACTGGCAAGAACCTGGCTAAAAATGTTGTGAAACAGGTTGCTCAGACAGTTTAACCGTTTGATATGATCAAAGGACTTGCATTTGTTTTAACCATATTCGGAATAGCAGGATTACTATTGGGCGTTACTGGAATCTTCGGTAAAAACTATACAGAATTTAGTCCTTGGGCTCTTGCTATTCTAGGGCTCATCTTCTTTTCGTCAGGTATAGGTCTTCTCAAAAGCAGCGGCAAACAATAGATCTCGATTTTATTCAAAGTCTTTGCGACCTATTGTAAAATAAATGGAAAGCTGTAAAGCTGTGTTCTGATACTTGATGGTTTCTCCTGTAGGATTGTTGTTGATATCTCTTGATTCACCTGCATCGATCACACTCGAGAAACCAGCATAGTATCGAATTCCTACCGTAATTTTGTCTGATACTTCAGTTTGTACTCCTGCATCCAGGCCAATATCGAGCTTATTATTCCAGACATTACTTACATTCCCATATTTCGAAGTTGCACTGACAAGATAACCCAGCTCAGGACCAAATTCTATCCAAAAACGATCTGCAAACCGGTACTGCGGTAATAATGAAAGACTTATATAGTGTAAGTTGATGTTTTCAATGGCATTAACACCGCGTTTGGAATATTGAAGTTCAGAAGAAAGCCTTACCTTTTCAGCAACATCAGCCGAAAGAAAGATGCCTCCATGTATTCCCGCCTTAAGGCTATAATCTTCTTCCACGTCCGGATTAATGTAGTTTGTTATGGCAATATCCGAGAGATGTACACCACCTTTCAACCCATACAATATCTGCGCAAAGCTGATGGAAGAACAAGTTAAAAGAAATAACAGTGTACAAGTGTGCTTCATACTATTAAATTACAAATAAAAAAGCCTGCTTTCGCAGGCACTTTAACTAATTGTTTTATCATCCGGAAGTTGCAGTTCTTCATTGGCACGTACCGGGTATTTCTTCATGATAGCCTTAATACCTTTCCTGATTTGCTTCTGTAAGTTGCCTGTGTTGTTTACATTGCCACTCACTGAGCCTCTCCATACTACCTCATCCGTTTTCCGATCTGTGATATCGATAATTAAAGTTCCCTCAGTGTAGGTGTAGTTCCTGTAGTTATTAGACCATCCATAAGGGAAACCCCACCCATATCCAAAAGGAATGTAGCGGAAACTGAAAGGCATGTAAGGACCATAGAAGTAGTTATTACTGTTGGTCTCTTCTCTCTTTTCTGTGTAAGTGTGATAACTTACAAGAAAATCTGGATTCTTGGAATTATAACTAATTCCACGTTTTGCAAATTCATTCTCAACCGTGGTCTTGATGTTCTTGCTGATTAAATCGCTTTTATGTAATGGGTTTTCTACTTTAATTTCAGATTCACCCCATGCAAAAGTTTTATAGCGATTAAAATCAACTTTCCGGTCGAAATCAGTCACAGCACAACTTGCTATTAAGAGCAAGAGCACCGGAAATAGTATTATGTTATTGATTGTTTTCTTCATATCTATTTTGATTTACAACGTTATAACGTTGTAAACTTCAACGATTGTTCAATAACACAGAAAATTTATTTTATTGTATCGCTCTTAAAAACGAAACTTTCTACATGGAGCTTCATGTTATATAGGTATTAAACGAAAGAGGCCAGTTATCATACTGGCCTCTTTACATTTCATTCTCGAAGTGTTATCTGCTTTCCTGATCCTTATTTTTCTTTTTGTTCTTTTTATCCTTACGGTTAGACTTCTTCTTCTCTTTCTCATCATCTTCCATAGCAGGTTTGCCTGTTCCTTTATCCATGGCATTGAAGTGTTCTTTATCTGTACCGCCTTGAGCACCCTGTGGCTTCTTGGCATTACGTGATGCAGGTTGCTTTGTCGCGGCATCTTGTGTACTTGCATTTTGTTTGCCACCAACGTTTGGATTCGCCTGCTTATTACCAGCTTCCGGATTTGCTACACCTGGTTGTTGCTGGGGTTCAGTGTTTTGAGGATTACCAGCAGGTCCCATATTTTTTTGGCTTCCGGATGAGCTCACTCCTCCTATTCCCTGTTCTGTAGGTTGCCCTGGTTGTTGCTTGGTTAAGCTTACTTCATTGGGTTGTGATTGCGTCTGCTGTTGCGACATTCCTTTGTTTCTTTCGTTGTCTTCATCGACACTTTGGAGCTTCATTCCGTTAACCTTCGCTCCCGCCATGTTGGGTTCTGCCCTTTGGACCGTATTGGTGCCATCGCGACCCTCTTCAGACTTCACAGCCGGAGAACCACTCGGACTGCTTGTTGTCTGATTAATCGCAGGGGTGTTACTGGTTTGAGGTGACGCATTTAAACTGCTTTCAGTGCCTCCTGTTGTTCCAGTACCAGAGTCATTACCAGGTACTGTACGCACATTAGATCCCTCATTTATATTCCTGTTATTAGGATTTCCGCTTACCTTATTATTATTGTAGTCACTTGCTGAATTCTGATCGCCACTGCTTCCCTTGGCTTTTTTGTTACCGTCTCCTAACAACGCCTCACTCTCCTTATCTGATCCTCCTTCCGAACTTCCTGAGTTATCCGCGCTTGTTGAAGATGTGTTACCTTGTGTTGTACTGTTCGCTGTTCCAGAGCTTTGTTTCCCCGGACTACTACCTGTATTGCTATTGCTTGGCTGCTGATTAACACCAGGCTGTTGCTGTTTACTCTTCGTGTTGCGGGCTGAATTAACTTCCTGTGCATTAACTGTAAGGAAACCCACCAGCATCACTATCATTATTGACATTATCCTTTTCATATATGCTATTTGTTTTCGTTCAGGACATATGTGTATAAACATGGTGCCAGTATCGCCTTCAGGCCGTACTTTAAGGGGGATGTCGTTACTTTATAAAAATATATTTTATTCTTCATAGCGTACTTGCTATCTCATGGCATACTTTTTACCTTAACGCCTGCATGGAAAAAATAAAAAATGGTGATCCTGTTATATACAAGGATCGTAAGGGCACAATCTACGGCAAGCCCAGAGAAAACAAATACAGAGGCGTGTTGTATACGGTGAAGATAGGCGATGAATATGTGAAGGCTACTCTTAGTGAGTTATCACTCGAAAAGGAAAGCGCTCAAATACCTCATCTGGCTTAATTCTTATAAGTATTTCAATTCAATTGTAGGCTTACTCACCTAATTGATGAGTCTGCCTCCTGATCACAAAAGTTCTTTGCATATTATTGATTACCCAGCATCTTAAACATTCGGCACTAAAAACTGCAAGGCATTATTTTCTATTGAAATAGTAAGTGGTGTAGGCTGATCTATCTTTACTTTTTCGTCGTCAATATGTAGCAGGTCTCCATGCCAATGTATTTTCATGCTGTTAGATTTTACTGTAGTAAATGAAGCCTGGATTTCCTTGCCTTCTATTTTCTGCCGGAGGTAGTGAAGAAGTTCGTCGCGCTGCGACTCTTCGATCATCACGACTTCTAATTTGCCATCGCCTGGGTCCGCATGTGGGGCAAGCAGAATGTTAGGTCCTATGGATTGAATGTTCATGGCTTCAACAAGTAAATATCTACCATGGTAGTGCTTGTCTCCTATGATCATATCACAATCCACTGCCTTATAACCTTGAACAACTTCATATAAAAGTTCAACAGCTGCCTTCAGCTTCAATTGAGGATCTTCAATAGATTCTTTATTCTGTTTTTTCATTTCCTTCATTAGCTGAGGAAAAACACCATAGCCAAAGCCCTCAAGAAAGAATTTATCTTCTGCAAAACCGTGGATTCTTCCTACGTCGAATGATTTAATGTTCTCGTTATCCCATGACTTAATGATCTCTTCGACCTCCTTATTTAACCCGAGGGTCTTTGCAATATTATTGGCAGTGCCCATAGGCAGTAAACCGATAGGCAGGTTTTCGTCGAGCAACTGCCTGGCTATTTTACGGACTGTTCCATCACCACCCGCAAGTACCACAAAATCAATTTCATCTGGTTTTATCGTAGGTTTAATTAAAGCTTTTGTGGACGAATAACTACATTCATAGCCGGCGTCTTTTATAAGCTTTGCCAGGTCTTTCATTGAATGCTCGCCATCTCCCGCACCGGGATTATGTAAAAGTTTAGCACATTTCATTGTTTCGAATTCTAAGTACTATTGGGTGGAACAAAAATGTTACCTGAAAACAGCATGAGAATTTTGGTAACAAATGATGATGGCATCTATAGCCCTGGTATAGCGGCTCTGGCCAGAATAGCAACTAAATTCGGAGAGGTTCGTGTTGTTGCTCCCGATGTTGAGCAATCGTCAATGGGTCATGCAATTACGGCAACTCGTCCTTTGTATTATAAGAAGTCGCCCATAAACTTTGAAGGCATTGAAGCCTACAAGGTAAATGGTACACCAGCAGATTGTGTCGCTCTTGGAAGCCATTTGTGGGACAAAACCGACGTTGTATTGTCGGGCATTAACCTGGGGCTGAATTTGGGCAATTCGATGTGGCACTCAGGTACATTAGCCGGTGCAAAGCAGGCTGTATTACTGGGAATGAAAGGCATAGCAGTCAGTACAGAAGTAGGTAAAAGAGATCCGGACTTTAATGCATTGGAGGCATCAGTTGAAAAGGCGCTGGACTTGGTTCTTCACGATCCTGAGCTTTCGCTGATTAATATTAACCTCCCTAAGAATCCAACTGAAATAAGATGGACAAGACAATCTGTAAGACAGTATGACGGAAGAGTTGTGCCTGGAGTTGATCCGATGGGGAGAAAACATTATTGGTTTACCGTTGCACCGCTTGAGCCAGCGGAAGAAGGAACTGACCGATGGGCTGTTGAAAATGGTTTTGTATCAATTACGCCATTACGGCTTGACCTCACCAACGAGGCAGAGTTAAAAGCAATTTTAGAAAAACAACCTGCAGCTCATCAGGTACATGCCTGAGCGCATTGCGGTTAAATATGAAAGAGGGTCGTACTTTATAAAAGACGACCCTCTTTTTATTTATGCTTTCTTAGGGGGCAGATCAAATGCAGTTGCTACATGGTCAAGAATACCTTTATGAGCGCCATCGCAAAATGGTTTTGTTTTAGAAAGACCACAACGGCATAGCGATACTGCGGTTCTACCGCCTAGTCCATAACTATTTCCCTGCATATCAACTATCTCAAAATCCCCTTCCACTTTTAACGATCCATTGTTGTTAACTGTAATCTTCGTTTTACTCATGTTTTAATTTTTGCTCGAATCTAATCAAATTATAAAACACCGGACCTAGAGTCTAATGCGGATCTAATACAATTCTTAATACTGGATTTCATATTAAGGCGCCACAATTGTATTATTGTGGCGCTATGTACATAACCTATATCATTATAGGGGTAACTGTGGTGATTAGTTTTGCTGCCTGGAAACAGCCACGGCTGATGAGTAACTTCATTTTAAATCCCTATGCTGCCCATCATAAAAATGAGTATTACCGATTTATAACTTCGGGTTTTATTCATAAAGATCATATGCATCTCCTTTTTAATATGTTCTCGCTGTACTTTTTCGGTATTGCAGTAGAAACAGTGTTTGGTTATATCTTCGGAGATAAGGGCTGGCTATATTTTATTCTTCTATACATACTCGCTATCGTTGTATCCGACATTCCAACTTTTGCAAAGCATAAAAATAACCCGCGCTACAATTCACTCGGTGCCTCTGGTGGAGTTAGTGCTATCATTTTTGGTTTTATTATATTTCAACCCTTATCTGATATTTGTCTTTATTTTGCCCTGTGCCTTCCCGGATTCATTCTCGGAACTTTATATATCATTTTTTCATGGTATCAAGGAAGAAAAGCTAACGACAACATCAACCACGATGCTCACCTTTACGGAGCACTCTTTGGATTATTATTCTGCATTGTCATGTATCCCTCTTCCATACCAAGATTTATTGAACAAATAAAAAATTGGGAAGTACTTAACTGATTTTTATGCTATCAACAACTATCGGCCGACTACGTATAATTGGATTTATTGAAGGGCTATCGTATATCTTACTTTTGGGCATTGCCATGCCTCTGAAATACATCTATGATTTACCTCAGGCTGTTCGTGTTATAGGAATGGCACACGGCGTACTCTTTGTTTTGTTTATAGCCTTAACCGTTCAGGCTAAATTTGTGTACAAATGGTCATTTATGAAGATGTTTCTCCTGTGGATTGCCAGTATTCTCCCTTTTGGAACATTCTATGCCGACTACAAGATGCTGCGCGACGATTCCGCTGCTGCGTAGGAAACTTTTCTTTACCATTAAAAATACCAAAGGGCTATAGTTTCTTCACCTATAACCCTTACCTTTTCCTTTTCTTATTGCAATAATTACGTAAGGAGTCATTAAAAATTAATGCCAACAGCGATCTTTGTTCTCTCCTATTGTGTGCTCTGATAAGGTATGATTTTATAATTACAGGAACACTTATCTAAATGAATCGAACGCTTATCTAAATGAATTGATCAGTTGCGAGTTAAAAATAAGTTAAAGAAGAATAGTGAATTTTTAATTAGCGAGAACCCACAAGTTGATGTTGCCAGCAATAATGGGTTAACGAAGAGAACGAGTTTATTTCCTGCCCTTCAAAGCAGAAATTACAGACTTTACATTTTTGGTCAATTTATCTCCGTAATAGGAACATGGCTTCAAATTGTTTCACAGGGATGGCTTGTACTGCATCTTTCTGATTCTCCGATTGTAGTAGGTGTAATTGCTGCGTTGTCTACCATTCCAACACTACTTTTCTCCTTGTTCGGTGGCGTAATTGTAGATCGATTTGAGAAAAAGAAAGTACTCTTTTTTACACAAATAGCGAACATGGTGCTTGCGCTCACCTTAAGTGTGTTAACGTTAACAAACGTAGTTACTGTACCTGCCATTGGTATCATTGCACTTTTAATGGGAACGGTAAATGCAGTGGATGCACCTGCAAGACAATCGATTATATCTACGCTTGTAAATAAAGATCAGCTTGCTTCAGGTATTGCCTTAAACTCTTCCATTTTTAATGCTGCCCGTGCAATTGGTCCGGGCATTGCCGGAATACTCATCGCGTCTTTAGGCACAGGTGTTTCCTTTCTTTTAAATGGAATCAGCTACCTTGCTATTATTATTGCACTTCGTTTTATCACCATCAATGAAAAACGTACGGTTAACAACACACCTCCTTTAGAAGCCATAAAAGATGGCATCAACTACTCCTTCACCCATCCTGTCATTCGCATACTAATCATTTTTACTGGTGTGCTTTCTGTTTTTGGCTGGTCTTATAGTACCATGATGCCAGTTATTGCGAAGAACGTATTTCATCTTGATGCTCAAGGCCTAGGTTATTTGTATTCTGCCACTGGCCTCGGTGCTCTTACAGCAACTTTTATTGTTGGTCGTTACTCAATTAAAACTTCTCCGGTCGTGCTCATTGCTGCAGGTAACGTTATGTTCTCCGTATCAATCATCTTGTTTGCCGTAACTTCATCCTTCATACTGGCTCTGCCCCTTCTCTTTTTTATCGGCATGGGATTGCTTTCACAAGCAGCTACCATCAATACATTTATTCAACGGATTTTGAAAAATGAATATCGTGGAAGAGTAATGAGCCTCTATGTGTTAATGTTCCTGGGCCTTGCTCCTTTTGGCAATTTTGAAGTAGGATGGATTACTGAAAGGATTGGAATATCTTTCGCGCTCATATTAAATGGCTCCATTGTTTTATTGTTCGGTCTGATTGTTTTCAGTTATAAGAATAAAATACGGCAGGCTTATCAGCATTACAAAAGAGTTAATGGTGAGGCAAATACTTTAAATAATTAGAAAGATTCAGCGTTTAATATGCTGGCATAATGTTTTCAGGTTAAGCGTCAATATGTACTTGTTATTTCCCGACTATATGAAGCTAATGTTCAGAAAGCTTTTCATTACGTTCATTATCTTAAGTTTTTCAAATTCAGTTTTCTCAATCAACAGAATAGCTTCTGCAATAGATAAACAGATTTATGGAAATTATATTACTGAAGGAGACCTCATCATCGATTCTCCCACAAAAATATATGGGGAGAACAGAGAAGTGATTTATTACTTCATGCAGAAACAATGGCCCCTTATAAGAGAGGGCGCCACAATATGGTTTGACGGAGATAAGCTCGGATATCTTTCGATGATCAAATTCTGCAACACGGCAGATGAACAAAAACCTTGGCACATCTCCTCAGCAACATTTAGAAATATTCCCGGAACGAGAGTGATGACAAAACAGTTTGTTTGTCAGGGATTAAAAAACATTGAAGTAAATGGAGAATCTCCTTCCTTTCCTGGCCTCTCAAAGTGGCCTGAGACAAGGAAGTTTCTTACAGGCTCATTTGGATTTCATGTTATAGCAAAGATTTTCCAGGGACACAACTATGGTATTTCTGTTCTGGATGGAGGTACTATCAAATTGAGGGGTATAGAGTCACAACACGGCTTTACTGCCATTCGTATAAATGGAGGAAATCGTGATTTAACAGTAGAGTCTATCGAGATCACTAATTTTTACATCCATGATACCGGAGATGGAGAAGGTATGTACCTTGGTGCCACGCATGCACCTCCTCTTGCCAAAATAAAGAACCTTAAGATTTACAATGGGATTATAACACGGACGGCAGCAGAAGCACTTCAGCTTCAGCACCTCATCGGCGGTGCTGATATTCACCATGTAACGATTCGCGCGGCCGATGTGCGGTGGAGAAATGAATTCCGCGCTGGTCAGGATACTGGTATTCAATGGAGTGTTGATGCGGGCGACAACAAACTTCATCACATAATCCTAGATGGTTATGGCAGCGTAGGTCTGGTTCCTTTTGGTTCCAATGTAATGCCAATAGGTGGTACCAGCAGAGTATCCAATGTCCTTTTCAGTAACGGATTGGACATTGGTGTTTACCTTCATAATTCAGGAAAGTTTGGTATTGAATGGCAGTTTGATAGTCTTTATTTCAGAAGGTTCAGCACGGAGCGTTCTTATTACCAGAATACTGGAAGACCTGAACGGAAGTATATGATTTCCAGGAGACACGGAAAGGATAAGTATAGTTTTAAGAATATTGTTCATGATGGCACAAGACCTTCTGTATTCGAAAAAAACGATAGTATTGAGGTACGGAATGTAAAACAAAAGGAACTTCCGGCTCCATCTTACGTCAACAGTGGATTCCACGAATCTCCTTCCCGGATTAAACAGTGGTATCCGCATTATGCTGGCTTCTTTCCGGCCAGCAGGTCTGGTAAAGTAAAAATAGCCTCGGACTGGGAGGAGGGAGATATAGCTATCGAAACCGAAAAAGAATATGCTTTTTATAAGTGTATCGCTACTCATTTTGCCACCGAGGAGCGTCCATCACAAAGTAAAAACTTTGTGAAGCTCACATGGGATGAAAACGGTGTACGAAGTGATCAGCCAACTTGGGTGTCAGAATTAAAGCAATCTAATTTTCCCCCTGATGATTTGAGGTTAGAGGATAATTGTTACTGGAATAAGCTAAAGTTGGGATTTAATCCGGATCTGTTTAATCAGGTTAACTAAGGTTTTTGATATCCGGAAAGAATAGAATCAATTTCTTCTTTTGTAAATCCTAGTTTTTCCGCCACCATGGTAATCAGTTCAAACTCCGCCTTTGAGAACTCGCCATCCAGTAATGCTACCTCGATCATTTGCTCAAGCTGTTTCTCCCTTTCGTGCTGATTTTGAGGAATAAGGTACTTGTATTCGTGTGCCCTGTCGATCATTAAATTGAAACGATCAAGTGGCACCCCTAATTCATAAGCTATTTTGTACAGCGCAGCACGTTCTACTTCATCTATTTTTCCGTCTGCCACAGTTAAGGATACCAGGTTTCTGAAATGCTGTAATTTTATCGGGTCAGGCATCTTCTCTCTATAAAATAATTTTGTGAATATAGAGATATAATTATTTAATCAACCAAAAAATCCTTCAGATCAACAATTAAGCGGCTGCGCTTAAATATTTGCGGTTGATGTGACGCGACCTTTTGCAACGACTTTGTTTAATAAGAAAGGTAATGCCTAAAATATTTATATTTAATCCTTACCCTAAACTATTTGCCGATAAATGAAACACCTTCTGCTTTTTACATGTATCGTATTATTATGGCTGAGTATATTTCGTTGTAATAGTTCTTCAAACAATGAATGGAGGGAATATCTCGGAGGACCAGACCGAAACCACTATTCGGCGCTTGATCAGATTAATACAGAAAATGTAAACAAGTTGCAGGTTGCCTGGGAGTATCATACGCAGGACAGTGGTCAGATTCAATGCAACCCTATTATTGTTGATGGCATCCTTTATGGGATGACCGCTACCGTTCAGCCCTTTGCATTAAATGCACGCACAGGAGAAGAAATTTGGAGAATGAAAGATACTACAGGCACCACCTGGTATGGAACCAGCCGCGGTGTTTCCTATTGGGAAGACAAGGATGATCAACGTATCCTTTTTACAAAGGAATCATGGTTGTATGCACTGAACGCAAAAACAGGGAAGGTAATTAATTCATTCGGCGATGGAGGAAGAGTAAGTTTGAGGACAGGACTTGGTGAAATGGCTGAAGATAAGTTTGTTATATCCAATACGCCAGGAACGGTTTACCAGGATTTGATCATTATGCCTATTCGTGTTTCTGAAGATTCAGATGCTGCCCTTGGTCATATACAAGCCTTTAATGTAAGAACAGGAAAACTTGAATGGATTTTTAAAACAATACCAGAGCCAGGAACTCATGGCTACAACACGTGGCCAAAGGAAGCGTATAAAAATATTGATATTGGAGGTGCTAATAACTGGGCCGGCATGGCTATAGATCGTGAGCGCGGAATTGTTTATGTACCTACTGGGTCCGCCGCTTTTGATTACTACGGAGGCAAACGTTTAGGTGCCAACCTCTTTGCCAATTGTTTGCTTGCACTTGATGTGAAGACAGGTGAGAGAAAATGGCATTATCAATTTGTTCATCATGATATTCTTGATCGAGATCCTCCAGCTCCTCCTAACCTGCTTACTGTAACTCATAACGGAAAAAAAATAGATGCAGTAGCACAGGTGACAAAACAAGGCTATGTCTTTGTGTTCAACAGAGAAACAGGCGAGGCATTGTTTCCGATCGAAGAAGTGCCAGTTCCCCAATCAGATATACCAGGCGAACAAGCATGGCCAACACAGCCAAAGCCGGTAAAACCACTTTCCTTCTCTCGCCAAAATTTGACTGAAGAAGAAATAAATCCTTACGCTGACAACAAACAGGAGTTGCTTGAAAAGTTCAGAAACAGCAGAAATGAAGGTCCCTTTACACCCCTGTCAAGAGCAGGGACCATCATTTTTCCAGGTCTTGATGGTGGTGCTGAATGGGGAGGCGCTGCTGTTGATCCGAACGGAATTATGTATATCAATAGCAGCGAAATGCCGTGGCTCATTTCACTAAATGAGAAAACAGTATCTAAGGAAGTGATTAATCCTGGTGAGCAAATTTATGCTGCAAACTGTTCCTCTTGCCATGGGTCAGAAAGGAAAGGCAATGCGGCTAGTGGCTTTCCTTCATTAGTGGATTTGAATAATCGGCATCAGCGAGAACATGTACTTGATGTGATTACAAAAGGAAAAGGCATGATGCCTGCCTTTAAAAAATTATCTGTAACGGAAAAGAAGTTTTTGATTGCATTTTTATATGGTGATCCGATCGGCGAAGAAGGCGATAAAATGGAAGCAATAGACAGGAGCTCCACAAGTGCTGAAGTATCCTATAAAATTTCCGGTTTTACAAAGTTTCTTGATAACAAAGGATATCCGGCAATAAGTCCTCCATGGGGAACATTAAATGCTATTGATTTAAATACCGGAGAGTATCTATGGAAAAAGATCTTTGGTGAAAGTCCTGAGTTACAAAAGCAGGGAGCACCACAGACAGGATCAGAAAGTTATGGCGGGCCTGTTATAACTGCGGGGGGCGTATTATTTATTGCTGGTACGAAGGACAAAAAATTCAGAGCGTATAACATGAAGACAGGTGACCTAATTTGGGAGACAGTATTGCCAGCTGCTGGATTTGCGACGCCAAGTACGTACGCGGTTAACGGAAAGCAATATATAGTAATAGCTTGCGGCGGAACAAAGTTGGGAGCAACTAAAGGAGAAAGTTATGTGGCCTTTTCCCTACCTGATTAAGTTATTTTTCCACCAGCTATATGTTATTTTTTATACCTTTAATATCGGTTTCGGGAGCCAGGATTTCGAGGCTGCAATAGCTAAAAGGTAGACCTCACCTTCCCAGGGTGAGGTTTTTTGTTGTTTGAGGCTGTTTATAAACAATAAAGGGTGCCCTTATCTGTTGTATTGTAATTGTATCGCTTAACACGCCATTAAACCGAGTAGGAATGTTCTGGCTTAATCCAAACAAAGTAATTTTCGCCAATGAATAAAATAGCTCAAACAGGTCAGATCGTATACATTAAAGATGAATTTTATGCTGACAACAATTTGTCGGTAATGGAAGTACCACGCTATTCATGGAAAATTATGAAAGTACAGGACAATGGAATTGCTACTTGTGAATTTCAACGCAGAGGAAAAAATTCTGTATTAACCCTGACCATAGAATTGAAATATTTGAAGGTGGAGCATTTCTGATCCATTGGTCTTTTCAGAACCAAAAGGGAATTAATAGTTATCATTATAAATACCATAGATCGGGTGAATGTAGACTAAGATGTACTTGGTCGCCCGAACTATGCGTACACATTGAAGATCTCACAATAACAGTAGAGCCTTGAACATCGATATTGATGTCATAATAACTTCCATGGAAGATGACCTCATCCACAACGCCAATCACTGTTTTACGTGTTTTGCTAACAACCTTTAGATCTTCAGGTCGAACAAACAACTGCTTCCCAGAAACGTTATTTTCTGAAACAAAGGATTTGTAAATATCAGGAGGGATTAAATTATAGGTACCGAAGAGTCCACCGACGTATTCATTGACGGGTTGCCTGTAGATCTTCTCGGGTTTTCCTTTTTGAACGATCTCTCCATTTTTTATCACGAGTATTTTGTTTGCCCACGGTAGCGTATCATTAGGATCATGTGAAACCAGGATACAGGTTATCTTAAGTCTTTTTCCGATATCGTTGATCACTGCTTTTAATACCGCCTTATGAACCATATCAAGGTGAGAAAAGGGTTCATCAAGTAACAGGAGCTTAGGTGAAGCAATGAGTAATTTACACAAAGCAACTCTTTGCTTTTCGCCACCTGAAAGTTGGTTGGTACCTCTGGTAAGTAGATGATCTATCTTGCATACCTCGAATATCTCCGCTGCCTGAAAATCACTCAATGTGTTTGCATACGTTAGGACCTGCTCTACCCTGAGAAATTTTGGAAGTTCGAAATGCTGAGATAGATAAGCGATATCAGCATGACCAGGAACGAGCTTATCGAAAGGGCCAACCACCTTTTTGTCCTCAAACAGAACTTCGCCGTCATCAGGTTGTTCTAGTCCTGCAATTATTTTCAAGAGTGTGCTTTTTCCTGATCCGGTCTCCCCTGCTATGGCTATTTTTTCGTATTTTTTTTGGGAGAAATTGATATCATGAAGAACCGCATTTGTTTCATTTTTTTTACTGATACCTGTAACCTGTAGTAACGTCATCCGGATATTATTTTTTCTTGTTCTCCCAAGTATCCATCTTGATCTTCTCTATGAGTAACGAATTTTTAAACTCATGAATAAGTTTCTCCATTTCAACGTCACGGTTTTGTAATGCCTCATATTCGGCATTGTGTGCATCAATAACAGGCTTAAGCTTGTCAAGGTTTGCTTGCATATTTTCAATATTGGCCAAAGCATATTCTCTTTCTGTTTCGCTCAATGTCTCGTCTTTGTATTTAGAGCGAAGCATCTCAAGTACTTCCTGAATATACTTGATCATATCCCAGGGATTATTCGGCCTGTTCCAAGTAAATTCGATATTACATTTTCTGCATTTGTACCTATTGCTCTTCCATCCCTTCTCGTTTGTTTCCGTTCCGACCAACTTTAACATGTCTTTGGAGTGACATTTTGGACACTCTGCATCGTCTTTAACAAGCTTCTTCAGGTATTCCCGCTGTTCAAGAATAAAAGCCCGCGAATTGGCATGGTTCTCCATCTGCTCTACAAATTTATCAACCGCTTCTTCAACCTTTTTATGTTCTTCTCCCAGCTTTCCCTCTTCAATAAGTTTCTTGCTTTGCTTTTTAAAAAAGGTTGCTACTTTGACCAATTCCCTTTCGTTATTTTTAAAGTGCTTGTTCATCTCAATATTTTATCCAAAAATATGAAATCAAACATATATAAGAGATCCTATTAAAAGTTGGGGAAACGTTATTCCTACTGAACGCCGAATTTAAAAGAACGAGTCGTACCCAAGTACGAAGTACGTGACAGATAAATCCTATATTCTCCATTTGAAGTTACTTAGTCCTGGTACGTAGGTGTTTTTACTGTTGCAGGTCATTCTGTTAGTAATGACAGACTTAAATATTCATGTTGTAACGTTAATATTATCTCTTTTATTACATACGAAATACTAATGGTCAGCTGTATTTGTTACTTGGTCTGCCACCACCAATATTTGTCGAGTAATCCTTACTAGAAAGAATCATGAAGTTAAGGCAGCAAATAACGTTATTAACAAGTCTTGCCTTGCTGGTGCCGGCAATTCTTATCAGTACAATTTCAATTTATAAAATCAGAAATAAAGCCGAGGCAGACATAGAAGAATACCAAACTGAAGAGTTCAATAAGCTTAAATTGTATTTAAAGCATATAACAGACATTGCTTACGGAATAGTTGAAACAAGGTATAATAGCATTGAAAAAACAGTATTACCTAATACTCAATTCAGAGATTCTTTAATGGAGGCTAGTCTTAAAGATTTATCTAAAATACGTTTCGATCAAGGAGAAGGATATTTTTGGGTAACAGATAATAGAATGCCCTACCCTACAATGTTAATGCATGCAGAGAATCCACAATTAAAAGGTGTTGTACTCGACGATCCTAAGTTTAATGTTGAAAAGGCAAAGCGCAGAAATATTTACCAGGTACGGGCAGAAGTATGTAATGCAATGGGCGATGGCTTTGTAGAGTATTTTATGAAAAAGCCTGGTACTGATGAAATCGAAAATAAAATTTCTTATTCACGTTTATTCTCACCACTGGGTTGGATCGTCTCTGCAGGTTTTTATACTGACCAGATCCAAGAATCTGTATTGGCAAAGCGTGAAGCGTTAAATAAACAAATTAATGAAATTGTAGTTTCTATTATCTCAATTGCTGTTATTATCCTTGGCATTGGTCTCGCTGTTTCTTTATACTTCAGTGGCAAATTAACTAAGGCCATTATAACAATTAAAGACACTCTAAAATCTTTAGGTCTTGGTCAACAGGTAGAGCAAATTATAACGAAGCGTAAAGATGAAGTCGGCGAAATGATACAATCGCTTAATACGCTTGTTACAGGGTTACGCTCTTATACGGCATTTGCTAAAGAAATAGGACAAGGAAACTTGTTGCAGGAGTTTCAGCCCTTAAGTAACAACGACGTACTTGGTAATGAGCTCTTAGAAATGCGTGAGAACCTGAAAAAAGCTTCTGATGAGAAAAATGAGAGAGACTGGTTTAATGAAGGCCTCGCGAAACTAGGTGAAGTACTAAGAAGAAACAGTTCTGATACAAAGATATTGGCTGATGAGATCTTACGAGAGTTAATAACCTACCTGAAAGTGAACCAAGGTGGTTTGTTCATAGCATCTGAAGCTAAATCGAATGAAACACGATATCTTGAACAGCTCTCTACCTATGCCTATGATCGCAAGCGATTTATTCAGACTAAGATCGGTTTTGGTGAAGGACTAATAGGCCAGTGTGTGGTAGAGCGTGCAACATTTCATCTTATTGAGATCCCAAAAGATTATATAAGCATTACATCAGGTTTGGGACACGCCTTACCACAAACCATTCTTATCATACCACTTATTCATAACAATGAAGTGTATGGAGCCATTGAAATGGCCTCGTTCCAGAAATTACAGGATTATGAAGTGAAGTTTGTTGAGAAAGTTGCTGAAAGTATCGCCAGCACATTAGCATCAGTGCAAGTTAACGAACGTACCCGCCGACTATTAGAGCATTCCCAACAAATGTCCGAAGAGCTTAAGGCACAGGAGGAAGAATTGCGTCAAAATCAAGAAGAGCTTCAAGCTACCCAGGAACAAATGCAACGCAGGCAACTTGAGCTTGAACGTGAGAATGAAGATCTAAGAGCAACAATAGAACAACTTGCACCTAAGAATGCCGCATAAGCAGAAAGCAAAATGAAAAAATTACTGCTCTCGTTTCTTCTCGGCACACCATTTTTTTCAATAGCGCAGGAATCCTATTGGATAAAACAGGATAGCTTGTTCAAATATGTTCAACCAGTTGCCAGTCTTCAATTATGGAGTGCATACACCATAGGTGAAAAAGAACAATTGTCTGAAAACGGACCCCTCGAAAGGGTTCAAGATCGGGTTAATTTCTTAACGCGAAGAGCCCGAATCGGGTTTAAGGGGAAGCCCTACAAAAAGCTTAGTTATGCGCTAACAATTCAATACGACAATCTAGGTAAAGACCGTTTCGGGGCAATACGTGGTGGAACCAATACAGGGCAACTTGGAATACTTGACGCCTATGCTACCTGGAAGATAACCAAAAACGACATTGCTTCTGTTACAGTAGGCTATTTTCACCCTCAGTATAGTCGTGAATGTATAACAGGAGATTTGCTTGTAAACTCCTTCGATAAGTCACCTTCGCAAACCTATATTCGCCAACATATAAATGGCAAAAGTTACGGACGCACAACAGGGATAAACATCGGAGGTATGACGAGAAAGAATCTCATAACTATAGGATACAATGTAGGTATTTTTAACAACAATAGCACAGCAGCAAATGACACCAAGTATGCCGAAACATCAGGGAAGTATTGGAGTCCTTTGTTGGTTGACAGAGTAACTTTTTCCATTGGTGATCATGATATGAATACATATTCAATTAATTATGACGCTAATAATTATTTTAACAAACGCAAAGGAGTAACCGTTGGATTCAATACAACGAGCCAAGGCAAAACAGATATATTCAGTTCTAACGGCTCACTTGGAGCTGACATTTTGTTAAACTATAAGAACGTTAACTTTGATGCTGAATGGAATTCAATGTATCGCAGAGTTGAAGGCAACACTCGCGAAATGAAAACGTATCAGATTAGAATAGGATATAACATCATTATTGCGCGTAAAGCTTTTTTTGAACCATCCTTTATGGTGATGAAATTTAGAGGCAATGAAAATGCAGAAGCATCAGGTGAAGATATCATGTACGATGCAGGGATTAACTGGTATCTTAATAAGAAGAACTGCAAATTAAGCCTTCATTATATAAAACAAAAAGGTAATGGAGATAATGGCTACACCGACGAAAAAACCTTTAAAAAAGGTGACTTTATAGGATTAGGATTTGTATTGATCATTTAAGATAACGTAAATATTGCTTCGGCTCCATTTATTGGTTGGCCAATAGTTTTAATATATTCTATCGGGACATCTTACTTTCTGATCTTTAGATGTTCGTAAACCAAAGCAAGTTTACCTGCTTCTTTTTCTATTGTAGTTTTTATATTATCAATTGACAGCTCAGGACTTCCTGCTGTATAATTTTTACCAATAATGAAGCTATAGTATTTCCAGTCATCGTACTTGGTGAATGTCCAAAGTGCGTCTTCTGTTGAGAAAGAATCAAGCGGTTTTCGTTCTCCAAAAATTTCTATCCAATATCCACTCCCTAATCCTTGTATTGTCTTTAATAAGCTACCACGATACCCTTCTTCTTCCATTTTTCTTCGGAATAATTCCCGTTCTTCTTCACTTCCTTTTTCTTTACCGATCACTAACCAGACTCCTACATCTTTCTGGCGAATAACAACCTGCAAATTCATGAAATCTTCAGTACGACTGCGATTGTATGTGCCTGTTAATTCAGAATCCTTTCTTCCATAGATAAGCTTCATGGAGCGTACACTTCTGTCAGTATAGTAAAATGGATCTACGCTACTTATTAAATTATCTGCGTTGTTGCTTGAATAAAAACCAAGGCCTTCTAGATGATCTTTAATCTGCTCATGAAGCTGAAGAAGCTTTTCTTTTACGGTATTTCTTTCTGCTTCTACCGATGGTGAGTTTAGTGTGATTTTATTAGTCGCAAAGGTCTGGTAATCTTCCTTTTTAAAATACTGAGTTCTGAAGTTGATAGAATCAAACCGAAAACCACGTGCTGTAAGTGCAATCACCTGTTCCTTTTCTTCACGAGAAATAATTTCACGTTGCTTTAAAGCAGGATAAATCAATTCATACTCCTCAATTAAATTCTCTGACAACGGTTCAGAAAACTCATAATAGCTTGTATACCAGGACAGCAAAGCTTCTATTTCCTTGGGATCTGTTATCTTATAGAACATCTCCTCGTAATCTTTTAATCCGCCCATAGTAAGTGCGCCAGATCCTAAAAAGCCTATTGACTTCCTATAAGGCAAGTCAAAAACATATACGTTGGCATGAAAAACGTTCTTTGTAAAAATCTTTACAGTAATTCTTTCCTGATAATGCTTCCAGATCTTTCTTAACACAGCAGGAGAAGTAAGTTCATCCAAGCCTGTAACGATATCTATTTTGCATTTAGGAGATAATCTGCTTCTGACAAATTCAAATGCGGATTCTGAAATAGCTGTAGTTGCTACATAACAATGCACAGCTTGCCCAAGTATTTTATCATTGACAAGTGGTACAGCAAGCTTCTTCGTAATCATTTATTCCTTTTTTATAAGGAGCAAAGATTAAAGGTTTACGGAATTAAATGAATTTCTAGCAAAGAATTTTGAAATAGTTTCTGTTAAGTAAACGAAACAACAGCTATATGCTACTTGTTAACTTTTAAGGTAGCAAATAAAACACTGAAAAGAAGTGAGATATACTTCCGGCAAGGACAAAGAGATGCCAGATACTGTGATAGAAAGGCTTAATGGTATCTTTTAAGAAGAAGTAAGTTCCAGCGGTATAAAAAACACCTCCTATCATCAGAAAGATAAAGGTTTGTGCATTGACAGCAGTATAAAGAGGTTTTATAGCAGGAAGGATCAGCCATCCCATAACTACATATAAAAATGTTGAAAGACGTTCGTATTTCCCTGTATGAAATGCTTTTAATACAATACCGGAAACAGCGCACGCCCATGTGATTCCGAAAATTGTCCAACCTATCCATCCAGGTAAAGCGGTTAAACAAAAAGGAGTGTAAGTTCCAGCTATCAACAGAAAGATAGACATGTGGTCAAACTTTCTAAACAGGGACTTTGCATTTAAATGAGTAAGGCTATGGTAAAGTGTTGACGCGAAATATAAAATGACCATTGCAGCCCCGTAAATTGAAAAGCCTACAATGTGCCATACGGTCCCACATAGTGACGCCGCGACAATGAGAACAACAAGTGCTGCTATTGCTAATGCTGCACCAATACCATGTGTTATCGCATTGGCAATCTCTTCCTTAATTGAAAACAATCCCTCTTTCATTATTTTTATTATAAACGCAGTTTTGGTTAAAAAATTCTATTAAGCCGCCTTTAATTTGAATATGTAAGTGCTTTATCTATTGGAAATTCAGCACCTGAGAAAGCTTTTTTACTGGTCCAATCTATGGCTGGACCAGACCAGAATACATCTTCCGTAGGTAGACCCAATGGCAGAAAAGCAACGGTACAAAGGTATAAACTTCCTGTTGAGATATACCCTTCACCTACACCAGGCTGATGTCCACATAATCCGATAGTCAACCATCCATTCTTATCAAAAGTATTGGATGCTTCCATCGTTCTCCTGATCACCGCTGTTAATGCACTTCGAACCTGAGAAGGTAACAACACTTCAGGTAATTGCTTTTGTAGTGCCATCTGGGCCAACAATTGGAAGGCCCCGCATCTGTATGCAATTGACCTACCAACAGGAGGAAATGTACCTTCTGGTGAAATTAACCTTTCCTGGATTGCCGCATATCGTTTTGCTCGTACTGTAAAACGATCAACAAGATCCCTCATCCCCCCTGTTTCCTGATTAATGGTTTTTACAATGTCCAGCAGCATTGGTTGGATCACGTAACTATTATAGTAGTCGTAGTGAAAGTCGGGGCCGTCTCCATACACGCCATCACCTTTGTACCACTGCTCATGTTGTTGAATGGCATAATCGATTCTTACTGCATCATAATCTTTATGGAATTTTAAAAGAGCTGCTTCTATTATAGCTGTGAATAACAACCAGTTACTGAAGTAAGGCTTTATAATCCTTGTTGACTTTAAAGCAGCAATAAGATGAGTTTGTGTCTCCTTATCAAGATTAGACCAGAGTTGCTTCGGTGCCCTGAGAAGTGCATGAGCCAAAAAAGCGGCATCGACCAGGGGCTGTGCGCCTTCTGTAAAATTCATAAAACTAGAAGTACCGGGCGAAACGGAATTATGTATAGAGGAGATTGATAATTTAATAAACTTCTCCCGCAGCTTCCCTTCAGTAGTACCATCTGGCCCTAGTTCGAGCCATGGTGCAAGTCCTGCAAGTGTACGTCCGATTGCCTCAAGATAAGTTACTTTTTTTCTTTCTTCTGTTGTTCCTTGAACAGCCTCTACTGGCATCTGTTGTTTTATTACATCATCGCTCAACGTGGTCAATACAGGTTCAGCAATTTTTAATAGCATACTAATCCAATATTCTCTGTCAGACCGTATCGAGGTGTTAAGAGAGGTTGCTGAAGTATGTGGCCAAATTGAGCCAGCACCTAAAAATGAGATGCCCTTTATAAATTTTCTTCTAATCATAAATGATTCTTTCTGTTCTCTATAACCAGACGATTTGGTTTTCGAAGACCCTGAAAATATGGTCTTACCAATTTCATTATTTCCAAAATTTTATTTGGTGAAGCACAAAGTTAGTATCATTACTATAACTTAAATAAATCATTGTGTTAAAAATCAATGCGATAGATAGTTGAATTTAAATTATAAAATTAAGTCTGTAACCAAATAATTTATTGCCGGCACTAACTTGCCTTTCTGCTGGTTCCTTATTGATTTTAGGTGTGTCGAATCATTCATACACCTCCTGCATAAAAAGCGATATGGATAAGTTTGCAACTTTGTAATTTGTATTCTTTCTGTTTCCCGGTTTTCCACCTTATAAACTTCGTACGCTCATGTCTCCCGTTACCCTCGATACGTTAAAAGCTGACATTGAAAAAGTCAGTCGTATTGTCGTTGTGCCTACCATTCTGAATATTATTTGTGAAGTGACGGGAATGGGTTTTGCAGCAGTAGCACGTGTAACAGAAGATAGATGGATTGCTTGTAGTGTGCGGGATCAGATACAATTTGGACTCGAGCCAGGAGGTGAGTTAAAAATAGAAACAACCATCTGTAATGAGATTCGTCATACCGGCCAAGCCGTAATTATAAACAACGTTGCAGAAGACAATGAATTCTGTAACCATCATACTCCACGTATGTATGGTTTTAAGAGTTATATTTCTATACCTATCTATAAAAAGAATGGGGACTTCTTCGGTACCCTTTGTGCTATAGATCCTAATCCTAATGATCTAAAAAATGAAAAGATCATTGGTATGTTTAACCTCTTTGCCGATTTGATATCCTTTCATTTGTTAAGTGTAGACATGATGGAGTTTAGCAATACGGCTATTGAAACCCTTAGCCGTCAACTTTCAAATTCTTTGGAAGAGAACCGTCAGTACCAATTTATTTCTGATCATAACTTGCAGGAACCGCTACGCAAAATGAGGTTTCTTACAAGTGCTTTGATGAATGCAATAGACCTTGGAGTTACTGAAAGAACCAAAGACCTTGCGGTAAAGATCAATTCCAATGCGCAACAATTCTCGATGATGATTAAAGATATCTCTCAGTTTTCAAGGCTAACATCTGAAAATATGATATTTGAAGAGGTAGACCTTAATCAAATACTGACTGATGTGTGTTTGCAACTTAAGTCGCAGATAGAAGCAGGAAGGGCAATTATTGACCGGGGCGTTTTACCCGTTATTAATGCAGCTCAAATACATATGGAGCAACTATTTTTCCACCTTATCAGCAGTGCCTTGCGACGTGCCCATACTGATACCCCCGCAGTAATAAAGATATCATCACGGTATGTAGATAAGGCCGAGAATGAGCTACCGAATGAATACGAGGTTGAGTATGTTGAAGTGTCTATACAAGATAATTGCAAAGTAATAGAACATTCTCAGTTGGCTAAAATCTTTGACTTGTTCTCTTCCGTTAATCATGAGCATACGGTTGACGGAACAGGCGTAGGACTTGCATACTGTCGAAAGTTAGTCAACGCTCATAAGGGTGTGATTAACGCACGATCAAGTCCTGAGGAAGGGACTTTGTTTTCAATTATCCTTCCCACAGGAAGACAACTGCAGTAGCATTTGTTTTGAAATAAGTACTACTATCTCTTTTAATACTTAACGGTGTCCTTATATAACTGATCAAAGGTGAGCATTTCATTTTCCTCTGTCAGATTCATCATGAATAAGCGAACACCCATAGAAACGGCGAGTAGCGTGTATAAAATAACGAAACTGAAATTGTAAACGAGTATGTTGATTTCGATCACGCCAAGATAAGATAGGACAACATATCCAAAAGTAAGTGCGCCGAGTAAAATTGTAGCTAACATTAGGGTAGCCCCAGCCCTTTCGTATACAAATGCCTTAGCGATGACTATGATAACGTAGATAATCAGGCAGATAGCTGCCAACATGTATACGAAGAGGTAAGCAGTAAATGTAACTGGTTCTGTAAGCAATGCGAACATTGAAAACAAAGCCGATAAGACTGTAAAAACGATCTTTAACACTTTACTGTTAAAATCCTTAGGAAACAAACTTGAAACGAACATCAAAGCAGTAACAATTGTAAAATAAATGCTTAGATGTTCAAGCTTTACAAGCCAAAGCCATGGAACCGTTATCCAATCCTGAATCCTGTACATGTTGCTACAGCACGAATGCAAGGCCCATGCTAATACGAAAAAGGACAGAAATAAGAACGGACTCCGATAGTCGCGGATAATGTAATAAAAGCCGAGTGATATCAAACTTATGGTAACAAGCATTACAATGAGCATGTAATCCGTTACCATAATCAAATTCATTTTATCCTTTAGTAAAGAGGCTTCAGCAATTCTAATTGATTTTCTTGTACCGCCTGTAGCATGATAAAAATTTGACACCTGTAGTATAAGCTCGAGTGTGTCATCCTTTGCCTCGAAGTAAAAAACAGAAGGCTTCCATTCCGGAATCGTTGTTTCCCTTGTTGTTCCAGGTGTTCCATTGGTGCCTAAAAGACTGTCTTTTAACCAAAGAGAGTAGCTGGAAAAGAAATGTGGAACTTCAACACCCAGTCTGGTATTCCTGGCACTTTCAGGTATAATCACCCTTACTCGGTAGGTTCCAAAGTCTATAGTGCTATCGGCTTTCCATACATCCGGAAAAGCAAATGAAGTTCTAAATTTGTCGTCAAATGAATTGTAGGTAAACAAGTGATTGGGGTAAAAATCCCAATATCCATCAAGAGCCTCAGCATTATCTGAGAGCGATGCTTCCCTTAGGTCTATCAGCCCATGATGCTGACTTAAAACCGAGTGAATGCCTCCTCCCCAAAGCATAATGAAAATAAAGACTCTTACTTTACTAAGGATCATGTGGGGATTTTGAATAACAATAATACAAAATTAGTCATATATCAGCCACAACTCGATTAATAGATATCAACTAGGTAATGTTGGTAACACGCCATTTTTGAAACATTTATTACATCTGTTTTTTTACAGTTTTAAGCGGCCGTTTTTGCAGTAATACAACTGGTACTTTAGAATAAGTAAAACTTAAACAAAAAGACCTATGATTATTTATGGATGGAATTCCTTTAAACTGGATGAGTGTAAGCCCTCTCAACTTGGCTTATCTCCGGAACTGGACGGACAATTTAGGATTGAAAGAAGGCAGAAGTATTTTCATCTATTCTGGATTCCTTTCTTTGGTATCGGGAAGATCTGGGCTTTAAGAAAATCTGATGGCAATTTGTACGAGCCTACAGCACAATTAAAATCACTCCTTGACGCACTCCCACTAGCTCATAAAACTCCGTGGTATACGTATTCGCTCTTTTTTGTACTTGTAGTAGGTGGCTTATTATTTTACGTTTCGGATTCTATTAGTAGCTATAATCGCAGGATTAGCTATCAAAAATACAGAGCAGAATTCAACAATAAACTAACGTCTGCTGTAAATCAAACTGTTCCAGGTACTCACTTTCGTCTGCGTTTAGCCGATAATTATGAGAAGTATGCTTACCTGAAGTATTTGCGCAGCGATGCAGAATACATGACTTGTCTTTATACAGGCTTAAAAAACAGAGATTATTCAGACAACGAAATGCTCGAGGCGTTTGTGGTTGCGTCAGAAAAAGAGGCGTTTGACACTGTAAAGATCAAAAAAAGTGACCTGCTGCATACTCTAAATACTAAAGACGAATATTCTTTTAAAGGCCATACTGTTATTCAAGGTCTGGGTAATATGATTTTCGATGAAATGGAAGTATACACGTTTCCGGTATTCAAAAACGTAGCCGTTCAATATCAGGAAGGGAGGTTTTTTGCGATTATACAGAATATTGGTGCTGGTGGAAAAGTAAAGGAGTTTACACCTGAACCTGCAAATCTTGAGTTGGATAAATCCATTTATTCAGAACAATTTAAGCAAGGAGGCGTAGTGGTGCTTGAAGGAAAATATAATGATGCTGAGCCTGTATTAAGGGCAAAGATGCAGGTTAATTCAGAATCCGACAGTACGACACAATACGACCTTACAATCAGAGGTACTTATTTAGCACTTAAACAATCTACACGATGAATACCAGAAGAATTGTTTGGTTGGCCCTGTTGATTCTAGACCTTTTCGTTTTCTTCTTTCTAATACCAATTGATGTTTATGACAGCGCTGATATATTATTGAGTTTTATTGGTGCAATTGGCTTTGGAATCTGCCTATTTATGTTCCTTGGTAATTTCGGCTCCTTGTATGAAATATTTGGAGACACCAGTCAAGATGAGCAAGAAAGTATTTGGAAAAAGATGGCCGCGCTCTCTCTAATACCCTCCCTTGTTCTTGTAATTGTGCTGGTCATGTACCGGTCAGACGAAAAATCTGATGAATTGAGTACCTACGGTAAACTTACTAAAGGCCAGGTTGTTAACGGGAAATCAACTACATCCAGAAGGCGGTTTCAATCAAACACTTCATATTCCATCAATGTTTCTTATGTTGATTCGCTTCAAAAGATACATACCTTTGAAGCAAGTGTCAGCGGAAGTGATTTTAATAATCTTTACCAGGGAGCAATAGTAGATGTTATATATTCAAAGCGCTATCCTTCCCTTGCGGAAGTTGTATTTGACTTAGAGCAGCTTTCGAAGTACATAAAGATAAATAATGAGCCAGTTAACATTACTCACTTGCTTACAATGTTAGAGGGTAAAGTGAGAAGGGATTCGATTGTTGATTACCTTAATTCAATTAATTACGAATGGTATCAGGACGAAGAGAGAGAATACTATAGAAATGATCGGCGCAACTTAGCCATTAATCTGGAGCACGATATACTTACTTTTGTAAAACCTAGCAACCTGCTTGTATCTAATAATGAACGAAATTCATTTGAAAACACAATTCTTGATAAAGGTTTTGAGAAAAAAGCAAGTGAAATTAACGGCGAAACACAAGTGATGTATTACAACAATGCCTACATCATCTACCATCAGAGAAAATCCAGTAATCACGAAACTTCAATGGCAGTATCATTTTATGATATCTATCAAATCATGAAGGTTTCAGGTAAATAGAAACTTTTACTATCAACAGCACAATTGATGTGACAATCAATTGTGCTGTTCTAAAACTATTAAAGCACTACTTCTTTAATGCATTAAATTTTATGCTATAGGACTTGATGACAGAGAGAGTCGTTCAGTCCCTATCATGCACCGAATACCAACCTTGTGGCTCATGTGGCGGATCTCCTATAAAATCATCGTTCAGTTTCCAAAGACCTTCTGGTCTTCGAGGTCTTCCCTCTCCTGCCCAAGCCCAGAAATTGACGCCTGCAAGTGAACTCTTATCTTTTGAAGCCCGTTCATACACGTTCTTAAAAATAGCATCATAATAAGCATCCCGTGCTTTCGTATCCGACCCTGGATCATGACTATTTCCATCTCTCGAAATCCCAAACTCTTCTAACACCAAACTTGACTAGTTTATTCGCAATCTTCTCATGATCTTCAATATAATTAACAGCGTACTGAATGGACTTTGACAAAGTAGAGTCAGGCTTGGCAGGATCGTAAATATTCCAATTCTGGCCCCAGATATGAATCGTCACAACACAATGATCTGTAGGTATCTTAGGTTAAAGATGCCATGCTTAAACGTGCTAATCACTAAATTATTAGGCAGCAGTTCTTTTAACTTTGTAGCCCTTAAATCCATAATAGAAGATATAGAGATAAGGTATCGTAACAAACATCATCGCTTTCTGATATCCCACATACCCTACAATAAGTCCAGTTACAGGGGTTAAGATTGCTCCTCCTACTATTGCCATCACAAGCAAAGAGGAACCCTGACTTGTATATTTTCCAAGATCTTTAATAGCAAGAGCGAAAATCGTCGGGAACATAATAGAGTTAAAAAGACCTATTGCAAGAACAGACCATAATGCAATGCCTCCATCAGTTAAAACAGTAGTCAGTAGTAGTCCTACAACAAATAGAGCAAAGACTGTAAGCGTTCTCGCAGGCATTGATCTGCCGATTAAAAATGCAATTATGTTTCCTGCAATTAATGCAAGAACAATAAATGCAACCTGGGTCTCTCTCGTGATCAGATAGACAGCAGAAACTGCAATAAGTGTAATGACAGCAACGAATAAATACTTCTCGCTGCTCTTCTTATTGGTAAGGAATATAGATGCAATAAAACGTCCCACCATTGCGCCACCCCAATAGTAGGCGACGTAATTTGCAGCTGTAGCTTCGTTGAAGCCCAATAGCTCCTCAAAATATCTGATTAGGTAACTTCCAATTGCAACTTCACCTCCAACGTACATGAATATTGCTACGACTCCTAACGTAAGATGTGAGAACTTAAGTACCTCTAACCCCTTTTCGATTTTCTCACCTGTAAATTTGGGTAATTTAGAGAAGTAAATGACTACAGCTATTAACAGTAACGTTCCTGCTAGGAATAAATAAGGAGATTTCACTGCGTCCGCGGTCATATGCTCACGGCCACCCACGCTTTCAAAAATAAGTTTTGCTCCTATAATTGGCGCTATGGTTGTACCCAGTGAATTGAATGCCTGTGTCATATTCAACCTGCTGGATGACGTCTCCGGATTTCCCAGCAATGCAACATAAGGGTTTGCAGCCATTTGTAGTATTGTGATTCCCCCTGCCAGAATGAAAAGAGCCAAAAGGAAAGTAAAATAGCTGATTGTTTCAGCTGCAGGATAGAATAAAGCGCATCCAATAGCAGCGGTAATAAGTCCGACAATAATTCCGTTCTTATAGCCAATGCGTGCAAGCGGATCACCAAGATTTGCTGAGATTATAAAGTATAATAGAGAAACTATAAAGTAAGCACCAAAAAAAGCAGACTGAATAAGTCCCGCCTGTGCTGGACTTAATTTGAAAATGCCTTGCAGGAAAGGAATAAGAATATCATTCATGCAGGTGATAAATCCCCACATAAAGAACAATGTAGTAAGAATGATTAGTGGAGCAGTATAATTCTTATTATCGGTTACTCCGGTTATGGTAGTTGAATTGGTGACGATAGATGCCATCTGGTTAAAATTTGGCCTCAATAAACTAATATTTAATACCGGAAGCAAATTGACTAGAGTTGAAATGCTTTTTATAGCCTAACCCTGCTATTTGTTCTATTTTTATTATTTTAAAGGCCGAAGCATAGATCATTTTGGAACTTGACTTAATTACTTTTATTCAGAGTACTTTCCTGGGAATTTTATTTATTACGTATAAGAAAGGTATTCGCCAGGCCAACATCTTCTTAGCGCTTTTCCTGCTTACCGAAAACTTCAATTCTTTACTCAGCTACTTCTACTCTTCAGGGCTGGCCTTAACGCACCACCTTCTGCTACAATTTCCAACTTTCTTTCTGTTTCTTTCAGGCCCGCTGCTCTTCTTATATGTAAAAGCACTTCTTGCTGAAGAACAAATTCAATGGAGAAAGTATCAAATAATATTCTTACCTGCTGTTATTGAATTAGTTATTAACCTATTTCTTGCATTTCTGTCTTTTGATGCGAAAATGAAGCTCGCCAATAACGAGAATTTTGCTTTAGCACATCATATCTTCAGCTTGACTGCCAGCATCTACAACTTACTGTTCATAGGATATTCGATACGGCAAGTAAAATCCGTGAGAGTGAAAGAATTACATTTTAAAGTAGAATATCTTTATTGGCTTCTGGGATACTGGCTGGTACGAGTGAGTTTCTGGTTTTTATATTTCTTCTGCGTGCTAACCTTAGATGGAATAATTGACCCTGTTCTTTATACATCAGAAATTATCTCATTCTTAAGTTTCGTGGATTTTATGTAGGTGTTTGCCATCAGTTTTTTCAGTTATCATCACATGGCAGATATTCATAGAAGGAGGTCTTCGAGCTACTCAATTTCCCCTGACTCATCACACGCACTGTATGACAAACTGCAGGATTTAATAGCGAAAGAGAAAATCCATTTAAATCCTGAACTTAAGATCAGTGCTATTGCTCACAAACTTGATACTAACGTTAAGTATCTTTCACAAATCATTCAGAATGAAACTGGCAGAACGTTCATCGAATTTATTAACGAAAAGCGGATTGAAGAAGTCAAGCAGCGATTAAGCAATCCTGCATACAGCCATTATACCATCATTGGAATTGCAGAAGAATGTGGCTTTCAATCAAAGTCTACCTTTACCCGTGTTTTTAAAAAGACAACCGGCTTTTTGCCCAAAGACTACAGAAACTGATTTATTTCAATAAAATGGGTTTCATCTGCGGAAAACGAAACCTGCCGAGTAGAAATAACCTGTTTTTACGGCGTTGCATCTTTACGTTTGTGATAAATAATTGCATTGCATGAAAACAACATTGGTTCTCCCATTACTTATCCTTCTTACAACAAGCGTTATCGCTCAAGTGTATGTGCTACCCTTCCAATACACTGAATCAGGACATATTTTCATGGAAGCTGAAATAGTAAACACAGGAAAGAAAGGAATATTCGTTTTTGACACGGGTGGCAAAAACGTGCTTAATGAAAGAGTTTTTACCGGAAAAGAAAACACATTTGATATTAAGTTGGGCAATTTGGTTATATCAAATCAGTCTTTTGTAAAGCATGACTACACTAAAGTTTTCACAACTCCTGATCTCCAAAAACTGTATGGGATGCTTGGTCCTGACATAGCTAAAGAATACATATGGCAGGTTGACTATCGCAAGCAGTTGATTGTGGTCACAAAAAAGTTAGCAGAACTGAGCCCTTCAACGCTTGTCGCAAAATCTCCTTTAATCATTAAAAGAAAGTTCGGATTAACATCAATTCAGCTGCAATTGAAAACCGAAACATTGCCTGGATGGTGGTTTACTATTGATACCGGTTCACCTGAAAAATAAGCGGTCATGTAAATACGTTAAAAAAAGTTTTCCTAAAAGAAGACCCTTCCATAAAAGTGGATACTATAGCTTATGCTACTTCCAGTCCCTATCTGTTAAAGAAACAAAATGATGGCAAAGGATATCGGGTTCACCTTCAGGATACCTATCTTAGTAATTTTAAATTCAGTACTTTAGATGTTGTTTTTAATAACTCCGGAGGAAGTACAATTGGAAATGGTTTCCTTCAACATTACATAGTTACATTTGATTTTATTGATAAGACAATTTATTTATTTCCTAACGACCATGGAGCTACGTTAGATGCATCCATCGAATGATGATTAGCTACTACTGCTGCCAGATTCTATTGTTGATATATTGCCTCTCTTTTCTGAGCAAAAGCACCTTAATTGAAAGGAACATGTTTTGAACATGATCATCCGCTTTTAATCCCGTTAAGGGTTAGAGCTGAGTATTTGTAAAGACATCATTCATTTTAAGGAAGCTATGGAATTATCGTTTTATGGTGCAGCTCAATCCGTTACCGGAAGCAAACACTTGATTACATTAGGCAACGGCAGGAGAATACTTCTCGATTGTGGGATGGTTCAAGGGAAGAATGGAAATAATGAAGACCTCAATGCAAGTTTTTTATTTAAGCCTGAAACTGTTGATTATCTTATTCTATCGCATGCGCATATTGACCATTGCGGATTGATTCCCCGTTTGGTAAAGAAAGGATTTAAAGGAAAAATATTTTCTACTCCTCCTACCCTTGAATTGTGCAAGATTTTACTGAATGACAGTGCCAACATCCAGGAGGCGGAAGTGCGAAGGTCAGATACAAAAACAGAACCATTATATGGTAAGGATGATGTAGATACAGCTTTTAGCTTATTCACTACTGTCGAGTATGATAAACCTTATACAATAGATGATTCTATAGAATTGTTATTTACCGATGCTGGTCATATCCTGGGAAGTGCTGTCGTGAATTTAACGATTAAGGAAAACGGAAAGGAAAGACATATTGCATTTACAGGTGATATTGGAAGATACTGCAACCGTATATTGAAGTCGCCGCAGGCCTTTCCCCAGGCAGATGTTATTATTTGCGAATCTACTTATGGCGACAAGCTTCACGAAACAATTGATAACTCAGAAGAGAAACTACTGCGAATGGTTAATTATACGTGTGTAGAAAAAAAAGGTAATCTTCTGATTCCGGCCTTTAGCATAGGAAGAACACAAGAATTAATATTTTCATTAAATAAGCTCGCAGAAGATAATAGACTGCCAGACGTAGATGTTTTTATTGATAGCCCAATGTCCGTTTACGCGACCGACGTGATGCGCGACAACAAGCAATATTTCAGTGACTCCATGCAGGAATACCTGAAGTTTGATTCTGATCCATTTGGCTTTGATAGACTTCACTACATTGTCGATCACAATGATTCAGCAGAATTACAAAAGTTAGATAAACCTTGTGTTATTATTGCTGCATCTGGAATGATGGAAGGTGGACGTATCGTACACCATTTAAAGAATAACATTAGCGATCCTAAGAATACAATTCTTGTTACAGGTTATTGTGAGCCTGCAACTTTAGGAGGAAAGATAAGCCATGGCGCAGAAGAAGTAGTAATCATGGACGAAACCCTCCCGGTAAAAGCTGAAGTCATTTTTATGAATGAATACAGCGCTCATGCCGACTACGGCGACCTCCTGAAGTTATTAATGCGCCAGGATAAAGAGCAAATCAAAAAAATTTTTCTGGTACATGGAGAAAAGAGAACAATGGTGAGTTTTAAAGATATTCTTGAAGAATACGGCTTCAAGAATGTGGAGATGGCTGAGTATAGGATGTCTTATGAAGTTTAGCTTTACAAGTCACCTGTTACTCGGCGATATGTAGACAAGCTGTACTCCAACGTCAGCATTATGCTCTCAATAGCCATTTATTAATTTGGTTAATCGACCCTTATACCAAATCCTCTGCTATTATAACTTTTTGTACGTTATCACGTTCCTGATGCTTCTTCTGTTTCGACAGACATGAATACATTGCAGGTATAACAAACAGCGTCAGAACAAGAGAGAATATTACTCCGCCTACAATTACTAATCCTAAAGGAACACGACTGGATGAAGCAGCGCCTAACGATAAAGCAAGAGGCAAAGATCCTAATGCCATGGCCAGGCTTGTCATGAGAATGGGGCGAAGGCGAAGTTTCGATGCTTCAATAACTGCCATATTTTTGGATAATCCTTCTTCCTCTTGTTTCTGATTGGCGAATTCAACGATAAGAATACCGTTCTTTGTAACCAGGCCTATAAGCATAATAATGCCTATCTGGGAGAAGATGTTCAGCGTCTGTCCGCAGATAAACAACGCAAGCAGTGCTCCCGTAATAGCAAGAGGAACAGTAATCATAATTACCAGTGGATCTATAAAGCTTTCAAATTGAGCTGCAAGTACAAGATAAATTAGTCCGAGGGCAAGCAGGAACGCGAATGTGGTATTACCTGAGCTTTCAGCAAAATCTCTGGAAGAACCACTGAGAGAAGTGGTAAATGTATCATCCAGAAGTTTAGAGGCAATTTCTTCCATTGCTTTAACACCATCACCTATGGTTCTTCCCTGTTCAAGGCCCGCCGAAATAGTAGCAGATTTATAACGGTTAAAGTGATACAACGACGGAGGTGTTGACGACTCCTCAAGTGATACGAAATTATCGAGAGAAACAAGCTGCCCGCTTGCCGTACGAACATACAGGCTTTTCAAATCGTTAGGGTCATCGCGGTTACCTCTGTCTACCTGGCCAATAACCTGGTATTGTTTCCCTTCTTTAGTGAAGTATCCGAATCTAAGGTTACTGTACGCCAATTGTAAAGTTTGAGAAATATCTTCCGGGCTGACTCCTAATTCCGTTGCCTTTAATCGGTTAATGATTACCTGTAACTCGGGCTTGTTAAATTTAAGATCAGCATCTGCGTTTTGTAAAACCGGGTGATCATTAGCTTCGTTAATGAATTGCGGCAACACCTGTTTAAGCTTCTCGAAGTTATTATTCTGAATAACAAACTGAATCGGTTGACCCGGTCTCTTATTGGTTGAAATTGTCTGTTCCTGTGCTGCATAAGCCCTGCCAACCGAAAAACGTGACAGATTGCGATTAACCATGTTTACAACGTCCTGCTGCGAGCGCTCACGTTCAAATGGGTCGTTTAAGAAAACGCGCACCATACCATTGTTTGTTCCTCCTGTTCCTCCCCCTGCGGCACCTGTTAAAGAGTAAATGATGTTTGCTTCAGGAATAGAGTCCATGAGGAATGTAGTAATCTCATCAACATAGGGTTCCATGTAATCAAAGGAAGTTCCTTCAGGTGCTGATACCTGTAAACGGAGATTACGATCTTCTAAAGGAGCTAACTCTGATTGGAGGTTTTGCATAAGGATATAGGACGTAGCAATGCAAATGATGAGAATTACAAGTGCCAGCCACCGCCAATTCATAAAAGTTGTTAAACTTCTTTGGTAGATGTTTTCCATCCCTGTAAAGAATTGTTCAGTAACAGTATAAAATTTTGATTTTTTGCGATGATCTCTTGTGAGCTTTACGCTTAGCACGGGTGTAAGCGTAAGCGAAACGAAACAAGAAATTAATACTGCACCGGCAACCACAAATCCGAATTCCCGGAAAAGCCTTCCTACAAAACCCTGAAGGAATATAATAGGAAGAAAAACTACAGCTAACGTAATTGAAGTAGCAATTACCGCAAAGTAAATCTCTTTAGATCCCTCGCGGGCAGCATCCAGCTTGTTCATACCGCCCTCCAGCTTTTTATAAATGTTTTCCGTAACAACAATACCATCATCCACTACCAGACCGGTAGCCAATACAATTCCAAGCATCGTCAATACATTAATGGAAAATCCCATCAGGTACATGATGAAGAACGTTGCAATCAATGACACCGGGATATCGATCAATGGACGAATGGCTATGATGAAATCTCTGAAGAACAGGTAAACAATTAATACTACCAGAACAAATGAAATAATAAGCGTCTCTTCTACTTCTGAAATGGCCCGTTTTATAAATACAGTTTGGTCAGTTGCTACAGTAAGTATTATGTCATCTGGGACCTCCTTCTTGATTTTCTCAAGACGCTTATAAAATTCATCCGCAATGGCAACGTAGTTTGCTCCTGGTAAAGGATTTAATGCAACTCCCACCATAGGAACAAGTCGTCCTTTAAGAATTATCTCCTCATTCTCCGGACCAAGTACGGCTTCACCTACATCGCGAAGACGCACAGTGCCAGTAGCCGTTGTTCGAATCCTTACATTGTTAAAGTCATCTTCTGTATAAAGTCGTCCAAAAGTACGTACGGTAAGATCAGTAGAGCTGCCAGAGATTTTACCGGAAGGAAGTTCTACATTTTGTCTTCGCAGCGCATCCTGAACATCCAGCGGAGTAAGTCCATAAGCACTCAATTTCCCCGGATCAAGCCAAATGCGCATTGCATACTTCTTTTCCCCAAGAATGCGGGTACTGCTTACGCCTGGAATTGTTTGAAGGCGCTCAACCAGTACGTTGTTCGCATACTCTGTTAATTCAAGTTGATTTCTTGTATTGCTTTGTACGGTTAAAGAAATAATATAGTCAGTACTTGCATCGGCTTTTGAGA
Source organism: Chryseosolibacter indicum (assembly GCF_018598585.1). GTDB lineage: Bacteria > Bacteroidota > Bacteroidia > Cytophagales > Cyclobacteriaceae > Chryseosolibacter > Chryseosolibacter indicus. Next base: position 84,983 of record NZ_JAHESD010000014.1, read on the forward strand.
CTTCCGGTGATGAGTCAAGGTCTTGCGGAAGTTGCCGTATCGCTTGAGAAACTTTGTCTCGCACATCGTTGGCTGCGGCTTCAAGATCAATACCTAATTCAAATTCAATGTTGATGCTACTGGAACCCTGGCTGGAGTTTGACGAAATATTCTTGATACCTGCAATTCCGTTTATTGACTTCTCTAAGGGTTCAGTAATCTGAGATTCAATGATATCTGCGTTTGCACCTGAATATGCTGTTCGCACGCTAATAACAGGTGGGTCGATAGCCGGGTAATCCCGAACGCCCAAAAAATTGTAACCAATTAAGCCAAAGATTACAATAATAATATTCATGACAATTGCCAAAACAGGACGTTTCAGGCTTAACTCCGAAAGATTCATAAAACGAAAACGTGCAAGGTAAAATTAGAACCGAAGATATTGGTTTTTTAGAAAAACCGTTATGATTACATATAACCGGCTAAATATGAGTTTTGGTGGAATGCCCTGCACTCAAACAAAAAGGCAATGAACCAAAGCTCACTGCCTTTCAAAAATATGTCTAGTTATTATTGATCTCCCCTGCTAAAAGTTTGGAGCAGCTTGTTTTCAACGCTATCAATCGCTTGCGCGTGTGTTCTAAGCGTACCAAGCTTTCTTGCTGAAAATGCACGGATATCTGCATCAGAAGCTGCTGTTGCCATGTTTTCAAACTGGTAGGTATTTTCTTCATTTACCTGTTCAAGCATTCTTACATAGTTCTTATCAAAATCTTCTCTGTCTGTTGCTGTAAGCTGCCCTAATGATTTAACATGAGAGTCACTCATTTCACTTGGTAATTTAATCTTCTTCTTCCTTGCGAGTTTGTTAAGTTCTTCACCCAATTCCTTATGATCTTCAACACTTTTTTTAGCCATGTTTACAACTGCGGCGCTATAGCCTGATTGAACAGCCTTTTCGGAAAGTCTTGATTCAAAAAGATTAAAGCTTTTAGCGTCAACAAGAAATTGTGCATCTGCTAATGCTTTAGGATCGTCAAACTGTTTCTTATTCTTATTCAACGCTTGCTGATAAGAAAGATTTTGTGAACATGACATAGCAAGCGTCAGGATCAAAAGTGCGCATAGATAATTACGCACTGTAGAATTGTATATAATTTTCATAAGTTAAAATGTTAAAGAGTATTAGTTTGGTTGTAATAGCTTTAAAAAATTCTATACCAGTTCGTATATGTATTACAAAAAAGTCCCGCGGTGCGGGACTTTTTTGCTCAACACATCTATTGTTTAAGACTATCTTTCAAGTCCCCTGTCAATATCCGCAACGCCTGCTATATCCTCAGAATTGCTACCGGTTACGCGTGATCCAACACCTCCACGAACATCGTTGGCAAGGTCTTCTATATTGGAAGTGTCTTTCTTCTTTCTTCCGGAATTTGCATCCTCTGTGTTAGCATCAGCACCGGGCTGGTCTATTGTTCTGTTCTGTGACTGATCAGGCCTCATGCTGGTATGTATCGTTGTCCTTTCCTGATTTTCTATGTTATCAGCAGGTGTTCTGTCCATCTCATTATCATAATTTCTATTGTCGCTCATAACTTTAAAATTTAAGTTTTAAATAACTATCAAGCTGTAGATAGCTCTCCTTAGGATATCAAAAAATCGTTCCTTTGTGAATTTATTAAACTAGTTAAGCCAGCAGTAATTTGCATTAGTATAAATTTGCTGCTTACTTTATGGCTGCATTTAAATATATGCTGTGTTAAGAACTGTTAATGTTACCCGTTATGTAACACCATTGCGCGAGGGTGGCTCCCTACCCGCCATCGTTGAAGCTGATGACGACTTTCTGTATGTGCTTAAATTCAAAGGCGCTGGCCAGGGAAGTAAAGCATTAATTGCAGAACTTATAGGAGGAGAAATAGCGCGATTACTTGGTTTTCATGTGCCCGAAATTGTCTTTGCTAATCTTGATAGTGCTTTTGGGCGTATTGAAGGAGATGAGGAAATTCAGGATTTGCTAAAGGCAAGTACAGGACTAAATCTTGGACTTCATTACCTCTCCGGCTCTATTACGTTCGATCCATTGGCTACGAATATTGATGCAGATCTTGCTTCAAGAGTTGTTTGGCTTGATAGTCTTCTTATGAATGTTGACCGCACATTCAGAAATACCAACATGCTTGTCTGGCATAAGGAGCTTTGGTTAATTGATCACGGTGCTTCGCTTTATTTTCACCACTCCTGGAGTGACTGGGAAAACCCTCAACGTCCTTTTCCAAAAATCAAAGATCATGTACTTCTTTCAAAAGCTAGCAGACTTGAAGATATAAGCAAACTGTTTTCATCGTTACTTACACAGGAGAAGATTGGTAAAATCGTTTCACTGATACCTGATGAATGGCTTGTTAATGAAAATAAGTTCGATGCTCCCGAGGAATATAGAAGTGCTTATGCTCAATTTCTAAATACACGAATTGCTAACTCAGATTTTTTTGTAAAAGAAGCAGAATATGCAAGAGAAGCACTTGTTTGAATACGCTGTTATTCGTGTAGTACCGCATGTTGAGCGAGAGGAGTTCCTCAATGTAGGAGTAATACTTTATTGTTCAAAATTCAAGTACTTAGATACCAGGTTTGAAATTGACGAACTACGTCTTCGGGCTTTTTGCAAGAAGCTGGATTGCCAGGATTTTCTGCATCATATACAGTCTTTCGAGAAAATATGTAAAGGTGGTGCCGATGCAGGACCTATTGGTAAACTTCCAATTGCTGAACGCTTCCGTTGGCTTACCGCTACACGCAGCACCATACTTCAAACATCGAAAGTGCATCCTGGTCTGTGCGATGATCCTGCTGAAATGCTTTCTAAACTATTCGCTCGACTTGTGCTGATCAATCAGGATCAGGATTGATTCAGCTCAATACGCTCTTCTATAGATCAAATCTCATTCTAGGTATCTGACGGAGAAGCGATAAAGTGGCAACAAGCAACATGGCTTGGTCCCGCAGGCTGGGCAAGACGAGCGTGATGTTGTTTATCCGCTCGTCTTGCTTTGCCATCTTCTGCATTTTACTGTTTGCGAGACAATGGTGCTTGCGTTTCAGGATTTTCCTTAATTATTTTTATAAGCATTGTCAAGGAAAATATAACGCGCATCGTCTTTTGCGTCAATAGCTTTCGATTGTACATCAATGATCATAACAGGTGGTGTCGTATCGGTGGCTTCTGCGGCAGGCCACTCGGGTAAGCTAGTGCCATTGGGATTACCTTTGATAACGAAATTAGCAAAGTAGTTGAGCATGGTCTCCGATACCTTATAGTCATCACTTGTCCATGCATATTCTTTTATCAGATGAAGGTTGCCCATACAGTATTCAATTTCACAAGCATGTGGCGCTCCTACAGGCTCAGGCGGTTTAGGCGCGGCGTCATTTTTCTCTACCGTTCCTCCTGCCAGACCTGACGTCTTCGATTGATCTACCAACGGCGGACGAAGTTTGCTATACAAATATCTATACACGGGTTGTTTTGTATTTTTGCGGTGCAGGTCAAACCACTTCCAGGTGCTGTAAGCGATGAAACGATCGGACGCTAATGCGGTGGCAGATATTTCAATTTCTTTAACAGATCCATGCGGATAAAGCTTCAATACTTCCTGGAAGCTATCAGGGTATACTTCTTTAACTTTTTTCACATAGTTCTCTTCGGTATAAGGCAACCCTTGCATAAAGGCCATCCCGGGAATTTCAGCTGAATTCCAGCCGAGTAGTAACGGTACTTGTGCATGTTCTTTTGCCTTATAGATTTCAGGAATAGTTTTCGGATAGAAGTATCCATCAATAACGGTAGGAAACCCAAAGCGTTTTGATTCATTGTAGATCTCGTATACCTCGCGCGTGCTTAAGGCCCGAAGCTGTGCCAATGTTGGATAGCCCGCATTCTTTGCAAACTCTGCACCTATCTTTTCAGCCTCAGCTAACGGCACAGGTGCAAGTGTTGGGTTTATTCCTGCACCGCTCTCTCCTATTGCTCCGGCAATTAAATCCTTGGACAAAGGGGATGTCATTTGTGCGCTCACGGAAATAGAACCTGCTGACTCGCCGGCAATGGTCACTCTTTTAGGATCACCACCAAAAGCAGTGATGTTCTTATTTACCCATTTTAGTGCAGCATGCTGATCGAGCAAGCCGTAATTTCCGGAAGCTTTATAAGGCGACTCTTTGCTTAGTTCAGGATGTGCGAAGAAACCAAAAATGTTCAACCTGTAATTTACAGTAACCACTACTATGCCCTTCTTTGCCATGCTTGCACCATCATAGCGCGGTTCTGATCCATCACCAGCTACGAAGCCACCACCAAAGAAATAAACAAGCACCGGAAGCCCGGTGGTATTTCGTTTGGCTGGAGTCCATACGTTAAGGTACAGGCAATCTTCGCTTAAGCCGTCTGATCTTGAATTCATATCGCCAAATACAACGGCTTGCACAGGACGTGGGCCAAAAGCTTTTGTTTGCAGCACGCCTTTCCAGCTATCGGGTGGCTGAGGTGCTTTCCACCGAAGATCGCCCACAGGCGGTTTGGCAAAAGGTATTCCGAAATACATCTGTAGTCCTGACCGGGTATCATAGAGGCCTTCGATTGTGCCTTGCTCTACTTTTGTCTGAACAGCAAAACCATAGTTATTATCCTGTGCTATTGACATACCATAAATTATGGCAAGCAGTGAAATCAGTAAAATATTTTTTCTCATCATAGTTCTCACATTGTGTACTTGTTACACTACAACATAAACATAGATTATCTTTTTTAAACTTATGAGAAAATTGACATAAATTTTAATCCTCTCTGGAAAGAAAATTATTTGCTATTATTATAACGAATTAATATCAATATTCTTGAAGCCTGGTTCACTAGCGCGTTTTATTTGGGCTAATAACATTATGGATCTTGCTCCAGATGATAGTCTGCTGGAGATAGGATGCGGTGTTGGCATTCATGCTGAGTTAATTGCGTCAAAGCTTAATTCAGGAAGTATAATGGCTATTGATCGTTCCGACGGTATGATCAGCAAAGCGGTGTTAAGAAATGAAGCTTATATAAAAACAAAAAGAGTAAGGTTCAAGGAAACCGCGTTGAGTCGGTTTTCAAGCACGCGGGTGTTTAATAAGATCTTCTGTTTTAACATCAACATCTTCTGGACAAATAAAGAAGTGGATCGTGAAATGGAAATCATAAGAAAACACCTCACCCCTGCGGGAACATTCTATATTTTCTATGGTCCGATGGTTAATGACAGTCGAAAGATTGTTACAGCGGTGCAAAAGAATCTAGAGCAGTCACATTTCAAGCTGTGTGAATTGGTTAAAGATGCGAACCTGAATTGTTGCGGTTTTATCACAAAGCCATTGTGATCATAGCGCTTTAAAAAGTTCCAGGGATGCAGTGGTCATAGCGTTGATCCCTGTTTTTATTGTAGGCTCCATTTGAGGAGCAAAAGTCGGAGAATGTAAAGACGGCAATGCAACACCTTCTTTTCTTGATTTCTCCATCAGCCCCTTATCAACCGTGCCCAGCCAAAACATGCTGATAGGAATTTTCTTTTCCTGCATGCCAAACCTGCTGAAGTCCTCTCCTACCATGGATGGGGGCATCTCAATTACTTTGTCATCTCCAAGTGCTCCCTTAAATACCTTCACAAGCCTGTCAGTAAGTTCTTTGTCGTTAAGGGTTGCCGGAGTTCTCGGTTCATTTATAGTTATTTCTGGTAACTTCTCTTGTGGCAACCCGGCCATCTGTCCCAAATGTTTACTCTTATTCTCGATAGATGATATGATGTGTGCTCTTACTTCCGGTGAGTAAGAACGAAGCGTTAACTGTAGTTTAACCTGGTCGGGGATAATGTTATGAACAGTACCACCATGAATTGAACCTACCGTGATTACTGCAGACTCTAATGGATTAACTTCACGACTTACGATGGTTTGAAAAGCCAGAATCATCTGGGCGCTGAGTACAACTGGGTCTACTGTTTGATGCGGTGCTGCCCCATGCCCGCCCTTACCCTGTACTGTAATATTCATCATATCAACGCTAGCCATAAACGGACCTGCGCTATAACCAATAGTGCCTGCTTCCATGCCTGCATGATTATGAAGGGCTATAGCATAGTCAGGATACGGAATCCTTTTGTAGAGGCCATCTTTAAACATGCGCTCTGCACCAAAACCATTTTCTTCTGAAGGCTGTGCCACCATTACCAAAGTACCCTTCCAATTCTTCTTATGTTCAGCAAGAATGCGCGCGGTGCCAACAAACACTGTCATGTGAACATCATGACCACAAGCATGCATTACCGATACTTCATTCCCTACAGCATTGATACCTTTTACTTTACTGGCATAAGGTAAGCCAGTTTTTTCTTCCAAAGGAAGCGCATCCATGTCTGTTCTAATGAGTACGGTAGGTCCTGTTCCGTTTTTTAATATGCCGGCAACACCATGCCCTCCTATGTTCTCAACAACTTCAAAGCCTGACTTTTTTAATTCTTCAGCCATGGTCTTCGACGTCTTCTCCTCCTGCAACGACAGTTCGGGGTACTCATGAAGGTTCTTGTATAAACCCTCCAGTGACGGATATTGCTTTAGGATGGATGCCTGTATTTGCTTCTGTAGTGCCGATTGCTTTTGAGCAAACGTGCAGCTGAGGAATATGACGTATAAAAAGATGGTAAGACGCAATTTCATAGGACACTAAGTAATGTTCAAATTCACTCAATTACAAAAGTGAGTGCTTTTAATTTTTTTATTATCCTTATGGGTTTGATTTTACTCGTTTTCAAACCAGTGCGCTTGTTTTGGTGTCTCAGTATTTAAGATGAAAAATCTTAGTCTAAGCAAGGTCCCTGAGTTCGGACCATGCGTAAGTTCCCGCCTGACTTATCAATTTCTCCGAAATGGGGTAAATCGGCGCAGCTGCAAGGGTTCTGAAACGGAGCCCCCGCTTAGAACTCAAGTGCAAACCTCTATAAGCCCTAAATGAGTAAGTACTGTGTTAGTATGATGCGTACTTTGTTAACCCTGTTTAACCTTTAGCCATGTTTCATTTGTTCCTGAATCCTTTCAATTTGCTTTAAGTGTCGGATGATGTGGTTTATGAAAAACTGAAAAGTGTCGCCTAGCCTAAGCTTTATTAGGGAAGAGATTGATGTACTTATTTTTACCTTGTTTAAGCTAATGTTTCTTGATTGATTGAGCAGGTCCAGCAACTTAATTTGTTGATTGATAAACGTGTCAATTACACTTCTATCAAGTTTATCATACAGTGGATTTTTATCTTTAAACGTTTTCATTTTGTTTAACTTTTCTTTCGGTAGCATGCTTTTCGCGAAATAAGCGCCCAGCGGACCACTCTTAAATTCAGGTTCTGCTGTTGTTCCGGAGTTTCTGATCTTATTTTCAATCTGAGGCAGATAGAATTCTCCGTAACGATTTAAGTGTTCAAGACATTCCAGTACAGACCAGGAGATTGCATTTTCGCGCCAGCTCAAAGAAGGCAGACTGTTACTTTTAAGCTTTTCAACCTGATTTATGTTTTGTCTTGTCTGCTCAATAAGTGATTGTATTAACTTCTCTGACTGCATATTGGTTTAATTTTATGCAAGACTATTAAAACAGGCTTTAATAATTCTTGACTGAGATCAAGACTTTTTTAGGCGCGACAGTGTTTCCGGACTCATTCTCAAATAGTTCGCAATGTACCTGTGCGGAATTTCCTGAAAGAGCTGTGGACTTCTCTTTAAAACCCTTTGATACCTCTCCTTTGGTGAGTTAGTTAATATGTCAATTTCGCGTTCAAGTTGTTGCAGTATTAAGTTCTCAAGTATGCCCGTCCAGAGGACTCTATTGGTATCAGTCTTTAAAAAATTATCGATCTGATGCTTCGTGATGACTCTCAAAACCGTCTTCTTAATGGCTTGAATAAAGAAGTCGGAAGGCTTACCTGTTAAGAAAGAATCGAGAGAGACAATTAAATTCCCTTTATACCCAAACCTGATGATCTGTTCTTCATAATCATCTAAAACAAATATGCGCAAACTGCCACTTTCAATGTAATACACGTTGGTATCAACACTTCCTTTTACTTTTAGTAGTTCATTTCTCTCTATCGTTATGGTCTTCTCAGATAGTTCAACAATTTCTCTCATGGTAACTTTTCAATATTCCTAATGATTAGCCGTTAGCAGAAGCAGCTCGTTTTTAAAACTGATTGTACGGAAATGAGGTTCGTAATGTTGTTTCTTCATAAAGCCTGTCACAAAAGAAATAGACGCAGTCATTCTGATACTGCAGCTTTTGTACTATGGGATGAACTCTGTTCGAAGAATCCCCTTCCCTAAAATCTTCATAGAAGAGAAATCCATGTACTCACGGATGAAGAAGTCCATCCAAGGGATGCCTCGCAGTACTCACAGCAAAACGATTTAAGTTAGCAGGCTCGGCATGACGCGCTCGATCTATGTTTATCTCCTGGTATAGTTTTCCCTCCCGCTCAGTGTCACTCTTCAAAGGACTCTGAGCTTTTGAAACACTGCTCCTCTTCGAGTGACACCGAGGGGGGTGGAAGCTCTTGAAAATATCTTGTATGCACCTACTATACTGCTTGGTTGTTCTGCCCTTTAGGGACAATTATTGTAAGGTGTTTCATCTCTTTTTTTTATTAAAGATAAGGAAATGAGGATGTCTAAATCAACCCGTCACAAAGTCTATTTTACACCCTTCCTGAGAGATACCAGTCCCGTAGTTTTGCTTGAACAAGTTTACGATCAGCAAGTATTTACTTCAAAAACTTAAAAACCAATTATCAGCTTATGAATAACTACGACTTTACGATTTCCTTTTTGGTTGACCAGTCGCCAAGCGATGTATTTAAAGCCATCACCAATGTTCGCGGTTGGTGGTCAGAAGAGATTGAAGGCAACACCGAAAAGCTCAATGATGAGTTTACCTATCGCTATAAAGATGTTCACCAAAGCCGAATGAAGCTGGCAGATGTTATTCCTGACAGAAAGGTTGTGTGGCTTGTACTCGACAACTACTTTAATTTCACTAAGGATAGCAGCGAATGGAAGGGAACGAAAGTTTGCTTTGACATTACCCAACAGGATAACAAAACGAAACTTCACTTTACGCATGTTGGCCTTGTTCCCGAATACGAATGTTACAATGCTTGTTCAAATGGATGGACACAATACATAAGGCATAGTTTGTACGATCTGATAACGAAAGGAATGGGACAGCCGAATTCAAGTAAGAAGGCATTCACTATCCATGAAGTAGCAGGCCAGTTTAATACATTAGCACAGCAGGAAAAGTGGTTTGAAATTCAGGATATGTTTTTTACGGAAGATGTAAAGAGCATCGAACCGCCAAACTCGCCCTGGTTTAAGAATGTAGAAGGAAAGGCTTCTGTTCGCAAGAAAGGTGAAGATTGGGTAAAACGCATACAAGCAGTCCATAGGTCATACACAAGTGAGCCTGTTGTAGGCGGAAACCATTTTGCTGTAGGCAGAGCGCTTGATATTACGGTAGAGGGATTGGGAAGAATTCAGATGGAAGAGATTATGTTATACCAGGTAAAGGATGGCAAAATTACGTCGGAACAGTTCTTCTATTAACAACTGATTTCCTCCCGCTCAGCGTCACTCGTTTAGCCGACGCTGAGCTTCTAGTCGAAGCAGGTAGGCAATCATCGTCTAAGCAGGGTCTCCGTTTCAGGACCTAGCCGAGTTTCCACTCATCTGTCAATTTCCCCTGAATGGGTGAGTCATCCCGTTTGGATTGAGGCGATGGTATTTCTATCAGTTAAACGATTGCCTATACTCCAAAGGCGACATTTCAGTTTTCTTTTTGAAAAGGCGGTTAAACGATTGTGGATATTCAAAACCTAATTCGTAGGCGACTTCACTTACGGATAAATTTGTCGTTGAAAGTTTTTCTTTTGCTTTTTCAATGAGTTTTTCGTGAATGTGTTGTTGCGCGTTTTGTCCTGTTAGCAAACGCAACATATCGCTTAAATAATTTGCTGATATATTGAGTTGATTGGCTAAATATTCAACTGTTGGCAATCCACGTTTTAGTGTTTCTGCATTATTGAAATAATCATTCAAAAGATTTTCCATTTTAGAAAGCAAATCACTGTTTACGGCTTTTCGGGTAATAAATTGGCGTTCGTAAAAGCGATTGCAATAGCTCAAAAGCAAATCAATTTGCGACAAAATAATGCTTTGTGTGTGCTTGTCAATATGTTGATATTCCTTTTCTATTTTCTGGAAAATATCAATAATATTTTGCTCTTCCTGTTCAGAAAGGTGTAACGCTTCATTTATGGAATATGAAAAGAATCCATAAGTTTTGATTGTGCTTTGCAATGGGTGTTTTCTCAAAAAATCAGGATGAAAAATCAATACGTATCCTGTGCCCATTGTTGCGTTAAAAGCATTGGTCTTATCCACTTCGACAGATTGAACTTGTTTGGGTGCAATAAAGGTCATTGTTCCTTTATCAAAATCATAGTATTGCTGCCCATATTTTACTTTTGATTGGATATTGTTTTTTAGAGAGACAGTATAAAAATCGGTGGAAAAATGTTGCCACAAATCAGAGTTTACAGCGTGTATTTCAGAAACTAAAACCACGCTCACCAATGGATGTAAAGGAGGTGGAATGGATAATAAACGATGAAATTCAGATAAAGAATTAATTGTCTGCATATTTATATAGAACACCAAAAATTATTAAAACAACAATTTCTATAGTCAGCCAAAGTAATTGTTTTGAAAAAAAACCGTCTAAAACAAATCCGAATAATCGGGCTATAACAATTCCTAAAGTCATAAAAAACAATAATGCACACACCGTTAATTTCCAAGCATGCCATTGATTGTAAAATATGAACAACATTCCCAAACCAATGAGAAATCCCCATTTCACCCGTGTTTCAATTCGTTGATATGGCTTATCGGTCAATGAGATTTTACTCATTAAGTTTGGTTTGTATGTTAGCATGCAACCTGCGATAAGCAAAACTATTCCTATTAGTTTTAGAAATATATTCATTATTTCTAAAAAAGATTTTCCTGAAAAAACGGGACTAGTTTCTCTAGTGCTTCTGCTGTCGCTTTTCGTTTGTCATATAAATCATAATGACTTGCACCTTTTACAATATGGATTTTTTTACTTGAGGAAGCCGCTTTGTTGTATAAATCGAAACCGTCTCTGTAGGAACCGAAAGCACCTACTTTATCGCCAACGATGACCAATAAAGGCTGCGTTAGCAAAAATTCGGCAAGATGAAAAGCATCAAACGTTATTAGGTTCGCCATACTTGTAAAAAGCAATTTATTGTTTGAGGTCGGAAATTCACCTCTCGGCGTTCTGTAATAATTGATGGCTTCCAGCATATCAAATTCGTTTATTCCTGCCTGCATTGCTTCTTCGGCAGAATTGGGTGTCCAATTAGTAATCATTGGTTCCGCTCCGTTAGCTTCCGCGGTTCGTTGTGCTGATACAGCTTCTAATGTATCTAAAAAATTAAGTTCTCTGAATGCTCTGCTTGCATTAGTTCCTACGACTGTTGCCACCGCTTTTATTCGTCTTTCTGTCATTGCTGCGTTTGCTGCGTAACCACCACCAGCACAAATGCCCAATAAACCGATACGATTTTTATCTACAAAATCTAATGTAGTGAGATAATCTACAGCACAGCGTATGTCTTCTACACGCGTGGCCGGGTCTTCCAAATATCTTGGCTCTCCACCGCTTCCGCCTTGAAAAGAAGCGTCATGAGCCAATGCTAAAAAACCTCTTTGAGCAAGTTTTTCGGCATACAGTCCTGCAGTTTGTTCTTTAACACTACTTCCTGGATGGACACAAACAATAGCAGGATATAGTTGTGTTTTATCAAAATTGTCGGGCAGATGCAGATTCCCTGAAATGTTCCATGACCGGTTCTTAAAATTTACTTTTCGCATGTTTAATTCTTTTAGAAATTACAATGCAAAATTCGTCTTGCTGTAAAAAGTAAATGTTTCCAAATCAAGGTTAATTGTAACCAGATCGGGGTTAGGATGTGGCAGTAATATTATCGCTATCCGTTTTGTTATAATGCCTGTTCAGTCTAAGCGGGTTCTCCGTTCGGGCCCCTGCGTGACCTCCCTCCTCGTCTGCCAATTTCTACTGAATTGGTAAGTCGTCATAGCTGCGGTGTCGGAAACTGAAACTGTAACTATTAGGAATACTATAACTTGATTAGCTTATATTCAATCTCGCCGATCTTATGTTCCATTTCATCCCAATCAGAGTGAATATTATATAACTCTAGGGTATCCGCTTTTATTTGAAAATGAAAAAGCTTGCCCCTCATCCAAATTCCCGCAGAATCTTTTGAAGGATAAAATGCCATAGCATCATAATTAATCCCTTCAGTAAAGTCATATATCGGTTCGAAATATCGATAACCATCTATTCCTTTTATAGTTCCATCACTTTTAAATTCAATTATGCTATCATTGGGCAAACTTTTAAACTGACCCTCGAATAAAACTTTTCTCAATTCCGTTCGTTCGTCAAGTATTTTTCTATAAACCTCCTTCTTGTTATCAAAATCTAAAGCTAAATGATTCGTGTCTACCTGAACCAATCTAAAGGGTTCACGGATATATGAGAAGTCGTTAGCAATAAAGAAATTACTTATAGGATCAAATCTTATTGGGATGTCGTAACCTCCCTCGTGCTCCGTAAAGCCTATCAGCATAGGTGAGTTAGATAATAGATTTGCTTTTTCTAGTCGAAACCCCCAAAGCCTTGTCGTATAATTTCTACTTAAATAAATAGAACGAGAATTAGCTACTTCAACTAAATAGCTATCAGAAAGCCAATAGCCATCGAGTTCATTGGTGATTGATTGTTTAAGGCTGTCATCAACAACCTTAGTAGAATTAATGTTTTCTTTAGGTTTGGTACAACTAATACTTAAAATAAAGAGAATTAAAAGTGTGTTCTTCAAACAGTGTTTACAAGACATCTTGTTTATATAATACTGGCTATGCATTTAAGTTAATAATTACTTTTCTTTTATTATAGTTCGTTAATTCGCGCCGTGCTGAATTCAAAGTTCACATCCGCGGTGTGCGATATTGAAGGGAAGAGATGAGATTATACTTTTTTCCAAAACTCCTCTCTGATCACAACACTACCCGCAAGGAAATCGTGAATAGCTCTTCTTCTTTTATTTGTTAACATTGTCGCTATTTCCAGCAGAAACCACAAAGTTGCTAGCCAATCCAAATAGTTTTCTATTGCAGATTCTCCAAGTGGATATCGTCCCAATTCTAAAATTCTTGATATCAGAATTATCAGCCCAATTAACTCTAAAATAATGTAAATACTATCTCTCATGATTGACTGTCGAAAAGTCAGCAATCGTGTTTCTGATTTATCAACAACTCTAACATCCATCCAATTCTTTCCTAAAGTCTGCCCTGATGACCAATGAAAGTAGATAGTATATACGTAAAAAGATGAATAACTAAAAGCTACACCTAGTATCAGTATGGAAACGTTTTCACTATCAATTATTAAATAGTCAAGAAGTCCTATAGGCACGAATATTATTCCATCAATTAATCCAGAGAAAAAACGTCTCCAAAAAGTGTTGTACCTATTCATGCCACTGCTCAAAATTGATTGATTTTGCTAAGATTACAATTAATAATGTATTACCATAATCGGCATTTTCTCCCTCCCGCTCAGAGTCACTCTTCAGAGGACTCTGAGCTTTCTGAAACACTGCTCCTAATTTTACCTAAATCTTTGT
>NZ_JAHESD010000150.1 GCF_018598585.1 Chryseosolibacter indicum
GATGAGCATTATGAAACATTTACGTCTAAAGCTGCAGAAGGCCGCGGTGTTCAGGTAGAGGCAATTAAAAATGTTGCATCGGGCCGTGTGTGGACCGGAACTCAGGCAAAAGGAAATGGTCTTGTAGATGTCCTTGGAGGATTTAATGATGCAGTAAAAATTGCAGCTGAAAAGGCTGGTATTGCTAACGATTATAAAGTCAGATATTATCCCAAGAAGAAAGACTTCCTGGAGGATTTGATGACCCGCCTCAGCGACAATGCAGAAGCTAAGGCGATGAAGTCCGAACTGGGTGAATTTTATCCGTGGTTCACTCAATTTAAAAAGATTCAACAATATCAGGGAGAGCAGGCTCGAATGCCTTTTGAACTTCAGATCCACTAAGAATAATTTTTATTTCATGACTCAAATAAGAAATAACTGGACAAGGGATGAAATCGCCGAAATTTATAATTCACCCGTCCTTGAATTAATATACCGTGCTGCTACTGTTCATCGACAGTTTCATGAAGCAGGGGAAGTACAGGTTTGTACTTTACTCTCTGTAAAAACAGGTGGATGTCCTGAGGATTGTGCATACTGTCCACAGGCTGCACGGTATCACACCAACGTTAAAGTGCATAAGCTTATGGAAGTTGGTGAGGTGTTGGATAAAGCAAGGGAAGCGAAGGAATCAGGCAGTACGAGATTCTGCATGGGTGCTGCATGGCGCGAGGTAAGAGATAACAAGGATTTCGATAAAGTGCTTGAGATGGTTAAGGGAGTAAACAGTATGGGCATGGAAGTATGCTGTACTTTAGGAATGCTCTCCCACGAACAGGCTCTCAAGTTAAAACAAGCCGGCTTGTATGCTTATAATCACAACCTCGATACAAGTGAAGAATTTTATGGCGAGATAATCACGACCAGAAATTACAATGACAGAATCGAGACACTTGAAAATGTAAGACAAGCAAAAATATCTGTCTGCTCAGGAGGAATTATAGGATTGGGAGAAAATGAGAATGATCGCATTGGTATGCTTCATACTTTATCAACTCTTCCTGAACATCCTGAATCAGTGCCGGTAAACGCGTTGGTTCCGGTAGAAGGTACACCCCTTGAAGATCAGCCGAAAGTTTCAGTTTGGGAGATGATTCGCATGATAGCGCCCGGTGGTAGCATTATGCCTAGAGCTATCGTCCGTGTTTCCGCACGCAGGGG
>NZ_JAHESD010000151.1 GCF_018598585.1 Chryseosolibacter indicum
TTTCAATGTTGCTTTTGTAGATAAGAAATAAGCCGCCTATAATTAATACGAGATCTCTGCCAGATATCGAAAAGCGCTCATGCCATAACTCATTTTTTATACTAAACCAATCGGCCGCATTAAAAAGGTCTGTTGTTAAAGTCATAATCCAACTGATGGAAAGAAGCAGGAGAATACGAACCAGGAGGGCTAATCCCATCCCAAGTACTCTTCCTTTTTTTTGCTGATCTACTGGCAGCTTTCCCGTAAGGATAGAAATGAAAACAATGTTGTCAATTCCCAACACAGTCTCCATGAGTACCAGCGTAAGGAATGAGGCAAGTATATTAGGATCAGACAGCCACTCCATTTGTTTTACCTCCTGATGCTGGCCGCTGATTCAACTTCTCTTTTTGGAAATTTCTCTTTTATAACCGGAGGATCAACTGGTTTTGAATGATCTTCTTCCGGAAATTCTTTGCGTTGTGGTCTTATGATTAACCGCAGGGTTGGATCGTCTGTAATGAAAGACCACATCCAGCTTAACGCCAGATTTACTTTGTTTCGGAAGCCTGCAATAGGAAGCAGATGTATGAACAACCATACAAACCAGGCAGGAAATCCTTTTACAAACATCTTCGGGAGGTCTGCCACCGCTTTGTATTTCGAAATGATGGCCATGCTACCCTTGTCGTCATAAACAAACGGCTTTAACTCACGGTTTTCTTCTAACCTTTTTAAGTTTTCGGCCAGCAGCTTTCCTTGCTGAATAGCTACTTGCGCAAGCTGCGGATGACCAACCGGGTATCTTTTGTCCAGCGTGTTCAAGCTAATATCACCGATAGCGAAAATATTCGTACTATCTTTTGCCTTATTATACTCGTCAACAATAATCCTTCTGCTTCGGCCAAACTTATCAGGAGAGAGACCTTTTACTTCTGTACCTATTACACCTGAAGTCCAGATAAGCGCTTTCGTCGCTATTGTTTCGCCGTTACCTAAGAGTACTTTCTCATCAACATAATCTTTAACAGCGGTCTTAAGCATAATCTTGACACCGAGCTTAGTCAGAACAGACAGTGCTTCCTGCTGTGCCTTTGGACTCATTGGGCCGAGCAAAACAGGCGCTGCTTCTATCAGATAAATGCCGAAGGTGCCTGGTGTAATTT
>NZ_JAHESD010000152.1 GCF_018598585.1 Chryseosolibacter indicum
AACGTTCGTGCATGAGGCGTGGCGGGAATAGGAAGCCTTAACGATGTAGCGAAGCGGAATGTTAAGGCTGACCTGGTCGTCACTGTCCACCGAGACGAAACGTATTTTGAAAACTAAATTACAAATTTACACGAAACCCCGCCATGACTTATGCACATTGTTGTGTACAGTTTTATATTAATCCGTACTTTTTCCCGTACTCCTTTAACGTCACTAAGAAGTTTGGATTTCTTGTCGTGTCAGCTACAATTTTTTCAAATTCTCTTTTCGCTTTCTCTTTGTATCCCAATTCTCCAAAGACAATTAATTTCTCAAGAGGCGCTACTCTTGTCGTTTTTGAGTCCAAAACATCAACGAGCATGTCCTTTGATAAAACTTTCTGAAAATGCGGCAGAATGTACTGATTTAAGTTTTTTTTCATTTCTTGAACCATTTCTTCCTCGTCCGTGTCGGTGGTTATGTCAAACCATTTATCGTTTTCACTCCTAAGGTCACCGATTCTTTGTCTTAAAATACATCCGGGCTCGGTCGGATAGTCTGGAACAGGTTTACTAAAATAGTTGTAAAACGCTGTCCAATATTCGGGAAGAAACACAGCAGTGTTTATAGTGAAATGAATGTGGTCCTTCGAGTAGTAGGTACTTTTTTGCAGGTTGATAATATGTCCTACTCCATTTTCCTGCTTATAAAAGTTGTTTCCCTTTTTCTTGAATCCCAAAGGCTTCAGTGTCGCATGAAAGCTATCCTTCACAACTTTGTCAAACTTTGTCTCTG
>NZ_JAHESD010000153.1 GCF_018598585.1 Chryseosolibacter indicum
AATTACTTAAACACGGTGTTGGCAGCCGTACTTACTCGAACTCTATTGTTTGGTCATTCAATTGTACAAATCCTGAAATCCCAAAACTTGTCCATCTGTCAAGCAGTCTCTCTGATATAAACGGACCGCCCAGTCTTGTTTTAATGTAGTCTCCAGGATGCTTTTCCGCTATTACAATCTTCTCAGCTTTTACAAATTCGTGGTCCGGTCTATCCCAATAGTCCTCCCAATTTCTCCACGTTTCGAAATTGTGGTATTGTTTGTGTCCAAGCTGGTCATCTCCCGAGAAGAAAACCGATTTTTTGAAATTGACAGTCTCGAAGCCAAAGTAGATTGTATAAAGAACGAAATACTGTTCGTGGATTACATGTCCATTAAAGTCAAACAAATTGGTGGCAAAAAAATGGTTATTGTTTAAGTCTAGACCATTTAATAATCTTTTCACTTTTGAACTTAATACGAAGTCAATTCCGAGCAAGTGTGGCGCAAAAGACAACAGGTCTGTAACCTTGGCATTTTTTCTGAGTTTGATGTATTTAAAAATAAATTCTTTAGTTGGCAGGAAATCTTTTCTGTCCCAATAGGTTTGTCCATAGAAAAAGTCCTTAATCTCTCGGTAGTCGTCCGTCTTCTCTTCTATTAAGTCAGCTTGAGCTAGTCCGTCTTTAACTCCTATGATTTCTGGTTCCCAAGCTTTCCCAATTTTATAATATCTCATCTGTCTTAAGTATGGCTACCA
>NZ_JAHESD010000154.1 GCF_018598585.1 Chryseosolibacter indicum
GCATACCAGCTACTAACGGGTCTCGTGGGCTCGGAGATGTTTATAAGAGAAAGAAGAAAGGTTGCCCTCCTCCTCCTCCTTCAATTTCCTTAGCAAGCTCCTTCACCATGTTCCCTGCGTGAAACTTGTTACTTTCCATTAGTTTTTCTCCTAACATTACGGCTACCTGTGGTTTACTCTCAACATCTGCTGCAAGCACAAGCAACAAGTCATCAAACTGATTGCGTAGTGCATATGCTATATTCTTTAAAGCGTCAGCATTAGGCACAGATACCTTTTCAATAATTAACGTATGCCCGTTAGACTTTGATGCCTTCTTCGCCAACTCATCTTTTATTTGATTAGCGCGTTCGAGATTCAATGCTTCAAGCTTCTTTTCTAACGCATGCTTTTCTTCTGAAAGGGATTTAACAGAAGCAACAATGTCTTTCGGATTCTTCAGCAAAGACCTTACTTCATCAAGCACTCCAAATTCAGAACGAATATAATGTTCAGCATTTTCTGCTGTAATAGCTTCAATTCTTCTGACACCTGCCGCAACAGAGCTCTCGGATACAATTTTGAAAAAGCCGATGGTACCAGTTGCAGGTACGTGAGTTCCACCGCAAAGCTCAACAGAGAACTTAGGATCGAAAGTAATGACACGGACAAAATCGCCATACTTTTCACCAAACAACGCCATCGCTCCCAACGACTTTGCCTTCTCT
>NZ_JAHESD010000155.1 GCF_018598585.1 Chryseosolibacter indicum
ATTATATAAGGAGGGCTGCTATGGTATCGAAATCGTTCTGATCAGGTTACAAATTGTTACTATTTACTTTTTATGACGTAGTAGGCAACCGCTTGCCGGCATAAGCAGAAGGCAGCACACTAAACTGATCTTTAAAATACTTGGTAAAATACTTTGGATTATTGAATCCCACCTGATAGGCAACCTCTGCTACTGTAAGCTGACTCTTTTCCAACAACTGTGCGGCACGTTGTAGCCTGATGGTTCTTATAAATTCGATGGGAGATTTGCCTGTTAATGATAGTAGCTTTTTGTATAAATGAACTCTGCTCATCCCTAACTCCTGGCTCAAATCTTCAACAGAAAAATCCGGATTGGAGATTTGAGCTTCTACTACTTTTATGGCATTCTGAATAAGCTTCTCATCCAATGATGTGATCTGTATATCGCTCGCCTTGATATCAAAATGTTTTTGAAAGGCTTTATGAAAAGACTCCTGTTGGGAAATCAGGTTTTTAATTCTTGATTGAAGGATTTCAAAATTGAAAGGTTTTGTTATGTAGTCATTTGCACCGGTCTCAAATCCTTCAAGCTTTTGCTCTTCTGCGGTACGTGCTGTAAGTAATAT
>NZ_JAHESD010000156.1 GCF_018598585.1 Chryseosolibacter indicum
TCACAGGGATATGAGAAGTCTTCTTGTCCGATTTTATCTTTCTGCAAAGATCTAAACCATTCATCTCAGGCATCATTACATCACTTACAATAAGATCGGGTATGAACGACTGTGCTTTTAAAAGTCCTTCACTTCCGTTAGAGGCTTCAATAATTGAATACTGGTTCTTAAGGTTATCTTTTAGGTAGAACCTGAAATCTTCATTGTCTTCAACCAGCAATAATGCTGGCTTCTTAACAGCATTTGGTCCGGCCAATTCCGCTTCCTCGTTTATAGTGGCACCCACAAGCTCTGCTTCCAAAGACACCTTTTTTACTTGGGAGATTTCATTTACCGGGAGCATTACTGTAAAGCATGTTCCTTGCTCCCGCTCACTTTCAACGGATATTGAACCTCCATGGATCTTGACGAATTCTTTTGTTATCGATAGTCCTATTCCACTGCCCTGGTTAACCAGTGAAGCCGGAAGCTCATTTTGAAAAAAGCGTTCAAATATTTTCTCGTGCTTATCTTTTGAAATTCCTATACCTGTATCCTTTACCT
>NZ_JAHESD010000157.1 GCF_018598585.1 Chryseosolibacter indicum
GCTTTAAAATCTTTCTTCATAAGCTCATACGCTTCTTTCACCGCAGGGTCACCCAGTACAGACTTCGCATAGAACACGCTGTCCATAAAGCGGTCTTTCACCTGTTGTTCCTTCGGCGTAAGCAACTCACGTTTACGTCTGCGTTTACCAACAAACGTTTCACCATCAATCTGACGAAATACCATTTCGTCGCCTACTCTCCCACTAAATCCCTTAGTAAGGAGGTTCTCTTTAATTTTACCCATTGTATGTATTATTTAAAATTTACTACTTCAGCTACACATCCTGTTTGTGTATGATACAAAAGTATTTTGCCACTCCGCCAACTATTGTCGGACCTGAAGTTATTTTCAATTTTTTCAATTTTTTTTTAAAGCCTGGTGTTTGTTCCCCTATTCAATAGTCCTTTTTAACTATTCTGTCCCTATCGTATGGCTATCTTATCTCTATGGTATGGCTATTCCTGGCTACGTCTGGCTATTCCTGGCTATGTCTGGCTACTTAGTCCTTCTTA
>NZ_JAHESD010000158.1 GCF_018598585.1 Chryseosolibacter indicum
GAAGCATTTCAGGTATTAAAAGCATCGTATGATGGTGGCGTTCGTGTTTTTGAATTTACCAATCGTAAAGCAAACTCTTATGAAGTGTTCAAACACTTGCATGCAAAGCGTTCTGAATTTCCTGACCTGATGTTTGGAATAGGAACCATAGTGGATGCTGAAACAACGAAGAAGTTTATAGATGCGGGAGCAGATTTTATTATCTCTCCTATACTAAACACTGAAATGGCGCCTGTTTGTCACCAACATGATAAACTTTGGATGCCCGGCTGTGCCACGCTCACTGAGATAGTAACAGCAAAGCAAAACGGAGCACAGGTAATTAAAGTGTTTCCCGGGTCTGTATTAGGTCCAGGGTTTCTTTCTGCTATTATGCCTGTGGTACCTGATCTTCAATTGATGATTACCGGAGGCGTAGAACCAACACAGGAAAATCTAACAGCATGGTTTAAATCAGGTGCTATGTGTGTCGGCATGGGTTCACATC
>NZ_JAHESD010000159.1 GCF_018598585.1 Chryseosolibacter indicum
AAACATCAAAATCTGCCGGCATGATTTATATGCATTGTTATGGGCTGCGCGTCTCAGTTATCTATGACTAGTATCTTTTCCAACGTTCATTGTTCAATCTGTCCAATTCTACCATATTGATTTTCGCAAGACGGTCAACAGCATCTATTAGAAGTCGGTCCAATTGATTTGCGATTGATTCAAAGGGTTTTTCTTTCACTAAGTCTTCGGAGAATCGCAGATCAGTTGTCCCTTCAAAATACCAAGCTGCAACACTAAAAGTCCATTTCTCTTCGTTTACTCCTTTCGACTCAAAATTTGGTTGAAATATGATCGCTTTATTTATGGTGTGGTCAATCCAATCTATCCTTCGTTCTTCAAATGTCCGCAGACGTTCAGGGTAATCAGGACGATCTTTGGACACTTTAGCATTCACTTTGCTCGCCAATGTCTCTAACTTTAAGTCTATCTCGTTCGTGAATCGTTTCATAGCGTTGCCCATAACG
>NZ_JAHESD010000015.1:0-1602 GCF_018598585.1 Chryseosolibacter indicum
AGGAACTACGACATATTATGTAAGCCAGACAGTAGGAGGATGTGAGAGTGCGAGAGCATCGATAGTAGTAAATGTAAACCAATCTCCAAATGCAGGAGTGGCAGCAACAGTTCCTGCATGTAGCTCAGAGACAAATTTCAACCTGTTAGTTAATCTTGGAGGTACTCCTGATGGGGGAGGATCTTGGACCGATCTTGATAACAGCGGAGCAAACATTGTGGGCGACGTTGCAGACCTTTCAGGTATAACGGCGGATGGTGCTTACAGATTTGAATACAGGGTAAGTTCAACAGGATGTGCGGATGCTACAGCAATCCTTACACTTAACGTTACCAATTCACCAGATGCAGGTATTGATAATGAAGTAACAGCATGTAATACCAATAATGCCTTTGATCTCTATGCAAGTCTTGATGGTAATCCGGATGCAGGAGGATCATGGTTTGATATTGATGGTAGCGGAGCTGCTATTAGCGGTAACTCAATTGACTTAACCACTCTGGCAGTAGGAACGTATCATTATCGTTATACAGTTTCAGCTACTGCACCTTGCGCTGCAGCATCAGCTGTAGTAACCGTTAAGGTAATAGACACAACACCAAATGCAGGAACAGATAATACAGTAGATGCATGTAACAGTGAGTTAGCCTTTGATTTGCTTGGCAGTTTGGGAGGGTCTCCTGATCCAGGAGGTTTATGGACAGACCTTGACAATAGTGGTGCCGTAATAACAGGAGATAATGCAAATCTAGCAGGAGTAGCTACAGGCAGTTACCGTTTCCAATACGCGTTAAGTGTAGTAGGCTGTGGTAATGCAAGTTCTATTCTTACGATTAATGTAGAAGAAGGTCCGGATGCAGGAGAGGATGCTACCGTACTAGCATGTAACAGTGAGTCATCATTTGACTTACTGGGCAGCCTAGATGGTAATCCAGATGCAGGCGGTACGTGGGTACAAATATCAGGTGCAGCGCTTACCATTACAGGGGATGCAGTAGACTTAAGCGGAGCAGTTGCAGGTCTTTATGAATTTGAATACACAGTAAAAGGGACAGGGCCATGTGCTGATGTGAAATCAATATTGACAATAGATGTTAAAGAAGCTGCAGATGCAGGTAGTGATAATACAGTACAAGCTTGTAATACCGAAACTGCCTTTGATTTATTCGTAAGTCTGGGAGGTACTCCTAATGCAGGAGGTACATGGACCCAAACATCAGGATCGATCCGTACAATAACAGGAAACACAGTTAACTTATCAGGAGCAGTAGCTGGAGCTTATACATTTAAATATGTAGTAACGGGCACAGCACCATGCGCAAAAGATTCTGCTACTGTTACCGTAAATGTTAATAAAGCACCAAATGCAGGAGTGGCAGCAACAGTTCCTGCATGTAGCTCAGAAACAAATTTCAACCTGTTAGCTAATCTTGGAGGTACTCCTGATGGGGGAGGCACTTGGACCGATCTTGATAACAGCGGAGCAAATATTGTGGGTGACGTTGCAGACCTTTCAGGTATAACAGCGGATGGTGCTTACAGATTTGAATACAGGGTAAGTTCAACAGGATGTGCGGATGCTACAGCAATCCTTACACTTAA
>NZ_JAHESD010000015.1:1702-97246 GCF_018598585.1 Chryseosolibacter indicum
GCAGTAGCTGGAGCTTATACATTTAAATATGTAGTAACGGGCACAGCACCATGCGCAAAAGATTCTGCTACTGTTACTGTAAATGTTAATGTAAATGAAATTGCAAATGCGGGCCCTGATCAAAGCGTATGTGGTACTGCAACGTTAAATGCGAATTCGCCGAATACCGGTACAGGGTTATGGAGCTTTGCACCAGGTGGTGATGCTGATGGACTTGGTATTATTGATAATCCAAGTAGTCCAACAAGTAAATTTGATGGTACGATAGGTCAAACATATACACTCAGATGGACGATTACCAACGGAGCTTGTAGTAGTTTTGAGGATGTTCAGATCAAGTTTAATCTAGCACCTTCTGTTGCAGATGCGGGAGCTGACCAGCTGATTTGTTCTCAAAATTATACAACATTAAATGCTACGGCGCCAACAGCTGGAACCGGTATATGGTCTGTTATAGAAGGTATGGGGGGAATTCCAATACCTGCAAATGACATTAATGCACAATTTATAGGGGTTACAGGAACATTGTATAAATTAAGATGGATAGTAACTAATGGAACCTGTCCTCCGAGCATAGATGAAGTTGTCATCAATTTCGCAGCAGCTCCTACAGTAGTATCTCCCGTAACTGTATGTCTTAACACAACAGCTCCTGTACTAACAGCTACTGCAGTGGGTGCAACAGCGTACCAATGGTACTCTGTATCAGGAGGGGCGAGTACACTGATAGCTACAACAACTACAGGTAGTTATACACCTACAGCCGCACAATTAAATGTAGGAACAGTAGGAACGACTAACTTTGAAGTGAGGGCTGTTTATCCTTGTGGTACGAGTGTCGCTTCTGCTATAGTTGTTAATGTCTCCAACACAGGTTCTTGCGGTGGAGGTGGTAATGGTCCTGGCGGACCTATCAATTGCGGAGTCTTTACAATTCCGACTCCGAAGTTGACGTTGCCAACATGCTTAACAGCTAATAACGGTATGAATGATGGGGCAATCGAGCTGACAATAACAGGAGGCAATCTTCCTGCCGGACAGTCTTATTATGTTGTCTTATATGATAGTATCTTAGGAGGCACTCAAACAAGTTACTTTACACGAAGTATTCCAGTTCCTCCAGGAGTTCCAACATCATTCGATAATTTACCTCCTTCACTTGACTACCAGATATTCATAACAGATGGTACGAGTACCTGTATACTATCACAAAGCTTACAAGTGCAATCTACAGTTACTGCAACGTTAGATCCTGCTTCCGTAAAAGATGCGGTTTGCTTTGATCAGCCAACAGGGCAAGCACAGATAACTGTAACAGGTGGAAATGCTCCTTATGAGTATTCAACAGATAATGGCACAGTGTGGAGTACGTTCACTTCTAACTTAACCAACTTGCCGGTGGGAACTTACTCAATACTGGTAAGAGATGATGGTACAGATAAATGTCCTGCAGAAGTTCAAATAACTATCAATAATGCTCCTAGCAAGGTATCATCTATTTATGAAGCGAAAGAAGCAAGTTGTAATAACAATGATGGTGAGCTCAAGGTGAGTGATCCTACAGGAGGAAATGCGCCTTATACCATTTCGTTCCAGGGAGGCCTGTTTGAAAACTTAACAGATTCTATAGTTTATAAAGGTCTACAACGAGGTAATAAAAACTACAGGATCAGGGATGTTAATGGATGTGAGCAGTCAATGATTGTGAACATTCCATCACCTAATCAGATAATAATTAATGATCCGCAGGCAACAGTAACACCTCCTTCTTGTGAAAGTGGTGGAACAGATGGATCAGTTGTTATTGCAGTAGATATGGATGAGACTCAAACACCAGGTCCTTATAAGTATGGCATCGCAAGAGCGACAGAAGATGAGAGCACTATTACGCTGGAGAAGTTCCCAAATAGCGGAAATAGTGATATGAAATCAGGTCTTACTGCCGGAAATTACTATGTCTTAGTGAGTTCGGATTTTGGTTGTCCTACGAGACAAGATTTTACAATATCAGGTGGTGCAATTGCGGTTGATTTCATGACAGAAAAATTCTGCGAAGAGAACAAGCAGGTAGTACAGTTGTCAGATATTAAAGGTGATAATAATGCCGCGTTTGATGTACTTGTTTTCGATAAGTTCTCTGGAAAAAGAGTAGATTCTATAAGGGTTTCACCGTTTCCGATAACCAATACATATCTTATTGAAGACCGTAATTTCTTAAGTAAGAAAGGTGAATACAACTTGATAGTGAGACAAAATCAAGCGTTGTGTCCTATCGTTAAATCTGATAAAAAGACAGTTGTCATTAGTAATCCAATAAGTGCAAGTATCGAAGGCATGACGGCTTCTTATCCTGATATGCCTACTGGTTCATTAAAAGTTGTAGGTATTACCGGAGGAGATCCAGGTTACATGATCACTATCAGTTTGGATTCAGCTTCAAGTTCTTTATCAAGTTTTGAAAAGACTGAGCCAATTGAGGAGAATGAGAACTTTGAACTGGAGAAGTATTATAAAAAGCAATTGCCTGCTGGACGTTATGGAATTGTAATAGAAGATGAATCTGGTTGTACTTTAGATTTAGTTGGAAGGGTACCTTTAGACAACTCCGTATATGCACCGAATATCTTTACACCAAATGATGATGGTATCAATGATATATTCTTTGTACGCAACCTTGGGGACTCAGGTAATAAATTGGTGATCACCAATCGCTGGGGTAAGGAGATTTATAAATCAGATAACTACCAAAACAACTGGAGAGGTGAGGGAGCTGTTGATGGTATTTACTTCTACAGACTTCAAATAGGAAAAAATGAACCGATTACAGGTTGGGTTGAGATTATGAGAGGCATCAAGCCTTAAGACAAGTTAGTCTGATAAAAAGAGAGAAACAACGGTTACTTTAATCGCTTTGTTTCTCTCTTTCAATTTCTACTGAAGGGATTGTAGGAAAGCAATTGTATCTATCTGGTCAGCATAATCATTTAATTGCGGCAACTGTGCCTGACCTATTTTAACGGTAGCGGGTTTTGCATTTCCAACGATACATTGAATTTTGTCAGATTGTGATTTTAGTTTGGCAGTAGCTGCCTCCCAACTATCATAGAATTCATAAAAAACCACGGAGATAGGAGAGAGTAAGCGCTCATTCTCCTGTAGAAGCACAAATTCTGAGTCAAGAAAAGGAATACGGTTCACCAGTAAAATAGACTTTTGGTAATCATAGTTATTATGATACTTATGGTGATGCATTATATTCTTATAAGGCGTCCATGCGTTTAGAAGCTTAGTGAAGTCAAACTCATTCGGAACCAAAAGTTTTGATACATTACGACATCCCAGTCCGAAATACGTGAAAACATCTTTACCCAAATCATAAAGTTCCTGCTCATTTTCGAAACCCGTGAGAAGCGCGCAAGAGGATCTATTCTTCCTGATAATGTGCGGGTACTTACTAAAGTAGTACTCAAAATACCTTGATGAATTGTCACTGCCTGTGGCAATAACAGCATCAAAGTTCTTTAGTTGTTCTGTAAAAGATATCGATTCTCGAAATCGGGGCTCTATCTCAAGCAACTTATTTATTACAAATTTTAGGAGAACTGAATCTTTTGAACTTGGCTTAATAAGAATACGGTTGCCCGTTATCAGTATGGAAAGTAGGTCATGAAATCCAACTAGCGGAATATTACCGGCCATAACAACAGCAATAGTTTTGGTAGTATTTTCTTGTAGCTTGTACGGAGAAAGCCATTCTTCCAAATTTCTTCTTGTCAATACTGTTGATAAAGCTTCAATGGCTGTACTGACGCTTTCATTTGCAAACCAGGAGTTCTCATTTACTGCTTTTGAAGAAATCCACTCTAATTCTGCTTTATCGATTGCAAGGAGATAATTTCCTAGTTTTTCAAATGCTGTTATTCTATCTTTAGAATTCATAAACTTTTACTATACTAATCCCGTTTTGTAGGATAGTTATTTGACGTATTTTTGTAAGGAAAAATTCAAAAGTAGAGAAAGCATGGCAATAATAATTACGGACGAGTGCATCAATTGCGGTGCATGTGAACCGGAATGCCCAAATACAGCGATTTATGAAGGTGGTAGGGAATGGAATTGGGCAGGAGGCACTAAACTTGAAAGTGTAGAACTTGAAGACGGCGTGGTTATTGACGGAAAAGCACCTCAAACACCTGTCTCTGATGAGTTTTATTATATAGTATCAGGTAAATGCACAGAATGTACTGGTTTTCATGAAGAGCCACAATGTGCGGCTGTATGTCCGGTTGATTGTTGCGTACCAGACCCTGATTACGTTGAAACAAAAGAAGAGCTACTCGCCAAGAAGGCTTGGCTCCATCAGGAGGTAGAACAAAGCAATTAATAATAGAAACCTAACAGGAATGTTAGGTTTTTTTATGCGACAGCTTTTAACGCATGTTAGTTCTTTTAATCAGGTAAGTCTGAAGAATATGATTAAAAGCTCCTCTTACATCAGCCTCAACAAAATCAATTTTATACTGGTTGCATCGCATGGTCAGGCTCTTATGAAAACGTTCTGCTTCTATACGATATCGCTCTTTAATATCTGCAGGATTTAACTTTAATTTATCTCCCGTTTCCAGATCAACAAACTCCATGGGGCGATCTTCAAAATCGAAAAGCAATTCCGTTTCGTTATCCATTACGTGGAAAACAATCACCTCGTGTTTATTGTGTTTAAGATGTTGCAGGGCTTTAAAGAGATCATCGATATTTTCCTCACTATCAAACATGTCACTAAAAATAATAACGAGTGACCTTTTATGAATCTTTTCTGCAATTTCATGAAGTACGTTTGACACTCTTGTCTTTTTCTCCTTTCTTTCTTGAGAGGTCACTTGTTCTAGCAATCCAAAAATTTTGTCAACATGCGTTGGTGTTGATTTAACTGCAGTGAGCGTTTCAATTTGGTCAGAAAAGAGGCATAGTCCGACGGCATCCCTTTGCTTTTGAAGCATATAGCTTAAAGCAGAGGCTGCGTAGACACTAAACCGGATCTTAGATAATGACTTTACAGGATAATACATGGATTGAGAAGTGTCAATCGCTATAAGACACCTTAAATTGGTCTCTTCCTCATAACGTTTTGTAAAGAGCCGATCTGTTCTCGCATAAACCTTCCAATCAATATGTCGTGTGCTTTCACCCTCGTTGTAAAGTCGATGTTCTGCAAATTCAACTGAAAAACCGTGGTAAGGAGACTTATGTAATCCAGTTATAAAACCCTCTACTAACTGTCTAGCAAGTAGTTCTAAGCTCGTATTTTGTTTAATCTCACTAAGTTTAATGCTCACAATAATTGGAAAATGTGTATATTGATGCTTACTTTGATGTTTTAAAAGGTAAGTATTTTATTACTTCAAACTAAATTATTTACGAGTTAGTTTGCAATCTTTGTGTAAAGTACTATCTTCGATAGAACCAAACGTATACCTAACTTTAAAATTGAAGGATTGTGGAAGACAACAAGACAAACGGCAGGGATGAAATTTTCTCGACGAAAGTGAAAGCCGGTAAAAGAACCTACTTTTTCGATGTAAAATCAACCCGTTCTAATGATTACTATCTTACTATTACTGAGAGTAAGAAGCGTTTCAAAGACGAAGGTTTTACCTATGAAAAGCACAAGATTTTTCTTTACAAGGAAGACTTCAACAAATTCTTAGAAGCATTAACAAATACTGTTAACCATGTTAAGCACGAATTGATGCCTAACGTTGATTTCAGTCAATTTGATAATCAACCGGAACGGGAAGAAGCGGAAACAGCTTCTAATGGCAGAGGATCGGATTCTGAACTAAAATGGGACTAACCTAAATCAAAACCTATATTGGAAGAAAGCCCTTGAATATTCAAGGGCTTTTCTTTTTGCTAAAAATAGCGTAGGATGTCTGTTGGTGATTTATAAAAAAAACGAATGTAGCTACCTTTAAATCAGGAAATCCTATCATATTTGCGGCCTAAATAACTACTATGGGACTTCGTTGCGGAATTGTGGGTTTACCAAACGTCGGAAAATCAACACTATTTTCAGCTCTAACAAATATTCAAAATGTAGCAGCTAACTACGAGTTTGCTACCATTGATCCCAATATCGGTATTATAGACGTTCCTGACGATCGGCTAGATATACTTTCTGAGATAGTTAATCCTCAACGTGTTGTTCCTGCAACTATAGAATTCGTAGACATTGCAGGATTGGTAAAAGGTGCCAGTAAGAATGAGGGACGTGGAAATGGTTTCTTAACTAATATTCGGGAGGTGGATGCCATCGTCCATGTGATACGGTGTTTTGACGACGTAAATATTGTTCGTTCAGTGGGACCTGTTAACCCTGTGTCTGACAAGGAGATCATTGAAATGGAACTTCAATTAAAGGATCTCGAATCTGTTGATAAGAAGATTGGTAGAATAGAAAGATCAGCTAAGTCCGGCGATCCGAGGGCAAAGGCAGAGCTTGAGGTTCTTAAACAGTATAAGGCTACTCTTGAGCAGGGAAAAAATGCAAGGACATTAGAAGTATCTGAGGATGAGAAAAAGGCCGTAACTGATCTCTTCCTTCTTACGATGAAACCAATGATGTATGTTGCCAATGTAGATGAAAAATATCTTCATGAAGACAATAGTCATGTGAAAGCGTTAAAAGAGGCTGTTTCTAAAGAAGGTGCCAATATTGTAAAGATTTGTGCGGCATTGGAGGCACAAATCGCTGAAATTACAGAAAAGGAAGAGAAGAAGATGTTCCTGGAAGAATATGGCTTAAAGGAATCAGGCCTGAACAGGATGATCAGGGC
Organism: Chryseosolibacter indicum; assembly: GCF_018598585.1. Classification (GTDB taxonomy): domain Bacteria; phylum Bacteroidota; class Bacteroidia; order Cytophagales; family Cyclobacteriaceae; genus Chryseosolibacter; species Chryseosolibacter indicus. The sequence goes on from NZ_JAHESD010000015.1 coordinate 8,539, forward strand.
AGGTTACGAGCTTCTTGATTTGATAACTTACTTTACAGCAGGAGAGAAAGAGGTAAGGGCATGGACAATAAAAAAGGGATGGAAAGCACCTCAAGCGGCTGGCGTTATCCATACTGATTTTGAGAGAGGCTTTATAAAAGCGGAGGTAGTTAAATTGACTGATTTTCAAAAGTTTAAATCAGAGGCTGCGTGCAGGGAAGCAGGAAAATTAGCAATAGAAGGGAAGGAATATGTAGTTGAAGATGGTGACATAATGCATTTCAGGTTTAATGTTTAAAGATTCCTTACGGAAGGTTCCAACCATTAGAATTTTTTTTTAGTTTTATAATCTGCTCATCATCAGAATAGAGCGAGTTCGGGTTACAATTTTTTAACCCGTTGTTATAAATTTTTTAAGGTTTGAGAACCAGGATTATTTTTTCTTTGAAAAATCGTGGGGCTTATGTGCCCTTTCATCATCAATACCTGTTAGCGCAGGTTATTAAAGGACTTTTAGTTTTTGGACCTCAAAAAGCATATTTAGACTTTCAACAATTCAATTTTTCTGGTTTAAAAGGACAGACAAAAGTAAGTCGCAAAGGGCTACATTACTATTCTTCTAGAGTAACACTTGTATTCTCTTGTTCTGATAAATCTTTTATGGATTATTTCTTATCAAGATTATTTGAGCAAAAGGAAATTATTGTAGGAAACCTTCATTTGGTTCCGGAGAGTACCGAAGCGGAAGATCCTATTAAAATTGGAGATGAAGCAAGGTTTCTTTGTATTTCTCCAGTAGTACTAATTCCGGCGTCCTTTAACGATGACAGAAGCAAAAAATTTGTGTCTCCTGATCAGGATGAATTTTCAGATCTTCTTTATGAATCTACGTTGGCAAGGATGGAGGCGACTGGTAACTTCACAGCAGAGCAACTAGCTTCATTTTACAAGTTTCAAATTGTTCCGGATAATGAATATTTACAGCGTATTCAAAATTCCCATAAGAAATTTGCACGAATCTATCCCTTATATGATAATGATGTAAGGTTTGAAGTAAGGGGTTATACATTGCCGTTCACTCTGTATGCGGCCCGTGAGGTGCAGGAATTCGTCTATGAGAACGGACTAGGCTATTTTACATATAAAGGGTTTGGGATGTTAGACGTTGCTAATAATAATTCTATAAGCACGGCTACTCAACAGGAAATGTCATATGCTTAACGCTTGTTTTTATAAAGATTAAGATATCCTATTAACATATCTGCCTTGGGTTGAAAAGGTTGATAATAAACAAAGATCTCATACATATTTTCCGTTTCATAGTGTGAACCTTCTAGAGCATAGGGAGGAAGGGAGTTTGATTTTACAACGTATTGGTAATCGTACCATCCTTGTTTTAAAAGAAATTGAGCAGTGTATTCACGGTTTGTTGTGTCGTAGTACATTTTATTTTCTTTGTTAAGGTTCCATTGTTGGAATGCTCCGGTAACATAAACATCTCCTGGAATTTTATCCTTTGATACTAATGTAAAATTGACAAACGCATAATTGGCAAAAGAGGCGTCTCTATAATCAAGGTTGTCAAGAATAAATCCACCATTTAAATCATCATACTGACTATAAGCTTCGTTTGCTCTTGACTTGTCCTTTTCCAGATACAGTTCAAATGGTTTAACACTTTTATTTACCCGGGCCACATTTCTGCCGGGGTAATTTAGAGACCTCATGTCAAAGAAACGGAACTCACTTCCGCCTTTAAACATTTTATTTTCATCAAAAAAACGATATTCAATTTCTTTCTCTATTTCCCTGACAAAGCTCGGTCGGACATCAGTAGCAATATTGTCCCACCGCTGGTTTTGCCGAATCACAACTTTGACATTATCTAAAGGATTAATTATATCTAAATCTTTATAGTTAATTGTGAAATTGATTTGCTGATTAAGAGAAGCAATATCACCTGCTCCTATTAAGTTTCGCTCATTTAAAAACGCAACCCTGTTATCGTAGACCATGAATCGCTTGCTGAGGATTAAATCATTTTTATCGCTTCCTCTGTATACAACCAGCACATAATTTCCGGGCAATTTTACTTGTGGAATAACAAATCTATAGTGAACATAGGGAACGTGAGAATCTACAGAGAATTCAAAATTGTTTATTGGAAATTCATTGTATTCAATCATGTAGTCCAGGTCCATCAAAATTGACTTCGTCCAATCGTAATTGCAATGAAAAATTCTTGCATAATAAGTGTCGCGTTGAGTTGTAAGGTCATCAAATTCAAGGATGAGATTCTCACCCCCTAATTTAGTAACAGCAGGTAGCAAAGAGCTAGTTTGATTTGAAGAAGCAGGATGGATTACAACGGTTTTAATTTCAGGCTCATATGTTTGATCAGCAAAACGCAGTACTTTTACAGAGCCTTCGGAACTAATTGCATTCGGGGCGAGGGGAGTACACCCCGCGAGCAGGAGTAAAGTATATATAACGAGGTAACGCATACTAACGACGAAATTATAAAGTTATTCCAACCTTTTAATATCAGAAGTTGTCTAAATGCTAGAAAACGGCCGTACAAAGGACTACATGCTCAAGGAACCTGAACTTATTGAAGGCTGCAGGAAAGGCACCAGAAGCTTCCAAAAGGCTTTGTATGAGCGATATTGTCGTAAAATGCTTGCTGTTTGTTTACGCTATTCTAAAACCACAGCGGAAGCAGAGGATATTTTGCAGGAGGGTTTTGTAAAGGTTTTTCACGCAATTAAAGATTTTAGGCAGGAAAGTAAGCTGGAGACGTGGATAACACGGATTATGGTTAATACTGCCCTTAATTATCAGCGCAAAAAGCTTTATCTCTTTCCGATGGTAGACGTGCAGGAAATTGATTTACCTGAAAATGAGATTAGCATTTCAGGTATTCACTTTTCGCAACTATTAGAAATGATACAGTCGTTGCCGCAGGGATGTCAGATTGTGTTTAACTTATTCGCCATTGAGGGATATAATCATAAAGAGATTGCTGAAATGTTAGGAATATCAGAGGGGACGTCGAAATCGCAGTATTCGAGGGCGCGTACCTTACTTCAGGAGAAGTTGTTAAAAGAGTCATCGTATTATAAAAAATATGGACAGGGGAAAATTTGAAGATCAATGGGCAGATGCTTTCAAGCAAGCTGAGGTAGGTCCATCTTCAGATGCATGGATTAATATTGAGCTTGAATTGGAAAGAGCCGAAGGCAAGAAGATGCGTCGTAGATTGTTTTTTTACAAAACATTAGCTGCGGCTTCTGTCGTTTTTGCTTTAATGGCAGGAGGAGTAAGTGTTTACTTGACACAACAAAATAATTTTAATAAGTCCTTAAATAGTGCTCTCACTTATAATCACAATTTGAATGGAACAACTTTACAGAATGAACTAACTGGCGAGGACATAGAAGAATCTTTTAAAGTAGATTCAAACGTAGAGATTTCGGGTAAGGCGAATTTAAATGAATTAGATGCTTCAAACGGCGTAGTAAAGGATAGAAAGGAAAATGCGAACAACGCTACTTACGAATTCGGCAGTAAAGGAGAAGAAAAAATAGATATGGCAAGTGAAACTCTCAAGTCCCTCTACGCCAATGATAATAGCGGAGTTGAAAAGAAAGGAAGGAATGAGGCTATCAAGACATCATTTTCTTTTTTGGCTAACGAGGGTAATTCGACTATTAAAAGTTTTAGTTCTGAAAACTCTGATCACCTCTATCTTGCTCTTAACAAAGACCGATTACCAGCTCTTTATGAAAGGCCAGATATAACGCTTACGCTGCCAAAAAAAGAAGAACAAGATGCTGTAGCGGTGATGATGGCAAAACTTGCTGCCAGGGAACAAGAAATCAGGGAGGAGAAAAAGGAGAAAGCCTCATCTGAAGATGAGAAGCTTTGGACATCTGTCGGCGTATCAGCTGGGTCATTTAATACCATTGCGTCTAATGTTGCTTCATCGTCTTCTAGTGCTTTTGCCGCCAGCAACGCTGTAATGGCAGATAACGAGGTTAAGGCCTCCGGTGTTGCTTATGCTGTTGGCGTTAATATGGGTACACGATTGACGCCGAGATGGGTATTACAGGGCGGCGTGAACTATTTGACCCAGTCATCTGATTATACTGCTAATGCAGTTGTTGGTTCACCTGATTATCAAACTTTTCGTCCAGCTTCAATTAACGAATTAGAACAATTGAGCACAGATGCCTCAGCCAGAATTAAATCAGAAAAACTAGTAACGACAGCACCTTACAATGTAAACAACAGTGTTCGATATATCAGTTTACCTATGCAGGCCGGTTATACACTAATTAATAAGAAATTTGGCTTGCAGTTAAACGCGGGTATATCTACTGATTTATTCATTCAAAATGTAAAAACTGCAGAGGGCCAGAGTCTGTCTAATGTTGATCAGGGTAGGGATGATGCACCTTACCGGCCAATGAATTTTAGTGGATTAATGGGAACAGAGTTAAGCTACAGATTCAGTCAGCGCTATCGCATTACATTGAATCCAGGTGTACGTTATCCTTTTCAATCTATTTATAAGTCGGATTTAGGGGTCGAATCTACACCAATCACTTTTGACGTTGGCCTGCGTTTCAAATATATATTTCATTGACCCTCTAGTTTTTTTACTAAACTAAGTCTTGTAAGTGGTAAGGAATTTACATAATGAACAGCCTATACTCCGAGGTTCGGCTCTGACCAGGAGTAAGGCGTTCTTTATTCTAAATTCTGATTTTATCTGCTTAGCTTAGTTTATCAATTTCAATCGCTATTTGCTCCCACTCCGCATTAGCCTTTTGTAATTTGTCTTCAATAACATTGAATTCATTTTTCGCCTTCTGCATTTTATTGAAGTCTCCGTAGACTTCCGGTTGCGTCATTTCTAATTCGATTTTATTCTTCTTTGCCTGCAATTGCTCAATTTCTTCTTCTACTTTTCTTAGATTCTTTTCCAAAGTCTTCCGTTGCGATTCATTATTAATCGCTTTTGGCCTTTGTTCCGGTTGTACTTTTTCTACTTTAGGTTTTGGCTCCGGCTTAACTTCCGTGTTGTTTAACTCGTTTTTCTTTCTCCAAAATTCGTACTCTTCATATGTACCAGGATACTCTTTGATTTGCTTGTCTTCGATATACCAGATTTTGTTGGCAATCTGTGTTACAAAGTAACGGTTGTGAGAAACTACAATAAAGCTTCCCTGGTATTGTTGCAACGCCTGGATTAGAATGTTTTCAGAGATAAAGTCTAGGTGGTTGGTAGGTTCATCTAACAGCAAAAAGTTTGCTTCCGAGATTAACGTTTTAGCAAGCGCGACACGTGATTTTTCACCCCCAGAAAGCACTTTTATTTTTTTAAATACATCTTCATCTGAAAACAAGAAGCAACCTAAAACATTTCTTAACTCCTGTTCTGTCTTTCCAGATCCGGCCTGTAATAGCTCTTCTAATATTTCATTCTCAACATGGAGTGATTCGAGCTGATGCTGGGCGTAAAATGCCTTGATGACATTATATCCAACAACTCTTTCTCCCTCTACAGGTTCTTCTCCTGCAACAATTCTTAATAAAGTAGATTTGCCTTTTCCGTTAGCACCAATTAAAGCAATCTTGTCTCCACGTTCAATTTGTATACTTGTATTCTTCAGGATCTCTAATGGCCCATAAGATTTGGAAACATTGTTAAGAGTGACAATATACCTTCCCGGTTGCTGATTAAATTTAAATCGAAAGTTTACAGCAGCTGTATCATCAACGACCTCCTCAATCATGTCCATTTTCTCTAGGGCTTTGATTCTGGATTGTACTTGTCGAGACTTCGTTGCTTTTGCCTTAAACCTTTCTATAAACCTTTCTGTTTGTCTTATCTTTTGCTGTTGGTTTTCATATGCATTTTGCTGAATCTCTTTTCTTAATTCTTTCTCTTCCAGGTAAAAGCTATAATTACCTTCGTAGGAGATGAGCTGTTGCTGAGTAACTTCAACCGTTCTGTTAATTACGTTATCTAAAAATCGTCTGTCGTGAGAGACGATTATCACAGCGCCCTCATAGTTTCGTAAGTAATTTTCAACCCACTCAATAGAGGGTAAGTCTAAGTGGTTGGTAGGTTCATCAAGCATTAAAAGAGATGGTTTTTCTAAAAGAAGCTTGGCCAGCATAACGCGCATTCTCCATCCTCCTGAGAATTGTTTCAAAGGTCTATGAAGGTCAGCAGTTGAAAAACCAATACCTTCTAATACCTCTTCTGCCTTTGCCTGCATAGAATAGCCATTAAGGTGATCAAATCTCTCCTGCAATTTTGTAAGCTTCTCCACCAGATCATCAGAATACTCAGTTTCCAACTTATGAAGGATTGTCTCAATCTGCCGTTGTGTATCAACGGCATCTTTAAAAGCGCTCATGGCAACAGTAACGATAGCGTCATCTGTTTGGTAGGAGAGAAGATCCTGGTTTAGAAAGCCGATTGTACAATCATTACTTTTACTTATCGATCCTGAATCAGCTGTATAATCGCCATTGATAAGTTTAAGTAGTGTAGATTTTCCCCTGCCATTAAGACCTATTAGACCTATTTTGTCTTTAGGTTTAATAAACAGGCTGGCATCTTCATAAAGCGGGCGTCCTCCAATGTAATAGGAGAGATTTGTAATAGAAAGCATGTAAAATTCAGTAAATCAAATCCAGATTATCACAATCCTTATGATATCAAATAGAAACAAAACAAAATGCAAAAATAATGACTATTTGATAGGATTATTATATTTATTTATTGGATTTTGATAAGAAGTAACGAACCTCTTGTATAATTATAGTGCAAGATTTAATGAATGCCCTTAAATTTCGATCCTTAACAACTAAAAAATGATTCAATTAAAGTTATATTTTATTCTATCCTTTTCAGTTCTGCTCGCATGCAGCAATAGCGGTTCTAACGAAAACAAGGAAACCATCGCCACCGATTCTGTAACCTCAGCAGTGCCTAATCCCGAAGACGGTAGCATTCCTGCGATCTCGGAATATTCAAAATCCCTGCCTTTAGATAAGTTAAAACTTCCTGCGGGTTTTAAAATCGGCGTGTTTGCCGAAGTCCATAATGCCCGATCTTTAGCCATTAGCCCATCCGGAGTTATTTATGTAGGAAATCGTGACGGGGATAAGGTCTATGCAGGCAAGGACAGCGATGGAGACTTCGTTGCCGATAAAAAATGGACAATAGCATCTGATCTTACTATGCCTAATGGCGTGGCTTTTAAAGACGGCGATCTTTACGTCGCTGAAACTACAAGAATCATTAAATTTCCTGGTATTGAATCTAAGCTTAACAACCCAGGGAAACCAGTGGTGGTTAATGACTCGTATCCCGAACAGGATGGACATCAATGGAAATATATAGCTTTTGGTCCCGACGGAAAACTTTATGTTCCGGTTGGAGCCCCTTGCAATATTTGTGAACCTAAGGAAGAGATCTATGCTACAATAACAAGAATGAATGCGGATGGGTCAGGTCGTGAAATATTTGCAAAAGGAGTAAGAAACACAGTAGGTTTTACATGGCATCCTACAACAAAGGAGTTGTGGTTTACAGATAACGGAAGAGACTTACTTGGTGATGATGTTCCAAACTGCGAATTAAACGTTGCTCCTAAAGCAGGTTTGCATTTCGGATATCCTTATTGCCATGAAGGCTCTGTTAAAGATCCTGAGTTTGGAAATAAAAGACCTTGCAGTGATTTTGTTGCCCCTGTTCAAAAAATGGGAGCCCATGTTGCTCCTCTTGGACTAAAATTCTATACAGGCGACATGTTTCCAGAGACATACAAGAATCAGGTGGTTGTTGCTAAGCATGGTTCTTGGAATCGTAGCAAAAAAAGTGGTTATGAATTAAGTCTTGTAAAACTTGAAGGCAACAAGTCAGTCGGCCATGAAACTTTTGTTAGCGGATGGCTGGACAACGATTCGCAGAAGGCGTGGGGACGTCCGGTAGATGTCTTACAGTTAAATGATGGTTCATTGCTTGTTTCTGATGACCAGGCTAACGTTATCTATAGAATTACTTATCAGAAGTAATATGCTAAAGATTACGGTCTCCATTTTAGTTGTTGTCTCTTGTTCGCAAGCATTTGCTCAAGGGACCGCAACTCATCCCACGCCAGCTAAAACTGTAGCCTTTACGCCTGTTAAGAATCAGGCTAATACAGGAACGTGCTGGAGCTTTTCTACCATCTCCTTAATAGAATCTCAAACTATTAAATCAGGATTAGGAGAGTTCGATCTATCTGAAATGTATACTGTACGGAGTATCTATACGGAGAAAGCCCGTAACTATATTTTAAGACAGGGAGCAGCTCAATTTGGGCCAGGAGGTTTAGGACATGATGTCATTAATGCAATCTCTAAATATGGAACAGCTCCTGAAAGCGTTTATTCAGGGCTGCTACTAGGAACAAAGTCGCATGACCATAGTAAGCTTGATGCTAGTCTTAAAGCTTACCTTGATAATGTGCTAAGTAAGCGACCTATTGCATCAGATTGGATGACAGGATTTCAACAGATTCTTGACGATCATCTCGGTAAAGCACCCGAAAAATTTACTTATAAAGAAAAAGTATATACTCCTATCTCATTTGCCAAGGAGGTTCTTAAGTTTAACAGTAACGATTATGTGTTTCTGACATCTTTTAGTCATCATCCCTATTACGATCAATTCATTTTAGAGATCCCCGATAATTATGCAAATGCCTCATACCACAATCTTCCTCTGGAAGAAATGATAGCTTTGGTGGATAAAGCATTAGAAAAAGGTTTTTCATTGATGTGGGATGCCGATGTTAGCAATGCTAATTTCAATCAGAAAAAAGGCTATGCGCTTCAATTAAAAGAAGGGAAAGATGCAGTAAATAAAATTGATCCTGAGGCGGAAGAGGATTTGTATAACCAGGGCTTAAGACAGCAGTTGTTTGAAAACCTTACTACTCAAGACGATCATTTAATGCATCTGGTAGGAGTAGAAAAAAGCACGAAGGGAAAAAAGTTTTATGTTGTAAAAAATTCCTGGGGTGAGGTTGGCCCATTTAAAGGATTAATTAAAGTGTCAGAGGCATATTTTGCTATTAATACAGTTTCGTTAGTAGTGCCTAAAGATGCCTTGGATGATTCCTTAAAAGGTAAAATGCGACTTTAACAACTTTAGAGAAGGGATTTAATAATTTTTCTGTTAACCCTTCTCTAAGTTTGTTATACTCTAAAAGTCATCAGCAATGTTCTCTATTTTCTTGGCTTTGTCCTCCTTCATCTTGCTATAAACTACAGGGGAGTCGTAAACCATTTCCAGTTCGTTTTTAGAATGAGACTTGAATTTTAACATGATACTAGAACCCTTCCAAAAGTATGTCTCATTTTTCATATCATAATCCGCTTTGCCATAGATAGATTCAAGCGCCTTCATGAGACGAGGATCTTTATCCGCTACTACAAAAATCTGGTAGATCAGACCTTTGTATGCTTTTAGCTCTACCTGCTTCACATTTACTTCACCAATCTTTTTATAGGCAGGATGGTCTACCTCATACAGTTTAGCGTCAAACTCGTTTCTCTCTTTAAACTCCTTTTTAAGTTTTACTCCCTTAACTGAATCAACAGGGGTATTCAGTTTTATGTCTTTAAAACCATGTCTTTTTTCTAATTCAGACGCTTCCTGGGCAAGTATTGAAAAAGAACACAGAATAAACACGCAGAAGCAAAGACCACTGTTTCGTATCATAATCAGTTAAAAAATTTTATAGGTATAGCAATACTAACGTTGTCCCACATAATCAAAATATTTGCCAATTCATTTCTTTGGTCTATTTGGATAGTCAATGGTTCATAGACAACGTTTAGTTGTTGAACGGGTACATCAAACCTGAAAACGTCGAGTTTAGGATTGTAATTATAGGACCCAAAAAGACCAAAGTCACTGTTTATAACAACTGTCCATTTGTCTTTATTTGGAATTGTAAATATCGTGTATACACCAGCCTTTAAAAGCTGATTATTTATGAGGATATTCTTAGTGAGAAGAATTTCTGTTGCCTCATTTGCACCTGTTCTCCAGATTTGCCCATACGGTACTAACTTTCCGAAAATTTCCCTGCCGTTTTTTGCAGGCTGCGAATAAGTTATCTTAATATAAGCATCTTTATAACGCGCGCGTGCAAGTGCTAAAGGACTGCTTCTTTCGGTGACCTCCTGTGCTTTTGTTGCTGAAATGGAAATGAAAAGGACAACAAATGTTAAATACCGCTGCATGCCTTAAATATAAGGCGAAAATTTAGCACAATGTTATGAATCCGGCTAAAGTCACCATGGAAAATTAAATAATCTCATTGGCAGCTTAAAAGATCAAATAATTAGAAAGAAAAGCAATCTTTGAGGCGCGCAAGCGTTGCCTCAAAGATTGCTGTAGTTTACTCTGCTTCTACCTTTTGAAGTTTCTCTTCAACTTTTTGTTGTAAAATGTGACCTGTATTTTTCATTACTGCATCATCTCCCTTGGATACAGATGTAGCCAGGTTATCAACTTTCTTCATCAATACATGATCAGGGAAAGGTGATATTTCAGGATCAGTTATAGCTTCAATAAGTACAGGATTATTTGCGGAGAGTGCGCGCTCCCATGCTTCAGCAACTTGTTCTGGCGAGTCTATTCGTATCCCGGTAAATCCTATCGACTCTGCGTATGCAGCATAATTGAATTCAGGAGTAACCTGCGTCGCCTCAAACTTAGGATCACCCTCCATCATTCGCTGCTCCCATGTAACCATATTCAAATCACGATTGTTAATTACACAGATTATGATATTCGGGTTCTTCCAAGACTGTGCATACTTGCTAATGGTAAGCAATTCTTCATTGCCATTCATTTGCATTGCGCCATCGCCTGCAAATGCTATTACTGTTTTTTCAGGATAAGCAAACTTTGCTGCAATAGCATAAGGCACAGCGCATCCCATAGTAGCGAGGGTTCCGGATAATGATCCCATCATTCCATCTTTAAAATACAGCTCGCGTGCATACCAACTTGCTGTTGAACCTGAGTCCGCAGTTATAATACAGTTAGCAGGTAGCCTCGATGAAAGTTCTTTAAATACTAACTGTGGATTAAGAAGCTCGGCTTTTCTGGTTGATAATTGTTCTTGTTCCTGCCTCCATTTTCTAACATCATCTTCAATTTTATGCTTCCATTCGTTATTCGGCTTTTTGTGAATTAGCGGTATTAACCGTTTAAGCGTTTCGCTGCTATCGCCGAGCAAATTAACTTCAACCGGATATCGTAAGCTTAACATACGACCATCTATGTCTATTTGTACTGCACGTGCCTGACCTTCTTTAGGGAGAAATTCTGCATAAGGGAAACTTGTCCCGATCATAAGTAAAGTGTCGCACTCATTCATCAGGTTCTCTGTAGCTGTTGTCCCGAAAAAACCTATTGACCCTGTTACAAAAGGCAGGTCGTCCGCTAATACAGATTTTCCCAGCAATGCCTTTGCTACACCTGCATTTAGTAGTTCAGCAATCTGAATAACTTCTTCTGTTGCTTTTGCTGCCCCTGCTCCCACTAGAATGGCTACTCTATTTCCTACATTGAGAATATGAGCAGCTTGTTGCAGTGCTTCGTCTGTCGGAATCACAATAGAAGAAGGATGGCCTACTCCTGTATGTATCGTGTAATGCTCATGTGGTGGCACTTCAACAGCTTCTTTAGTTTGTATATCATTAGGTATGATAACACAAGTTACTGTCCGCTCGGCTTTAGCAATACGAATAGCGCGGTCAACAAGATGTCGAATTTGTGTTTCGTCAGAAGCCATGTGCACATATTCATGTGCTACATCTTTGAACAAGGAAATTAAATCTACTTCCTGTTGATAATTTCCACCTATTGCTTTCCGGGCTGGATGACCAATAATAGCCACTACAGGTTGATGGTCAAGTTTTGCATCATACAATCCGTTCAACAAGTGAATAGCACCCGGGCCAGAGGTTGCGAGGCAAACACCAACTTCACCAGTAAATTTTGCATAGGCGCAAGCCATTAAGGCAGCCATCTCTTCATGACGTACCTGTGTGAATTTAATCTCTTCCTGGGCCCTGCTCAGTGCTCCCATAATGCCGTTGATACCATCACCTGGATAGCCAAAGATTCGCTTTATTCCCCAGCTCGATAGGCGTTTAATTAAGAAATCACTTACGTTCATACGCTCAAAGGTTACGGTGATTACTTATTGCTATTTTGAATATTAACTATCTCGCCACCAGGTCTCCGTACGCGCAACCTGTTCTCGAGATGTTTAACACCCGATACGGATTCTGCTATGTCTTCTGCACGTCGTTTTGCCTGCCTGTCATCTACCTGTCCAAGAAGTGTAACTTCACCATTTTCTACAACCACTTCAATGTCAGAAGCATCAACATAGCGGTCTTCGTAAAGCGCATCGTTAATGTCTTCATGAATTCTTGTGTCAGATCGACTATAGGAGCGAGGCCCTTTACCTTTGTGTGATGCGGATTGGTCTCGGTTTTTATTTCTGCTTCTTTCTGCAGATTCAATCTCAGGCCATTGACCTGTAGTTAGCCTGTTATATCTGTCTCTGTATCCCGCGTTCTGTTCATAGTCAGGACCGTTATTAAGGTATCCTATAGAACCATAATTACTTCCATAATAACCATCGGCATTATAGTTCTCGTATTTACCTGTGTTTAACTCATCGTATTGCGTATTAAGATTGTCATTTTCTCCTTCAGGAAAAGAGTATGACGACTCACCACCGCTATCTTCTTTTGTAGGATAACGATTTTGTCCAAGCTCACGATTACGCCTGTAATACTCAGGAGTGTTATATTGAGAATTATTGTCTTGCTGGTTTCTGTTGCCAGAAGATTTAGGATAGTTGCTTCCAGAATTTTTATTGCCCATAACTATACATGTTAATGATGTACAGGTAGGAATAAAATTGTGCCCTTTAATTTACCAACGCTTCATGATCATGAGGGTTCTATGCCGTTGCATTAAGCTGTTTGCTTATAAGCATCAGAAGTTGGGTTACAGAAAATGGCTTACTCAGAAACTCATTTGCTCCCGCTTCTTTTGCTTTCACTTCAAGATCCTGGTTGCCGCTAATGAGTATAATAGGAATTTTATTTGTCTCTGGTTTCAATCGCAAATACTTGCATAATGCCAGACCATCAATAGTAGGCATATTCTTATCAAGTATAAACAAATCCGGTAGGTCAAGTCTATTTTCTACTATGTTATAACCTGCTGATATTGCCTCTACTTTATAGCCGGCACTGGTTAATATGTTTTGTAGAATTATAAGGCTGTCTGAATTATCTTCAGCGACAAGAATTTTTTTTGCCATTAGATTTTAAACTTGTTCCAGCCTAAAACCATTGCATAAGGGTTGAAGTTCCCTTTTACTAAAATTTCAAACTGCAGCTGTGCTTGTTTATGTTGCTGCTATTGCTAACTCCTAAGAAACTTTTATTGAAATGCCTCAGAAACTTTTTAAAAATTGCTTATCGATTAAGTTGTAAATACTTTTTACTACGTGCGTCCCCACGGTTTGTAGAAAGTTACTATAGTGATAGACGTCTTGTTCAAAATCATTTTTCGGTACAAGTCATAACAATTGCTATATCTTTTTCTGTTATTACCTTTTCAAGAACTGGTGGTCTATGATGGCTTAAATTCTAAATTCGTTGAATTTCATTCTTGTAGAATTGTTTCTAAGTAAATAAAAATTCTTAATACACATAGTTTTAAGTATTGTAACTGACTTAATCTTAATCCGCATTTTATTCACATAATCTCGATTAATGATCTTGCCGTCTTCAAGAATATGAGATACTCAGCATAATGATAATATCTTTTCTGTGTTGGCTTCGTAATACCTAAGGCAGAAGCATTTGCTTAAGTTGATGTTTTTCTTTCGGATGAATCAAAATCACTATCTTTATCGCGAGACCAAATAATTGCCGATGACTGTCAGTGATACCCAAAAGGGAAGTGATAAATATCAGCTTAAAGTTGATAGAGAAGTTTTATTAAAAGCGTATCTGTTAATGTGTACATCCAAAAGGATGGCCGAGTTATATGATGAGAACAGAGATGTTTGTAGTAAATATGTTCACAGTACGTCAAGAGGGCACGAGGCTATTCAGCTCGCAGCAGGCCTTCAACTAAAACATTATGATTATGCATCTCTTTACTATCGTGATGAGTCTATGTTACTGGCAATGGGGCTTGAGCCTTACGAACTCATGCTTCAGCTGATGGCAAAAGCAGAAGACCCTTTTTCAGGAGGAAGGTCTTACTACGGTCATCCATCCTTAAAAAGAACAGGGTTCCCAGTTATTCCTCACCAAAGCTCGGCAACGGGTATGCAAGCCATACCTGCAACAGGTATGGCTCATGGCATCGCATATCTTGAATCGCAGAATTTGTTAAAAGCAGACGAAGCTCCTGTAGTATTATGTTCACTAGGCGATGGCTCTGTTACAGAAGGTGAGGTAGCAGAGGCATTTCAGATGGCTGTATTAAAAAAATTACCAATTATTTACCTTATCCAGGATAATGACTGGGGTATATCTGCAACAGGAAAGGAGATGCGAGCCATGGATGCCTACGAGTATGCCTCTGGCTTTAAAGGATTGGAAAGGATGGTTGTTGATGGTGCTGATTTTGTTGGCTCATACCTTGGGTTAAAAAAAGCGATTGAATATGTAAGAGAAAAAAGGAGCCCGGTTCTTGTTCATGCCAAGTGTCCTCTATTAGGTCATCACACTTCGGGGGTAAGAAGGGAATGGTATCGTGGTGAAGATCTGGATGAACACCGAAAACTAGACCCGGTGGTAAAGCTTCGTAATTACTTACTCGAAATACAGGAGCCGGAAGACAGTTTGTTATCCATTGAACAAAAGGTATCCGAAAAAGTTATTTCTGACTACGAAAGAGCAGTTCAAGCGCCTGATCCTGATGTTACTGATTTTGGTTCTCATGAGTTTGCTCCAACCATTATTACAGAAGAAAAGGGAAACCGTTTTCCTGCAAATGGTGTAAAGGTTGTAATGGTAGATGCTGCGCTTCATGCAATGGATGAGATTCTTAAGAAACATCCTGAAGCGCTCTTCTATGGGCAGGATGTAGGCCGAAGGTTAGGGGGCGTTTTCCGGGAGGCAGCTACACTGGCACAGAAGTATGGCGACAATAGAGTTTTCAATACACCCATACAAGAAGCGTATATCATAGGCTCAACAGCAGGAATGTCAGCAGTGGGAGCGAAGCCCATTGTTGAAATTCAGTTTGCTGATTATATCTGGCCTGGCATAAACCAGTTAGTAGAAGAATTGTCCAAGAGCTGTTACTTATCCAAAGGTAAATTTCCAATACAGGCATTGATACGTGTTCCAATTGGCGCGTATGGAGGAGGTGGGCCATACCATTCTGGAAGTATAGAGTCTACGTTGTTAACCATCCGCGGGATAAAAATAGTTTATCCTTCTAACGCGGCAGATATGAAAGGATTATTAAAAGCTTCTTTTTACGATCCTAACCCTGTTGTGCTATTGGAACATAAAGGCTTGTACTGGTCTAAAGTGGCCGGTACTTCAGAGGCAAAAACTATTGAGCCTGATGAAGATTACATCATTCCTTTAGGTAAAGCTAACGTTGTTCAGAAAGCACACGAAGAAAAAATAGAACGGGGTGAATCTTGCGTAGTAATCACTTACGGTATGGGCGTATACTGGGCGAAAGAAGCGTCGCAGGAGTTTGCAGGTCAGGTCGAAATATTGGATCTAAGAACGCTTAACCCTATTGATTGGGATCAGATTAAGTTATCTGTTAAAAAACATAGCCGTGCTTTTATCTTAACCGAGGAGCCATTATTGAACTCCTTTGCTGAATCTTTAGCAGGGAGAATATCGAAAGAGTTATTTAATTATCTGGATGCACCCGTATGGACATTCGGTGCTGCCAATCTTCCTGCAATACCGCTAAATGTTGATCTTGAAAAAATGATGCTCCCAAATGCCGAAAAAGTAAAGACGGAAATAAGTAAGCTACTTGGTTACTAAAACGAGAAGA
The DNA here is from genome assembly GCF_018598585.1 of Chryseosolibacter indicum. Lineage (GTDB taxonomy): Bacteria > Bacteroidota > Bacteroidia > Cytophagales > Cyclobacteriaceae > Chryseosolibacter > Chryseosolibacter indicus. The sequence goes on from NZ_JAHESD010000015.1 coordinate 24,674, forward strand.
GGAAATAAATCACATTTAAAAAGGATATCCAATGTTGAAGTTGTAAATAACAGGCTCTTTAACCGGGCCTCTCATCGTTCCGTCACTATTCGTATTTGCGTATGGTTTCCAGAACCTGAACTTGTCAAGTACAAAGCGGTCGCCAGGTTCTCTTGCAGGGTCATATGCTTTGATGCCGACATCTAATCTGAAGATGAGGAAAGTAAAATCAAAGCGTAAACCAAATCCCGTTCCTATACCCAGTTCACGATAAAATGAATCTACCCTGAATTGGGAACTTCCTTTTGCAGGTGTATTAGGATCACTAATGGTTCGTTGGCTAGACCATACGTTTCCGGCGTCAATAAAAACAGCACCATGTACAAAGCCGAAAAGTTTGGAGCGAAGCTCGACACTTCCTTCAAGGAGAATTTCACCCGGCTGTTCAAATTGATAATTGAACAATCCCTTTTGCTGTGGATTTTCATTCAACGGAGGAGGTACTGATCCTAATCCAAGCCGTCGGGGTCTCCATGCACGCACGCTGTTACTTCCTCCTACAAAATAGAATTTTTCATAAGGTAAAGAATTTCCAGAGCCATAAGACCATGCATAGCCCGTGTTGACTCGATAGGCAAGCGTAGCCCATTTGTTTAGAATTTTTAATTTCCTGAAGTCTAAGCTGAAGCGGAGGTATTTAAAATATTGAAGTCCCTGATCTGTGATAATAGCAGGATCAATAAAATTTAAAGTAGTTCCTCCTGATTCAACTTGTCCTCTTAAGAAGAATGCATTTTTATCATAAGTGCCATAATCTTTACTCCACGTAATACCAAAGATCATACTGCTTACGAAAGAGGGCTCAAATGATCTTTTTAGGTTGTAATTGCCCTGTTCATATAATCTGTTAAGTAACGTGTTGAAGGTATCATCTTTTATGGTGGAGTTAATAAGACTTATGTTGGTAAGAGCAAGGGAGTATTGTGTTGACCTCTTGTTCTGCCAGGTATAAGTGTTGGAAAGTGTCGTACTCGTTCTTCTATACTCAGGTCTCTCTGAAAAACTGTATCCTACAGAAAGCCTTGTTTTAGGATTATATTTTCCTAACCTTATTTGTGTACCACCCCTGAAGGGCCAAAGAAATTGCGGGAAGAGAAGGGACGCATTTACACCGGCTTCAGTGCTGCGGTAAATCTGATCTCCTGTCGCTCCTGCTACACCTTCTACACCAATACGGCCGCTAAATTCAAAGTTCTCTAATCCCCTGAATATGTTCCTTTTTTTAAAGGTGATGTTATAGAAGGGACCAGGATAGCCTTGTGTAATGTTTAAGCCTACTTCGTTAGACCATTCATACCTATCCAAAGGGCTGGTAAAAATATTGGCAATAAACCTTCCACCGGATGTATCGTAATTGATGTTCACAAATTTAAAAGCATCCAGATTTGCCAACTGCCTCTGGGAATTATAAGTATTTGACCTGCTATAAAGTGATGCAGGGGTAAGGAAGAGACGTTGACTCAGTATTTTTAAATTATAGTTGTTCTCAAAATATCGATATTGTACATCTCTGTATGTTCTTGTTTTTCTCGAATAGCCAGGATAAGGAACCCCTGCATCGGTGGTAAACCGGATTGAATCAATTTCAAACTGTTTATGATATCCTCGTTTCGCAGGATTGCGGATAAATAGGATTACCAAAACTTTGTTGTTCTTAAGCGCGGAAGTGTCTACTTCAAAATCTATGTATTGTCTGCTAAAGTCAAAAAATCCATTATCCTTCAGGAGAAGATCTAGCCGTTCTCGTTCTTTTGACAGATTACTTTCTTCATAGCGCTCACTCTTCTTGAGAAGGCTTTCACTTTTATTGTTTGATACAATCCTGTTTACAGTAGTATCCTGAATGCGGTAAATGATGGAATCTATTATAAAAGGAGGACCGGTCTCAATACGATAATTGATCGTTACTAATTTTCCTATTGTATTAATTCTTGTAGTAACGCTATTAGTAAAGTATCCTTTTGAAAACAAATAGTTACTGAACCGATCCAACGTAGTTTTTACCAACACGCTGTCGAAAACTGCAACCGGCTCACCCCATTGCATAAACTGGTTTCCGTTTTCAATACGAGAGTTAAACTTGTCAATCTTCTTTTGTTTTCTGAACTGAAGGTTGTTGATCTTTTTCTGATTTGTTGTCTTTGCTATCTTGGCATCGAACTTCTTTTCGGCTTGTTCTTTCTTGCGGACGAACTTCTCCTTATTGTAACGTTTCAAACCGGCGTAATACATTGTAACCAGAAGATGGAAAGACGGTACGCCCAAAAAACGGCGGTTAGGCCGCTGTACGTAGAGCGAACGCAGCTCTTCCTGATCAACTTTTCTGGAAACACGGGTGGTTTGTCTTACAAGAAGTTTCTCATCATCCTTTAAATGCTTCGTACCCAAACAACCTGTTAACAGCAGGGGCATGAGGATTAAAAGAAAATATCTATTTTTCGAAGTACTCAAGCTTAATAAAGAATGCTTTCCAAAGCCAACGTTAAACTCATCAAATCTCTGCAATTAAAGAAATACAGAAAACAGGAGCAATGTTTTCTTGTAGAAGGGGCAAAAAGTGTTACCGAATTATTATCGTCTGAATTTGAAGTAGTTAAACTCTTCGGAACATCAGACTTCTTATCCGGGATTAAAAACACAGGTCGCATAGAGGTTAATGAAGTATCAGAAAAAGAACTAGACGGTCTAGGCGAGTTCCAATCCAACAACACGGCACTGGCTGTTGCAAGAATCAAACCAAACAAGTCAATAACGATTGGTACTGATGAATTTGGGATAGCACTAGATAACATCCGCGATCCTGGAAACCTGGGAACCATCATCCGTACTGCAGACTGGTATGGTATCCATAAGATTATTGCATCTCACGAAACTGCCGATTTTTATAATCCTAAAGTTATCAGTGCCACCATGGGCTCCTTTACAAGGGTTAGTTTTCAATATGTTGATATTAAGGAATACCTGGCAGGTTTTGGTGGCTCTATTTACGGGGCCTATTTGAATGGAAAAAACGTTCATCAAACTACGTTCAAAAAAGGAGGGCTGATTCTGATAGGAAACGAGTCGCACGGAATATCACCAGATCTGGAAACCCTCGTTACCGACAAGATTACAATACCTCGTTATGGCCATGCAGAATCGTTAAATGCAGCCATTGCCACCGCAATTATTTGCGATAACGTAAGGCGTAATAGCGATTAAACCTTTGCGATATAATCGTCAATATTTACATTTTAATCGCCCGTTGAGTCGGATCATACCGGCACATGAGCCATAGATCAGCCGTACTTGAGCCGTATATGAGCCGTATAGGCTGCGTTTTTAGCGAAATTTGAGGCCTTATACGGCTCATATACGGCTCATATACGGCTCAACCCGGGCTTAAGCACGGCTTAAAGCCAGGTTTTTCTTAAATTCTTAGATAAAGGATCCAATACAAAAAAAGCCGGCTTATGGCCGGCTTTGCTGCTATAGTGTCTGTTTATTAGTAATCTCCTAAAGTTTCTTCCAATTGGGCGAGCGCAGTCTTTAACTGCTCATCGTTAGGGGCAACGCCATGCCACTTGTGTGAGCCCATCATATAGTCTACACCATAACCCATTTCAGTTTTCATCAGGTTAAGGACAGGTTTACCTTGTTTTGCAAGGGTTTGTGCATGTTGCAAACCTGCAACAACTTCTTCTATCACATTGCCATTAAACTCTTGAACAATCCAGCCGAAAGCCTGCCATTTTGATTTAAGATCCAATGAAAGAATTTTTGCTACCGGACCATCAATTTGCTGGCCGTTGAAGTCGATTGTAGCAATTAGGTTGTCTACTTTGTTATGCGCTGCATACATAGCCGCTTCCCAGATCTGTCCTTCCTGTTGCTCGCCGTCGCCCATGAGTACATAAACAAAGCGGTCGTCGTTGTTAAGCTTTTTAGCCTGTGCTGCTCCAATAGCAACCGACAACCCTTGACCTAAAGAACCAGAAGCAACACGTATACCAGGGAGGTGTTCATGCGTTGTAGGGTGTCCCTGAAGTCTTGAATCTATAAATCTGAAAGTAGATAGCTCCTTTACATCAAAATAACCTGCCCTTGCAAGGGTAGAGTAAAATACTGGTGAAATATGACCATTGGAAAGGAAGAAAAGATCTTCTCCTTTACCTTCAAAGTTAAACTTTGGGTCGTGCTTCATAATGTTGAAGTAGAGCGCAACAAAGAATTCAGTACAACCAAGTGAACCACCCGGGTGGCCTGACTGAACAGCGTGTACCATACGTACAATGTCTCTTCTAACTTGCGAAGCAATTTTTTTAAGTTGATTCAGATCTTGTTGCTGGCTCATGAAATTTTAATTTGTCGCGAAGATGCTTCAAATTTGGAAACCAAGCAAAGGTAAGATTGTCGATTTTCGATATTTATCCAATCGAAAACTGCATCGCAACTTCTTTTAATCAGCTGATTCCCTATTTTAGAATCTTAAAATTTGAACTGATGAAATTGATCCGCATTCTTTTAGCATTGTTTATATGCCAGGTGGCATTTGCCCAGGCCGACCTTAAAAAGCTTGATGCATATTACGAGAAGGCTGTTAAAGATTGGAATATACCAGGGATGAGTGTTGCGATTGTGAAAGACGGGAAGATCATCTTTGAGAAGGGCTATGGAGTAAAAGAGGTGGGCAAACAAGAGAAAACAGATGAGCATACTTTGTATGCTATTGCTTCCAACTCAAAAGCATTTACTTCTGCTGTGTTCGGGCAACTGGTTGATGAGGGCAAAGTGAAGTGGAATGATAAGGTAAGAAAGTACTTGCCATATTTCGAATTGTATGATCCCTGGGTTTCAAGTGAAGTTAATATCAGGGACATTTTAAGCCACCGTGTAGGGTTGGGAACATTTAGCGGAGATATTATCTGGTTTCGTTCCAATCTAAATGGTGAACAAATCGTAAGGCGTGCCAAGTATCTGCCGAAGGCATATGACTTTCGTTCCGGGTACGGATATTCAAATGTAATGTACATCACTGCAGGCGAAGTGATCAGGCAGGTGACAGGCAAATCGTGGAGTGATAATGTAAAGGAAAGATTCTTTCAACCATTGCAGATGACCCGATCAATTACTTCTATTCACGACCTCGATAAAAAGGGAAATTATGCCATGCCCCATAGTTATTTCAATAAGGAACATAAACCCATACCATGGGAAAGTTGGGACCATGTAGCTGCAACCGGAGGTATCATATCAAGTGTCCACGACATGGCACAATGGATGATCTTTAACTTAAATCATGGTATGTTACTGAATGATACATTGCTCTCAAAAGAATCGAGAAACATGGTATGGACACCGCATGCTTCATTCAACGTCGATCATACTACCAAAGAAAAGAATACGCATCTCAGGGCGTATGGACTTGGATGGGTACTAAGCGATTATAGGGGGAAGCTTAGGGTTGGCCATACCGGAGGGTATACAGGCATGCTTTCAGGTGTCACACTTATACCGGATGAGAACCTTGGTATAGTAGTGCTTACCAATGGTATGCGGGGCATTTATGGTGCAGTTATCAGTTATACTATTGATAGGTTTTTAAAGGCACCTGAAAAAGACTATTCAGCAGAGTTGCTCGCAAATGCAAACAAGAACGAAGATAAAAGAATTGAAGAACGTAAAAAGGCACGTGTAACAGGAACGAAGCCTTCGCTTTCGCTGGATAAATATGAAGGCGAATACTTTACCGATACTTATGGTAAGATCACAGTAAAGCGCGAAGGTGAGAAGTTAAGGATTACGTTTGAGCACACACCTGATTTGAATGCTACGCTTGAGCATTGGCATTTTGATACGTTTGAGATCAAGTGGGAGAATGCTGCACCGCTCGCGTGGTTTAGTTTTGGTACTGTAAAGTTCGATCTTGACAACAACAATGCTGTTAAGAGAATTGAATTCGATGTACCTAATGATGACTTCTGGTTTGAAGAGTTAAATGCGAAGAAGGTGAAGTAATCATTAGCAAAAGTGGTAAGAGTATTCATTTGATATTTGACACGTAGCAAAAAAGAAAAGTCATGAATGAAAAACCGAATTACTTAAAGATATCAGCAAGGGATATGGAGGCTGAGTTTCTTCGCATTTTAATCAAACATGGTTTTACATCTGACAATGCAAAAACGTGTGCACGAATCTTTACGGAAAATAGTATTGATGGTGTCTATACGCATGGCGTGAATCGCTTCCCCCGATTTGTTAAATACGTTGCTGAAGGCCACGTCAGGCAAAACGCTGAACCTGTATTAAAGCATGCTGCAGGTGCAGTAGAACAATGGGACGGGCAGCTTGGCGCCGGGCCATTAAATGCTTTAAAATGTACTCAACGCGCAATGGAACTTGCTTCAGCAAGCGGTATTGGTTGCGTTGCGCTGGCCAATACAAACCATTGGATGCGAGGCGGAACTTATGGACGTGAAGCTGCAAAAAACGGATTTGTATTTATTGGCTGGACCAACACAATTGCCAATATGCCAGCGTGGGGTGCTATAGACAGTAAATTAGGAAATAACCCATTGGTAATTGGCATGCCCTATAAAGATGAACCTGTTGTTTTGGATATGGCGATGTCACAGTATTCTTATGGCGCGTTGGAGTTGTATGAGATGAAAAAAGAAAAGCTTCCTGTGCCTGGTGGTTATGATTCATCGGGAAACCTTACGCAAGACGCTATTACCATTCGTGAATCGAAAAGAATATTACCGATAGGGTATTGGAAGGGAGCGGGGCTATCACTTTTGCTTGATATACTCGCTGCTGTTTTATCAGGAGGACTATCTACAGCGGAGATCTCAAGGAGTAAGGATGAGATCAGCTTGTCTCAGGTTTTCATTGCCATTGATTTATCAAAACTGCAAAACTTCAAGTCAATAGAAGTTACGCTACAACAGATTATAGACGACTACCATCAGTCCGTTCCTGCCAGGGAGAATGGGAAAATAGTTTTTCCCGGAGAACGCGTTGTTCTTACAAGAAATGAAAATCTTAAAAATGGAATTCCAGTGCTGGAAGAGGTATGGAATAGAATCCAGGCACTATGATTATTTCTTTTTCTTCGCTGCTTTCTTTGCAGGTTTAGATGAAGCCTTCGCTGTTTTGCTGGCTGTTACCTTTTTCGTAGCGGATTTTTTTATAGGTACTTTCTTCACCACTACCTTAGTGGTATTGTCAATCTTTTCTTTGAGAATCTGCGAGGTATGGTTCTTGGTATCAACCTTTTCAATGATGTCTTCGATCACCCCCTTTTCATCAATAATAAAAGTAACGCGCGCAGTTCCCATGTACTTGCGTCCGTACATGGATTTTTCAACCCAGGTTCCATACGCACTGTGAAGTGTTCTGTCTGTGTCGGCAAGCAACCTGAAAGGCAATTTTTCTTTGTCGATAAACTTCTTGTGAGATTTTTCGGTGTCTGTACTTACTCCCAGTACTTCGAAGCCTTTCTTAAGCATTGAGTTGTAATTGTCGCGGAGATTACATGCTTCTGCTGTACAACCCGGTGTCATGTCCTTCGGGTAGAAATAAAGCACAAGCTTTTTCCCCCGAAGGTCTGATAACTTCACCGGTTTGCCATCCTGATCATCGACGTGGAAGTCAGGCGCTTTGTCTCCGACTTTGAGTGTCATTAAGGTATTTGTTTTGTGTAACGTGCTTCGTTTCCTGAATTATCTGTTACTACCAACGTCAACTTCCCTTTTAGTAATTCTGCTTTATTCAACTTCTCTGACCAGATTGTATTTGTTTTTGCATCGTAGTGCATTAACAACCACTGGCCGTTGATAGTGGCTTCGTACTTATTGATTCCTGAAAGGTTATCTTTAATCTTGAATTTAGCAATGTAGTTGTTGATGGATACCGGCTTAATAGTAGGCGGGGTAACATCCTTCAATATCACAAAATCACCAAATTCACGTGTTGCAAAGTATACACCACCATTCTCCCAACCACCACCAAGGTAAGTAAATCCTTTACCTGCCCTACGGTAAACCGCATAGGTTTTGTCCCACTGATAAGTGGTTGAGGGCCTCAATGTAACGTTTATGGCTTTGTTCAAAGGTGTTGTTCTGTTACCTATGTTAAATACTTCAAGACTGTCAGAAGAGAAGCCATGGTATGTAGTTAGGTACACAGTATCATAAACTGCATCCTGAGGAAACTCTATATCCATTACATCACTGTAGTAGTTGTACTTCTGTCCTGAGGGTACAACTGTTCTGATATTTGTTCTTACTGTATTCTCGCATGTTACTACAGAATCCGGAACCTCTTTTCGAAGGTCAATAAGATAAACCGCGCGATATGCATTGGTATATGCCGGCTCAATTTTCCGATTCGTATTCCTTACATACACGGTAGCCATGTTACTATCACGCAGGCATGGTTGGGTTGAAATCATCATAGTGTTTTCAACAACATCATACTCAACGGATGTTTTCATTGGTTCCAAAAGCTTTACTTCTTTTGTTAACGGACTAGGCATTAACCGGAAAGAAATATTGCTGGCATTGCCATAAGAATCCTTCATTGTAACCTTCACATTCGTTTCCTTGCCTGCAGGTACTTTTATCTTACCGGTAGAAGGGGAGTTGGTATAGAAGTTTAGCTGGTTGCCATCATCAATGTATAATTTATAGAAACGGTTCCCATTCAAACGCATCGACCTGAAGTCCATCAACGTATAAATGCCTCTTGTTTCCGCGATATTGATTTTATCAATACCCTGACTAAAAACCAGTTTATCATCAACATGAAGATCGATATGATTAACGCCACCCCAGAAAGGACTACCAGGAGCTAGTCTGTCTTTCGCTAGTATTTCAACACCAATGTTACCCGTAGCAAGAATAGGTGCGGTAAAAACAAAGTCATTTCCCGTACGCTGCGCGTAAAATTCAAATCTTCCAAACTTGTCGTTTATCCGAGAGTTAATATCCAGCGTTTTTAAAGCAATCTTTTCAACAGAAGGAGGGAGGTTATCCGTAATTTCCGGAAACCCGACAACCTTTAATGGATCAAGTGCATAGTTGTTAGGATCACGTATATCAAAGTGAAGGTGGGGGCCGCCGGAAGAGCCACTGTTTCCTGATAAGGCAACGGTGTCACCCTGCTTTACTTTAAATTCACCTTCTTTAAAAAATAAGTCAATGTTGGCTGTCTTTTGCTTGTACTGTTCCTTAAGGATGTAATCCGCAATCTTTCCTTTGAATTTGTCAAGGTGAGCGTATAATGTTGTGTGACCATCAGGATGCGTAATGTAAAGCACATTGCCATAACCTGACGGGCTTACTGACACTCTTGAAATGTACCCGCTCTTTGAAGCAAGAACAGGGTAGCCAATCACATTATTGGTTCTGATGTCAATACCTGAATGAAAGTGCGTTGTCCTTAACTCTCCCATAGTGCCGGCGAGCGAGCCGGGCTTACCAGGATTTATAGGATACAAGTATTTCTCACCATTCGGAAATTTCTCCTCCGGTTTACTGAACTGCCCATAAGAAAAGTGTGAGCAAGTGAATAATACAATTGTTAGAAGGCTACTTAACTTCAAACTCCAATAGTTTTTCATTTTCAATATAAGCGGATAAGGTATCTCCAATCTTCACAGGGCCAACACCTTTTGGTGTACCTGTGTAAATTAAATCACCGGTTCTGAGTGTGAAGAATTTAGACAAATAGGAGATGATGTAATCAAAACCAAAAAGCATAAGTGAAGTGTTCCCCTGTTGCTTTAATTCCCCATTTATTTTTAAAGAAAAATTGATATTCTTTAAGTCAGCGAACTCACTTACCGGCAAAAATTTGTCTGAAACGGGCGCTGAACCATTAAATCCTTTCGCAATATCCCAGGGCAGCCCTTTCTCTTTTGCTTTCTGCTGCAAGTCGCGTGCCGTGAAGTCGATACCAACACCAATACTGTCGTAATATTTATGAGCGAAGTTCTCTTCTATGTTCTTACCTTCTTTGCTGATTCTTAAAACTAGCTCTACCTCATGGTGTATGTCCTTTGAGAAATCGGGATAATAGAAAGGTGCATTGTTGCGGATGATGGCCGTATCAGGCTTTGTAAAGATTACAGGCTCATCTGGCTTTTCATTATTCAGCTCTTTGATGTGCTCAACGTAGTTACGACCGATTGCAAAAATTCTCATTGGGTTGATTTATTTTGGTAAAAATTTGGCACAAATCTAGTAAAACAAGATTTTGCGAATATTGAATATTAATTAAAAATAGTACTATGCTAAAAAATGCATTTTTATTATCGATCGTCGGGTATCTGCTATACGCGTGCTCTACAGTAGCGGTAACAGGTCGTCAGCAACTTTCTTTGGTTTCGAACGCTGAGATTATACCTATGGCCAATCAACAATATGATTCTGTGGTAAGAACGGCAAAGCTCTCTACCAATCAGCAGCAGGCAGCCATGGTTAAAAACGTTGGAGTTCGTATTCAGAAGGCAGTTGAACAATACATGGCCCAGAACAATCTTTCAGCACAGCTCGAAGGGTTTCAATGGGAGTTTAATCTTATAGATGATCCAAAAACTGTTAATGCCTGGTGTATGCCTGGTGGAAAGGTAGCTTTCTATACTGGTATCATGCCGATATGCCAGGATGAGACAGGTGTTGCTGTTGTAATGGGTCACGAGGTAGCACATGCGATAGCAAACCACGGCCGAGAGCGTATGAGCCAGGGGCTTGTCGCCAACCTTGGTTTAAGCACATTAGGTGCAGCAATGGGCGCAAATGCAGGTATGACAAAACAAATATTCATGCAGGCTGTCGGTGTTGGTACTCAAATAGGCATGCTCAAGTTTTCAAGACAGCACGAATCAGAAGCTGACAGAATCGGATTAATATTTATGGCAATGGCGGGATACGATCCTAACCAGGCTGTGAGCTTCTGGGAAAGAATGGATAAAATGAGCGGTGGTGAAGCTCCTCCTGAATGGTTGTCAACTCACCCTTCTCATAGCACAAGGATAAACGATCTGAAAAAAGAGATTCCGGAAGCATTAAAGTACTATAAGAAGTAATAGCGATATAAATGAGATTTCTCAAAAACTTTAAAAAGTCAGGAGCGCTTACTTTGCTCCTGGCTTTTTCTTTTGCCTTCGCAGCAGCTCAGCAACAAGACGAAGAAGCGCTTCAGCTTATAAACAAACACAGAAAGAAACAGTACAAAGAATTTAAAGGATCAGAATCGCCATTACTGCCTAAGGACAAAAAGAGGTTTAAAGGATTAAATTATTATCCTATTGATCTCAAATACAGGGTGCAGGCAAAGTTCAGGAGAACTGAAAATGAGCCGCTGTTCAAGATGAAAACGACAACCACCAGGCTTCCTGAGTATACTAAATATGGAGAGGTGACTTTCTCCATCGATAGCACATCCTATACGCTCGAAGTTTATCAGAGTCCGGAAATAATGAAACGTCCTGGCTATGAAGACTACCTTTTTATACCATTCACAGATCTGACCAATGGTGAAGAGACTTATGAAGTCGGCCGGTATCTTGAATTCAGAATCCCGAAGTCAGAAGATGTGATAATAGACTTTAACTTATGTTACAATCCGTACTGTAGTTACAATCCTAATTACTCATGTCCAATTCCGCCAGCACCAAATCAGCTACCTATAGCTATTCCTGTCGGAGAGAAGAAGTTTAAGGATCACTAGCGCTTAAAACCTCTCAGCTTTATCTCTGTGAGTTTACGTTTGGTATCCTGGGGGAAGTCGCCATTCATTACCCAGTCGTAATAGGCAGGTTCTTGTTTTAGGACATCAACAACTTTTTTGCCTTTATGCTTGCCGAAGTTAAACATCTCTTCTCCCTTTTCATTTTTTATCATGCGGCCCGCTAGGTCTACCATGTCGTCAGCAATCAGCCTGCTTAAAACATCCATGTCATTTTTAATTTCTCCTACTTTTCTTCCCGAGGCGTCTGTGACATCCTGCCCGTCATACTTTTGAATTTGCGCGAGTAATACCTGCATGGAAGCTTCTGTATCGGCTTCAGCAGTATGAGAATCATCAAGCTCTTTGTTTACATAGAATTTATAGGCGGCAGAGAGTGTTCTCTTCTCCATCAGGTGAAAGATCTTCTGAGAATCAATAATCTTCTTGCGCTGATAATCAAAGTCGACACCTGCGCGCAAAAACTCTTCCACCAAAAGTGGTACATCCATTTTCAGAATGCTAAAGCCAGAGAGATCAGCGCCTTCCATAAACTTGGCGTAGTCTTTAGCAAGTTCTTTAAAGGTAGGTTTGTCCTTTACATCTTCGTCTTTTATACCATGAAAGACAACACTTTCAGGAGGGATAGGTATCGTAGGATTTACAAGATTGTATTTACGGTGTACCTCACCGTTAGGCATCATCTTGATAACAGCAATCTCGATAATCCGATCATGCGTAATATTTGTTCCGGTAGATTCAAGGTCAAAAAAGCAGATCGGATTTTTAAGATTTAGTTTCATGAAGATTAGTTATGCGTTAATTTTTTCAGCCAGGTTCTTTAGATCAATTCCACCAAAATTTCCTGAACTCATCATTAAAAGATTTTTGTTTTTCCACGATTGGGCTGTCAAGTAGCCAGTGAGCTGTTCAGTGTTGTCGAACACCTGAATGTTTTTGTTTGCAAAAGCTGACTTGATGTCATCAGTAGACAAAGGCTCTAGCTTTTTGGCCTTAACTTTTTCAGGATTGAAATATACAATTGGTGTCTGGGCACTCTTTAAACTGTCTTTATACTGGGGAAGGAATTTTTTATTGAGGCTGCTGAATGTATGTAATTCAACACACGCTACCAGCTCACGCGAAGGATGGATCTCGCGCATAGCTTTTACAGTAGCCTTCACTTTAGAAGGTGCATGAGCAAAATCTTTGTACATTGCAAAGCCACTCGATTCTTTGATCAATTCAAGTCGGCCTGACGCTCCTTCAAAACTACTGATAGCTTCAAAAAATTGCTTGTTTGTAATACCTATCTTTTTGAGTACTTCTTTTGCTCCGCTGATGTTCTGATAGTTGTGACTTCCAAAAATTTTAATCGGATGGCGTTCTTTGCCATCAGTTAAAAAGAAATGGCCATCTGTGTCAGAAGTATGTGAATGGCTTTTATAAGTTACCTGGGTAACATCAGGTCGTTCCTTTTTGCCAATCATTAGTGCAAGCGAATCTTGTTCGCAATAAATCAGAATACCACCTTTAGGAGTCTGATCTGCAAATAGATCAAATTGCTTAACGTACTCATCTTCAGTAGGAAATACATTTGCATGATCCCACGATATTCCGGTAATTAAACCAATGTGGTGTTGGTAGCGGAGAAATTTCGGAGTAGGATCAAGAGCCGATGACAGATATTCATCGCCCTCTATTATAATAATAGGAGCATCAGAAAGCTTCACTGTATTTTCTACACCTCTTACACGAGCACCAATAACATAGTCGAAATCGCGCTTACAGTAATTGAGCACATGAATTATAATTGCAGTAGTAGTAGTTTTTCCGTGACTACCGGCAATTACTATGCGCTGCTTATCTTTCGATTGTTCATATATATACTCAGGAAAAGAATAAATCTTTAATCCAAGTTGTTGAGCTTTAAGTAATTCAGGATTGTCTTTGCTGGCGTGCATACCCAGCATAACTACCTCTGTATCTTTATCTATTTTTTCAGGAAACCAGCCATCCTTTTCAGGTAGAATGCCATGCTTTGACAGCGCTGATTTTGAAGGTTCAAAAATCTCATCGTCTGATCCGCTGATCTGATGTCCGGCTTGCTTTAAAGCGATAGCCAGATTATGCATTACACTGCCTCCAATTGCAATAAAGTGAATCTTCTGTTTCTTCTTCTCCATGGTTTGAGAATATTCCGGTTTAAAATAAAAGAAAATGTTTGTGTATAAAAAATTCGACGTCGCTTACGCTGATTTTCAGATGTTTGATTATTTCGATTGATGTTGATTTTAGAGATTCAATGACTTCAACAAGTACTAACAGGCTATCAGGGTATACTGAAGGCGGAGCTACGACGGAGGAAGGACGGAGCTAGAGTCAGGTTCGGTTACCCAATCGGAAAATTTGTCAGTCGGTTAGATTTTTTAAAATTGACACAAGTTGTCAAAACTTGATGCGTTATTCACATTTTAATTGTGTATCATTTGTGAATAAGTTGTGGGCAGAGTACCAAAGTATGTGCGTACGTTTGTCGCCCTATAATTTAAAACACGTACAACAACCACTGTATGGAGCAAGGAAGGTCAACGTCACTGAGGTTAAGCGGTAAGTCTAACAAACTGATTCCGAGAGATATTTCGGAAACTTTAGGCAAACTGCCTCCTCAGGCGCTTGATCTCGAAGAGGCTGTATTGGGTGCATTGATGCTGGAAAAGAATGCACTGAACGCAGTTGTGGAATTCTTAAAGCCTGAGCATTTCTATAAAGATGCTCACAAAGAGATTTACACCGCTATTCTTGATCTTTTCAAAGCCTCAGAACCTGTTGATATGCGCACTGTTGTGCATCAACTGAGAAAGAACGGTAAAATAGAACTTGTGGGCGGTGCTTATGTTATTCCTGAACTTACAGCAAAAGTAAGTTCTGCGGCTAACATAGAATATCACGCCAGGGTAATCATGGAACTTGCAATTAAACGTACCTTAATTGAGGTAGCGTCTAAAATACACCATGATGCCTATGAAGATACAACGGACGTTTTTGAATTATTAGACAGAACAGAATCTGCTGTATTCGAAATCTCCGACTCTAACCTGCGTAAAAACTATGATAACATGCGCAACCTGATGGCGCGTGCTATCCAGGAACTTCAGGTTCTTAAAGATCATAAAGATGGCTTAACAGGAGTTCCGAGTGGATTCACCGCTCTTGATCGTATGACTTCTGGCTGGCAACGATCTGATCTTGTTATTATTGCAGCCCGCCCTGGTATGGGTAAAACAGCGTTCGTAGTTTCTGCATTGCGTAACGCAGCAGTAGACTTTAAAATACCTGTGGCTATATTCTCACTTGAGATGTCTTCAATTCAGTTGGTAAACAGGATGATCTCCGCAGAGGCAGAGCTCGAAAGTGAGAAGATCAAAAAAGGTAATCTGGCAGATCACGAATGGGCTCAATTGGTACACAAGACAAGCAAACTTTCATCTGCACCTATTTTTATTGATGATACACCCGCACTATCAATACTTGAACTCAGAGCAAAATGCCGCAGGCTCAAAGCCGAGAGTAATATACAACTTGTAGTTATCGATTACCTTCAGCTTATGCGTGGTGAACAAGCGGGTAACCGTGAACAAGAAATTGCTTCCATTTCTCGGGCATTGAAAGGTATTGCAAAGGAACTTAACGTACCGGTGCTTGCACTGTCACAGCTAAGTCGTGGTGTTGAAACAAGGGGAGGAGATAAGAGACCTCAGCTTTCAGATCTTCGTGAATCAGGTTCTATCGAACAGGATGCGGATATCGTAATGTTCCTCTATCGTCCCGAGTATTATAAAATCACAGTAGATGAAGATGGTATGCCTACACAGGGCGTTGGAGAAGTAATTCTCGCCAAGCACAGAAACGGATCTACAGGTACAGCTAAACTTAAGTTTATCGGTAAGTATACAAAGTTCGGCGACCTCGATGGTGGCTCTTATGACAATCCTTTCTCTGGTATGATTACAAGAGAAAGTCGCCTGAACACGTTCCCTGACTCCGAAGAACCTCCAAGACCTCCAATGAACGAGGATGACGCTCCTTTTTAGTAGATTTGTGTCATGCACCGACTCTACTATTTAACTTGTTTGTTCTTTCTTTCTTCATGTGTGTATTACGATCTCGAAGAGGTTCCAACCACCCCGCCACAACAAGACATTTGCGGCCAGGAAGTTGTAAGCTGGGAATTACACATTCTTCCTATTATCAGAGAGTCATGCGCCATTAGCGGATGTCACAACGGCATCTCAAGAATAGACTTGCGAAAGTACGAACTGGCTAAACTGCATGCTTCTGAAATCAAAGCATTTACACAAGATCGTAGCATGCCCTTTGAAGGAACAATCACGCAACAGCAAATAAACCTAATTGCTTGCTGGGTTGATGCAGGAGCACCTAATAATTAGCTCTTACCGAATTAACTACGTTTTTATTTTCTAATCTTCAAATATAAATTCCTGGTAAGCGGAGTTAAGTTCTCTCCATGCCTTGTTGTCTTGCATTCTCTTCATTACTTCTAATCCCTTTTCGTAAACTGCTATTGCCTTTTCTCTTTCATTAAGCTCCTGGTAAAGCTTGGCAGCATGATAATAAGTTGGAATATAATTTTGGTGATTTTGCAGGAGTTCATCAAACAAAGCCTTAGCTTTTGTTAAATCACTTTTTAAGTACTCGAGGGCAAGGGCATAAATATTGAATGGATCCTGCGGATCGTCGTTATAAAAAGCAATTAGTTGTTGAATGCGGTCTGCCATAAAAAGATGTGAATTAAAGCAATTTGTAAGGAAGTGTATAAAAGTCATGTGTTTTATAAAAATCACACGATTTCTGATTGAAACTTTGAGATTTTTGTATCTTGAGCCCGGTTTTTAAAAGCTTCTACATAACTATTTGATAGAGAAGGCAATGAAGATATTAGTTTGCATTACCCACGTACCAGACACAACGTCTAAAATCAATTTCAAAGATAACAATACCAAGTTCGATCCTACTGGTGTTCAGTTTATTATAGGTCCCTATGATGACTATGCACTCGCACGTGCTATTGAAATCAAAGAAGCTACTCCTGGTACTACGGTTACAGTGCTAAATGTGGGCCTGGCCGATACAGAGCCAACCATTCGCAAAGCATTGGCTATTGGTGCAGATGATGCCATACGTGTTAATGCCGACCCTGCTGATTCCTTCTTTGTAGCAACGCAAATAGCAGAACATGCTAAAACGGCAAACTATGATTTAATTCTAATGGGCCGTGAGTCAATAGATTACAACAGTGGTGTAGTACATAGTATTGTAGGAGAGATGCTCGGCATACCTTCTGTATCACCTGTGATGAAGTTGGATATAGAAGGAACCAAAGCCAAACTTGCTAGGGAAATTGAGGGTGGTAAAGAGTCATTGGAAGTAAATCTTCCCTTTGTCGCTGGTTGTCAGGAGCCAATAGCAGAATGGAAAATTCCAAACATGAGAGGAATCATGTCTGCCAGAACAAAGCCATTAAAAGTTGTTGAAGCAAAAGCTGTTGATAGTGGATATAAGATACAGAAGTTTGAACTGCCACCTCCAAAAGGAGCCGTTAAGATGATTCCGGCTGATAACGTGGCCCAACTTGTTACCTTATTAAAAACTGAAGCAAAAGTATTATAATCGTTTATTGAACTTGATCTTTTATGGCAATATTAGTATTTGTTGAAAGCGCCGAAGGGAAAATAAAAGCAACATCCATTGAAGCAGTGGCATACGCTTACCAACTCGGCGATGCAGTAACAGCAATCGCACTTGGAGATGTGGAGAAAAGTGAGTTGGAAGGGTTAGGTAAGTATGGTGCAAAAAAAGTATTGCACGCCGCTGACGCGAAGTTAAATCAACCTGTTATTCAAGCTTATACCAATGTGCTTATAAAGGCTATGGAAGATGAGGCAGCTGATATTTTAGTATTGGCCAATTCTTCTCTCGGTACACCGGTAGCGGCAAAGGTAGCAGTGAAAACAGGCGCAAGCCTTGCTTCTAACGTTGTGTCCTTGCCAGATAAATCTGCAGGTTTCGCCGTAAAGAAAAGTATCTACACAGGAAAAGCATTTGCTTGGGTTGAATTAACAAATCCGAAAAAGGTAATTGCTATCAGAAAGAATGCGGTGGATATTAAGGAAGTGAGCGGTAACGCGGCCGTAACACCTTACACTGTACAGTTATCTGATTCAGACTTTGCTGTTAAAACGCTCTCAACCGAAAAGGCTACAGGAGAGATACTTTTGCCTGAAGCAAACATTGTAGTGTCAGGTGGCAGAGGAATGAAAGGCCCTGAGCATTGGTCTATCCTTGAGGATCTTGCTAAAGCATTAAATGCTGCTACAGGATGCAGTAAACCGGTATCTGATATGGGCTGGCGACCACATCATGAACACGTAGGACAAACAGGAGTAAAAGTAGCTCCTCAATTATATATTGCTGTTGGAATATCAGGTGCAATTCAACATTTGGCTGGCGTAAATTCATCTAAATGTATCGTTGTAATAAATAAAGATCCTGAGGCACCATTTTTTAAGGCAGCAGATTATGGTATTGTTGGCGATGCATTTGAAATAATTCCTAAATTGACGGAAGCTATAAAAGCAGTTAAGTAAGGTGAAGAAAATAAAGTTAGAAATATTAGGACTTTCATCGAGTCAGTCACAGGCTGGCTCTTTTGCACTTGTATTGGGTGAGACGGAAGGCAATAGGCGACTTCCAATTATTATCGGAATGTTCGAAGCACAGGCAATTGCTATCGAAATAGAGAAAATCATTCCTAACAGACCGATGACCCACGATCTGTTTAAATCGTTTGCAAATAATTTTCACTTTACTGTAGAGGAGATAGTTATTTCTGACTTGAAAGAAGGTGTTTTCTTTGCCAAAATTGTGTGCTCAGACGGACTTAAAAAGACAGAGGTAGATGCACGCCCGTCCGATGCAATAGCAATAGGCCTGAGGTTTGATTCACCTATCTATACATACGAAACAATTCTGGCAGAGGCTGGTATTGTATTAACAGACGAAGCAGAAGAAGAGAAAGCTGAACCCAAAGCTGAGGCAAAGGTTAAGGCGAAAAAAGAGACAGTTCGTAAAGATGACTTCAAAAATTATTCTGTAGAGAAGCTCAATGATCTTCTTAAAGAAGCAATAGACAAAGAAGATTATGAACGTGCGGCCAAAATCCGCGACGAATTAAGCAAAAGAAACTAATCGTTTGTTCTATCTTTTTCTACCGGCAAGAACTATATTCACTCCTGGTACTAATTAGTTAACATGTTAATTGTTAACATAAGTTACTATCCTATTCTTAGGTTCATTAAATTGGCTAGTTTGTATATTACAAGAATGAGGCGGTTTAATAATCCAAGGGTTGGCGATATAGATGAAAGAACCATTCATGACATTCCAGGAAGAACAACTGCTTAATTATTTTTCTCAGTTCATTTCAGATCATAAGAAGAATTTTATTGATAAAGTTCTGGCTCAACGCACTAGGTATGTTACCGTTGTTCTTGAAGATATCTATCAATCTCAAAATGCAAGTGCTGTAGTTCGCACCTGCGAGTGCATGGGTTTACAGGATATTCATATCATTGAAAATCTTGCAAAGTATCAATTAAACGTAAGGGTATTAAAGGGAGCAGATAAATGGATAAATCTTGCTCGTTACCGCAATAATGGGGTTAACAATACAGACACCTGCTACAAGGCATTAAGGGAGCAGGGCTATCGCATTTTTGTCGCAGACCCCGAAGAAGATGGGCTTCCAATAGATGAAATAGATGTTAATGAAGGTAAAATTGCTCTACTCTTTGGTAACGAACTAAGAGGAGCCTCACAATACGCAAGGGAAAACTGCGATAGAAAAGTTAGGATTCCAATGTATGGCTTTACAGAAAGCTTGAACATTTCCGTAAGCGTTGCTATATGCTTAAACACCTTAATGGGAAAGTCAAGAAAATCTTCAGCTGATATAGAATTAACTGTAGAAGAAGCGAATCAATTAAAATTGCAGTGGTTCAAAAAGATAGTAAGGCGTTCAGATCTCCTCGAACGGGAATTTCTTCGTACAATTAAGTAAATTTGTTCATTCCTTGTCTAATAGTTTATGCGTTGGTTGAAGAGATTGGTTCTTCTTACGGCTTTAGTACTGGTGGCTGCTGTTGTTCTCTGCAATGTTTGGATTGTTAAAAGTACAGAAAACAAAGTCTACACCGATATTAATAACATTCCTGTATATAATGTCGGTCTTGTTTTGGGCACCAGTCATAAAGTTGTGGGCGGTGCTCCCAATCCATATTTCCATAAACGAATTGAAACAGCTGCAGCACTATACAAGCTTGGAAAGATCCAGCATTTCATATTAAGTGGTGATAATAGGACAATATTTTACAACGAGCCGTGGGAAATGCGCAAGGCTTTAATAAAAGAAGGTGTCCCAGACTCAGTAATCACCCTTGACTATGCAGGATTAAGAACGTTGGACTCTATCGTAAGAAGTAAAGAAATCTTCGGACAAAACAAAATCACAATTATTACACAGCCATTCCACAGTTACCGCGCTCTTTTTATTAGCAATTATTACGATATCGATGCAATTGCAATGGTTGCAGATGAACCAGGATTGGAACAATCCTTTAAGGTACTAATACGTGAGTATTTTGCTAGAGCTAAAGCAGTGTTGGATCTTTACGTTTTTAAAACAGAACCAAGACACTTAGGAAGAAAAGAGCAAATAAATATTACCATGTAATAAATTATGAACCGGCAATACTTGCAGAATATATTAATTTTGTAAATTAATCGCTGTGTTAAACGAGTTATTGAGGTCCTGTTTTAAATGTTTCGCCTTTCTTTGGGTAATTGTCCTTTCACATCCTTCATTTTCTCAAACAGTAGTAAAAGGAAAAGTAACAGACGTTAATTCAGGAGACCCTATCCCTTTTGCAAACGTAATTTTTAAAGGTACCACAACGGGTACCACTACTGATTTCGACGGTAACTTCAGTATTAAAAGCGCCAATCCTGTTGATTCTGTTGTTGTATCTTACTTGGGATATAAAACAAAAACAAGAAAAATTCAGCAGGGGTTAGAGCAGGTAGTAAACTTTCAACTGGAAGAAATTACGACCAGCCTTCAGGAAGTAGTTTTTGATGCAGGAGAGAATCCTGCGTATTCAATCTTACGGAACGTTGTACGCAACAAGAATAAGAACGATAAGCGAAAGCTTACTGCGTATGAGTATGATACATATACCAAGATTGAGATTGATGTAGATAATATTACCGAGAAGTTCAAGAAGAGGAAGGTAATGCAAAAGATCACGCAGGTAATGGATAGTGTCGATCGCATTGCAGGAGAAGATGGCAAACCAATACTTCCGCTTTTCATCTCAGAAAGTGTCTCAAAGTACTACTATCGAAAAGATCCCGAGCTTAAAACAGAAAACATATTAAGATCTAAAATTAATGGAGTAGGTGTTGAGGATGGTACTTTGGTGACCCAGCTTGTGGGTACATCATTTCAGGAGTATAATTTCTATCAAAACTGGTTAAATGTTATAAGTAAAGAATTTGTTTCTCCTATTGCCGATGGTTGGAGACTGTATTATAATTATGATCTTACTGATAGCGTGTATATAGGCGATGACTTCTGTTATCGCTTGGATTTCTTTCCGCGAAGTCCCCAAGACCTCGCCTTCAGCGGCACAATCTGGATCACCAAAGGTGAGTATGCTTTAAAACAAATTGATGCATCCGTTGGAAAGCAAGCCAATCTTAATTTCATAGAAAAGATCCGAATACAACAAGAGCTTGTTAAAACTGAAGAAGGATCGTGGCTACCCGTAAAAAACCGCGTTCTTATAGATATCAGCGAACTTACGAAGTTCTCTGCGGGTATGCTTGCTAAGTTTTATACAAGCAACAAGAATATAAAAGTCAACAAGCCCTATGACGCATCTTTTTATAGTAGGCCAATAGTAATGGCCGAAGATGCAAGGCAATACGAACAGGAGGAATATTGGGATACACTCCGTCATGAGCCATTATCAGAAACAGAAAAGAGTGTTTATAAAATGATCGACACTCTTCAGAACATTCCTATTGTAAAAACATATACCGACATTATAAAGATTGTTGTTAATGGTTACTACAACGCGGGTAAGATTAACATAGGGCCTTATATATCAGCTTTAGCCTATAATGATATTGAAGGAGTAAGGGTTGAAGGTGGCTTTAAAACCAACATGGAATTTAGCAAACGATGGGTGGTAGGTGGTAGCTTAGGATATGGTTTTAATGATGGAAGATTAAAATACTCAGCATTCTTACAACACATTCTCTCGAGAGACAGATGGACAACAGCCACCATTCGCTTACGCAGCGATTTAGGCCGGGTCGGCATTGATGAAGAGAGCCTTGCTGATAATTATCTTTTTCTTGCAGCCCAGCGATTCGGAATCTTCAGGAGAGGCTATTACTTTAACGAATCGAAATTCGATTTTAGACGAGAGATATTTAAAGGGTTCACCCAAAGAATAGCTTTTAAGCATTCTACGTTCAAGCCAACATTTAACTTCGGATATTATCAGCAGGGAGATAACGAGAACTCACCAATACTTAATACTTACGAAAATGCTGAAGTGATAATTGAATCTCGCTTCGCCAGAGATGAGATCTTTCTTCAAAATGACAATGAAAGATTAAGTTTAGGAACACTAAAGTGGCCCATCGTAACCATCCGTTACACCCATGGCTTAAAAGGATTCATGGGGAGCGACTTCGAATATGATAAATTAAGATTGTCATTATTTAAGAAGATACGATTTGGTCCTTTAGGAGTAGGAGCAATGAACCTGGCAGGTGAATATGTATTCAATACATTGCCTTATCCACTTTTGTCATTACATCTTGGCAACCAGACTCCCATCTATGCTCAGGTCACATACAACCTCATGGATTATGGAGAGTTCATTAGCGATCGTTACGCATCTATGCAGTATCAACACCACTTCGAAGGGTTTTTACTTAATAGAATTCCATTAATGAAAAAATTGAAGTGGCGTTTAGTAGGTACTGCAAACGTAATTTACGGTGGTATGAATTGGAGAAACCGTGACCTGATAGCGGAGACTACAAGTAACGGAGAAGAAACACCTGAGGCAGGTTTTTTGGCCAGAGGAAAGCCTTACGTAGAATTAGGCTACGGTGTGGAAAATATCTTTAAATTCTTCAGAGTTGACTTTATTCATAGGCTTTCCTATCTGGATAAACCAGACACAAGGAAATTTGGCGTATTCTTTAGCTTCCAGTTTAATTTATAAATCCTTGTTGTTTAACAAGGAACCGGCATAAGCGATATAATTACAAGAGCCTTTATTGGTTTACGCTTTCTGCTTTCCGCATCTTTAAGCATATTTGTGCCCAAATTTTAAGAAATGAACGTTAAGATTTCTCTTCCTGATGGAACTGTCAGAGAATACGCTTCTCCGGTAAAAGGTTCTGAAATAGCTAGCAGCATTAGTGAAGGTTTAGCCCGAAATGCTTTAGCAATAGAAGTTAATGGTGAGATCTGGGATTTAAGCAGACCTATTACGGAAGACGCTGCTGTGAAGATTCTTACCTGGAATGATAAAGGAGGGAAGTCAACGTTTTGGCACTCATCTGCCCACCTTCTTGCGGAAGCACTTGAGGCGCTTTACCCTGGTGTAAAGTTCGGTATCGGCCCGGCAATTGATAACGGTTTTTACTACGATGTTGATCTTGGAGAGAATAGATCTTTAGGAGAGCACGACCTGGCTGCCATTGAAGCAAAGATGAAAGAGCTTGCCAAAAAAGAAAGTGCATACATTCGTAAAGATGTGAGCAAGGCAGATGCTTTAGACTACTTTAGTAAAAAAGGTGACCAGTATAAACTTGAATTGATCAGTGGTCTTGACGATGGTAAGATTACATTTTATCAGCAAGGTAACTTTACAGACCTCTGTCGCGGTCCTCATATTCCTAGTACCGGATCTATTAAGGCGGTAAAACTACTTAATGTTGCTGGTGCTTACTGGAGGGGTAACGAGAAGAACAAAATGCTTACTCGGCTTTATGGAATAACATTTCCGAAGCAAAAGGAATTGGAAGAGTACTTACATGTCCTTGAAGAAGCAAAAAAGCGTGACCATCGCAAGTTAGGAAGAGAGTTGGAGTTGTTTGCTTTCTCTGAAAAAGTAGGTATGGGTTTGCCTTTATGGCTCCCTAAGGGTACAATCTTAAGAGAAAGATTGGAACAATTTATGCGTAGGGCGCAGGTTAGAGCCGGATACGACCCTGTTGTAACACCACATATTGGAGGAAAGAATTTATACGTTACCTCAGGTCACTACGAGAAATATGGTAAAGACTCTTTTCAACCGATCCATACACCTGATGAGGGAGAGGAGTTCTTGTTGAAGCCAATGAACTGTCCGCACCATTGTGAAATTTATAAGACTAAACCACGATCATACCGTGATTTACCAATCCGCCTGGCAGAATTTGGTACTGTATATAGATATGAGCAGAGCGGAGAGTTGCACGGGTTAACAAGGGTTAGAGGATTCACTCAGGATGATGCACATATTTTCTGTCGCCCTGATCAGGTAAAGGAAGAGTTTATTAAAGTAATAGATCTTGTGCTCCACGTTTTTAAGTCGCTTGGCTTCGAGAATTATACAGCGCAAGTATCTCTTCGCGATCCTGCCAATAAAGAAAAATACATTGGTCAGGATCATTTGTGGGATAAGGCCGAACGTGAGATTCAGGAGGCTGCCGATGAGCGTGGTTTAAAGACAGTAGCCGTTGAAGGGGAAGCTGCTTTTTATGGACCTAAGCTTGACTTCATGGTTAAGGATGCACTTGGTCGCAGCTGGCAGCTTGGTACTATTCAGGTAGATTATAACCTTCCAGAACGTTTCGAGCTTGAATACGTAGGATCAGATAATCAAAAACATCGACCGGTAATGATTCACCGAGCTCCTTTTGGATCCCTGGAGCGTTTTATTGCTGTTTTAATAGAACATTGCGCAGGTAATTTTCCGCTTTGGTTAGCACCAGATCAAATTGCCGTGCTACCTATCTCAGAAAGGTTTAATGATTACGCCGCTAAAGTGTATGCGCTCCTCAAGGAGCAGGACATCAGAGGTGTTTTAGACGACCGCGATGAAAAAATAGGAAGAAAAATACGTGATGCAGAAACCAAAAAGATACCTTACATGCTTATAGTAGGCGAGCGGGAAGTAGCAGAGAACCAAGTAGCTGTAAGAAAGCATGGTGAAGGAGATAAAGGAAGTGTTTCTCTTGATACGTTTATTTCTGGCTTTAAGGTTGAATGTGCTGCTCCTTAAATAAATCGTTATAAGTATAAATTTTGAAAAATTAAAATAATAACGATATTTGCAGCCTGTTTTTTGTAGGATTTAAATTTTAATAATATCGAGCCTAATAATAGTAGACCCAGTTTTAACAGACCAATGCGGAGAGGGCCTCAGCGTGAAGAGCCTTACCGTATAAACGAGAGAATAACAGCTCCGCGAGTAAGAGTTATAGGAGAAAACATTAAAGTTGATGTTTATCCTATTCAACAAGCAATTAGCTTAGCTAGGGAGCAAGGATTGGATTTGGTTGAAATATCTCCAAATGCAGATCCTCCTGTTTGTAAGGTTGTTGACTACCAGAAGTTTAAATACGAGCAGAAAAAGAAACAGAAGGAGATTAAAGCGAAAACCGTTAAGGTAGTTATTAAAGAAATTCGTTTTGGTCCCAATACTGAAGAGCATGATTTTAACTTCAAGGTTAAGCATGCGGAGAACTTCCTTAAAGAAGGTTCCAAAGTAAAGGCAACAGTAACATTCTTTGGCCGCTCTATTGTTTACAAAGAGAGAGGTGAAATCTTATTGTTAAAGTTTGCTCAGGCTCTTGAGGAATTTGGAAAAGTTGAGGCTATGCCTAAACTTGAAGGTAAGAGAATGAGCATGTTATTGATGCCTAAAGCAGCGAAAAAGTGATTTGCTAATTATAAAACAATGCCTAAGTTAAAAACAAAGTCAGGTGCTAAGAAGAGATTCAAAGTAACCGGCACAGGAAAGATCAAGCATAAGAGAGCTTTTAAAAATCATATCCTGACTAAAAAAGAAACAAAGCAAAAGAGAAGACTCGGAAACAAAGCTTTGGTTCATAAGTCAGATATGAACAATGTAAAAGCAATGCTAGTTCTTTAATTGGTTCAATGTTCAACCCGATTTTTGGCCAAAAGACCATAAACAATGGCGCCAACGATCAAAAACTAATGTAAAATGCCTAGATCAGTCAACAATGTAGCCTCCAGGGCTAAAAGAAAGAGAATCTTAAAATTAGCCAAAGGTTTCTTTGGACGTAAGAAAAACGTTTGGACGGTAGCGAAGAATGCAGTTGAAAAAGGACTTGTATATGCTTACCGCGATAGAAAACAAAAGAAAAGAGAATTCAGAGCTGTATGGATTCAAAGAATCAATGCAGGTGCTCGCCAGCATGGCTTATCTTATTCTGAGCTAATGGGTAAATTAAAGAAGTCAGGTATTGATTTAAATCGTAAGGTCCTTGCTGATTTAGCAATGAATCATCCTGAAGCTTTCACAGCTGTAATAAACAAAGTGAAATAAATCATATTGCACTTAAATGGTACAAGGGGGCGTAAGCCCCTTTTTTGTTTCCAGCCGGTATTAATAATACCTTGCCTACTTTATGGTTAAAGCTTGAAAAAGTTTACCACTAAACCTTGGTCGTCTTAACGAACTGAAGTGTGACTGACTTAACCCCACTACTCGAAGTCGTAAAGGGATAAATGTATGGTGAAGCAACCCTCATCAACTGGAGAGTTTGAAAATCCCTTTTCTGATACCTCACTAGATCTGGTAGTGAGGCCAGGAAATCCATTTCCTGGGCTGAGACCTTTCTCTTTAGATGAAGCCCACTTATTTTTTGGTCGAGAAGGCCACATAGACGAAATTCTTGTAAAGCTTGCACAGCATCGATTTGTTGCTGTAATGGGATACTCTGGAAGTGGTAAATCGTCGTTGATGTATTGTGGCTTAGTGCCCGTATTATATGGCGGGTTTATGACCCAAACCGGACCTCATTGGACCGCTATACTTGTAAGGCCTGGTTCTTCTCCAATTGATAATTTAGCGGAATCTATTATTGACCATCTGCTCCTCAGCAAGAAACTTGAAATCAAAAACAAACGAGAACACAAAGCCATTATCACTTCCGTTCTAAGAAGTGGTCCTCAGGGGCTTGTCGAGGTTTCGCAATACATTCAAAGCAAAAGTGGTGAGAATGTTTTCTTCCTTATCGACCAGTTCGAGGAATTGTTTCGCTATAAAGAGAATTTATCTGTAGAGACTCAGAATGAGGCTTTGTTATATGTTAATCTTATCCATACTGCGATAACGCAACAGGAAGTACCTGTTTATGTGGCGTTAACTATGCGATCAGACTTTATAGGTAATTGTTCTGCTTTTCCCGGGTTAACACAATGGATTAATTTGAGCAATTACCTTGTGCCACAGATGACGCGCGAACAAAAGAAAATGGTCATTCAGGGACCGGTTGCAGTGGCGGGAGGAAAAATTTCGGAGCGACTTGTTACACGACTTCTGAGTGACATTGGTAACAACCAGGATCAACTTCCGATTCTCCAACATGCTCTAATGAGAACATGGGATTACTGGGTAGAGAACAGAGATCCGGGCGAACCTATCGATCTTCGCCACTATAAGGCCATTGGAAGAATCAGTGAGGCACTTTCACAACATGCGAATGAAACATTTGACGAGCTATCTATAAGAAGCAAGGAGATAGCAGAAGTGTTGTTTAAAAATACAACTGAAAAAGGACAGGATAGTAAAGGTATGCGTCGGCCTGCCAAGCTTAGTCTTATTGCAAAGCTGGCAGAGGCTGAAGAAGAAGATGTAATAGAAGTAGTAGAACATTTTAGAAAAGCAGGAAGATCGTTTTTAATGCCTCCTGCGAATGTTCCTCTCAGTGGTGATTCAATAATTGAACTTTCTCATGAAAGTCTGATGCGTATTTGGAAGCGCTTGAATGTCTGGGTAGAGGAGGAGTTTGAGTCAGCGCAAATGTATAAGAGGCTATCAGAGGCTGCTGCAATGTACCAGATTGGAAAGACAGGATTGTGGCGTCCGCCGGATTTGCAATTGGCACTTAACTGGCAAAAGAAGCAAAGGCCAACACGCGAATGGGCACAGCGTTATGATGATGCCTTTGAGCGCGCTATTGTATTCCTTGATACGAGCAGAATTACTTATGAGGCAGAATTAAAAAATCAGGAAATGTCTCAGCGCCGTGTATTAAGAAGAGCACGCGCTACCGCTGTTGTTTTAGGTATTGCCTTCGTTGTGGCCATACTTTTCTTTTTGCTCTCCTATATCCAAAAAATCAAGGCTGATGAGCAAACAAGGTTAGCAGAAAAAGAACGTCAGGAGGCACAGGTACAACGTGAACTCGCTATTAAACAGAAGGCAGAAGCTGATAGGCAAAGAGGACTTGCTCAAAAGGCAGCAGATGATTTTGCTAAATCCATGTCTGCAGTTGAAGATGCTTTTGAAGTTGCTCAACGAGAAAGAAACCGCGCTGAAATGGCCTTGCTTAAGGCAAAAGAAGAAGAACAGAAAGCTTCTATTGCAGGTAAAGAAGAAAAGCTTGCCGAAGATCAGGCCGTAACACAGACAAGGTTTGCTCAACAACAGTTTGATAGAGTAAACAACCTGTATATGCAGGCCTTAGCGCAGAACCTTGCTTTTAAATCCATTCACGAAGATGATGATAAGGAGTTAAAAGGATTACTAGCCTTGCAAGCCTATTATTTCCACACACGTTATGAGGGCAGGAAATACGATCGATACATCTATGAAGGCTTATACAAAGCACTGAAAAGAATTAATGGAACAACCTATAGTACAATTAAGACACAAGGATCTCAACATACTAATAATAAATCTCTCGCAATTTTGTCTAAGGATAATTCTGCCTTCTTTACTTCTGATGGAGATACTAGAATAATGAAAGCAGACTTGAACATTTTAAGTAGTGGTGCTACTGCATATTCAGCACGTTACCCTGGTAGTATCATCAGTTTGAGTACCGATGAGAAGTATATGGTGGCTGCGGGTGATTCTTCATCTATTCAGATTTACGCTCTGTTTACAGAGACTAGAAAACCAACGCGTGTTGTGGAAAATGCAGGTGGCTTCACCAATGATATCAAATTTATTCCCAATAGTACAAAGTTCATTTTTGCAAGTGCCGATAAAACGCTGTCTATTGGAGATGTAGACGGAAGCAGTAGAAAGTTGGTATCATTCCCAACTGAGATTAAGAGAATTGCCATCAGCCCTAATGGAAAGATGCTTGCTGGTGCTTCCTGGGATGGACAGCTTTACTTGGTAAAATTAAGTACTTACGAAGTCGAACAAATAGTTCTTTCGGATAAAGGTACACGTATCCTGTCTGTAAATTTTACTCCTGATTCAAACACACTGGCTTATGGTACTGAAGACGTTTCCAATAAGAGAGGTTTAATCAAACTTTATAATTTAACTACAAAGCAAACTATTCAATTTACAGGTCATAAGGCGGGGGTAACAGATATTGAAATTAGTGCTGATGGAAAACTTCTGGCAAGCTTAGGCTTTGATAAAAAATTAATGCTCTGGTTAATGGAGAGCTCAGAGGATTCGCCAATTACAGTTAATGAAAATAATGGTGTCGTATTCGATATCGCATTCAACAACACTTCAGGGCATCTAATCGCAGCATGCGCTGAATCAGAAATAAAAATCTGGCCTGTAGATCCGGTTGTTATTGCCAATCAGCTATGTCATAAGCTTACGAGAACTATGACTAAAGGCGAATGGGAAAAGTATGTTAACAAAGGGGAGGACATTCAGCAGGAACCCGTTTGTAATAAGTAACCCTCCTAATTACTAATAGTAATCGACAAAGAGCAATAGCCATTACTGAGACATGGTTTTCATAGTCCTGATGACTTATTCCAAGCCATGGTGAATAATGGCCTAACTACACCCTTCGAAAGTTTCCATCTCCCGTGTTTTATTTTTAAGCCTGTAATTCAATTACCGCACAAGCATGTCTGTTCGACCTCTTTCTTAAAAGTACCACCGAGCTTTTGCCAGTATCATCCTGTTTCCGGTCTCCTTTATTTGAAAGATACCTACTAAACCTGTTAAAGCTAGCTCCAGGGTTATGGAGAGCCTCCGGTTTGAGCACACTTTCACCTATTGATGAAGTTAATTTAAGGGCAATGTTACAGGTATGTGATTCGGAGGTATCAGGATGATAACCCGTAGATAACCCGTCTCTTTAAGGTACGGGTTATCTACGGGTTATGTACGGGTTATCTACGGGTTATCTACGGATTATCTTACGGTTAAACAGCGGACAAACAGGTGGATGAGTATGGTTAAGGAGGGGGCTAAAGAGGCTTTGAAAAGGGGGCAATTTTCCAATTACTTAGCGCGCCACTGGAATGAGGTGCCGGTATGGAAAAAGTTAGTTAATGAGGTATTGAAACATCTAACAGGCTAGAAAAGCTATCGAAAGGTATAGGACGGGTATTACTATGGTGTTAATATTAACCCGGCACAAGCCTTTCCCTGTTACCTCTTGCCATCTTTAAGGAGCTTCAGGCTTTTATTGCCTAAGTATGCGGATACATAATGATAAAAGCAGTATTTGATATCAGTAGCAGGATATGCTAAATAGGAACACCTCTGTCTAAAATATTTCAAAGCAGTTTAGTTAACTCTGGAATTATCTGTTTGCAGGAATTTATGAACTGTTTGGTAACGGAAGGCAAGTCATTGAGGTTCTCTTTGCTTTTTCCGTTTAGTTCAATATAAACCACCTTGGCCCTCAGATCAGTCATGCCCATAAGGGCAAGCGATGGCTTAATCTGATGAGCAAGCTTTGAAAGTTTTTCCCAGTCTTTTGCCGTACTAGAGGTTGTCATTTCATCAAGAACAGCCGGAACTGTTTGAATGAAAGTCTGAATCATTTCTTTTATAAATTCTTCATTGTTATCTGAAACGGATTTCAGATATGTAAAATCGTAGCCCACACTTTCAACTTTAATATTTTGATCACTTATGTTTATTTGCTTTGGTGTTATCTTCAGATCTTCAAATATCTTACGTTGAAGATCATCAGGAGTGAAGGGTTTAGGCAGATAATCATTCATTCCCACAGATAAACACATTTCAATATCCTTCTTTGTAGCGTTCGCTGTTATTGCAATTATTGGTACATCTTTCATCACGCCGCTCATTAGTCTAATTGCTTTTGTAGCTTCGTACCCATCCATTACTGGCATCTGTATGTCCATTAAAACAACATCGTAATAGTTGTTTTTTACTTTCTCTATGGCAACAAGACCATTTTCAGCAATATCGGTATGACAATTCCAGTTCTTTAAAATGCTTTTTGCGTATAATCTGTTAATGTCATTGTCTTCAACCAGTAGCACGTTGAGCTGCTTTACAAGTGCCTCATCATGTTGAAATTTTGTATTGTTTACTATTTTAGGAAGGCTTCTGGCTTTACCAATTGTATAAGGGATTAGAACAATGAAAGTTGAACCCTTACTCTCTTCACTACGCACGGTTATTTTTCCATCCTGTAGCTCGACAAGTTGTTTTACAATAGTTAATCCAAGTCCGCTGCCTCCATACTTACGTGTTACGCTGGCATCGGCCTGGCTAAAGCTCTCGAAGATGGTGTTTAACTTCTCTTCAGGAATGCCTACTCCTGTGTCGGCAACTTCAATTCTTACCCAGCATGTGTCTTTCTGTATTCGCTCTACGTTGCAGGTAATGTTAATCGACCCACTGTGAGTAAATTTAACAGCATTGCTGATCAGGTTAATCAATACCTGGTTTAATCTTACAGGGTCTCCTAATAGAATCCTGTTTAGCTTTTCATCAACAGAGAAGTCTAATGACAACTTCTTTTCTTTGGCCTGATAAGTAAAAGTACCAACAAGTGATGGAAGCAGATCTTTTAAATTAAAGGCAATTGTTTCAAATTTCAGTTTGCCTGATTCTATCGCTGCAAGATCCAGGATATCGTTAATAATTACTTTTAGATTTTCAGCAGAGTGCTTAATGGCGTTAAGATAGGTCTCTCTTTCTTCTTCCGATGGATTTTGGCTTAACAGGCTCGCCATGCCGGCGATTCCATTTATCGGAGTGCGGATTTCATGACTGATGTTTGCAAGGAATTGCTCTTTTGCTTTCTGAAGTTTTACTAATTCCTCAGCGTCACGTTTCCTTTGTGTAATATCACGACAGTCAAGAATAAATCCGGAAAGATTCGTTTTGTGTTTAAGGTTTATTGCGTTAAACTCTAAAAACTTATATGAATTGTCTGCACACAAAAACTGAAATTCGACTTTCTCAGTATATGCCTTTTTCTCGCTTTGCCTAAATTGATTTCTTAGCTCATGAACAGAAGTCGGCAGGATATAGTTAAAGAAATTTTTTCCTTCCAGGCTCTTTCCTTTATAACCTAGTGTATCAGAAACAGATGAGTTGTGATAGATAATATTACCCAAATAATCAACAATAAATATAAGGTCAGACCCATCTTCAACTACGGTCTCGTAGAATGAACCCTCGCGTACATATTGTTGAATAGTCATATTAAATACCTACCGCTTCCATTTCTTTCAGATAGCGATACAAAGAAGACTTTCCAATGTCAAGCTTTTTGGCAACCTCCAATACATTGTTATCATACTTGTTTAAAAAATGCCTTATGATACGATACATGTATTCTTCCATCTTCATTTCCTGATAAAGGAAAGATTCTATTCTTGCAGTACTATTAAAGCTTATATCCTGAGGCTTGATCTCGTTGTCAGTTGCCATAACTGCCGAAAGCTCGATAACTGACTTTAACTCACGGATGTTTCCTGGGAAAGGATATTGTAGAAGTTTTTCCTGGGCCTCCTGGCTGATTTTAAATTTGTCCATTTGATTCTCCTTGGCAAACTGGTCAAGGAAGAACTTGGCAATAAGGATTACGTCTGTTCCTCTTTCCCTTAACGGAGGTAAGTGTATGGGGAGCCCTAATAAACGGTAATAGAGGTCTTCCCTGAACTTCCCAGCCTTTACTTCTTCAGCAAGGTCCTTATGTGTTGCAGCCAATATGCGCACATCAAGTTTTACAACCTGATTGCCACCAATTCTTGTTACCTCTCTTTCCTGCAACACACGCAAAAGCTTTGCCTGAAGGTTTAAATCCATTTCTCCGATTTCATCAAGGAATATAGTTCCTCCGTCGGCCTCTTCGAATTTACCTATTCTCCTGGTAATGGCTCCTGTAAATGCGCCCTTCTCATGACCGAACAACTCACTCTCTATAAGATCGCGAGGTATAGCGGCAATGTTAACGGCGACAAATGGCTTATTCTTTCTCTTTGAGTTATAGTGAATGGCTTTCGCCACCAGTTCTTTTCCTGTTCCCGTTTCTCCTGTTATGGATACAGAGATGTTTGTAGTACACGCTTTTTCTAGTAATGCGAAGATTCTTTTTATGGCAGGACTTGTACCTACTATGCTTTTTTCAAATTCATACTTTTCGGAAATCTCTTTCTTTAAATAATTGATTTCCTTCATCATCGATAATTTGTAACGCGCATTGTTGATGGAATTCAACAAACGATCTTTTGTCTCGTTATCTTTGATAATATAATCGTAAGCACCTGCTTTTAAAAGTTCAACAGCAGTGCCAATTTTTTCCTGTGCAGATACAATAATTACATTGATGTTAGGGTCTTGTGCGCGTATTTGGCTTAAGACCTTTTCGCCTGGCATATCAGGTAAAGAATAATCAAGCGTAATGACAGCAGGATTTTTATGGAGATTACCCAGGCAATCTTTGCCATTGGTGAAAAATTCTACTTCGTAGTCAGGGTTTAACCCTAAGACATACTTCAAGAATTTTGTATAGGCAGGGTCATCCTCGACAACAAAAATTTTAACTGGCTCCTTCTCGTACATGATAAGGTTTCGGGGTTCAGGTAGTAAATATACAAACGATGTCTGTTTTACTGTTTCTCGTGCGGCAACGTACCCCTGTAGCGGATGTAAGATATATAGTCTATTAGTCATCTAAATGCGGATAGAAGTAAATTGCAGGCATAACATTTATACGCATGACTAACCAGCAATTATTCCGATTCCTTCAGCTACCTCTTTAAATATGAACGTACATCTTGTATTTGCTTTGTTCTCGTTAATCTTTTGTTTTTTAGGTGCAGTTGACAATTCTATGATGACTTTTCTGAAAATGGGGGTCGGGCTATTATTAATCATTTTACTCTTTTTAGCCCTGACCAATTACATTGCCGATATCTATGGCCTTATTAGGTCATCCAAAGGAAGGAAATTGAAAGTTTTATACCATGAAAAAATAACAAAGTACCTTTTCTCATACCGTTATATTCCTCAGAATTTTAATACAGTAATTATTGGAACTTCTCTTTCTGACAGTTTAGACGTTAGTAGCTATAACAAAACTTCTAAAACTAATAAGGTTTATAACGGCAGTATTATGGGGGCTGACATTACGCTTGTTTATCCCATGGTAGAAAACGTTGTAGGGGCTGGGGTGAAAAATGTTATTCTTTGCCTAAGTCCTTACATGATGAAGAAATCTGCTGCGAAAGGTCTTCCAAGCCCTTCTCCTGTCAGGATTTATACTTTAGGGACAAAGTTTTTGTACGAGTCTTACCTCATTGCACTGTTAAGGTTTCTGGGAATAGTACCAAACAAATTTCCTAAAGGTCAGTTTAACGAACATGGTGTTCACAATTACTATCACCTTTTTAAAAAGGTAGTTATGAAGGAGAAATTCCAACAAGTTATTGATGATAATAAAGATAAGCCAATCGTAAAAGATGAGAGTGCGTACGAGGTATTCCAATCACTAATTGAATTTCTTGATAGAAATAAGGTGAACTACTTCATTTACTTTCACCCGCTTCCGAAAGAGATTTTTATGAGCAAGAGAGAAGAGTATGATATCTTTCATAGCCGAGTTCGCAGCATAGTGCAAAAAGAAGAAATCATACTAGACTTCAATGACCAGCAGTATTCATTTATCACTTCAGACTATTCAAATTACCTTGACCATGGTCATTTGAGTAATAAAGGTCAAAAGATTGTTACAGACATTCTATGTCAGAAGCTGGAGGAAGGATTACATATGCATCATAAAGTAGCGGTTAAAGTCTGAGAATGCAGCAAAATTTTGGCTAGAAGAGATACCGTTGTTGTTTTTTGTACTTTTGCGATACAATGGCAAATCCGTTTACGCACGAGGCATTTCACATGCTTGACCAGGAGGAAAGAGACTTTATGCTTAAGTTGCCTTTGCTGGTTTGTATTTTAATTGCTGGTGCGGACGGAAACATAGACCGCAAAGAGATTAAAGGAGCAATTCAGACAGCAGAAAAAAACAATAAGAGATTTAACACAATATGGGGCAGTTACTTTACAGAAGTATCTAAGGACTTTGAGGATAAATTAAAAGTGCTTATTCTGGAATATCCTTACGAGTCTACGCAAAGAAACCCTTTAATTATTGATGAGTTAAGTAAAATTAATACGATCTGGACTAAACTTGATGCTGCTATTGCAACAAGCTTCTACCAGATACTTCAGGAGTTTGCTGCGAAAGTGGCCTCATCCTCAGGAGGTTGGTTAGGGCTTGGATCAATAGGTACTGCAGAAGCAAGGTTAGTAAAACTTCCCATGATTTTAGATCCCGGAAAAATTTAATGAGGCGTCACCGCTATATCCGTTTATTTGTTTATTTGCGATAAAAATTAACGCCGTTCATGGTCCAATCGTCCTGGTTTGGAAGTGCTATAATACCTCTACGTCTTGTATTTATAATGTGGGCAGCTTTCTTTGTAGAGTTTGTCTACGGAATACCTCTTAGTTACTTTGGCATTGTACCGCTAACATTTCATGGCTTAATTGGAATACTTACGGCCCCCATGCTGCATGGTAGTCTTAATCACCTGGTGTCCAATACTGTTCCCTTATTGTTTTTGGGCAGCGTTCTTTTTTTCTTTTACGAGAGAATTGGAAGTACAGTGTTTTTCAGGTCGTATTTTTGGACGAACACATTGGTTTGGTTGTTTGGAAGACAAAATTCCAGTCACATTGGTGCTAGTGGTGTAGTATATGGTCTTGCTTTTTTTCTGATCTTTTTTGGGATTTTCAGACGAGATTTTACATCGATGCTCATTTCAATTGTGGTTATCCTTCTTTACGGAGGGGTTATCTACGGAATTCTTCCAACTGATCCTCGGGTGTCTTGGGAATCTCATTTTGCAGGCGCTCTCGTTGGCGTTTATACTGCAATTGGTTTTAGTTCTAAAAAGAATGTTAGTTAAATGGATGCTGCTGTTAAAAAAATTCTAACCGATATTAAATCAGGGAAGTTTGCCCCTGTCTACTTTTTACAGGGTGAAGAGACTTTTTATATTGATAAAATCGCTGACTTTATTGAAGCCAATGCACTTTCTGACGCAGAGAAGGGATTTAACCAGGTAGTTGTTTATGGTAAAGATGTAACCATGGCGACCATTCTAACTCATGCACGCAGGTTTCCTATGATGGCCCAACGCCAGGTAGTAATTGTGAAGGAAGCGCAGGATATTCAGGATCTGAATAAAGAAATAGGAGGGAAGCTTCTGTTAGACTACCTGACGAAAGCTGTGCCTTCAACTATTCTTGTGTTTTGTCATAAGCATAAGAGCCTGGATAAAAGAAAAGAGCTGGGAAAGAAGATAGACCAGTATGCTGTCTGCTTATCTACAAAGAAGATGTATGATAGCCAGCTTCCGGAGTTTGTGGTTGAGTATTGTCACGATAAAAAGATAAGTATTGATGACAGAGCGGTAATGGCACTCTGCGAATATGTGGGTAATGATTTGCATAGACTTGCCAACGAGATAGATAAGCTGGCTATAGCGTTGGGGGGAGCGGGAAGTATTACACCGGAACATGTAATGAACCAGGTTGGTGTTAGCAAGGAGTATAATATTTTTGAACTTCAGAAAGCTATTATCCAACGTGATACGCTTCTGGCGAATAAGATTGTTAATTATTTCGAAAGCAACACCAAAAAGAATCCAATTATACCGGTTGTTGCGTATCTGTTTTCGTTCTTCAGCAAGCTTCTGGCAGCGACCCAGGCACCAGATAAAAGCGATAAAGGATTAGTAAGTGCCTTAAAGATCAGTCCTTATGCTGCTAAGGACTACATGCTTGCGCTACGTCAATTCCCACAAGATAAGATTGTAAATACAATATCTTCTTTAAAAGAGGCAGATCTGAAACTAAAAGGTGTTAATGCAGCGTCAGATTCTGAGGGGCAGATCTTTCGGGAGCTGGTATACCGCATTTTACATTAACGGTTTTAATAGTAAAAGCAGGTAAACTCTCTGGCAGCTTTAACTGGAGTTGCTCGATATTTTTTAGCTTAAACCATGCTTTTTAGGGGTACCGGCTCATTTTTTGCTGATATTATTTCCATATTGCACTGCAATAAAAGTTATGCAGGCAAGTTTAAATTTAATAACTGTATTTACTGTGAATTATAGGATACTGTTTGCGATTTTCTTAGTTTCTTTTTCCCTACAGCTTCACGCACAAGATCAATTATCGCAAAGTAAGGCAGAGCGTTTGTATCAAAAAGGTACGGAATTAATCGCTCATGCTAATTATGGAGCAGCCAGAAAAGTGTTTTCTGATTTTTTGGAAACCTCATCGTTTTCGGACCCTAGAAGGAGTGAGGCCGAGTATTATGTTGCATTTAGTGCGCTCACCTTGAGCCATATTGATGGAGAAAAGCTAATTGATAATTTTATAGTGGCATATCCTTCAAGCCCCAAAGCTGCCACTGCTTACTACGATCTTGCTAACTTCTTTTATAACGAAAAAAGCTATACAAAAGCTTCGCAGTATTTTAAGAAGGTAGACTTTCCTTCTTTAACACTTGATCAACAGAATCAGGCCCATTTTAAGTGGGGGTATAGCTATTTTAATCTTAAGAAACTTGATGAGGCTCTAGAGCAATTCAACTTTGTAAAAACACAGAGCAGCGAATATGCTCCTGCTTCAAATTATTACGCAGGCTTCATTGAATATTCTAAAGGCAACTACGATCAGGCTCTTACAGATTTGAAAAAGGCTGAGTTAAATTCAGCTTATGCATCTGTAGTACCTTACCTTATTGCAAATGTTTATTATAGGCAGAAACGCTATGACGACTTGCTTGCTTATGCCAATGCAATAAAATCAAGAAAAGATATTGCGAATGCTAATGAAGTCTCAATGCTTATCGCAGAGGCATACTACTTTAAAGGCGAGTACAAAAATGCTATCGAGGCCTATGAGAAATATCTGGCTGACAATCCTGGTAAAGCAGAGACCTCTTTATTATTCCGAGCTGGTTTTGCTAACTATTCTTTAAATCAGGCTCCTAAAGCAATAGAATATCTTAGCAAAGCTGCGGCTACTAAAGACTCTGTTAGCTACTATGCTTCGTATTACCTTGGCATCCTCTATCTAAAGCAAGGAGAAAAACCTCTTGCTTTAAATGCATTTGATTTTGCCCGTAAATATCCAAAGGATAATAAGCTTGCTGAAGAAGCTACCTTTCAATATGCAAAGCTTACTTATGATGTAGGCAGACAAGACCAGTCAATAGCAGAGTTCGAGAAGTTTCTACAAACTTATAGAGGAAGCACCCATACAACCGAAATCAAAGAACTTTTGGCGCAAGCTTATGTTAATGGAAGTAATTTCAACAAGGCAATAGAATATATAGAAGCCTTATCATCACGAAGCGCATCTATTGATCAGGCATATCAAAAGGCAACTTTTTTGAAAGGAACTGAGGCTTTTAATAAAGAAGATTATGCACAGGCAGTAACCTTTTTTGAAAAATCATTGAAATCGCCAAAAGATCCTGCCATTGTAGCGCAGGCGAGCTATTGGGCAGGTGAAAGCTATTCGGTAGGTAGAAGGTTTGATGATGCCATTAGACATTATCAAAAAGTGATAGATCTGTCAACTGCTGTTGAGCCCGAGCTTGTTACTAAAGCACGTTATGGTTTAGGATATGCACATTACAACTTAGAGGCTTACGATAAAGCGTTGTTCAACTTTAAGGAATTTGTTAATAGAACAAACAAGGGAAATCCTAATCATGCAGATGGATTAATCCGTCTTGCAGATTGT
Source organism: Chryseosolibacter indicum (assembly GCF_018598585.1). Lineage (GTDB taxonomy): Bacteria > Bacteroidota > Bacteroidia > Cytophagales > Cyclobacteriaceae > Chryseosolibacter > Chryseosolibacter indicus. Next base: position 63,850 of record NZ_JAHESD010000015.1, read on the forward strand.
TATTATGTAAGTAAGCAGTATCCCTCGGCGCTTGATAATTATAACAGGGCCAGAAACATAGGTTCGCCTGACAATGATTATATACTTCTGCAAAGCGGTGTAATCCATGGCATTCAAAGAAACTACAGCGAATCCTCTAATCAACTCACAACGCTAATCAAGAATTACCCTAAATCCCAATACAGGGATGAAGCACTTTTCCAACGGGCGCAGTTTGATATTGAGCAGGGAAATTCGCAGGCTGCAATTGATGGACTATCAACATTAATCAGGGAGAGTAGTAACTCAAAATTTTTACCATATGCTTATATGAGAAGAGCAGCGTCATATTTTAATTTAAAACAATATGACCGTACTATCTCTGATTATAAGGCAGTAATTACGCAATTCCCTGGTCATCCTGTTGCCCAGGAATCTTTATTGCCATTACAGGAGGCATTAACCATTGCAGGAAGATCAGGAGAATTTGAAGCTTCTCTTGCACAGTTTAAGAGAGCAAATCCTGACAATCAAAATCTTGAGCATATCGAGTATGAAACTGCCAAGAACCTGTACTTCGATCAACAGTATCAGAAAGCGCTCGATAAGCTTAATACATTTGTTTCAGCTTACCCTCAAAGTGCAAAAGTTCAAGAAGCCAAGTACTATATCGCTGAATCGTATTACAGAATTAAAGATTACGGAAGAGCGCTACCTGTATATGTAGAATTAAGCAGAGATAAGACTTTTAATATGGGTAACAGGGTTGCTGGCCGTGTTGCAGAACTGGAATTTAAAAATGGAAAGTATGAGAATGCCGTTAGCCAGTTTCACGTACTTGAGCGCCTTGCTACCAATAAAAAGGAGCAGTACAATGCATGGGTGGGTCTGATGGAGTCTTTCTATCTTATGGCAAATTATGATTCTTCTGCTCTTTATGCTAAAAGAATTTTGGATAATGGCGCAGTAAACGCAAGTGCTCAAAGTAAAGCTTCTTTGTACCTTGGTAAAATTGCTTTTGCTAAAGGAGATTATGAGGCAGCTAAAGATGAATTTCTTAATACTGTAAACGCGGCGCAGGATGAGCATGGTGCAGAAGCTAAGTACATGATAGCACAGGTGCTTTACATTCAAAAGCAGTACAAGCAAAGCTATGAGACGTTGATTAGTTTAAACAATGACTTTGCGACTTATGATAACTGGGTAGGTAAATCTTACCTCTTACTTGCTGATAACTTTGTAGCCATGGGGGATACCTTCCAGGCTAAAGCTACGCTTCAATCCCTGATAGATAATTTTCCTTTAAAGGATATAAAGGATGAAGCCCAAAAGAAATTAAGGGAAGTTGAAAAAGCAGAGCAAGATAAAAAACAACAAGGCGAGGCTGATACGCTAGAGATAAATCGCTAAACGCAGGACGACATTATTTTTATATGCATTTACTGAAGTCATTTTTTTCTTTGATTCTTTTACTTGTTGGCCTACTCAGTTTGAGTACAAACGCTTTTGCTCAAGGCCAATGGGGAAATGAAGGAGAGCTTGAGGATGTTGAAATAGAGATTGTTAAAGAGAGGCAAATAACCTTGCCAAAGGCCAATCGAAACTTTGAAAAAATTCCGCCGCGTCCTTCTGAACCTATTAAGGCTCCGGTGCAGTATGATTTTAAACCTTTCAACTTTCAGACAGCACCAATCAATCCTGCTATAAAACCATTAAAGATAAAACAGGAGGACCCATCCAAGGTGTATGGAGGGTACTTGAGTGCTGGTTTCGGTAACTACACATCACCTTATCTCGAGGGCTTTGTTAATTCAACACGCGATAAGAATAAGTTAATAGGAGCTCATGGGCTCTTTAGTGCCTCTGATAAAGGTCCTGTTGATGGTAAGAATTCGGGGAGTGGGATGTCTAAGCTCTCTGTTTTTGGAAAGACCTTTAATGAGACTTTCGCCTTATCAGGTGACGTAGGCTTTGAAAATAGGACTACTCATTTTTACGGCTATCCTGAAGGAACGGATATAGACGCAAAAGATATTAAACAGTATTATAATCACTTCAGAATTAATGGAGAGATTTCTAATGCACGTAATACAGCTTTTTCATACAAGTTGGGCGGTACGTTTGGATACCTTGCTAACAAGTATGATGCAAGGGAAAGTGAAGTCAATTTAAGTTTTGACTCGAGATACAAATTAGATGATGAAAGAGGAATTGGCTTAAAAGCAGGATACAACTTACTGAACAGAAAGGATGCGGAAGTAGAAGCAAAACCAAGAAACCTTTTCTTTGTAAACCCTCAATACCAGTTTCTTCCCATAGAAGATTTGAGCCTGATCGTAGGATTGGTAGCTGCTGTTGAGAACGATTCTATTGACAGCAAGAACGTTCACGTATATCCCGATATAAGGGCAGCCTACCCCTTGTCTCCGTCTGTTAAATTAACAGCATCTCTGACTGGTGGCATTGAAAAGGTATCGCTACAGAGTTTATCCAATGAAAATATATGGATAGCTCCTAATGTTCCAATATTCCATACCAATAAGCTATACGACCTGCAGGGGGCGCTTCATACAAAACTTGGAAACAAGATTGGTATTAATGGAGGGTTATCAATAGCAGCGCTTAAGAACTGGTACTTTTTTGTAAATTCAATAACTGATCAGTCAAGGTTTGACGTTGTTTACGATACAAAAGCTACAGTACGCACCAACTTTTTTGCATCGGTCGGCTATTCGCAGTCTGAAGGAGCAAAGATTCTTTTAAGAGGAGATGTGTATGGCTACAACACAAAAAATGTAGGGGAAGCTTGGCACCGTCCGACGTATAAGGTTACTGGTGATGCATCTTTTAACATTGTTAAAAAGATTCTGTTGGACGTAACCCTAATCGCCCAGGGAGGAATGAAAGCCCTGGAACCGTCAACAGATAAAGTTGTAACAATAGATCCGGCTTTTGATCTGAATGTAAGATTCGAATATTTGTTTTCGGATAGCTTTTCATTTTTTGCTCAGCTAAATAATATTACCTCCAACAACTATCAAACCTACCTCTATTATCCGGTTCGAGGCTTCCAGGGAATGGGTGGCATAACATGGAGTTTTTAAAATGCCCGCAAAAGATGTTGGGACCGCAAGGCTTGATGACAAACGTTATAGTTTGTATGCCACAAAAATTACATTAATTTTGTCTGTTAACGTAACCATTGAGTTAAACGAACACTAAGCATGGCCCGGAGAAAAAAGCTTAACGAAGAACAAACACCGCCAGAAAACACTGATAACACAGAGAACACTGATGATTCTTTCGGTTTACCTGAAATAGAGTACGAACCAATAAACCGTGAGGAAACTTCTTCTGAAGATCCTGTTCATGAAACTACCCCTACGGTAGAAGAACCAGTTTATCAGAATGAATCCAGGCAGGAATACAAAACTTCTTCTGCTTATGTTGAGGATGAGCCGTCGTCATCCTGGGGAAAGATACTCGGAGTGTTAGTAGTAGTTGCTCTTCTTGGAGGTGCCGCTTATTGGTTTTTCGGAATTTACCAGCCCCAGAAACTTGCCTCCGAAAAGGCAAGAAAAGAACAGTTAGCACGTGAAGAAGCAGAAAGAAGAGCAGCAGAAGAAAGGCTGGCAGAAGAACGGAGACTTGCTGAGCAAAGAAGGGCAGACTCGCTTGCTAATCTTAAACCAAAAGTTGGTACAGTTCAAACACTAACTGATCGTACAGGTCGTTATTATGTTGTGGTTGCCAGCGCCGTTGATGGTGATTTAATTATGGACTATGCGAACAAGCTGGCCCCAAAAGGTGTTAATGCCAAGATTATTCCTCCGTTTGGAAAAGCTAAATTTTATCGTCTTGCTGTTGCTGAGGGTGAAACTTATACAGAAACACAGGCTACTGCTGATGGTATGAAAGGCGGAGAATACGGGAATGATCTTTGGGTAATCAGATATTAGTATCTATCCTTTTTTAGCTATAATTTTTTAAACTTTAAATGATCCTACTTCAGGTAATTACAGATTCAACAACAGTATCTACAGTTGTTGATGGGCAATCAATATCAGTTTTAGACCTTGCAGTAAGAGGCGGTATCATAATGATTCCCCTTGCCCTTATGTGGGTTATCGCAGTGTATGTATTTATAGAGCGCCTGCTTACAATTAACAAAGCAGGAAAGGTACCTGACTCTTTTATGAATACCGTAAAGGATTTGGTGTTGAGAGGCGACATTAATGGAGCGAGAATGGTCTGTAGCCAGAATAATACCCCTATAGGTCATATTGTAGGGAAAGGTGTACAGCGTATAGGAAAACCGATGGAAAACATTGAAAAGTCAATGGAGAATGTCGGGCGTCTTGAACTATATAAGCTTGAAAAGAACCTGGTTATACTAACCATTATCGCCGGTGTAGCTCCGATGTTCGGGTTTTTAGGAACCATCGCCGGTATGATTCAGACTTTCTTCAATATTTCAATTACCTCAGATATTACCCTGGGCTCTATAGCAGACGGTATCTATGTGAAGATGGTTACGTCAGCAACTGGTCTAATTATTGGTATCATGGCTTATATAGCTTACAGTTATCTTAATGCCCAGATTGATAAGGTTGTGAATCAGATGGAAGCTGCAAGCGCTGATTTTATTGATACCCTTCATGCACCTGTTAAATAAAGGTAGTTATGGATTTACGAAGCAAACGTCATAAACGCCAGGCAGAGTTTCATAACTCAGCATTGAATGATATTCTTTTCATTCTGCTGCTCTTCTTTCTTATCGTTTCTACGCTTGCTAATCCAAACGTTATTAAGCTACAGTTACCGAAGGCTACAAGTAATACAAAGGCCCGCCAAACGGTGGTGGTGAGTATCACTCCAAAGCATGAATATTTTGTCGGTACGAATAAAGTTCCTTTTGATAGGTTATTGAGTACATTAAAACCAGCTCTGGCCAATGAAAATCTTGAGCCAACTATTGTTATTAACGCTGAAAAGTCTGTTCCTATTGAAGACGTTGTGTCTGTAATGGAAATAGCGAACAAGCTTGGTGCTAAAGTTGTTCTTGCTACTAAAAAACCTGGCTAATATGGCATCGCAGGAGGAACGTGAAAAGAAGATAAAGGCAGCCCTGGGCACCCTCGCAGTAAACATTGTTGTTTTACTCATTCTTTTGTTTGCGGGTTCATGGAAAACGGCCGGATCGGGAGAAGGTCAGTTTCCTGGCATAGAAGTAAACCTGGGTTATGACGATCAGGGAAGTGGCAACATCCAACCCGACAGACCCATTGGCAGCGAAAAAGCCAATGACGTTGAGAATCCGCCTGCAGAACCTACTGAGCAGGTACCTACACTTGAACCACAGCAACAGGCACCTATAGAAGAAGCCCCTCCGGCAAAAGTTGTTCAGCCTGCTACCGTCACTGATCCTAATAGCGACGTTGAAATTAAAGAAGTAAAGAAAGAAGAAAAACCAGTAGAAAAACCTGTTGAAAAGAAACCTGTAGAGAAGCCGGTTGAGAAAAAGCCAGAGGAGAAACCTAAGGTGGTAGATCAAAACGCTGTATATACTGGTAAAAGCACCTCATCTAATGCCACTTCAGGTAATGGTACCGGTAAGCAAGGCACTACAGGAAGCGAGGGCAATGATGTTGGCAAGCAGGGTGACAAAGGTGTAGAAGGTGGTACTCCAGGTGCACAAACCTACCAGGGAAGACCAGGAGGTGGAAACGGAGGAACACTTGATCTTCAAGGATGGAATTGGGATAACATCCCGAAGCCAAATGTTCCTGATAATGAATTTGGAAGAGTTGTTTTCGAAATAGAAGTAGATGATAATGGCGAATTAATTGGATATCGTAAAGAGTCAGGGTCAGTAAGTGCAGCTGCAGAGCGTGCTTGTATTGATGCCATACAGCAACTTACTTTTACTAAAAAAACAGGGGCTAAGGTTCCGCCTGTGTCGAAAGGAAGAATTACATTCGTAATTCGCGCTCAATAGCAATACATGGAGAAAAGGTATATTGAATTTATTCAGGATGTACTTATTACTATCCATCAGAATATCCATGAACTAGAGGACCGGAAAAGCTTTGCTGAACCTGAAGAACTTACCCATATCGAAGCAAAATTGCTTGCTTATAAAGAAATGCTCTCAATCATTAAAGTGAGTGCTGACGAGTTTAAATTGCCTAAAGAAGACATTGGAATTTAAGGATTTGGATAGCTAAATACGTATCGCTTTAGGAGCCCAGTCTCATTATTTGTTAACACCACCTGTAGATTATAAATTGCGCGAGTTTTAGTCATGCTCCATACCTACCAAGAGGCTGTTAAGTATTTGTATGAGAACCTGCCCATGTTTCAACGGGTAGGAGCAATTGCCTTCAAAAAAGATCTCACCAATACCCTAAAACTTTGTGCATTTCTGGGTAATCCTCAAACTAAATTTAAGTCTATTCACATAGCAGGTACCAATGGTAAAGGTAGTACCTCGCATATGCTGGCTTCTGTTCTTCAGTCTGCAGGTTACAAAACAGGATTATATACATCACCCCATCTCAAGGATTTTACAGAACGGATTCGTATTAATGGTATTGAAGTTTCGCAGGATTATGTAGTCGATTTTGTCAATCGCATTCATGAGGCTATTGCGGAAATAAAGCCTTCCTTTTTTGAAATAACAGTAGCCATGGCATTCGATTATTTTGCTATGGAAAAAATAGATGTAGCAGTAATAGAAGTAGGTCTTGGAGGCAGGCTTGATTCTACCAATGTGATCACGCCTGTTGTTTCTGTTATTACAAATATAGGATGGGATCATAAAGATCTGCTCGGTGATACGCTTGAAAAGATTGCTTTTGAAAAAGCAGGTATCATTAAAAAAGAAGTTCCCGTTGTTGTAAGTGAACGACAAGCAGAGGTACAAGATGTCTTTATAAGAGTAGCGCACGATGCGCACGCTTCAATTGTATTTGCATCCGACCGCTACACGGTGAAACAACAACAAGATGGAGCATCTAAAATATATGCTGTCTATGAAACGGGTTCAGGTAAATTACTCCGTACCCTAAAGATACCGTTGTTAGGATTTTATCAGCAGAAAAATATCACTGGCGTTCTGCAAGCTGTAGATGTAATAAATGACCTTGATTTTAAAATTAATGAACAATCTTTAGTGCAAGGATTGGAAAATGTAACATCACAAACAGGGCTGAAAGGGCGTTGGCAAATCTTAAATAATAAGCCTCTTATGGTGTGTGACACCGGCCATAATATTGATGGTGTAAGAGAGGTCGTTAATCAGATCAATCAATTACAAGTAGGCGAAAAGCATATTGTTTTTGGCGTTGTAAAAGACAAGGATGTATCAGAGATACTAAATATTCTTCCGAAAGAAGCACACTATTACTTCTGCCAAGCGCAAATACCGCGTGCTATGGAAGCGGAAACATTGTCAAGATCAGCACAAGCATTTGGATTGCAGGGTGAAGTAGTCCCTGATGTAAATGAGGCAATTTCCAAGGCGTTATCAAAGGCAAAATCAGATGATCTGGTTTTTATAGGAGGAAGCACTTTTGTGGTAGCAGAAATAAAGGATTTATAGACATACACCCGTGAAAAAAAAGCAGGAACGATTCAAAATTATCGAAGAGCGATCAAACGTTATAGAGCCTAGCAAATCATTGTATCAAACGATAAAAGGCAAATGGAGATCAGAATATTTTAAAAATGACAATCCCATTACAGTGGAGTTAGCTTGCGGGCGGGGTGAGTATACTATTGGTTTAGCGGCACAATTTCCTGATCGTAATTACATCGGTGTAGATATTAAGGGAGAGCGCATCTGGAAGGGAAGTACATGGGCTGTAGAGCAGAATTTGCAGAACGTAGCTTTTCTCAGAACACAGATCCTGATGATTGAGAACTTTCTTGAAGACAAGGAAGTGGATGAAATTTGGCTGACTTTTCCTGATCCAAGACCGAGAAAACGTGATGTAAAACGACGTTTGACCAGTCCGCGCTTTATAGAGTTGTATAAAAAGCTGACGAAGCCAGGGGCTTACATTCGCTTAAAAACCGACAATACATCACTGTTTGAATACACTTTGGAGGAAATGCAATCCAGGCAAGATATTGATGATTTACGCTATACTTTTGATGTCTATAATTCTGAACTTCGCCCTGAGTGTTTTGATATAAAAACCCGTTATGAGCAGGAGTTTGCCAATAAGGGTGAGAGCATCAAATACTTGCGCTTTAGATTTAAATTATAACCCACTATATGGAAGAACCCATTAATTTCGACCTGGAAGAGAAATTTTTAACAGCAGACCGCCTGATCAGTGAAAATAAATTAGGTGAGGCTGCAAAAATGCTGGAAGAAATCCTTGAAGAAGCACCGGACTATGGCAAAGCACATAACCACATGGGCTGGCTTTATGAAACAAAATTCAAGAATCTTCAAAGGGCAGAAGAACATTATCGCTTGGCATTAAAGTTCTCTCCGGATTACACCGCTGCATACTATAACTATTGCTACCTGCTGTCGTCACTTAGAAAATTCGACGAGCTTGAAAAGTTACTTGAGCACGCTATCAGAGTTTCAGGTATTAGCTATGCAACAATCTATAACGAGTATGGGTTGCTTCGTGAAATGCAGGGAGATCTTGATGATGCTATTCACTACTTCAAGCTACACATCAAAAATTCTTTTGACAGCAAAAGCATCGAGACTGCCGCTGAGTCTATCAGAAGATGCGAACGTAAAAAGCAATTAATCGCTTAATAGAACTTATTGAAGTGGCACGTTGCCTTTAAAATACAACGTGCTACTTACTAATACTCCTCCAGGGCCTCAAGCACTTCGGCCAACTCATCATAATTTTTAAAGCCGGGTCTTATCTCAGGCGATCCGTTTAGCGCTACACCTTTCAGCGTTGTGTTTCCTTCCAATATTCCAATGTTATCTTTACTCTGAATTCTCACAAGAAGAGGAATATCTGTTGTCGTATTAAGTCGTTGTGCGGCTTCTTCCTCAATAATGTAGTACTCTACAGCGTCTTCGTGTTTAAGTGCCTGCAGCTCTTCTGCAGTGGCGGATACAATAGCAGGTATTGTGATCGCATGCTTTAGAACTTTAAATTCTGTTAGAGACATCTCAACCATGTCAGGCGCATAGTTCTCAATCACTTCTTTAATTATATCTACCTGAGTAATACCGTATAACTCCGCAATGAATTTGGGGCCGGATACCCAACCTCTTATTTCCTGGTAAAGTTTGGGAGCAATATAGTTTTGTTGCCCCTCAAGAGCCCGGAAACCAAGTAAATCAACACCCATTCCCGCACAATAACGCGCATCACTTAAATTAGTGATACTGCCTACTTTAACTATCGTTTTTAATGGCATAGGTAATCCAAAAAGAAAAAAATAACTTTGTATAAAACACGTTCCTATTCGGGTGCGGATTTAGTAAAAACAGCGATAGCATTGAAGCATTTCTTTAAATATTTAGCGCTTATACCTTTTTTTTTATCAGCCTGCGGGTCTGACGAAACTGACAGCCAACCAGAGAAGGGATTCGATTACTACCCTTTAACAAAGGGGTTCTACCAGATTTATGATGTAGAAGAAACAAAGTATAGCGAGGTAGCAGATCCTGAAACGCTTCTATATCAACTAAAACATGAAGTGGTTGATTCATTTGCCAACGATGCGGCAGGTATTACATATGTTGTCTATCGGGAAAAACGTGAAGATGAGGGTAAGCCCTGGGTATATGTAGATACGTGGTCAGTACGTGTTAACGGTAATGATATTATTGTGAGCGAAGGAAATGTACCCTTCGTTAAGTTAGCCGTGCCTTTGAAAAAAGGAAGAAAATGGGATGGAAATAAGTATAACAACCTTGAACCTGATCAATATGAAATTAATTCAATTGAAAAGACATATGAAGTTGGAGACGAAGTTTTTCAAGAAGTGGCAGTTGTAGAACAGGAATTTGAAGACGACCCCATTGTGTATACTGATTTAAGAGAAGAAGCTTACGCGAAGAGCGTAGGTTTGGTCTATAGAGAAATTACACAACTTCATTATTGTACCGATGAATTCTGCTTAAACGATCAGATCATTGAAAGCGGAGTAAGATTAAAACAAACTATTCGTGAGTATGGTAGGAAATAGGAAGGCCTTACTGGGCTTAATTCTGTTATTGATAACTGAAGTAGGATGGGCACAGATTAACAGGTACATGGTTTTCTTTAAGGACAAGAATGGAAGTCCGTTCTCAACCACAAATCCTGACCAGTTTCTTTCGCAGAAGGCGATTACTCGCAGAATCAAACAAGGCGTAACCATTACCGAACAAGATCTTCCCGTCAATTCAAATTATATTTCGGGCGTTCAACAGGCAGGTGCAGAAGTATTCTTCAAGTCAAAGTGGTTTAATGCAGTACTTGTTCAATGCGATGCTTCACTAACAAGTACCTTATTTCAACTTCCCTATGTTAGCAACGTAGAATTTGTTGCACCACAAGCGCAGTTAATTTCCCGCGGCAGGAAGAAGTTTAGTCTCAGAAAAAACAATACTCCAAATGGCGGGGCACAAACTGCTGCGCAACTGAATCTCATCGGCATTCCTGAAATGCACCAGATGGGAAAGAAGGGCGAGGGGATGGTTATTGCTGTCTTTGATGCAGGGTTTCCTGGTGTAAATAACACGGCGCCTTTTTCGCATCTCTTTGAAAAAGGAAAGATCAATGCGGGTTTTGACTTTGTCTATAACACAACAGACGTATTCAGGTACGATGCTCATGGTACCGAAGTTCTTTCTGTTATTGCAGCTGATGTTCCTGATGCTTTTACAGGAGGAGCCCCAGAAGCTACTTTTCAATTGTACGTCACTGAAGACGATCCTACTGAGTACAGAATAGAAGAATATAACTGGGCCTTCGCGGCAGAACATGCGGATAGTTCAGGCGTAGATATTATAAACTCTTCACTTGGTTATTATGATTTTGATATTCCATCTATGAATTATACGAAAGCACAAATGGATGGAAAAACTGCAGTAATAACAAAGGCAGCACAGTGGGCGTCAGACAGGGGTATGCTTGTAGTATGCAGCGCAGGTAACGAAGGTAATATCGCATCGTGGCGGATTATAACCGCTCCTGCAGATGCCGAAGGTGTATTGGCAGTAGCCAGTGTTAATGCCGAGGGGGTAAGGAGTTCGTCAAGTTCCATAGGGCCCGCAGCAGACGGACGTGTAAAACCAGATGTTGCCGCCATGGGGGTAGGTGTGCGGGTAATCAATGAACGTGGCTCTCTCTCAAGCGTTAGCGGAACTTCACTTTCTGCGCCGTTGATAACAGCCCTGGTTGCCGGAGTATGGCAAACGTATCCTGACCTAACCAGTAAAGAGATCATGCAATTAATTAAGGAGACGGCTTCACAAGCAAAGAACCCAGATAATTTTCTGGGCTATGGTATTCCTAATTACAAGGCTATCGTAAACTTTAAAGATCAGTTTGTTCAAGAACGTACTTTCGAGGTTTTTCCTAATCCAACAAATGATACCATTGTTATAAGCCCTATCGATCCTGATTCCATCACTACGTGCCAGGTCGAACTTATTTCGGCATTGGGCCAGATTATTGCCAAAGAACAAATCAACTTTAGCTGGCTCAACAGAAATTACAAAGCAGACCTGTCTTCGCTTTCGGCGGGTTTATATTATGTTAGAATCCTTTATGCTGATAGAAGATATATTTTCAGAGTAGTGAAAGAGTAATTTTCAATGAATTAAAATATTTACTTTTGGTCGAACTTTTGAAGATATGAGCCTTAAACCAATTATAGCACCATCAATCCTTGCCTCAGATTTTGCCAACCTTCAGCGTGAAGTTGAAATGCTAAATGAAAGTGAAGCTGATTGGATTCATGTAGATGTGATGGATGGTGTTTTTGTACCTAATATATCGCTTGGGTTACCAGTTGTAGAAGCAATTCAAAAGCACGCAAAGAAACCGCTTGATGTGCACCTCATGATTGTTCAACCCGAACGTTATGTTGAAGCATTTAGAAAAGCTGGGGCGGAAATTATCTCTGTGCATATTGAAGCTTGCACACATCTGCATAGAAATATCCAGCAGATAAAGGCAACAGGAGCAAAGGCAGGAGTTGCTGTTAATCCGCATACTTCAATAAGTCAACTGGAAAATGTTATTGAAGAGATAGATGTTGTTTGCCTGATGTCTGTTAACCCGGGGTTTGGGGGGCAAAAATTTATCGACAATACCTATAAGAAAGTCTCCAGGTTGAAGGAGCTCATACAAAGCACAGGTTCAAAAGCACTGATAGAGATTGACGGAGGTGTGAATAAAGAAAACGCAAGGTTATTGATTGAAGCTGGTGCTAGTGTACTTGTGGCAGGTAATTTTGTATTCTCTTCCCCAGATCCTAAAGCAACCATCAAAGGTTTGAAATTATAAGTATAAACACCTTTGTCAGGAGGTTAGGCAGCCAACTCGCTGTTTATCCTGTTTTTCATTTCTCTGATTCTTACATAGACAGGATCATTGTAAAGCGTGTTGAAACGAATTACCCCGTCTATTTCGCTTAAAGGAATTTGAGATTTAAAAAGAGGATACCCATGAAGATCACATTCTCTCAACTGAATGACGGGTTCGGAAACCTCGCTGAAGCCAATATCTACTACTGCTGTAGTTATTAATTTGTGTTCGCCTTTTAAGTAAAAGCCAAGAACATTAGTTTTTTCTTTGCTCTCAAAAAGCTCTTGAAGAATTTCATTCCGATCTCTCTTCACTCGAAACGCCCCTGTTGTCATAAAAATTAAGATACACAACGCCATCAAAAAATATGTGCCAGGGTATCAATACTATTACTGGTATAAATAAGTTATGGTCGGCAAAAAACTAAAAGAAGGAGAGGGCTGAAAAGCAAAAAAGCTCCGCGTCTCGGAGCTTTTTTGTTTACCTAAACCTAAACCTATGAGAAGAATTACTCTACTCAAGTACTATTAACGGAGGTTCAGGTTATAAGTTTCATAATCTTTAAAAAAATAGAACTAATGTCTGATTTTATCTTTGAACACCTTTTTAAACTTGTCGAGTTTCGGAGTTATGACGTAACTACAATAAGGTGCAGTAGTATTTAATGCATAATAATTCTGATGGTAATCCTCAGCTTTGTAGAAAGTGGTATAAGGACTAATCTCAGTTACTATTGGCGCTGAAAATATTTTACTGTCGTCTAATTTCTTTTTATAAAACTCAGCCAGCTTTTTCTGTTCATCGTTATGATAAAAAATTACCGACCGATATTGTGTTCCTTCATCAGCCCCCTGCCGATTTAAGGTAGTAGGATCATGTGTCTTCCAGAAGATTTCAAGTAGCTCTTCATAAGAAATAACCTTAGGGTCATACTGTACTTGTATAACTTCTGCGTGTCCGGTCAGGCCGCTGCATACCTCTTTGTACGTGGGATTTTTAACCTTGCCGCCAGCATATCCTGATTCTACTTTAGTGATACCACTAACTTCTAAAAAAATTGCTTCTGTACACCAGAAACATCCCGAACCAAAAGTTGCTGTCTGCAAATTTGCTGAACTGTTTTCCATAGACTTGTTTTCCTGTTTTTTGGGTTGCGCACATGAGACGGCGGCCAGTAAGACAAAAGCTGCCAGTGCATATATTTTTATGTGTGTATACATACTCTTAGTTAAACTGATTCAAAGATGTAAATAGTTTCGGAAAGCCGCTTTTTTTACCAGGGTAATGCTTTTCCAGCGGATTTTTTTGATGTCTGTCACATTAATTTTAGGTAGCCATCAATCTGGCCCATTTTAATCCGCTTAGAGCGATTCTTTTCCGACGGCGGAAACAATGTATCTTTTTAATGCAAAAGCGTTTAAACGCAAACTGTACGCCTTTAGCCGCCTCTTAACAGTAGCGCCAGAAATGTATTCGTCTTACTAGGGCTACAGATGGAGATTTCCATGAATAAAGCCAAGCCCGATTTAAGGAAGCCGTATTTTTCCGGTACTTGAGCCCGACATCAGCCGTACTTGAGCCGTATATGAGCCGTATAAGCTGCGTTTTTAGTGAAATTTGAGGCCTTATACGGCTCATATACGGCTCAGATATGGCTCAACCCCGGCTGAAATAGGGCTGAGTCTAGTTTTTATTAAAGTTTAACATGTGTAGGCGGAAGCAGTAAAAATCCTCAAAATAGGGTAAATCCGTGTTTCCTACGCTGGGTTGAAAGAGATGACCGAATTAATAAAAAAACGCTGTTGCAGGGGGCTACAACAGCGTTTTAAGTAGTAAGGTCTATCTAGAGATGTTAATAATTCTTTAAAAAGCCTGACAAGCGCGAGTACACCTGTTTGTCAAGGTCTTCCATTGCTTGTTTTCTTAGTGCCTGGCTGTCGGGTCTGGGAGTAGACGTTGCGCATGCATCTTTTTGCGATTTACTAAATACGCGCTGGTCTCCTGAACATGTTCCCCAGGTGTCTTTCCAGATTCCGGTACCTCTGAAGTCGTCTGAAAATACTTTGTTTCCAGTTTTCGGATCAACAATTACAATTGATATAGTACCCTCTGACTCAACAGTTATTTTGTTCTCGATGTATTTACCTCTTATTGTTTGATAGGTAGGTACTTTTACCTTATTCACTACTTTCTCGCCAACTTTAACACTGTCAATAAGCTCGTATTCTTTTTTTGTTATTACAGGCTTCTTTTCAGAATAATTTTGAATGGATACAAGCATGTTAAGGTCAAACTTTCTGCCCATCTGGGTAACAGCAATGTTCTTATTAACTAATTCAATAAACTGTATTTCATCCAGCTGCCTTATAAAATTGCCAGAGGAAGTCCAGTTGTTGTAAGCAGACTCCTCATACATAACAGTAAGCGTTCCATCCCTTTCCGATTGAGTCATCATCTCAAGGGCCTCTTTGTAACGAGGTGTGTAACCTTCACATTCCTTAAAATAGAAATACGCTTCCCGTGAGTCTCTACGTGTTGCCTTCATCATGGCAGTAATGCCGGCGCCGTATAACTCTTCACTTGCCTTTTCCTTAAGCGGACCTATTTCTGAGTAATAGTTTTTTGGACTTTTAATTACAGTTAATGCAGCAGGAGAAGATTTAACAACTTCATATAATTCGTTAACACGATTGTAGATGTTTATCGTGTTTCTGCTTTTAAACATTTCGTTAGAAGCTAACATGTTTTGCGCTTCCTGTTCAAGCGATTGAAGTGCTAAAGGATATGCGCCTTTTAAAGTTTCTTTGGATTTAGAGTGATCAGGTTTCTGCTTTAGCCTATTTACTGACTTTACAACGGCGCCGTAATAATCTCCTTTTTCATAAGCTTTTTTACCAGAACTACAGGAGGATAGTACAACAATAAAGACTGCAAAAAGTAAAGGTCGAAATTTCATAAGACGTGGGGTTTGCGGACAAATTTACGATTTGATTATTAAATTAATTTCAATAACCCCTCAGAAAAACCAGATGTATGAAAATTCCATTGATTATAGTATGGCGTTTTTCCAGGCATAATCTGACGAGTTATTAGCGACTCGCATCCCAAAAGCAATTATTGTGCTATAAACGTGAGTAATTACTTTCTTAACATATTAATAAAATGTTACATAATTATTTTAAGAAGATTTGATTACCGCTACGTCATCGGTATCATCTACAAAAGCAACACACAAGGCGCCAATGATAAAGAAAACGCCTGCCAGTATTAGACTGTAAATTGCCTGAGAGCCAAATACATATTTAACAATGGGGCCTCCAATAATACCGTTTATAATTTGAGGCAGGGTGATAAAGAAATTAAATACCCCCATATAAATTCCCATCTTATGAGAGGGTATAGCACCTGCAAGAATAGCATATGGCATGGCGAGTATGCTTGCCCATGCAATTCCTACCCCTATCATTGGTACAATAAGAACATCTGGATCATTAATAAAGTATATTGAAATTAATGCAATACCTCCTATGGTGAGCGAGAGGGCGTGCGTTAATTTTCGCCCTACCTTTGCAGCGATGGCCGGAAGGAAGAGCGCATAAACAGCAGAAACACCGTTGTAAATACCAAACAGTCCGCTTACCCAGTTGCCCGCATCCTGAAAGGTTTCAGATTTGGTATCACTTAACGGTAATGCGTATACATGGGTGGCAACGGCTGAGGTAGTGAATACCCACATAGAGAAAAGTGCAAACCATGAAAAGAATTGTACTAATCCCAGTTGTTTCATGGTTTTAGGCATGTTTACAAAATCACTTATGATTTGTGAGATGCCTTTCTTGCCTGACTTATTACTTTGCTTTTCGTATTCATCTGGCGGAAACTCTTTTGTTGTAGTGACAGTCCAGACAATAGCAGAGAGAAAAACAACGGCTCCAATATAGAACGACCACAACACGTTGTCTGGTACTTCGCCTTCCGGAGCTGTTTTTGCAACATCAAACCATTCAGCAAATACATAAGGAAGCCATGAACCTATAACAGCGCCAAGGCCTATTAAAAAGGTTTGAACAGAGAAGCCCAACGTTCGCTGGTCGGAAGGAAGCAGATCTGCAACAAGTGCACGAAAAGGCTCCATGGCAATGTTAAATGATGCATCCATTACCATTAGAATTCCTGCGCCTATATAGAGCGGTGCGAGAAACCCTGCCAGTACTTCGGCATTAGGCATGAATATAAGGGCTAATGCAGCGATGATAGACCCGGCAAGAAAATAAGGACGTCGTCGTCCAAGAGAGGTCCATGTTCTGTCACTATAATAGCCAATAATGGGTTGCACAATCATTCCTGTTAGAGGAGCTGCAAGCCAAAACCAGGAGAGGTGCTCAACATCAGCACCAAAGGTTTGCAGTATTCGGGAAGCATTTCCATTTTGTAATGCAAAACCAAATTGGATACCGAAAAAACCAAAGCTCATGTTCCAGATTTGCCAGAACGTGAGCTTTTGTTTTTGTTTTGATGAGGTAGTAGTCATTTTACAAGATGCACAATTCCTGCTAATTCATCTACCGTTATTTTATAGCCAGTGAATAGTTATTTCATCTAACATGTAGTCTAATTCAATAGAAATAACATCTCCTTCAGGAGCAGGCTCCGGATCCTTAACAGGATCATATTTTTCTAATCCTGTAAAGAAGGAATTTATGGTATGTTGAGCAGCATACTCTTTATTGTTAACGTATAGCGTTTGAATGGTGTTCTCAAAGCCATGCATGATAAGTATAACCTTCTTTAAAGGACTTTTGTAAGTACCCTCCGTTTTGTGAAGGATTATTTTATTAAGAAGAGGTTTATACTCTATAAGTCTTTTTGCGTATTTGTTTTGTTCATAATCATAAGATACGCCATCGTCCTGATAGTATTCGAAACTATTGTTATTCGCTACGTCTTTATAGATATGCAATCTCAACAAGTCAGAAGGTTGTGCAGTATTAATCTTAGCAGGCTCCATAGGAATAATGGCGCCGGCCTTTACAAACACAGGAAGTTTATGAACAGGACATTCAACAATGATCTCTGTATTTCCCTGGAATTTCTTTCCATGGTACAGATCATACCAATCGCCTTCAGGAAGATATACTTTCGTAAAATCTTTCGTACTTTCTGCAGGTGCAATAAGAAAGTAAGGTCCGAATAGATATTGATTGTGATAAGTGCCATCATAAACTTTTGGATCATGCGGATAATTAATAGCAAGTGTTCTTTGTACAGGCATGCCTGTTTGCGTAGCCTCGTAGAAGAGGGAGTAGATGTACGGCATGATCTGGTACCTGAATTTGATGTAATTGCGCGAAATCTGCTCTACCTCTTCTCCGTAAGACCATGGTTCAGAGTCACGACTGTTAATCATAGAGTGGCCTCTGAAAAAAGGAGAGAAGGCGCCGATTGAAACCCAGCGCGCGAAAAGTTTTGAATCTGCATTTCCTACAAAACCCCCTACATCGTATCCCGCAAACGCTACCCCTGTAAGGCCCATACTGCTAACCATACGCACACCGAGCAGCATGTGTTCATCATAGGCCACGTTGTCGCCAGTCCATACAGCTGCATACCTTTGTATACCTGCGTAAGCCGAGCGAGTCAGGTTAAACGGCCTTCTGTTTTTCATCAGGGCCTTTGTTCCTTCGTAAGTACTTCTGGACATAAGAAGGCCAAACAAATTTCTCGCTTTGCGCATAGAGGCTTTCATTCCTTCAAAGTCAAACTCGACATTTTCCGGAAGCATGTTGCCCCAGGTGGCTATTTCATTCATGTCGTTCCAGAAGCCCTGTACACCAAGTGCTACATAGTCATTGAATTGGTCGGCCCACCACTTGCGTGTTTTTGGGTTTGTAAAGTCAGGGAAGTGACACCACCCTGGCCATACTTGTCCTGTATAATAAGAGCCGTCAGGATATTTTATAAAGACGTCATTCTTCACGCCATCTTCATAAGTCTGATAGCCAGCTTCTACTTTTATTCCAGGGTCGCACATGAGTACTACCTCAAATCCCATTTCCTTAAGCTGATCGAGTAGTTTCTTTGGTTCTGCGAAACTCTTCTTATGCCAGCTGAAAATCTTGTAGTCATCCATATAATGAATGTCCAACACAATAACATCGGCAGGAATATCTTTATCTCGAAAATGGCGTGCTATACCCAGTACTTCTTTATCAGGATAATAGCTATACCTGCACTGCTGATAGCCGATACTCCATAGGGGTGGCAGAGGCATTCTTCCTGTAAGAAATGTATAATGCTGAATTATTTCTGCTACGGTATCACCATAAATGAAATAGTAATTCATGTCACCGCTATCAGCAGAGAAGCTTGCAAAACGATTGTTAGAGGCTCCAAAGTTGAAGAACGATTTGTGGCTGTTGTCGAAGAAGATACCATAAACAACATTCTGATGCACCCCAATGTAAAAGGGGAGAGTAGAGTAAATAGGGTCTGTTCCTGAACCATAAGCAAAGGCATCTGTGTTCCAGTTTACATAGCCATTTCCTCTGCGATCAAGAGGGCCTGTTTTTTCTCCTAACCCTATAAAGCGTTCGCCCGGCTGAAGCTTTTTGTAAGTAGTTACCTGTTCGCCATTCCAGCTTGTTCCGAATGCTTCGTCGTCTTCGTTGATTACGTCATTTTTTAAATTAAAGAAACTGAACCGTAGCTTATCTTTTTTAATGGTAAGCACCAGTTTTTCTGTTGTAATGCTGATGGTGTTATCGCTATCGGTGATATTCAGGTTAACAGAACCAGGTTGTTGGATTACAGCATAGGAGAAGTCTTCAATTTCATTGCTTCGTGTTATGCTGATACGCGCGATAGCGTCATTGTAGAAACTTACAGAGAACTGCTCATCTGTAGTTTTTCCTTGTATACCTGCTTGAGTTTTTTCCCATTGTCTGATACTACCCAGACTTTGACTTAATGTTCTGTTAATTACAGCCATTGTTAAAATCTTTTATAAATTTTAGTGTGAAGTAAAGCTTAGTGGGGCAAATCGATTATGCAACATATTATATTAAAAGAGATTCTCCTGCATAAACCTTAGTTAAAGTTTTTATAAAATAAAAAAAGACAGAATTAGCCGTTCTGTCTTTTAATAATAGTTTAAGTGAGCGTTACTTTTTCTTTCCCTTTTTAAGAGAAGAATCGCGAACGATTAGTCTTGTCTTTAACACCTTTGTTTCAGGCTGCAGCTCAACGTCATGGTTTTTGCTCTTCACTTCAATCTGGCGGATAAGCAGCTTTGCGGCTTCTTGTCCCATCTCAAAACCAGGTTGATCAACAGAAGTTAATGGTGGATCTAATAAAGCAGTGAAGAACCAGTTGCTGAATCCAACAATTGCAATATCCTGCGGTATCTTTAATCCTGCTTCTTTAATGGCTTGCATAGAGCCCATAGCAGCAGGGTCATTGGTTGCAAAGATGGCGTCAGGTTTTTCGTCCATTGCCAGTAATATTTCCGTAGCTTTTTTACCTTCTTCAATAGTACCTAAAGGGCATGCTACTATTAAACTAGGATCTATCGGAATGTTATGTTCCTGTAAAGCCTGTTTGTATCCTTCAAGGCGTTGTTTTGTAATTTCAAGATTCGGAGGACCTTCAAGGTGAGCGATGCGCTTACATCCCTGTTCTATAAGATGTAAAGTAGCCTCTTTAGCACCACTTAAGTCGTCAACAATAATTCTGCTTGAGTTTGAATTTTCGTAAACCCTGTCAAAGAATACCATAGGTACTCCTTTAGCAAGAATGTTATCGATGTGATCGAAATTGCTTGTCTCGCGCGAAACGGAAATTAGCATTCCATCAACTCTACTATTAAATAATGCTTTAATATCTGTTTTCTCTCTTTGTAGCGATTCGTTAGACTGTGTAATAATTACGTTATAACCCGCGCTGTAGGCAACATCTTCAATACCACTAATAACAGTAGAGAAGAAGAAGTGAACCAACTCAGGGATAATAACACCGATTGTATTAGTCTTGCTTTGTCGCAAGCTTAAGGCAACAATGTTGGGTTGATAGTTTAATTTATCCGCAAGTTCATTAACAGCCTTTTTTGTCTCAGGACTTATATCCGGATGATCTTTTAATGCCCTGGAAACTGTAGAAGGGGAGATACCTAGCTCCCTTGCAATGTCCTTAATGGTTACCTGATTATATTTCATAGAAAGCAAGATACAGTGTATGGAGATTCGATCGCAACGCAACCGCAATTTTTTTAGAAGTCACCGCAATCGGTTGCTAATATATAGTATTTCTGACTATTTGTGTATGTTTTTCTGTAGGTTTTTGATGTTTTTGCTTAAGGCCCTATTTATAACGTCCAACTTGAAGAACAGACAGTTCAAGATTGAGTATTTTTAACAAGAAAACGGTTGCGGTTTTTCTACAGTTGGCGGCTCTTGCCTGCATTATCCTTAATATTTGTTAAAAATCAAGCATTGTAATGGATAAGTAATTACGAAATGTAAAACGGGAAACGATTGCGGATTCGATTCCTAATAAATTTTATCAAAATATTCAATGTATTATCGTTGGCTTATTTATATATTTTCACCGAAATCGAAAGCGCAACGAGAAGTGTGATCTTTTTGCCCGCTTTGGACCGACTTTTTTATAACAATTAGTTATTTAACCCAAACCAAAACACAAACCGTATGACCAAATTTTATCTGTCTTTAAGCAGGTATCTTACGGCTCTACTCATTATGACCACCACTACATTGGCGTGGTCTCAGGGTAGAACTGTAACCGGGACCATCACGTCTGCAGAAGATGGTTCGCCACTGCCAGGAGTAAACGTAGTTGAAAAAGGTACCAGTAACGGTACGGTAACGAATATTGATGGTGGCTATTCTATTAATGTAAATGAAAACGCAACACTGGTTTTTTCGTTTGTAGGATTTGCTTCGCAGGAAATTGCTGTAGGAACGCAGAGTACAGTAAATGTTAGGTTATCTGCTGATGTAAGAGCCCTTGATGAAGTTGTTGTAATCGGTTATGGGGAAACTACCGTGAAAGATGCAACTGGTGCAATTGCTGCGGTTAAGTCCACGGACTTTAACGCAGGTGTTATTTCATCTCCGGAACAATTAATACAAGGGAAAACAGCTGGTGTTCAGATGACCACTACAAGTGGTGCCCCGGGAGCTGGTGTTCAATTAAGAATCAGAGGAACAAGCTCTATCCGTTCAAATAACAATCCATTGTTTGTAGTAGACGGTGTACCATTGAGTGGTGGAACACAGCCAGCTACAGCAGATGTGGGCTTCGGAAGTTCTCCCGATACTAATCCACTAAACTTCCTTAACCCCAGCGATATTGAGAGTATCAATATTTTAAAGGATGCTTCAGCTACTGCGATTTATGGATCAAGAGGCGCGAATGGAGTTGTTATTATCACCACAAAAAGTGGTAAAGGAAATAAAGGTACTTTTGATTTAGCTTCAAGCGTAAGCATCTCATCTCCTGCAAAGAAATTTGATTTGTTAAACCCCTACGAATTTTTAGGTGGCATTTCACTTTTTGGTGGCACTCCATCAGATCAGTATTATGGTGCTGAAACGGATTGGCAGGATTACGTAACAAGAACTTCTATATCTCATAAACAAAATCTTTCTTATGCAAGAGGTTTTCAAACCGCCGCTGTAAGAGCGTCAATAGGCTATGAAGATCAGCAAGGGATTTTGGAACATTCGTGGATGAAGAGATTTACTGGGAAAGTTAACGCTTCAAAGTCTTTTCTGGATAATAAATTAAATTTTGATCTATCAACAACGTACTCACATGTAAGAAGAGAAGATCCTCCAATCAGTGGTAACGCAGGTTCTACAGGTGATCTTTTAGGTTCGGCTTATATGGCTAATCCGACCTGGCCTACTGATCCTGATTTCAATCCTGGAGGTAATAGGAGTCCAGCAAACATGTTAACCTACATTAATAGCGAAGGGGCTACAAATAGAATCATTGCCAACCTTTCTGCAGATTATAAAGTGACCAATGACCTCACAGCAAAAGCTACCTATGGCATTGATTGGTCAGATGGGGACCGGGTTACGCTTATCACTGGAAAGGCGAGAAATACAGGCGATGGAGTATTAGGTTACGGGCAAGGACAATTAAACGAAAACATGAGTTTAAGTCATCTGGTTGAATTAACATTAAACTATAATAAAACAATAGGCAAGGTTGCTATTGACCTTGTTGGTGGTTATTCTTTACAAAGCTTCCGTAATAAATATTTCTGGGCTACTGCAAGAGGTTTTAGAGACTTTTCCACCTTCGATGCAATGGAGAATGACCTAAGAGATTCTTATGAGGCTGCAGATGCTGCTGCATCTTCAATTTATAGCGACTACAATAACTGGGGCGTTGCAAATAGTTTAAGGGATGGTGCGCAACCAAATGGTGGATTTGTAAGTGGTATTAATTTCTCCGAAGGAAATTTAGGTCAGAGTTATTTTGCTCGCCCTGCAGGGGTAACAGTTGATGCTATCGGTGCAAACTTCTATGATCAAACGGATTATTTGCAATCGTATTTTGGGCGTGGTAATTTTACAATTTCTGATAAATACCTTATAACAGCCACTCTTCGGGTTGATGGATCATCAAAATTTGGTTCTAATAACAGATATGGTGTGTTCCCTTCCGGTGCCGTTGCATGGAAATTAGATCAGGAGGATTTCATGCCGGATTTCTTTAACACGTTCAAATTAAGAGCAGGTTATGGAGTGGTAGGTAATCAAAGTGGATTGGGGTACGGTGAATTTATAAGAAGGGAAAGATACTCTGATGTAGGAGTAGGTAATGATCGTCAAATTCAGGTACCCGGTATTGCTACGCAAGGTTCCGTTAATCCTAACTTAAAGTGGGAATCAACCGCACAAACAAGTGTTGGAATTGACTTTGGAATTTTAAGTGACAAGCTCAGTGGTAGTTTAGATTACTATGTGAAAAACACTACGGATTTGCTGTTAAGACGTAATGCAGCACAACCAGCGTTAGCAAGCCAGATTTTTGATAACCTGGACGCAACTGTTCAAAATAAGGGGTGGGAAGTGTCTCTTACTTATGCTGCAATTGACACAGAAGATGCTTCGTTTAGTGTAAGTGGTAACGTGTCACATAACAAAAACGAATTGAAAGATTTTACAGGTATATTGGATGCTGGTACCATTTACGGTCAAGGATTAACCAACGCTTATGCTCAGCGTTTAGCTGGTGGACAGCCTTTGTTCTCATACTTTCTAAGGCCTTTTGAGGGATTTGATGAAAATGGGCAACCAGTTCCTAATACTGACATTCAAACATTTGTAGGAAAAACAGCTTTACCTACATGGAATATGGGGCTTTCTTTGAATGCGACTTACAGAGGTTTTGATTTTGCAATGTACTTTGCAGGTCAATTTGGCCAATACATTTACAATAATACAAGGAACGCATTCTTTACTGCAGGCTCAATTAATAATGCGCGAAACGTAACACGAGATGTATTAACGAGTGGTGAGGCAGGTTCTGCCGAAGCTTCTGTTTCAACTCGGTTCCTTGAGAAAGGAGATTTTGTGAGAGCTCAGACTTTAACATTAGGGTATAAGGTACCATTAGGCGAAACACAGCTAATTAAGAATGTTCGTGTATATTTTAACGTTCAAAATCTATTTGTAATTACAGACTATACAGGTATAGATCCTGAAGTAAGTACAAGCCCTGCTGATGCGAGTCTTTTAAACGGATTACCAACCGCAGGTATTGATTATGGTGCTTATCCAAGGCCTCGTACATTTACAGTTGGATTAAATGCATCGTTTTAGCAAAAATGTTACTTTCTAACACTGAATTTAAATGATAAAAAATATGAAAATAAAAGGTAGGTTGAATATACAGGCGCTAGTGCTTGGACTTATGATGTTCTCCTGCAGCTTGGATATTGACGAGACTGACTCGCTAATTACGGAAGGAAATTCAGACGTGTTTAATGGAGTTGAGAACGTTAATGCAGCAATTGATAACCTATATAACAATCTTTCAGCTGGTAATCCTAGCCAGATGAATACACAGGAAGAATTGTATGCACTAAGTGAAGTAACAACCGATGAATTGATAGTACCAACAAGAGGTACCGATTGGGGAGATAATGGTGTTTGGAGAACGTTGCATACTCATACTTGGGCGCCTACTCATAATTTTATTAATCAGGTTTGGAATAATAAGAACGGAGCTGTTTTAAGAGCTACCGAGATTATTGATCCATTAAGTAATGCTTCAGCTGAGCAAATAGCTCAGGCTAAGTTTATGAGGGCTTACAACATGTGGGTTATAATGGACTGCTTTGGACAAGTTCCGTTTAGGAATGCTACGGATGGTCCTGATGTGATTCCGGAAGTAATGTCACGGCAGCAAGCATATGACTTTGTAGTTAAAGATCTAGAAGAAGCTATTGCAGCCCTACCTGCTAGTCAGCCCCAATCGCCTACAAAAACCAGAGCAGTGAAAGCAACAGCGCGTTTGTTGTTGGCAAGGGTTAAGTTAAATGGTGAGGTTTACAAAGGCTCTTATGGGGAAAACGATCTGCAGGACGTAATTGATCTCGTTAACGAGATTGAAGCAGAGGGTTATGGTTTAGAAAGTAATTATTTTGAGATATTCAAAGGACCTACATTTGAAAGTAAAGATGTGGTCTGGGCCTTATCGACTGACGTAGGTTCAAAGATGTGGAACAGCTTACATTATAATCAGCAAGAGCTTATTCCTAATTTTGACAAGGCCTCAGTTAATTCTGGAGGTGGTTGGAATGGCTTCGCCACATTATCGGAGTTTTATGACAAGTTTGAAGGGCCAACTGATAACAATTCTCTAGGCGCTGGACAAGAAGAAAGACGTGGTTACACACAAACTTTAGAATCAACAAATGCTGATAATGAAGGTTTTGGTTATGGATTTCAATTAGGACAAATGTATGGTTGGAGAGAAGGTAAAGCAGTTGCGTTAACAACTAGAACTAACGAGCCATTAATTTTCACTAAAGAGTTCCCTGGTCTGATTGGTAATAATGAGGTTACAGGTATGAGACTTTTGAAATATTCTCCTGCCAATGGAGCTTATACCTCAGGAACTGTAATTTTTCGATTCGCTGATGCTCATTTAATGAGAGCCGAGGCGATGTACCGGAAAAAGGATGTAGGAGCAGCTCTAATTGAAGTCAATAAATTAAGAGCGATGAGAGCAAATACGCCTCCTTTAGCTTCTTTGGATGATGCAACCCTTCTCGATGAAAGAGGTAGAGAATTATATCTTGAATACATCAGGAGAACTGATATGATTAGATTTGGGGTTTTCAAAAATGCAAGAGGATTTAAACAAGCAGGTGATGGGCATACTGACCTCTTCCCAATTCCTGCAAGTGCGTTGTTGTCAAATCCTAATCTATCCCCTAATCCGGGATACTAAGGATAATAAGTCTAGTAAAGAAAGGGGGCCACGTGCCCCTTTTTTATTATTTCATATTCTATTTCAGACAAGAAAATGTTTTATAAAAGTAATTTCAAATAAAAAGAGACGTAACTTTAACCCCATCTTATTGTTCAAAAACATTACGTTAAAAGTGCCTATTGCTTTAGTAATTTCAACTTATCTCAGATACAATAATGTAGTCTGTTTAGTTAGCACTGAATAGCAGTTACGCAATTGTTCTGCGTTAAAGAAGGAAGAATAAAAATGAGTAGATTATTATTTGTTTTATTATTATCGTTTTACATCCTCTCTTGTAACAATGGTGATCAATCCAATGAAAACAATTATGGTAAGAAAACCCTTTTTACCAAGCTGTCTCCGGAAGAGACAGGAGTATCTTTCATAAATGAGATTGAGGATACGAAAGAATTTAACGTTTTTAAATATAGGAATTTCTATAACGGCGGTGGCGTAGCAATTGGAGACATAAACAACGATGGCTTGCCTGATATTTTCTTTACCGCCAACATGAAAAAAAATCGACTGTTTCTAAATAAAGGAAACTTTAAATTTGAAGATATTACAGATAAGGCAGGCGTTGGAGGTAAGAAGCCTTGGGATACAGGTGTATTACTGGTTGATATCAATGGCGATAGCTTCCTTGATATTTATGTTAGTAATGCCGGGAATATGGCGGGTGATAATCATGATAATGATCTTTACATTAATAATGGTGATTTAACGTTTACTGAAAGGGCTAAGGAATACAACTTAGCAGAGAGCGGTTTTTCTACGCATGCAGCTTTTTTTGATTATGATAAGGACGGAGACCTGGATGCTTACCTATTAAATAATAGTAATGTTCCTGTAAGCAGTTTAGGTTATGCAGCCGATCGAAATAAGAAGGCAAGTGATTGGGAGAATATTCCTAAACAATTCAGAGGAATAGGTCATCTTCTGCTTCGAAACGATAATGGTAAGTTTGTAGATGTAAGTGAAGAAGCAGGTATCTATAGAAGCTTAATTGCGTTTGGTCTTGGTATTGTAGTGTGCGATATCAATGAAGATACATATCCAGATATCTATGTATCTAATGATTTTTACGAGAGAGACTACCTTTATATCAACCAGAAGAATGGTACTTTTTCAGAAGAGATAAAGAATTGGACGTCTCATCTCAGCTTGTCAGCAATGGGTGTTGATATTGCAGATATCAACAATGATGGACTGAATGACATTTTTGTTACTGAAATGATGCCTGAAACAGATCAACGTGCTAAGGGTACCATGGAGTTCGAAAACTATGATGTCTTTAAATTAAAGCAGAGCAGAGACTTTTATCAGCAATATATTCAGAATACGCTTCAATTAAACAACGGGAATAATACATTCTCTGAAGTATCCTACTACAGCGGCGTAGCAAGAACGGATTGGAGTTGGGCCGGGCTTATCTTCGATATGGATAACGATGGGTACAAAGATATCTATGTTACAAACGGAATTGCGCATGATCTAACAGATATTGACTTTGTTGATTTCCTCGCCAATGAAGTTATCCGAAGCATGGTATTAACTGGTGACAAAGATGAGGTCTTATCTGTTATTAACAAGATGCCTGTTACTCCCCTTGAGAATTATGCGTTTAAGAACAACAAGGATTTAACTTTTAGCAATGTGGCGAAGGAATGGGGCCTTGGTATTCCGAGCTTTTCGAATGGTTGTGCTTACGGAGACTTGGATAATGATGGCGATCTGGATCTTGTAGTAAATAACGTAAATATGGAGTCTTTCATTTTTAGAAATGAAAGTAGGCAAATGCTGAACAACAACTATTTGCAGTTTCAGTTTAAAGGTGCAGGTGCTAACACCTTTGCTGTCGGAACTTCTGTTAAACTATTCTTCAAAGATGAAACGATGGTCCAGGAGTTAACCCCATCAAGAGGTTTTCAGTCTTCTATAGATTATACTATCACATTCGGCTTAGGCCAGCGTGACACCATAGACTCAATTGCCGTACGCTGGCCTGATAATAAAATCACAACTTTGACTGACGTCAAAGCCAATCAGAGGCTTGTCTTGTCCCAGCAAGAGGGTAACGAATGGAAACCTTCAAATAAAAAATACACTTCTCAACCTCTTTTCATTGAAGAAAATAAAAATACTTTTGAGGCACATAGTGAAGATGACTTTGATGATTTCGATCAGGAAGGATTGGTTACTAAGCTTTTGTCTAAAGAAGGCCCGGCTTTAGCGGTTGCAGACATCAATAATGATGGAAATGATGACATATTTATTGGTGGAGGAAAAGGCCAATCAGGTCAGGTATACCTTCACCAGGGAAGTGGTAAGCTCAAATTATTGCAAAGTAATTGTTTTAGTGACGATGCTGAATACGAGGATACAGCAGCATCCTTTTTCGATGCCGATGGAGATGGAGATCTTGATTTAGCTGTTGGTACCGGCGGAAATATTGGGCAGGAGAAGGGTACATATATGACACGTTTATACCTTAATGATGGAAAGGCCGGATTCGTTAGGTCTCGTGAAGCACTACCTTCTGCTAAAACAAATATTTCAGTAATAGCACCACATGATTTTGACGGCGACGGCGATGTTGATTTATTTATAGGATCAAGAAATACTCCAGGTATTTATGGAATCAATCCTCAACATGTATTCTTACTCAATAGTGGTAATGGAACTTTTGTTGAGGCTACTGAGCGATATGCGTATGACTTGAAGGATGCCGGCATGGTTACCGATGCAAAATGGATTGATATAGATGGCGATAAGAAGAAAGACTTAATTACAATATCAGAGTGGGGTGCACCACTTGTTTTGAAAAATTCTGGCAGGAGATTAAGTAGATGGGGTTGTAGCCTTGATTCACTATACGGATGGTGGAAAGTAATAGAATCGTCTGACCTTGATAACGATGGAGATGAAGACTTAATTCTTGGAAATGCAGGCTTAAATATCCCTTATGTCGCTTCTCAAACGAACCCTATGAAATTATGGGTAAACGACTTCGATGAAAATGGAACGATCGAACAGATTATGACCTCTCATTACAACAAAGGTGACTACCCAGTACACATGCGACGAGAAGTCACATCACAAATGCCTGGGCTTAAGAAGCAGAATTTAAAAGCATCTGATTATGCAAAGAGAACCGTACAGGAACTGTTTAATGCAAAGCTCGTCAATAATTCCGTTGTAAGAATGGTCAATGTCTCGGAATCTGTAATAGCGGTTAATGAAGGTAATGGAAAATTTTTAATTAAGAAGTTGCCAGACAGGGTTCAGTGGTCTTGCGTAAGCAGTATTTCCTGCGCTGACATTAACAATGATGGCTTTACCGATTTAGTTATGGGAGGAAACAACTTTGACTTTAAACCTCAGTTCTCACGTCAGGATGCAAGTTATGGACATGTGCTCCTCGGAAATGGCAAGCTCGACTTTGATTGGAAAAACTATATTGAAAGTGGCTTTTTTGTAAGAGAACAAATAAGACACTTAAAAACTTTTACTGATAAGAAAGGTTCCAGATACTTGTTTGCA
Organism: Chryseosolibacter indicum; assembly: GCF_018598585.1. Taxonomy (GTDB): domain Bacteria; phylum Bacteroidota; class Bacteroidia; order Cytophagales; family Cyclobacteriaceae; genus Chryseosolibacter; species Chryseosolibacter indicus. Next base: position 93,396 of record NZ_JAHESD010000015.1, read on the forward strand.
GCCATCAATAGCGAAAAACCAAGGGTTTTTAAGTACAATAAGCAATGAATACTATAGCAGAGATGAATATCAATAGAAGTATTGTCATTGTTTTTTTGTTTTTGATTTTCTTGACCTCTTGCGATAATCAAAAGCAGTTATTTCAAAAACTGGAGTCTAGTGATTCCGGTATTACTTTCAAGAACAAGCTTACACCTTCAACAGATCTTAATATTATTGATTATCTGTATTTCTACAATGGTGGTGGTGTAGCTGTAGGCGATATCAATGGTGATGATTTGCCTGATTTATATTTTTCCGGAAACCAGGTACCGAACAAGTTGTATTTAAATAAAGGCAACCTAAAGTTTGAAGACATAACAGACAAGGCAGGAGTTTCCGGTAATAACACGTGGGACACAGGAAGTGTGATGGGAGATGTGAACGGCGACGGCTTGTTAGATATATATGTTTGTGCTGTAGTAGGCCTGAAAAATCTGAAAGGTCATAATGAGTTATTTATAAATAACGGAGATTATACATTTTCAGAGAAGTCAGCAGAGTATGGACTTGATTTTGAGTCATACAGTTCATCCGCAGCCTTCTTGGATTATGACCTCGATGGTGATTTAGATATATATCTACTTAACCACGCGATTCATACACCTGGTTCTTTTGGTCATGCCAACCTCAGAAATGTTAGGACGTATGAAACAGGAGGTAAGCTGCTTCGTAACGAGGAAGGTAAATTTGTGGACGTAAGTGAAGAAGCAAAGATTTATGGTGGTATCAACGGATATGGATTAGGTATCGCCATATCAGACTTTAATCTTGACGGCTATCCTGACATTTATGTCGGTAATGACTTTCATGAAGATGATTACTATTACGTAAACAATGGTGATGGTACTTTTTCAGAACAAGGAAAGCATGCATTAACAGCAACTAGTAAATTTTCAATGGGTAATGATGCCGCAGATATCAATCATGATGGATATCCGGATCTTATCAGTTTGGATATGCTGCCAGAAGATGAAGCGGTTCTCAAGCGTTCTGTCGATGAAGAGAATATTAACCTTTTAAGAATGCGCATTGATAGATATGGTTACAATTATCAGTTTCCGCGTAACATGTTGCAGATTAATCAGGGAAACGGACAGTTTTCAGAAACGGCGTTAATGAGCAACGTTGCTGCTACTGATTGGAGTTGGAGCGCTCTCTTTTCAGATTTTGATCAGGATGGTAATCAGGATTTGTTTATTTCAAATGGCATTCCACGCAGGCCTAATGATCTCGACTATATTAAATACGTTTCAAGTGAACAGGTAGTTAACGTTATTGGTACTACAAAACTCGCAGATGAAAAGGCTTTGTCGTTGATGCCGTCTGGCATGGTTCAGAACTATATTTTCAAAGGTAATGGCAGTTACCAGTTTGAAGATAAGTCGGCAAAGTGGTTGCCTGATGAAAAGACGTGCTCTACTGCAACGGCTTATGCGGATTTAGATAACGATGGTGATCTCGACCTTGTTATTAATAACGTTGATGACACTCCTGGAGTTTACATTAACCAGACAAACGAATCTGCAAATTACCTTAAGTTAAAATTGAAGTACGGCAAAGAGAATACGTTAGGGATTGGCACGCGTGTTTACTCTTACCAGGGCGGCGTTATGCAATTAAAAGAGATGTACACCATAAGAGGCTTTCAGGCTTCTTCCGAGCCCATCATTCATTTTGGATATGGAAATAGCCTTGTAGTTGATTCCATTAAAATCATTTGGCCCAATGGTCAAGGTCAAAAGTTGGTAAAGGTAAAAGTGAATCAAACTCTTGTCATTTCTCCTGATAACAAAAAAGAGATTATTAAGTTAGGAAGTACGAAAAGTGTAAAACCAATTTTTGCTGAAGTAGATCCGGCTCAGATAGGACTTACCTTCAAACATGTTGAAGATAGTTATACTGATTTCGATAGGTTAAAGCTTCTACCATATCAGCAAAGTGACAGAGGTCCTGCAACTGCTATTGGTGATATTAATAATGATGGCCAGCTTGATATTTATTTTGGCGGCTCCAAGCACATACCAGGACAATTCTACATTCAATCAGGTAATGGTTTTATTAAAACCCATATTCCAGATATCTTAAAAGATTCTGTGAAGGAGGATATAGATGCAGCTATTGCTGATTTTAATAAAGATGGAAAAACAGATTTGTTTATTGGAACAGGGGGCGCCGATTTTTTTAATAAAGCCCGTCCACTTCTCGATAGTTATTACAAGTCATTAGATGGAGGTTTTGCTTTAAATGAAGTAGCTGATTATTACGAAAACGCATCCTGTGTTAAACAATATGATTTCAACAATGATGGAGACCTTGACATCTTTGTGGGCAATGAATCTGTTTCTGATGACTTTGGTAAAGTACCCCAATCGTATTTGTTAGTGAATGACAAAGGCGTATTTACCGCATTTCAAAAGGAACTTTTTGAAGGCCTGGGGATGGTCACTGATGCACTTTGGGAAGATTACAATAAAGATGGAAAGATCGATCTTATTGTTGTAGGCGAATGGATGAAACCACTCTTCCTTAAAAATAGTGGTAATTCATTTGAAAAGGATAATGTTCTTGATACACCATTAAATGGCCTTTGGCAATCTATTGCTTCCTTTGATATCGATAGCGATGGAGATACGGACTATATACTGGGTAATTGGGGTCTAAATTCTAAATTTAAAGCATCCGAGTCGCATCCGATGAAAATGTACTATCATGATTTTGATGAAAACGGAAAGTCAGAAACCATCATTGCTATAGAGAAGCATGGAAATTATTATCCGTTAGATGGCTTCGATGTAATAGCTAGTCAAATTCCTGCCCTTCGGAAAAAATACAATAGTTACCAGGCGTTTGCAGGTAAAAAGGTCGAAGAGATCTTTACTTCTAAACAATTACATAAGTCGCAGGTGTATGAAGTTCATCAACTTGCGTCAGGATATTTAAAGAATGATAATGGCAAGTATACTTTTATTCCATTTCCTATGGATTTGCAGACTGCGCCTTTAATGGCTCAATTAAAATATGATTTTGATGCTGACGGGCGAAATGAAGTTTTGTTAGGAGGCAATTACTTTGGCGTTCAGCCTTTTCATGGCCGATTTGCTTCATTTCCTGGAGCACTGGTTAAAAGTGATAAGGACATTGTTGATGGCAACTCCATAGGACTAAATTTAATTAATCATTCTGTTCGTCATTTAAACATTATTACTGTTAAAAATAATACTTATCTGCTTGTGACTATCAATAACGGCAGTGCCCAGATTTATAACCTTTTAAAATAGCATGAGGAAAATTTCAGGGATCCTAGTGGCGTTAGTACTGATTGCTTTAATGTATTATTTGTTCATTAGGCCATTCGAATTTGAAGTCAAGTTTAAAGCCCATACCTTACCAGGCGATATCATCCAAACAATCAGACTATACAATAAATCTACACCAGATACAAAAATTGTTGAGGTAGACTCTTTAAAGAGCGTGAAACAGTCAGTGGTGGTAGGAGAGCGTGCGTATATATACAATTGGAGTTTTGAAAGTGAAAATGATTCTCTTACAAGAGTAAAAGTTCAGGTATCGGAACCTGATCGCAAATTTTTGAATAAACTGTTAGTGCCATTTACCACGCAAAGCATCGAAAAGGACGCGGTAGACAACGTAAAGAAAATCCATGAAGTTCTGAAGTCGCATTTAAGCATCACTACCGTTAAAATTAAAGGTGAGGCAGAGCTCGATTCTTCCTTTTGCGCCTGTAGCTCGCTGAAAACAAGGCAAATCGAGAAAGGTAATGGCATGATGAAAGACTATCCGCTCCTTAC
>NZ_JAHESD010000160.1 GCF_018598585.1 Chryseosolibacter indicum
TATAGAATCTGTGTGGCCTACGTAGTACTTATCACACTTCTCACTGTATAATATGTATACAAAATATGACATCAAACAAAAAGGGCCTGCGATTGCAGACCCTTCGTGGAGAATATCGGAGTCGAACCGATGACCTTCCCGATGGCTATCGGGACGCTCCGGCCTGAGCTACCAACCATTCGATATATTTCCTGCTTTTCTTATTCTTTATTTCTCTTTCTCGCATTGTCGCTTCTAGACGGGTAGAAAACTTTCTTGGTATACTAATGTTCAGGGATGACAATTACTCGTAAAGGTACTCCCTCTACCTGTATTATGTTCTTCTAATCTACGCTCTATTGAATCTGTGTGGCCTACATAGTACTTATCACACTTCTCACCGTATAATATGTATACAAAATATGACATCAAACGAAAAGGGCCTGCGATTGCAGACCCTTCGTGGAGAATATTGGAGT
>NZ_JAHESD010000161.1 GCF_018598585.1 Chryseosolibacter indicum
TTTATTCTTTCCATTACCTAATCTATAATGAGAACCAAGCGCGTTGGCCCGACATCCCGATAGCTATCGGGACGGGCAGTGCCCCGGCCCTGTGCGGTTGAAGCATTTTTATGTCTTGATTTTTTTGTTACTTTTTTCATCAAGGAAAAAAGTAAGGAAAGAAAGACCTGCCGAATGAGTTTGTTGTGTTTATTTAAAACTGCTAGCCTAAGGATCAGATGTCTTTTAACTTCATTAATATTTTAGTAAAGTTAAAACAACTGCATTTCATAGTTACAATTGATAGGCCGGTGATTCCCTCGCAATAACTTTTAGCTTTTCATAGTATCTATTGCAGGCGGGGAATGACGCCACTGATTAAGTATCTGCGCTTTCTTAGTGCTGTTTTTTTCTTACCAAACCTATGATGAGAAACCAAGCGCGTTGGCCCGATCCCGATAGCTATCGGGACGG
>NZ_JAHESD010000162.1 GCF_018598585.1 Chryseosolibacter indicum
CTCAGTTTGAAGGCTGTATGTATAACCATAAGAAATTTTCATGTCACCTGCCTTACCGCGTTTTGTAGTAATTAATACTACACCATTAGTTGCTCTGGACCCATAAATAGCAGTAGCAGATGGCCCTTGAAGTATTTCCATACTTTCTATATCTGCGGGGTTTAAAGAGGATAATGGGTTTGTTCCTGCTGCAGTAGTAGCACCTTGAAGCTCAACCCCATCAACAACATAAAGCGGTTCATTACTTCCGTTAATTGAATTTACACCACGGATATTTACAGAGATACCTCCACCAGGTGCACCCGTATTTTGTGTAACATAAACGCCTGCTGCCCTTCCCTGGATGGCTTGCTCTATAGTAGTATTTACAGTACGGCTAATATCTTTAGAGGAGATTGAAGTTTGAGCCCTAGTAATATC
>NZ_JAHESD010000163.1 GCF_018598585.1 Chryseosolibacter indicum
GTACTTCAATGCTGTTCATATGCGTGCCGGTCTTTCCAAATTTGAAGATCCGCTTACATGGGATGATATCTTCAAAGAACGTATCAAAGAGTTTGCAATGGAAAGTATGGCTTGGTATGACCTGGTAAGACTTCATTATTATGACTCGCAAAAGGCATACGACATTATAAATAGTCAGGATCGTGGTCTCTTCGTGGTACATCCTAACCGTTGGCCAGATCCTAATGGCTGGACATTCGCAAAAACTTCATGGTTTACTGAAAGGTATGCTACTGCAAACCCAGGTAACTTCCTTTTGCCTCTACCTACAGCAGAAGTTAGTCAGGCTCCTGCTTTAAGCCAGGAACCCGTAGCTTATGAGTTTAAAGATT
>NZ_JAHESD010000164.1 GCF_018598585.1 Chryseosolibacter indicum
ACGGCGACCACTGATATATACACATCCAAGTTCGTCGTCTGCGTCAGATTTGTTTAAGAGACTGTTATTATAGATTTCGGGTAAAAGATGAATAACTACCTGATAAGTTACCTGGCAATAGGAGGCTTGCTACTGGCGGGTTTGACTCCTGTAGTTATTGGTATTTTTATATTAAGAAATTAATCAAGCTTGAAGATCTGAAGCGCGAAAGGAGGCTTAAGCCTGGTCAGTTAAAAAAGGAATTGACATTTCAAGAATAAAAAAATAAAAAAGCCCTGTATGCGGGCTTTTTTTATTTAAAATAAAATTGGTTCTGAAAGAATGTCCTGCGATCAAGACATCAATCTTTTACTTGTTTAAGGTATTCAT
>NZ_JAHESD010000165.1 GCF_018598585.1 Chryseosolibacter indicum
ATATTTTCGTTTATCTGATTTACTTACCACCTTTTTAGACAAACGTTTTGGCGTTCCCATCCAAATATTGCCCTGGTTGTCTTCAATAAGTGTTAAGATTGAGTTATGCGGCAAGCCGTTCTGTTCATTAAAAACCTTAAACGTTTTTGCCTTCTTGTCAAATAGGTTCAGCCCACCCTGTGTACCTATCCAAATTAATCCTCTGCTATCTTCAAGCAGACTCATGATGCTGTTGTTACTGATTGATGATGGATTACTAGCGTCATTTAAATAATGGATAAATCTTCCCGATGTTTTTTCAAGTACATCAAGTCCAAAGCCGGTACCATTCCACATGTTACCTTCCTGGTCTTCCATTAGGG
>NZ_JAHESD010000166.1 GCF_018598585.1 Chryseosolibacter indicum
TGGTTAATCACTGAATAGAAGCAATTGATTGGTTGACAGGAGGCCCCTTTTGGGTTGAGCTTGTACTCAACCCTGAAGGCACTTCCGTATAAACCCAAACAATCCGGAATTCTACTATTGATCTATTTTTTTTAAGCATCCTATAAAATCACCTATTTCGATTGTTTGCTGCTTAGAAATCGGTTGCATAAATGTAGACCCTCTCACGCCTTTTGAGGGTATCAAATTGTTTAGGAGTGCATGCTTAGAAGTTAAGGCAGGGGGATAAATTGTTTCTTTTTAAGGATTCTTTTGTTAACCAATCGAAACCGAGCCTACAGCTAACATATTG
>NZ_JAHESD010000167.1 GCF_018598585.1 Chryseosolibacter indicum
ATGTTTATAATGTTTAAAGTTTTTGCCATCGAAAGAATCCAGCCCTCCATAATACGTCCTATCCAAAGCACACCGCTACGATCCATTAGTAAGCTAACAATCACATTATTGCTTAGTGAATTGGAATTGAAAGGATTGTTCTTGTATTGCGTGAACTTCTCATTCTTTCTATCGAAATAAATCAGGCCACCTCCGTTGGTACCTATCCAGATATTTCCCTTTGTATCTTCTGCGAAAGCGTTTATATCATTAAAAGGAAGGCTTTGAGGTTTGGTGTTGCTATGCTGATATAATTGAAAACGGTATATGTTAT
>NZ_JAHESD010000016.1 GCF_018598585.1 Chryseosolibacter indicum
GGTGAAATTCTGATATGGAGTTAATGGCATTCATAAACAAAATTAATCAATTAAGCCCATACTAAACTCGTCATAAGGTGCGCCCGTGTCCGTACCCAAAGGCACGATGCTTTCCAGTTGCGAAAGATCCGCTTCCGTCAGCTTAATGGTAGTTGCCGCAAGGTTTTGCTCGAGGTATTTTCTGCGTTTCGTTCCCGGGATCGGTAAAATCCCCTTGCTCATGATCCAGGCCAAAGCCAGCTGCGAAGGAGTAACGTTCTTTGCTTCAGCCATAGCTTCAATCGCCTTAACCAATTCGATATTCTTATTGAACATTTCGCCTTGGAAACGCGGGATCGCTCTGCGGAAATCGTTCTCCGGCAAGTCATTGATGCTTCTGATCTGTCCCGATAAAAACCCACGACCCAATGGTGAGTAAGCTACAAACCCGATACCCAGTTCATTTAACGTTGTTAACACCCCGCGTTCTTCCACCGTTCGTTCAAATAAAGAATACTCGCTTTGTACTGCGGTGATCGGATGTACGGCATGCGCCCGCTTAACTGTTTCAGACGATACTTCCGACAGACCGATATAGCCCACTTTCCCTTCTTTAACCAGCTCGGCCATGGCATTAACCGTTTCCTCGATCGGGGTATTTTTATCAAGTCGATGCAGGTAATACAGATCGATGTAGTCGGTATTGAGGTTCTTTAACGAACGCTCTAAAGATTTCTTTACATAGTCCTTTTTACCATTAATGGCCCAGGTCACTTTATTGTTGTCGTCGATCTCCCAGCCAAACTTGGTGGCCAAAATATACTGATCACGTTTACCGCTGATTGCTTTCGCAATGAGCTGCTCATTTTTCAGCGGCCCATACAAATCCGCAGTGTCCAGAAAATTACCGCCCAACTCGAGTGAGCGGTGAATCGTCGCGATAGCTTCCTGCTCATCCGCAGGGCCGTACATATGTGCTTCTTCAAAGCCTGTCATACCCATACAGCCCAACCCGATCATCGGCACAACCAATCCCTGGCTGCCCAATGCTATTTGTTTTATTTCCATGATCCAAAGATCGGTAAGCCAAGTCACGCGCATGTATGCAAACCCCTGAAGCTTGTAAGCAAATCAAGGAATGATTTTTAAAACGCTATAAACGTTTCGACTTATGCAAGAATCTCACTTACTATGAAATAGAGTTATTTCGATGTTTTGGTAATTGTCCGGCACGCTAAATGTTTGATCGATATTTAATCAGTTCTAATTATAATGAAGATGAAAAAGATATAGCTTAATATCACATGTGTGCCCAACATAGTGTCCAAACACGAATACAGGACCAATATAGCCTACCGTTAGAAACTGAACCTCCTCCATATACCGTTTATCGTACTACTAAAAAAATCGAGCCGCTTTGTAATACTTTCCCATTCCAAAGCTTGATCTTATATAATTACGTATTCTGCTTGCGCTTAACCGCGTTTCTTACATGAACGGCAATAGTAATTTTTACTCATTTTCTAAAAAGGAATAAGCCCAAAATGAGAAAATTGTCGGTTCTTTTCCTGGCAATTGACAAGCCATACTAAAGAATCGCCTTCGTGTTACTTTCATTAAAGTAACTTTGGGATATGTTTTCGCATAAACCCCTTAGTAAGATTTCGTATAGCATGATAAGCTTCGCAGGCTTAATGGTGTTGTTACTTTGTATCTCTTTTGCGATAGCGGTTTATAAACCTCTTAAAAGAAAAACAGTTATTGAAAGGGCAGCAGAAAAAGCAAAAGACTCAATACAAAAATTACCTGTTTTTAGATACGGAGGTAAAAAATAAGTATTGAATTAAGAATCGAACGTCAAAATCATTTATTCGTTGGTAGTTCCGTTACATAGCGTATGTTCCCCTTATGATCAACAACTTGCACCAGTAGTTTCTGAGGTGTAACAGAAAAGAGCATAAAGCCATAATCAGAAAGAGCAAACTTGCTAATGGGTAGCATCTTTACTGGAGTTCTTTCTGAGGCTGCACCGGAAATAAAATGATGAACTTTGTTTTCAGCGATCATGTGTTGCAAACTATGTTCGTGCCCGGCCACATACGCATCGACGTTATACTTTTCGAGTAGTGGTTGCAATACGCTTCTTATGGATCTTGTATCGTGCGATTCCGTTCTTCCTCCTCCTGTAAACATGGGATGATGCCCCACTACAATTTTCCATTTTATGTTTGGTGAAGTTGTAGAAAGTACTTTTTCAAGCCACAGCTTTTGTGCGGTACTGTCTTGGTCATGCACATGATGCCCGTTCCCATTATAGTATCCCTTAATCAAAGGTACTGTATCAATAAATGCAAAGAGTATTTGCTGCGTTGTGTCTCCGTTTATACTTATCTGCTTGCTGTAATAACGTGAAGGCATCCTCCATCTTCGGCTTATTTTCGAGTAGTTGACTTGCGCTTCAGGGTTAGCACCATAGTCATGGTTCCCTAGCACTGGATACCAATCCCATTGAAGAGAGAAGGCGGTATAAATGTCTTCAAACGAATACTTCCATAGTGGATCATATTCGCTTGCTACTCCTAGGGGATAGAAGTTGTCACCAGTGGCAATAATAAAGTCGACACTAGCCTCCGATGCTGTCTTCCCCATCTGTGCCGCTACTTGCTTTTGATGATCTTCACCATTCCGTCCCCAGTCTCCCATCACAATGAAGTTAACTGCCTGTGGATTTGTTTTAAGAGCTGTTCCTTTTCTTTCGGTCGTTTGTGCAGTTAGAATAATACTAATAAGACTTAGAGTTATAGCTACTGTAATTTTTAAAAGTGTCTTAGACATGTTTTTTTATTGATTAAACAGAAAACTAAAAAGCTATAGTAAACGATTTGGTTTACTATAGCTTAAACTATTTTAAAATATTAATAACCTTGATTTTGAACTAAATAGCCTGGGAATTGTGTAGCTGCGTCAATTACTTCCTGTGGAATAGGGAAAATTCTTTTCGTTTTGTCATTGTTAGATTTCTCCGTCCACGTGCCTTCGTATTTTCCAAAACGGATCATATCTGTCCTTCTATGCATCTCCCAGTAGAATTCAAATCCGCGCTCCCGATATAGAAAATCTAAATTCATCTCGCTTAACGCTGGAGGTGGCGTTGTAGCTGTACGTGAAGCCCTTACAAAATTAACATCGGTAAGAGCGGCAGCCACATCGTTATTCTTCCGAAGCATCGCTTCTGCGCGCATCAAATAGATATCTGCAAGTCGAATAATACTAATGTCAGCATCACCTTTATTTCTTCCGTTATCTGATTTTTTACCAAATTCATATTTCAACACTCGATACCCGGTATTATGTTCACTTCCGGTAGGGGTGTAATCCACTTGTTTAGTAAAGTCAACAGGGAGATTGGGTTTATTTCTGGTAACATTGAACAGTTTACCTATTTTAAATGATCCATCCGGACAGGTAACAAACGCTCCCTTTTCTCGGATTAGTCCATATTGCTGACCTCGTAAAATGCCACGGTTCATCTTGTACTGAGCCGCAGTTGCGCATGTCAAATTAGGATCCATATTTTGCTGAAAGAATCTGGGATCCATAGTGGCCGGATCTGCAGGAGCATAGGCTTGTTCCCAGGTGTTATAATAATCCGGAGTTATAGCAGGACCATCCGTGCCATTTGCATTAGGAAAATTAGTGAGAGGGAATTGGTCACCGGAGAGAGAGAAGTAGGCTAAACGATTATGCCCATTTAAATCAGACCGCTGGTCAACAGCAAAAATCAACTCCTTGTTGGTATGATTATCATCATTAAAGATGGAGAAATAATCCGTTGACAATTGATAACTTCCCGAATTGATAATTTTGTTGCAGTACATAATTACCTTATCCATATCTTCGGATGTGAAATTGAAATTATCTGCGTAAGGATTACGGTAGACTGCAGCATTTAAATGGAGACGGGCCAACAAACCCCAAATAGCACCTTGCGTAATTCTTCCTGGTCCAACAGCATTATTTACTTCATTTTCAACTGCTAATAGTTCGCTTTCTATGTAAGTTACAGCCTCGTCGCCTCGTATAATTGTGGCACGCGGACCAGTTGGATTCTCTACATAAACAAGGCCAAACAGATCAAGCGTAAGCATAGAATAGAATGCTCTCATTGCTCTCGTTTCAGCTACATACGTTTTTACGTTAGGGTCATCGAGTAGGGGAAAAGCTTCAAGGGCAGTAAAAGATCTCGATATACTTTGCAGAATATGACTCCAAGTGCTTTTCAGGTTAGGGTCATATGTTGAAAAATTATGCTGGTGCAAGGCAATATAAATTCCGTTATCGCCCCAGTCCGTACCGCCCCGATAAGGAAGAATAGCTTCGTCAGTTGAAATTTCTTGCAGTGCAAAATAATTAGTGTGCCAGTAAATGTCAGGAAGTCTCCCATACACCGCCGCCATATATCCATCTGCAGCTTGCTTATTTGTTAGACTTTTTGGGGAGGTCTCATCTAATACTTCTTCTTCCAGGTCACTACATCCTATCGTGAGGATAAAGAAGACAACGAGTAATAAATATATCTTATTAAATTTCATACGAGCAGTAATTAAAAAGTAACATTTAAACCAAACACAAATGATCTTGCTTTAGGATAACTCAAGTAATCAATGCCATAAGAGTTTACTCCCTTTTCAGCTTTGTCAGTATTAACCTCGGGGTCATAGCCATCATACTTAGTGGTAACAAACAAGTTTTGTCCTGTAGCATAAACTCTTAATGCAGTTACCCATTCGCCAACTCCTAATGATGAAGGGTTAAAGTTGTAACCTAGAGTAAGATTGTTTAATCGCAAATAGGCACCATCTTTAAGGTAACGCGTGGAAAGGTCAGCCTTGTTATTGATGGACTCACTAGCGTATTCTACAGCTTCGGCAGTAGTGTTTAACCCTTTAGAAAGCCTTCCTTTATAAAAAGAGACAAGCGCAGTGTTATCAAAGATCTTATTTCCTGCAACGCCATTAAAGTTAGCTGAAAGGTCAAATCCTTTAAAGCCAACGCGCGCAAAGAAGTTGTACATAGTAGTTGGTAATGCAGTGCCTGCTGTAATCCGATCGTAGTCTGAGATGAATCCGTTTTTATCCTGATCAATAAAAATATTAAGACCATTTTCGTTAATACCGCCGAACTCTCTAAGAAAAAACGTACCTATTGGTTCTCCATTAATGTAACCATTCACTGTAGCAGAAGTAAGTCCTGAACCCGTTGCTGTACCTGAGGTTATAACAGAATAGGGTGAGTCTTCTACTTTGTTTCTTATAAAGGTTGTATTTCCTCCTATACCTAAAGTCAAACCATTGGTTGCTCTGTATTCGTAATTAAGGGATATTTCGAGACCACTATTGGATATGGTCATATCGTCAACGTTAGTCCAGTAATAGAACTCAGGCTGAGGATCTACAGAAGGTACTGACAACAGGATATTATTTGAGACTTTATTGAAAGCATCAATTGATCCTGATAGTGCACCATTAAGTAATCCAAAATCAATTCCAATGTTAGTTTGTGTTGATACTTCCCATTGAATATTAGGGTTTGCAAATCTACTATAGGCCAGCAATGAAGTATAAGCTCCTCCCAGAGGATAACTTGCTCCTGTGGTACCTGAAGACAACGTAGCTGTAAATAACTCCTGTGTAATCTTATTCGGTATCTCCTGATTTCCCGTTTGTCCCCAACCTGCTCTTAATTTTAAGTTGCTCAATGGAGTTGATTGCATAAATGCTTCTTCAGATATTCTCCATCCTAACGAGAACGATGGAAAAACACCATATTTATTATTTGCTCCAAACTTAGTTGATCCATCAGCACGTACCGTTGCAGTTAAAAGGTATTTGTCCCGGAAGGAGTAGTTCATTCTTCCAAAGAAAGATTGTAATTCATTACGTGTAGTTTCTCCGGTAGGTTTGTTGTTAACAAGAGTAAGATCTGTTCCTAGGCTAGGATTATTACGGGGCTCAACATCTGAAATCGGGAACTTGTTAATACTGAATGTTCTCTTTTGAATAAAGAATTTCTGGAATGAATGACCGGCTAATACACTAAAGTTATTATCGTCATTTAACTTGAAATCATAAGTAAGATAATTTTCTATCAGGCTATTGGTATTTTGCCCGAACGTACTTTTAAGGTTTCCATCTTTTAATGGTACCAGGCTCGGTAAGCTTTGTTCATCGCGAACAGAGTTAGCGTTGTCGATACCAAAGTTAAGCTTGTATACTAAACCTTTAATAATTTCAAGTGAGGGGGATATATTACCAATGATGCGATTGGTGGTAGTAATGTCTTTGTTTAAGGCATAAGTAATCAGCGGGTTGTCAGTTCCGGAAGGAAACAGAAACGGCTTGCCATCAGCACCATAAACAGGATACGTAGGATTGGCAGAGATTGCAGTCCCAATAACATTTTCAGCTGATGGTCTGTCATTAATAGTTTGTGTAGCGCTTAGATTAAGGTCGATTTTCAATTTGTCGTTCTGTAATGCCTTTTGAGTAAGGTTGATGCGTCCGCTATATCTCTTCAGGCTGCTATTATGCAAAATACCCTCCTGGTCTTGGAGCCCAAGTGATGCATAATACACTAGCTTGTCAGTGCCCCCACTTAAATTAACATTATGGTTCTGCGTATGCGCTGTTCTGGTAATTTCTTTTTGCCAGTTTGTTGATCCGCCTTGATCATCCAATATGCCACCTACCTCAACTACTTTTGCTCTGTATTCATCAGCATCAAACACAGGTAATTCTCGCGCAAGCGTCGAAATCCCATAGTCCACTGAATATGAAATTGATGACTTTCCCGCCTTTCCTTTTTTAGTTGTAATAAGGATAACACCGTTCGCTCCACGTGTTCCATAGATCGCAGTTGCAGATGCATCCTTCAATACATCAATCGATTCTATATCCTGAGGATTAAGAAAATTTAGTGGATTGGTTGCACCACCGGTGCTTGAGTTATCCAATGCTAAACCATCAACCACAAATAGGGGCGTGCTCCCTGTTCTTATACCTCCTGGCCCTCTTACATTAATGGATTGGTTACTGCCTGGTTCTCCGCTTGCAGACGTAATACTTACACCAGCTACTTTGCCTTGTAGTAGTTGTTCAGGTGAGTTGATGATGCCGCGGTTGAACTCTTCACTTTTTACGGTACCTACAGATCCGGTAACATCTTTTCTCTCTTGTGTGCCGTATCCTACAACTACAACTTCGCTTAAAGATTGTGCGTCTTCTTGTAATTGAATATTAATATTTGATTGATTTCCAACAACCACTTGTTGCGTCACAGTTCCTACGAAACTGAATATCAGTACTGATTGGGTCGATCTTGTTGATATGGTGTAATTTCCATCACTATCACTTACAGTTCCATTGTTCGTTCCTTTTTCAAGTACATTAACACCAGGAAGAGGACTCCCTGTTTGATCTGTCACGCGCCCATTCACAACAACACCTTGTATGGTATTTGCAATTGGATGTGCCGCGTAACTAACGGAAGATGTCACACCTTGAACTGTCAAGGTTAACAGTACAGCGCATTGAATAAAGAAATGCCTCGTACGCTTTTTAAGAAACGGTTCGTAAAATTTTTGCATGATGTCTAATATTTTAAGTGGTTAGGTCTGTTGATTTCGCGCAAAACAAAGATTTTTTTATAGTAAGAAATGAAACAGTCTGTTATCCTTTTATTAAGATATTTGAGAGAGGGTTAGTCAGATCAGGAACTAATGTATTTGATTACTAGGACCACGTTCTGATGAAGAAAGTAGTCATGATAGCCTGATTACATCGATTGTTTTTCGATGCGACTCGAATAGGAACAACAGCCAGACACCGCCGGATTAGAAATAGGAGTGTTAATTAAAGTTAAAAGTTTTGTGAAGTATTTATAATAGCAAAACCATATCTGCTAAGTCTAGGCACGCCTTGCAATAATACTGTTGCCCAGGCGCTAAATGTCGCTAATCATCATTACCCTGCTTCAATTTTAATGATCTCTCATTAATCACTGTTTGAACTTCAAATCAGGGCATTAAGTAAAAGCAATTCACCTACTGTAGCTTACAGCAAAATTCAACGACCTTAGATTAAGGATAGACAGTATAAAGGAGGTTAAAATGATCATTGAACGAAACAAATTACCATTTATAAATATCTTCGTTAAAAAGCGGTAAGAATGTCCTAACTTTCGCGAAAATTCCCACTTGTTGATGAGTAAGCTGTTGTTCGTTAGCCTGGTCTTTTTCACTACTCTTTGTTACGGCCAGGAATGCAGTGATGTTATCAATGCCATTAAGTCAAGAGAGGTTGAACAACTTCTCGAGCGGTTAAGTAAAAAAACACCGCAGGTCGGCGAGCGACTCTTTAATTCCTGCTTATCAGATGATGACCTGCCACTGTGCGAGCGCGTTACCATTACACGGATATACAGTAACCTGCAATTAATTCATAAGCTTCCTATTTCTTCAATCGAAAAAGCAAAGCAAGCCCTTGATCTTAATAAACTTTGTAAATCTGCCGAAGAGGAGGTTGAAATAAACTTGTTATTAGGCGAGATTTATAAATCACAAGGAGAACTTGAAACCTCACTGCAATATTATCTTACAGCTCGGTGGCTTTCAGAAAACTTGGAAACTTCGTACACTACTTTTCTCATTCATAACAATGCGGCACTGCTTCAATTCCAGGCTGGTAACTATACAGAGGCTATCGGATTACTGAGAACAGCACATCACATCTTTGAAATGCATCCGCAACTATTTGATACCAAAAAGAAGAAGTTTACCGTGATGGACAGCTATAACACACTTGCACTTAGTTATAGAAATATTTCTGAATACGATTTTTCAATTAAATACTTTAAGAAAGCCCATGCAATAGCTGTCGCGATTGGAGATGAATTTTGGCAAGCACTGACACACGGAAATATAGGAACTGTGTACTTTAAACAATCCCGGTATGATTCTGCCAAATACTATATACAGATAGATGCAAAGATAAGCCGAAAACATAAGGAATGGGCAAGTCTTATTAATTCTTACGATATCCTTGGAACAATTGCTGAATACGAGAATGATAACGCAAAAGCTGAACGTTACTATGATAGCATAGGTAATTTGCTTCTCGCTTTTCCTACCACCAATTATCCCAGATATTATAGGAAATTGTCAGAAATAAATTATAGAAGGAAAGACTATAAAAGAGCCAATGACTACTTTAAAATATATCACAACCAAACAGACTCAATAGGTAAACTCGAAGCTTCTAAGAATCTTTCTTTAATACAGCAGAAATATGATTTTGATAAGAAGCTGGCAGAGCTTGAGTTGATTAAGAAAGATAATCAGCTAAAAGAAAAAGAAATATCGGTTCAGCGTGGTCTTCTCTTTGGTACTATTTCAACCGTACTTCTGTTATTTGTTCTCATCTACCTTGTTGTTAGAAGATATAATCAGAAGAGAAGAATAGAAAAGCTCCTGCAGCAACAAATTGAAGAGAGAACAAGGGAACTTACAGAGCTTAACCTCGAACTCGATACTTTTCTTTACCGTGCTTCTCACGATTTTCGTGGACCGCTATCAACAATAATGGGCCTTAATCACCTTGGCCTTATGACAATTAAAGACCCTGATGGACATGAGATCATTAAAAGGGTGGGAGAGGTAGCACGTATCATGGACAAGATGTTAGGTAAGATTGCATCAATACACATCATTAATAGGGAGGTGGGCAGTATTTCAGAGATTCCTTTGTTTTTTCATTTTCAAGATATCATTGAGAATTTAAATTTAAGCGATGAATTGAATTCTATTCAAAACGCTGTCGCACATGATCTGGTAATAAGAACGGATTACAGGCTTTTAAAGATAGCGTTAGAGAATATATTGGAAAACGCAGTTAAGTTCAGAAATTATGGTTCAGATCTTCATGTAAATATCACCGCAAGCTTAGTCGCTACTAATAAAGTGCTGATACAAATATCAGATAATGGTAAGGGTATCGATGCCACATTCCTCCAAAATATATTTCAACCCTTTTACAAAGGGGAACATGCACAAGGAAATGGTTTGGGGCTGTTTCTCGTTAAGAAGTGTATTGAAAAAATAAAAGGAGACATTACAATTGAATCTAAAGTAAGAGTAGGTACCACAGTTAAAATTTGGGTTCCTCATCTTCATTCTCCGGTGGAGAAAGCCCAGGCATTTCAAAAAGAATCGTATCTGCCGTTACTTAAACGAATTTATCAAAATAAATAACCAGTCCTCCTTTTTTGTTTACAAGCTCAAATCCAGTATTCTTACTGATCTTATTAGATTGACAAATTTTCTATATTCAGTTTTTGTTTACCTATGAACGGATCCACTGCGGTTACCGCAATCAATAATCCTAAGACAATCAGAGCCTGGTATATGTATGATTGGGCTAATTCAGTTTACTCCCTTGTTATTACTTCGGCTATTTTTCCTGTTTACTATAAGGCAGTAGCAAAAACAAACGGATCTGATGATGTAAGTTTCTTTGGTATCATTATTAAGAACTCTTCTCTATACTCCTATGCCTTATCCTTTTCTTTCCTCATCGTAGCATTGATACTGCCATTATTATCAGGAATGGCCGACTACACCGGAAATAAAAAGGCATATATGAAAATGTTTATGTGGCTTGGCTCACTTTCTTGTATGGGCCTTTATTTCTTTAACGATGTTTCCATGTTAGAATGGGGAATCCTTTGTTCCGTTCTTGCAAGTATAGGTTACTCCGGTAGCCTGGTGTTTTACGATGCTTTTCTACCAGAAATTGTTACGGAAGACAGATATGATACCACCAGTGCCAGAGGTTTTTCAATGGGATATTACGGCAGTATTGTCCTTATGGTCGTATGTCTGATCCTTATTCTTAACCATGGATCCTTTGGTTTTGAGGACGAAGGAGCTGCTACCCGGTTTTCATTTCTGCTTGTTGGCACATGGTGGATTGGCTTTTCATTCATCCCCTTTAGCCTGCTACCCAATAATCCTTATAATCGAAGGCCAGCTGGAAGAGTGTTTACAAAAGGGTATGAAGAGATAAGAAAGGTCTGGATCAGTTTGCGTGAACAACAGGACTTAAAGCGATATCTCATTGCTTTCTTCTTCTATAACATGGGCGTACAAACTGTCATGTATTTGGCTGCCCTTTTTGGTACTGACGTACTCTTCCTTGAAAGCAGTAAGCTCATACAGACAGTATTGCTGATTCAGCTTGTAGGATCGATAGGTGCATGGCTTTTCGCAAGTGTATCAAAATCAAAAGGAAATATGTTTGCGCTTTATATAATGATTTCTATCTGGATTATCATTTGTGTGGCAGCGTATTTTGTTACTAATGAATATCACTTCTATGCCCTAGCATTTGTTGTGGGAATGGTAATGGGAGGCATTCAGGCATTATCACGAGCCACTTATGCTAAGCTTATTCCGTCGAATACAATTGATCATGCTTCGTATTTCAGCTTTTACGATGTAACGTTTAACCTATCTATCGTGTTCGGAACATTTTCTTATGGTTTTATAGATCAGATTACCCACAGTATGCGATACAGTGCCTTAGCACTTGGAGTTTACTTTATCGTAGGTGGGATTATACTATCAACAGTAAAAGCCAGACAAATCAGAGAAGCTAACAGTATAAGATAACGAAAGCACTCAGGGAATAATTAATACCTGAGATGCTTTACAGTTAGTCCCTGATTGATAAGTTGTTTTAGAGAATCAATGCCAATTCTAAGATGCCGCTCAACATACGTCTGTGTTACAGTAAGGTCACTGGCTTCGGTTTTAACACCTTCTGGCACCATTGGCTGATCAGAAACAAGTAATAATGCACCTGTAGGAATTTTGTTGTGAAACGCTGTCGAGAATATCGTAGCAGTTTCCATGTCAATAGCTTGCGCGCGAATCTTTTTCAGATATTCTTTGAAGTCTTCATCCCATTCCCAAACCCGACGATTCGTTGTGTAGACAGTGCCTGTCCAATAGTCCTGGTTATAATCACGAATAGTTGTAGAAATGGCTTTCTGAAGTGCAAAGGCTGGAAGTGCTGGTACTTCCGGAGGAAAGTAATCGTTAGAAGTTCCCTCGCCACGAATAGCAGCAATAGGAAGAATAAGATCGCCTAAATGATTTTTCTTTAGACCCCCGCATTTGCCAAGAAACAGTGCAGCCTTAGGGGCAATAGCACTGAGGCAATCCATAATTGTAGCTGCATTGGGGCTGCCCATACCAAAATTAATGATGGTAATGCCTTCTGCCGTAGCACTTCGCATAGCTCTGTCTAATCCATTAACAGGAACGTTATGCCATTCAGCAAATGCCTTTACGTAGTTATCGAAGTTTGTTAATAAAATATATTGTCCAAAGTTCTTTAAAGGTTGGCCTGTGTATCGTGGGAGCCAATTTTCAACAATTTCCTGTTTCGTTTTCATAGTTTCGGTAATTTGTAACCGTAATGTATAAGCTCAATCTTCCTCAATACGAGTATAATGTTAAAAAAGCTGATGGCAAAGTATGGATTTTTGATGTGATCAGAAAAAAATACATTGTTCTTACCCCGGAGGAGTGGGTTAGGCAACACTTTGTTCATTATCTTATTCAACACCTCCACTACCCAAAATCTTTGATAAAGGTAGAAGGTGGCCTCAGTTATAATCAGCTTAAGAAGCGCTCAGATATCGTTGTCTTTGATCGTGAAGGGCAACCATGGATGGTTGTAGAATGTAAATCACCGGAAATCAAAATCACGGCAGCTAGTTCACATCAGGCATCTGTCTATAATGCTTCCTTAAAAGCAAAGTACATAACAGTCAGCAATGGATTGGTCCACTTCTGTTCCCTTGTAGACTGGCAACAAGGTAAAACCGAGTTACTAACTACCATACCTTCTTATGGTAGTTAGTAATTTAAGTAAGATTATAAATACTTTTTAACGTCTGTATATGGAAGATTAAAAGCATCTGCTACTGCTTTATAAACAATATCTCCATTAACAACATTCAAACCATTTCTTAGTTCAGCACTTTCACTACATGCTTTTTTCCATCCCTTATTAGCTAGTCGTACAGCATAAGGTAGGGTTGCGTTAGTAAGGGCTAACGTAGAAGTGTAAGGAACGGCTCCTGGCATGTTAGCAACGCAATAATGAACTACATCATCAATAATAAATGTAGGATCTTCATGTGTAGTAGGTTTGCATGTTTCAATACATCCTCCCTGGTCAACAGCAACATCAACCAGCACCGTTCCTGGTCTCATTGTTTTAAGCATGTCGCGCGTAATTAACTTAGGTGCTTTCGCTCCAGGAATTAGAACACCGCCAATAATCAAATCATGATCTTTAACAAGCTCACGCACATTATAATCATTGGAGATCATGGTGTGCACGTTCTTTGGCATCACATCATCCAAATACCGCAACCTGTCAAGGTTAATATCCATTATGGTTACATCTGCTCCCATACCGGCGGCAATTTTTGCAGCGTTGGTTCCAACTACTCCACCACCAAGAACAAGTACTTTTGCGGGCTTAACTCCAGGAACACCTCCAAGGAGAATACCTCTTCCTTTTAAAGGCTTCTCAAGATATTTTGCTCCTTCCTGTATTGACATTCTTCCTGCTACCTCAGACATAGGAATAAGCAATGGCAAACTTCTGTCACTTCTTTCTACGGTTTCATAAGCAAGGCAAGTAGCACCGCTTTCAACCATAGCGTTCGTTAAAGGTTCATAAGAAGCAAAATGGAAATAAGTGAAGATAAGTTGATCTTTTCTGATTAGTTTATATTCTTGCTCAATTGGCTCTTTTACCTTAATGATCATTTCTGCTTTCGCAAAAACTTCTGCTGCATTATTAATGATTTGTGCTCCGGCAAGCGTATACTGTTCATCGGAAAAACCACTGCCTGCACCTGCCATTGATTGAACAAAAACTGTATGTCCGTTTTTCACGAGCTCTTGCGTACCTGCAGGTGTAAGTGCTACGCGGTTTTCATTATTCTTTATTTCTTTAGGAACACCAATGATCATAATAACAAGCGTTTTAGTGGCCGCAAATATAGGATTTTGCATCTACGTTTGTTAGCGGCTTTTAAGAACTTATTATATTCAAAATAATAAAGTGTGTTTGTGTTTTACAGTTCAAAAAAATTCCGGAAGCCAGCGGTATGGTATATTAATATTTGGATGGTAAATTGGTTTTTGAAAGCAGACACGTAATGTCTATTTTTGAAGTGGTGTAAACGTTTTAAATCTTAAATAGCTCATAGTGATAAAAGAAGCCAAAACGAAGTTTTCTCAAGCGAAAGTTAAAGAAATACTTAACGATTACCGACTAGCTGTCGAAAGTCGTGAAGCAAGTCTTTTAGGTAGGAAAGAAGTATTTATGGGAAAAGCCAAGTTTGGCATTTTTGGTGACGGTAAGGAACTAGCTCAGATAGCCATGGCCAAAGTGTTTCGTCCGGGAGATTTTAGATCAGGTTATTACAGAGATCAAACTTTTATGTTTGCTATTGGCGAACTTACTGTTCAGCAATACTTCGCACAACTATATGCACATACCAATGTTGAAGCAGATCCTGCTTCAGCAGGTCGTCTTATGACAGGCCACTATGCAACGCGCATGCTTGATGAGAATGGAAAGTTTAAAAGACTTTCTGAGTTGAAGAATAGTAGTGCCGATATCTCGCCTACTGCAGGACAAATGCCTCGGCTTCTTGGATTAGCTTATGCTTCAAAATTATTTCGTGAAAATCCTTCTCTTCATAGTTATAGCGATCTCTCTGTAAAGGGTAGTGAGGTTGCCTTCGGTACCATTGGTAATGCATCTACTTCAGAAGGCATGTTCTTCGAAGCTTTAAATGCGGCAGGAGTTCTTCAGGTACCTATGCTCATGTCAGTTTGGGATGATGGCTATGGCATTTCAGTGCCGCAGGAATATCACACTACCAAGTCAAGTATATCAAAAGCCTTGGCTGGCATGCAACGTACTGCTACAGAAAAGGGCATTGAAATAATTATCGCGAAGGGATGGGATTATCCTGAGCTGATAGATGCGTATCAACGTGCAGAAAAAATATGTCGCGAGGAACATGTGCCTGTACTTTTGCATGTTGTTGAAATGACACAGCCTCAAGGGCATTCGACCTCTGGTTCTCATGAAAGGTATAAATCAAAAGAACGCCTTGAATGGGAAGCTGAATTTGATCCTATTCGTAAAATGAGAGAATGGATCGTTAATGAAGTGATGATTTTGCCAGAGGAAGTTGATAGCATAGAGAAGGAAGCAAAGCTTGCTGCAAAGCAGGCGAAAGATCGGGCGTGGAAGGCATTTACTGAAGATATTAAGAAGGATCAGAACTATGTGATTAAGCTGCTTACACAGGCAGAAAAAGAATCTCAACACGGTGCCTCCATTGAAGAGGTACTCGTAGATCTTATAAAGGCAATTAATCCAACCCGTTTAGAAACTATGCGGGCTGCAAAAAGGGCCTTGCGTATACTTCGTGAAGAAAATCTTGATGCAAAAGCTAAACTTATTGAGTGGGTTAAGAATGCCGAATCAGATAATCATAATCGTTACAGCTCACATCTATATAGCGAAAGTGATGAGTCCGCATTAAAGGTAGAACGTATCGACCCGGTATATTCTGATGACTCTTCTATTGTTGATGGGAGAGAAGTATTACAACAATGTTTTGATGCTGCTTTATCAAGAGATCCACGGGTGCTTGCCTTTGGTGAGGATGTGGGAAAGATCGGAGACGTTAATCAAGGCTTTGCAGGATTGCAGCAGAAACATGGCGAATACAGGGTCACTGATACAAGTATCCGTGAATGTACAATTGCAGGACAGGGCATAGGGCTCGCTCTGCGCGGCTTAAGACCTATTGCAGAAATTCAGTATTTGGATTACTTCATCTATGCACTGCAAACTTTATCTGATGACCTCGCTACGCTTCATTATCGTACTAAAGGAGGACAAAAGGCTCCCTTGATTATCAGAACACGCGGACATCGGTTAGAAGGTGTTTGGCATGCTGGTTCTCCAATTGGAATGATACTCCATAGTCTTCGGGGTATTTATCTCCTGGTGCCCCGTAATATGACTCAGGCTGCTGGGTTTTATAATACTATGCTTAAGTCTGATGATCCGGCCATTATTATAGAATGCTTGAATGGATACCGATTAAAAGAAAGACTTCCTGATAACATTGGTGAATTTACTGTTCCTCTTGGTGTTCCTGAAATATTGCGGGAGGGAACCGATGTTACGATAGTTACTTACGGCTCTATGTGTAGGGTTGTAATGGAAGCTGCTGAGGTACTGGAACAGGCTGGCATCTTGGCGGAGGTAATTGATGTACAAACACTCTTGCCTTTTGATATTCATCATATTATTCTTGACTCTTTAAAGAAGACAAACCGTATTGTGTTTGCTGATGAAGATGTGCCAGGAGGAGCAACGTCATACATGATGCAGCAGGTTTTGGAAAATCAAAATGGTTATCAGTATTTGGACTCAAAACCTGTTACTATAACCGCAAAGGAACATCGCCCAGCCTATGCTTCCGATGGTGATTATTTCTCTAAACCAAACGTTGAAGAAGTATTTGAAAAGGTGTATGACCTTTTGAGAGAAGCTTATCCTGATAAATTTCCTTCAATATATTAAGAAAAAATAGAGGAATTCGATCCCATTCCTCTATCTATTTCTATTATTAGCCAATAGTAATTTATCTATTCTAACAGCCCCGTCCTCGAATACTCTCGAGGGTAAACTCAGGTGTTTCTATAACATTACTTCGGTTCAAATCCCGGTCTTTAACTTGAATTCTCAGTTTAAGTACTCTTATACTAAACTTTACCTGAAACCCTTGAGAATACATGCCATAACGTAAAGTGCCTTCAAGCGCTGAGGTTTTATCAGATAGAACAGGAAAACGTCCGTCGAATGTTGTACAGTTCTCTTTCCACCAATCATATTCAACAAAACCCTGTGTATCGGCATTCGGGTTACCCGGATCTTTATAAAGGAAATCTACTTCAATATTGTAGTGATCCGGATTTCTTTCAAAATAGACCTCATCAGAGATTACATACACAGGTGGAAAGTTAGGATTACGCATAGTATCGACAACTCTGTAACTTTCATCTATTATACCTTTATGTTCCTCGCTTAAATAAAGTTGGCTTTGTGTGTAGTAAGTACAAGAGGAGGCTGGTAGATTTCCAAAACCTGGTTTTTCTCTTGTTCTAGAAGTTACGAGCTTTCCGGTTCCTGTTGGCTCAAGAAACGCGGGCAGATCCGTATATCGTTTTCTGGTACCTATTTTTACCAGCTGCCCGTTGGCTCCTTCCTGGAAATAAAATGCTTCATTAAAAGGGGCTTCGACACCTTCAGCTGTTTCAGCTAATCCTAAATTTCCATCACCATCCTTAAAATTAAGATAGATTATTAATGAATCAGTGTCTTGACCCGTATAAAACCCTATACATTCATATTCAATGCTCGGTATTACAGGATATTCGGGTGGGTCAAAACATGATCCAAACAGAATGGAGAAAAAAGATAATAAGATTAAGCTCTTAACTAGCTTCATGTTGCTATTTTAACGTCAAATTAAGTAACGCTTGGATACTTTCGAAAGTTTTAGGGCAGAATTATACGATCATAACGATCTCGCTTTTGAAAATATTGCGCTAACGCTGTTTAGGTTTCAGGCTTCGTCCAATACAATTTACAAAGCTTATATTGATAACCTAGGTGTATCAGTTAATCAGATAACTTCTGTTAACGAAATACCCTTTATGCCTATTTCTTTCTTTAAGAATCATACTATAAAAACCGGTACCTGGAATGATGCAGCAATATTTACAAGCAGTGGTACTACCGGTAGTACAACAAGTATCCACCATATTCAAGATCTTGACTTTTACCTTAATCATGCTGAACAATGTTTTATCAAGGCTTTTGGAGAGCTCTCTGATTATCATTTTTTAGCCTTGCTGCCTTCATATCTGGAGCGTTCTAACTCCTCCCTGGTAGCGATGTTGCAGCATTTTATCAAAAAGAGTGCTTCTCCTTATTCCGGATTTTATCTCCATGATAAAGAAAAACTGCTGCGTGATATTAATACGTTGAAGACTGACTCCAGAAAAACTATTCTTTGGGGAGTAACTTTTGCGTTACTCGATCTAGCGGAACATGAGCAACCTGACTTAAGTAATTGCTTGATATTTGAAACAGGAGGTATGAAGGGTAGAAGGAAAGAGATTACGCGGCAGGAACTTCATAAAACGCTTAGAAATGGTCTTAATGCTAATAAAATATACTCTGAATATGGAATGACTGAATTGCTCTCTCAGGCATATTCTGACGGCTCAGAACGATTCTATTGTAATCCATGGATAAGAATTATTGGTCGTGAAATAACAGATCCTTTTCATAAAGGAATATTAGATCAGACTTCCGCCATTAACGTCGTAGATTTGGCTAATGTGCATTCTATCGCCTTTATTGAAACAGAAGATTTAGGTAAGGTTTATGAAGATGGATCTTTTGAAATTTTAGGAAGAATGGATAATAGTGACGTACGAGGGTGCAATTTAATGGTAGGATGACCAAAAACCGCCATTTAACCGGGCATAGAGATTGCTGCTTAACTTGTTTAGTAAAATAAAGAATTATATTTTTGTTATAATCAAAGCCAACTCCATGAAAAAGGTTCTATTATTTATCGCCATTGCGGGCTTTTTATCAGCTTGTAGCCAGTATACTTGCCCTACTTATAGTAAGAAAGAAGCCCCTAAAAGAGAGGCTTCTGAAAGAAGGATCTAATATCACAGGTACTTTTCAACATCTTGTGGCGTAATTTCCTCGCCACTCATAATCACAAGACGTTCTACTACGTTTCGCAACTCGCGGATGTTACCCGTCCAGTTGTGATCTTTTAGAGCGTTCAGCGCTTTTTCATTTATCGACTTCTTCTTCGAACCATGTTCCTCTGCGATATCATCCAGAAATTTGTCTACAAGAAGGGGAATGTCTTCTTTGCGATCATTTAAAGACGGCACTTTTACAACGATTACCCCGAGTCGGTGATATAAATCTTCCCTGAATCGGTTTTCTTCAATCTCCTTCTTTAAGTTCTTATTAGTAGCAGCAAGTACCCTCACATTAACGGGTATCTCCTTATCACCACCCACCCGGGTAATCTTATTCTCCTGAAGAGCCCTCAGTACTTTTGCTTGTGCTGAAAGACTCATATCTCCAATTTCGTCGAGAAACAAAGTTCCACCTTCTGCCAGTTCAAATTTGCCAAGGCGTTGTTTGATTGCTGAAGTAAATGAGCCTTTCTCATGACCGAAGAGTTCACTTTCAATTAATTCAGAAGGAATGGCAGCACAATTTACTTCCACCAGAGGTCCATTAAAGCGTTTACTTTTTTCATGAATTGCCTTCGCAACGAGCTCCTTTCCTGATCCGTTAGGACCGATTATCAGAACACGCGCATCAGTAGGTCCTACCTTCCCTATCATTTCTTTCATCTGAAGCATAGGCTCGGATTCTCCAACCATTTCAAATTTTCTCGAAACCTTTTTTCGAAGGCTCTTCGTTTCCTTGATCAAGGTTGTTTTATCTAAAGCATTCCTTAGCGTTATTTCTAATCTTCCCAGATCAAAAGGTTTTTGTAAAAAGTCAAACGCTCCTTTTTTAACCGCTTCTACAGCTATATCAATATTGCCGTGAGCAGATATAATAATAAAATTGGTTGAGATCCCCTCTTCTTTTGCTTTGTCTAGAACCTCAAGACCATCCATTTTTGGCATCTTAATATCACAAATGCATAAATCATAGATTCCTTGTTCCAGTTTTTTATATCCCTCTACACCATCTGCGGCTTCGTCAACATCGTGATTTTTATCCTGCAAAATCTCTTTTAGAATCGCACGGATTTTATTGTCATCTTCAATTACAAGTATCTTTGACATCTTATGATAATTAATAAAGCGTAAAATAGAAAAACCTTTCACGTTTTCAGAGCATGAAAGGTTTGATTAATAAATAAAAGTAAGTTTATAAGCCGGGTTCTGTTTCTCTTCTAATGAAGAGCTCTTATCATTTATCTGGTCCTGGTTTCGCAACGAGGATCAATCAGTCTACCCGCTCCGGTATACTGCAAGCAGTATCTGAACGAGCAATCCATTAACCGGAGCCTATTTGACCTTTCAACTCGTAAGGTTTACCATGCCCCTGATATTACTACCAGGGCGGTGAGCTCTTACCTCACCTTTTCACCTTTTCCTCCTTCGAACAAGTCAAAGCAGGTAGTTTGTTTTCTGCGGCACTTTCTGTTCCTGACTAAACAGGACCTTCCCGTTAGGAAGTACGACGCTCTGTGTTGCCCGGACTTTCCTCCCTCTGAGTTCTCAAAGGGCGATAAGACAACTTACTGCATACAAAACTAAGTTAAATTGGCCACTTATCTATCTGTCTGACTTCCGTATTTCCTCAATATCCCTTTGGAAGACTGAAATCGTTTCGAGATTACACGTTGGACAATAACTAAAAGTATAGGGCACGAAATGTTGTTCCGTTGTTTGAAAAGGAAAATGCGGGAGCCGGAAGTTTAATGATATTGGCGAAAAAGAGGAGCGTGTTAACAACTTTTGATTTTGATTTAATAGACTTCAAATCAAAATCCAGCGATAAGTAGTATTGTCTGTAAGCACGATAGCCTTGCAGCCTGTTTTGAAGATCACGGGCATATACCATTCCTTCAGCTCCATAACCAGCAGCAAGGTTTAGCCACTTGGGAAATTGTATGAATTTATCGATGTCAAAAGAAAGCCAGTATGTTTGTCCATTGTAATCTTTAAGAACCTGGCTTAAATAGCTATCCCCCAATGTATTGGGGCGGATAGAAGCATACCTTGTAGTGTGAAAAGAGAATTTTGGGAAGATCCTTGGTTCATTCCATAACTTCTTCTGTCCGAGGTATAATAAAGAACCACCTGCATCAGCAATTAAATCGCCAGTAGAGGCGCCATATGCTTCTGAGAAACCATCAAAAATCTCAATAGGTACAAGCAAAAGAAAACCAAGGGAAGCACCTACAAGATCGCATTTTTTTTCCGGCATTTGGGTCCATTGCAATGCTTTCGATGCCCCATAGCTTAAGTAAAATGAACTTAATGCATGGCCTATTTTATCGATCTGCTTCCATTCCCGATTGTCGTTAAAAAAACGGAATGACTGTTGTTCAGAATCCTTGTACCATAAGTGGTAAAGGCCCGCCATGGATACGGTGTAAGTAGACGTTGAAACCCATGCTAAGGTACTAAGCCGTTTTTTTGGAATAGCAGGAGAGGCAGTAGAATAAGTAGAATCAGGTACTTGTCCGTATATAGGAATATAAGGTAATAGTGTTAATAGTAGAATTGACAGTATAGATGCTTTCATTTTTATTCAGTACCGTCATCTTCTTCCTTAATTGCTTCCTGGTTAACATCATCAACATCACTCTCTTCTTCTCGCCTTTTCCTTGAGGTTTTCCAAAGGTCGCGCAACCTATTAAAGGTTTGTGTATGAAGTAAACTGACACCAGTGGTAACAGAGTTTTGTGAACCCAACGTGGTGTATATAGGATTAAGATTAGCTCTGTTATACGCTTTAACTTTTAACTTACCATCGGGAGTAAGGAGATAATCAACAGTCCAATCGCCTGCTAATGTTGCCGCATTATTTTGCGGAACATAAGTAGGGTTGGCGGGTGTAGTCTGTTCGCTTTGGTTACTATAGAAAGTTCCGTCGCGTGTAATGCGCAACCTCCCGTTCATAAAGGTATATGAAAGCCTTAATTGAAAAGTGTTAAACGCCTCTTGATCAAAGGAACTTAAGTCAATATCTATTTCGAGGTTTTCATCCACTTGACTGGCCCAGCTACTCAGCTGATTTGAAAGAAATTCACTCACACTACTTGTTACATCCGATCCACTCGTATTAAACGACTCAGGGGCGGAAAATCTTCTGAGAACAATTAAACTAAAAACCTGACGAGTCAATTCCTGTTCATCAATTCTGTTCTTGAAAGCGTTAAATTCAAAATCAAGCCTTACCGGGGGCCTACCTCCGCTTACAGGTATACTGGTAGGTAAATTCCCAGCTACAATATCAAATTTAATATTGGGAGAGAGCATTGCTCCTTCTAGCTGAAGGAGTACCATTACCGGATATTTTCGTCTCAATTGTGGTTCCGTGCTTAGTTCCTGTTCAATAAGAATAGGGGCAAAGGACGCTAATTGATTATAAGTAGCAGAGATGTTTAATATGCCTTCATATGGATCACCATACCAGTTAATTCTGCTTCCTCGCTTAATTTCAAATTCCTTGTTAACTATGTCGTATAGCGTGAAGTTATACCCTCCCTCTGTAAATTCAAACGGCCCGAACATTGAGAACTCACCCTTAGTATCAAATTGAAGTTGTAACTCGCCGTTGCCTCTGCCCCGGATAATATCTCCGGCTTTTAAGTCAAGAATAATTTCGCAATAAGCATCTGGTGTTACGTCCAGGTTAAAGTCCATGGTAATACCAGTAAGATCGATTTTATTATTGATTTCTGTTTCTAGTGCGTTTTGGAAAGTAGAGTCAGTAAGGCTTACAAACTTGATAAACTCTTTCTTTTCAACTTCACTTTCTCCCCCAATAGGTATAAATATTCTTGTGTTTCTATCTGTACGGGCGTTGGCTGTTATTTTAAGATGAGCAATAGGGCCAAAAAGATTAAGATCGCCTGTCGCATAGCCTTGACCATAAAACAAGGTATTATCTTTTGCAGTAGTATTAAGCACCTGGAAATTTTCAAAAGAAGCATCAATATTAATATGCATGCTGTAAAAATTGTTGTGCGTTATAGTGCCGCTTAACCTTCCTTTGTTGTTAAAGAGATCGGTTAGTTGAATGTTCTTGAAGTAAATTGATTTGGGAGTAAGGCCTACAATACCTGTAAACTGATAATTGGTTTTTAAGTAGTTGAGTGTAATCTGCCCGTTGTTAATTCTTCCTTCACCTTGAATAGCAGGAGCAGCAAGTACGCCGGTAATTTTGAAATCACCAGTTGCTGTTCCCCCTATATTGCTGAAGATTTCCTCAAGGAAGGGTTCTAGTATCTTTAGGTTAGCATCTTTAAGTTTTGCAGTTACATCAAGCGGACTTTCTTTATCTGCCGGAGTATACAAACCATCAACATCTATAATGCGTGTGTTATTTCTGTCAATAAAAAAGTTAAGAATAAAATTTCTCTGTAAGGTGTCCCACTCATTCTTGCCACTGATGTCTCCGACAAGAAACTTGTCTACGGTAAGGCTATCAATGGTAAGATTATTTTGAATAAAAGGATCGTGGTAAATATTCGAAACATCAAAAAACGCGTTTAGCGTTCCGGTAAGCTCCCTGCCAATAACCGGATTAAGAGATGAAAGATCAAAATCTTCTACTTGAAGGGACAGCTTTTTTTTAGTGTCAGGTGATACGCTTCCATTGACAGAAATAAATTGATTTTCATTTCGTAATGTCAATTGTTTTACCCGGTAATCTTTCCGCTGAATGGCAATAATATTCTGCGGGTCAAATTCCCAGACCTTATCAAGCACTTTCAATTTTGACGGTAGAATTTTAAGATAGGTAGTGTCTTTATCAAAATCTACTGCTCCTTTAAGCCTTAGATAATTTGCTTCTCCATCTTGATCGCCATCCAATCCAAATTCAATATGATTTTTATTCCATATTGCTTCAGCTACAAGGTTCTTAGTCCTGAATTTCGATGTGAATATTTGCTTTTCAGAATTAACAAAGGCCATGGCCAGTACGTTGGTGCTGTCAGCAATTTTAGAAGCAGTAAGTTCTATATCGGTACCTAAGAATAGTGTGTTGTTCACGGTTAGAGAGTCAGGTTTAGCAAATGCCTGAAGTATAGATGTATAACCGCTTGTAAATTTTCCGTCTACAGTTGTGTGTTTTGAAATCTGGAGATCAGTATCAAAAAGTTTGATAATAGGATCCGCATCATGAACATTTACTCTAAAGTTAGTCTGATATGTTTTAGGCCGATACGTTTTACTTCTGTAGTAGGAAGACAAAACTTCTTTGTCATTCTCAATATTCATTAAAATCTCGTCCACCAATGTGCTGATGTCTCTGGTGATATCTGACATCAGAAAGTCGCCATTCACCTGTGCGCCAACAAGATTAGTCTCGAACTCCAGACTTCTTCTATTTTCGTTTGTTTGGGAGTTAACGTGTATCTTTTCGAGTTCTAGCCATTTGTTGTTGTAAGATATCTTGAAGTCCTGAAGATCGGCTCTGCCTACAATGCTATCAATGTTGAGGCCTTTTACATCTATATCAATTTTAGAATGCAAGAAAATCGGTTTATCGATAAGCTTTAAGCGATCAAGGTAAGCAGTATCCAACTGCGCCTGCATTTTTATGGTATTGTGATCCTTCCTTAAATCCAGTGAGCCGCGTGCCGTAAATTGAAGGTTAGGATCATTGATTTTAAAGTAGCCGTTAAAGAGCTGAGACGCAAACCTGGCGTTGGTAGTTATATTTTTGTAATTGTATTTCCTTAACCCAATTGAACTTACTCTTCCGTTTAGCTTAAAGTCTGCCGTAGACAGTGTTAAGCCAGAGCCTGCCACATTGCCTGTTAAATTCACATACTGGAAGTTGGCCGTGTCTTTAAGGTATTTCCCCAGGTTAAAATCATATAAAGAGATCTTGCCACTATATGAAGATTTATCAAAGTCCTGTTCATTAACTTTAAAGTTTATGTCGGAAGTCAAACGCCCCAGATTTCCATTAAACTCTCCTTTGGCAACAAAGTCGGTCGGATAACCAAGAAATTCACCTTGAAGTGTCACTCTTCCCACGGGGACAAGCTGCTCCATTACTTCATCGTTAAAAAGGAAGGATAGATCATTGAAATCCAATTTTGAATCCTTTAGCCTAAGTATGATAAACGTTTCAGTAATGTCAGGAAGACCTTCCATGTCAAGCGACCCTCGTATGGAGGTGCGCCCGGTTCCAATTTCCATATTGGTAAACTTGAAATCATTTATGCGGCCGTTAAAAATTCCTGTCAAAGAAATAGGTGCAGTAAGTCTAGCAGCCTCAGGTGCAAACAGAGCCAAATCAGAAGGTTGAATAATCGTATTTATCAAACTCCCATGAATGTCAACTTCCGGAATAAAATCATTTAGCGCTCGCTGGTTATCAAATGTAAAGATGATAGTGTCAGAAATGGTACTTTGTCCGGCCTGCAGGTTAAGTCCTGAAAACTCCATTGACTTTTGGCATAACCTGAAAAAGGTAGAGAGATGACTAATGCTAAAATTGGTCTTCTTATCCTTTGCAAGAAGCGTATTAACATTAAATTGAGTGGTGTCTCCGAGGATAAGGAAGTTCTGTAACTGAGCCTCGTTGATATCAACACTAAACTGGTTATAGTTGAACCCGTTTTTAATTTCCGGCTTATCCTGGTCAATGTAAGAGAACTGGCTATTTGAGAGAATCGCCTCGCCAATATTTATCCGCGGATTTTTGCCGCCACCGTCTCCCGCGCCGCTATACTTTTCATTGATCCGGTCGACGAAAACATTGATATTAAGATTTCTGCTTGTATCCGACTCCTGTATGTTGGTAATGTATACCTCGGCTTCTTCTACTGAAACTCCATCAATGTTAACATCATTCTCCTCGAAGAGATGCGATAGTTTAAAATTAATCAGGATCTTCTTGGCAGAAATCATTTTATTCTGCTCCGGATCAAAGATTTTAACATTTTCGAGTTCAAGGCGGTCAAACCAAAGCAGTTGAAATCCCTCAATAGTAGACGTAAAACCAGTAACGTTAGAAAAGTCTCCCAGATACCGTTGAACAAGCTTTTCCTGGATTGAAGGGATCTGAAGTACTAGAAAAAGGGTTATTATCAGGAAGACAATTCCTGAGAAGGTATAGATTAATGCTTTTCGAAGTCTATTTTTAATAACTTGCGCGTTCATTTTGTCGACATGCAGCCCATCATCCTTGCTATTGAATCTTCCTGCGATGAAACTTCTGCTTCCGTTATCAGCAACGGCAAGGTACTCAATAATATTATTGCCTCACAGGCGGTTCATCAAAAATACGGTGGAGTGGTACCAGAATTGGCATCTCGCGCCCATCAGCAAAACATTGTTTCTGTTATTGAAGAAGCAATTCAGTTGGCTGGAGTTTCTAAAACCCAATTAGATGCAATTGCGTTCACGCGCGGTCCAGGTTTAATCGGGTCATTACTTGTCGGTGTAGCTTTTGCCAAGGGTATGGCCCTTGCTCTTGACTTGCCGCTAATAGAGGTAAATCATATGCAAGCACATGTGCTGGCTCATTTTATTTCTGAGAACGGAAAAGAAAAACGGAAACCATCTTTCCCGTTTCTTTGTCTTACAGTAAGCGGCGGGCATACGCAGATAGTATTGGTACGAGATTATCTTGATATGGAGATAGTGGGGCAAACGCAGGATGATGCAGTAGGCGAGGCCTTTGATAAGGCTGCTAAAATTATGAACCTTCCTTATCCCGGAGGTCCATTGATTGATAAATACGCGAAATTAGGGAACCCTGATAAATTCAGATTTTCAGAAACTGTGATGCCCAACCTCGATTTTTCGTTTAGCGGTATAAAGACAAACTTTCTGTACTTTCTGCGAAATGAAGTGAAGAAAAACCCGGATTTTATTGCTGATAATCTTCATGATATTTGTGCAAGCCTTCAAAAACATCTTGTCAATATGCTTTTAACAAGAGTAATACAGGCAAGTGAGCGTTTTAAGATAAAGGAGGTTGCAATAGCAGGTGGTGTTTCTGCAAACTCCGGTTTACGGGATGGCTTACAAATCCTTGGAAATAAAAAAGGATGGAATGTGTATATCCCTGAGTTTCAATATTGCACAGATAATGCTGCAATGATTGCAATGGTGGCGCATTTCAAATATTTAAAGGGAGAGTTTTGTCCTCTTGATACCGTACCTCTTGCAAGAATGCCTTTATAAGGCTGCTTAAAGTCGGACTTTCAATTTTGAATAATTAAAATATTTAGATTTCTTTCAGTAAATGAGTAAGCAACGTTTCTCCAACGATATTAACATACGTAACAGGCAGGCTTCTTTCGAGTACGAACTACTCGATAAATATGTCTCAGGAATTGTTTTAACTGGCACCGAAATAAAGTCCATCAGAGAAGGAAAGGTAAATCTGCAGGATGGCTATTGTTACTTCAGTGCAGCTGGAGAACTTTTTATTAAAAATGTAAATATTACTCCTTATGCTCAGGGCACACATTATAATCATGAGGCAACCCGGGAAAGAAAACTTCTATTAAAGAGGGTTGAGCTGAAAAAGCTTCAGAGCAAAATAGAAGAAAAAGGACTAACACTGGTACCTGTTAGACTATTTGTAAATGATCGAGGATTTGCGAAGATGGAGATTGCGCTTGCAAGGGGAAAGAAGACGCATGATAAACGTCAAAGCATAAAAGAGCGTGAAGCCAAACGTGAACTGAACCGAATAAAATTATAGTCACTTTCAGTGGTCCTCATAAAATTCTTCAGCTATGCAGATAATTGATTACGGCGTAAGCCGTTTAAGTGTCATTCCTGTGAGAAAAGAAACAGCAGATCAATCCGAACAGGTAACGCAGCTATTGTTTGGAGATGATTACGAGGTGCTCGAACAGACTAAAGACAGAAAATGGCTTAGGATAAGAATTAATTTCGACCAGTATGAAGGTTGGATTGATGCACGGCAACACCATTCTATTTCACGTGAACACTTTGAATATATTAGCAGAGCTGAATTTAAAATTTCTCTTGATCTCTCGTCTAGCTTGCTATATAACAAAACACCACTACCTATTTTGATAGGAAGTATAATTCCTATTACAGGCGCTGAGCTATTTAAGATGGAGGAGCAATTCGCTTTCAATGGTGATTCAAAAAGCCTGGGACAGAAGAGAGAATTTGATTTTTTAAGATCCATTGCCACTAAGTATATTAATGCCCCTTACCTCTGGGGAGGAAAAAGTCCATTTGGAATTGACTGCTCCGGATTTGTTCAGATGGTATTCAAAATCTGCGGATATAAACTGTTGCGAGATGCTTCGCAACAGGCAAACCAGGGAAAGTCTGTTAAGGCTTTTGAAGAAGCTGAGCCAGGTGATGTTACATTCTTCAGGAATAATGAAAATAAGATAGTGCACACCGGTATAATTCTGAATGACCATAGAATCATTCATGCATCAGGGCGTGTACGTATTGATCAATTAACAACAGAGGGTATCGTAAATTCCGAAACGAAGGCAGTATCACATCAGCTTTCACACATCCGGCGAATACTCGCTTCATAGAAATTTTATAAATCGAAACACATTTCCGGCTTTTTTTGTTAAAAGTTTGGTTTTATATTAACATCAGGAAATGTATGTCTGAGGCAGACTTCTGATCGGATTTATTTCGTCTCCTCGCAGCGATTCCAGCTTGCACTGATTTGGAGTAATTAACGTATATGAATAGTAGGGTATTGGTACTTAATCAGGATTATAGTCCGCTAATGGTTTGTTCAGTGGAACGAGCATTTATTCTTGTTTACCTCAAGAAGAGTGAATTGGTGCGTTCATCTAACGGACATAAAATTCACTCCGTGACGCAGAGCTTTCCTATGCCATCCGTAATCAGGTTAAACCGATATGTCAACGCCCCTTATAAGGGCGTTAATCTTACCAGGCAAAACATATTTAAGCGCGACAACAATGAGTGTCAGTACTGTGGTACCAAGAAAGACCTTACAATAGACCATGTTATTCCAAGGGCCAGGGGAGGTAAGGATACCTGGATAAACCTAGTTACTGCTTGCAAAAGATGTAATGCAAAAAAAGGCGATTATACGCCTGAGGAAGCAAATATGACTTTAAGCCGGAAGCCGTATAAACCCTCTTATTCAATTTTTCTTAAAGATCATTTAAATGGACAAGCGGGAGAATGGGATGTATATTTGGGTGATAATCATCACTAAGTATACTTCATGTTTTCTCTCAATTCTAAAATAGCAATTATTACGGGCGCAGGAAGTGGTATCGGAAAATCAATTGCCGAACTTTTTGCTAAACAAGGTGCCGTAGTGCATCTTCTTGATCTTAATAAATCAGCCGCGGACGCAACTTTAGAAGTTGTTAAAGATAATCAAGGAAAAGGTTTCAGTTATGAAAGTAATGTAGCAGACCAGCAACAGCTTCAGACAATAGTTCGGAAAATATTAGAAACATCAGAACGTATTGATATACTTGTCAATTGTGCTGGTATTGCCCATGTGGGTAAACTTCATACCACTGCAGAAAAAGACTTCGACAGAATCTATAGTGTAAACGTTAAGGGCGTTTACAATACAATGTATTCTGTGATAGAGCATATGCAAAAACAAAAAAATGGAGTTATTTTAAACATGTCCTCTATCGCTTCTTCTGTTGGCATTCCTGACCGATTTGCTTACTCTATGAGTAAAGGCGCTGTGTTGTCAATGACTTATTCTGTAGCGCGCGATTATGTTAGCGATGGGATAAGATGTAATTGTATTTCTCCTGCTAGGGTGCATACCTCTTTTGTTGACGGTTTTATAAAAGCGAATTATCCTGGGCAGGAACAGGAAATGTTTGATAAGCTTTCTAAAACACAACCCATTGGTCGCATGGGCACCCCGGAAGAAGTAGCTTCTCTTGCATTGTACCTGTGTTCAGATGAAGCATCATTTATTACAGGAACAGATTATCCAATTGATGGAGGGTTTTTAAAGATAAAAATTTAGTTCTATACTCACCGCTTCAAATTAAAAGTTTAAATAATGAGGTTGCTTCGTTTTGGTGATCCAGGAAAAGAAAAACCTGGTATTTTAGAAAACGACCAGATTTTGGACGTCTCGTCGTATGGTAAAGACTTCGGTGAACAATTTTTTGACGATGACGGATTGAATAAATTCCGTCAATGGGTAGAACAAAATAAAAGCAATCTTAAAGTTGTTGATAAGAATACGAGGTTTGGCGCTCCGTTTACCCGACCTTCCAAGATAATTTGCGTGGGATTGAATTATACAAAACATGCGCTTGAATCAAAGATGCCATTGCCGACAGAACCAATTATCTTTTTCAAGTCAACCACAGCACTTACAGGGCCAAACGATGATCTGATCATTCCGCGGGGAAGCGTTAAGACAGATTGGGAGGTAGAATTAGCCTTCGTAATTGGAAAGAAAGCTTCTTATGTAGAAGAAAACGATGCCCTTAGCTACATCGCGGGTTTCTGCCTTCACAATGACTACAGTGAGAGAGCATTTCAATTAGAGCGAAATGGTCAATGGGTAAAAGGAAAAAGCGCGGATACCTTTGCTCCAATGGGTCCATATCTTGTAACTATAGATGAATTACCTGACTATGATAAACTTCACATGTGGTCGAAGGTGAATGGTAAAATGATGCAGGATAACAACACCGATGATATGATTTTTGGAGTACCGAAGCTTCTGAGCTATATCAGCCAGTTTATGACGCTGCTTCCTGGTGATGTAATCTCTACGGGCACACCAGCAGGTGTAGGCATGGGTTTTAATCCACCAATCTATCTTAAGCCAGGGGATGTAGTTGAGCTTGGTATTGAAAAACTTGGAACGCAAAGACAGGTAGCAAAAGGTTATCAGGAATGAAATGATCATTGACGGACATCAGCATTTCTGGGATTACGATCCGCAAAGAGATTTGTGGATTACCGATGAGATGAAGGTGATCCAAAAAGACTTTCGTCCTCAAGACTTAGAAGTCATTCTTAAGAGGAATAATATAAGTGGATCGGTAGCTGTACAAGCAGGGCAGACCGAAGAAGAAACGCTCTTTTTATTGTCATGTGCAAAAGGGTTTGATTTTATTAAAGGCGTTGTTGGTTGGGTTGATCTAAAGAATTCTGCATTAGAACAACGCTTACTTTCATTTTCTCAGTACAAGAAGCTAAAAGGGTTTCGCCACATCGTACAGGCAGAACAAGAAGGTTTTCTTTCTGACCCTAGTTTTGTAGGGGGTGTTCAATTACTGGGTAAGTATAATTTTACCTATGATCTCCTGGTGTATCATTATCAATTAAAAGAAGCTTTTCATTTTGTTAAGAGTGTCCGTGAAGTAAAGATTGTAATTGATCACCTAGCTAAACCATCTATACGAAATGGTGAAAGATCACCATGGAAAGCCGATCTTAGAGCGTTGTCTGCCTATGAGAATGTTTATTGTAAACTTTCCGGTATGGTTACAGAGGCTTTATGGAACAATTGGAGAATTGAAGATTTTACTCCCTACCTTGATGATCTGTTTGAGATCTTCGGTACCGAGCGCGTTATATATGGCTCTGACTGGCCTGTTTGCCTGCTCGCTGCATCCTATGAAGAGCAGTTGAATATTGTTCTCGATTACATACATGCATTTTCTGAGCGTGAAAAGCTTAACATTTTAGGGAAAAATGCCGAAAGATTTTATAATCTTTAAGTATGGATCTCGGTTTAAAAGACAAAGTAATTATCGTTACCGGAGGAGCAAAAGGTATCGGTGAAGGTATCACAGAAGTACTTTCTCAGGAGGAAGCTATTCCTGTAATCATTGGAAGAAATGAAGCGGACAATAAAACAACACTGTCTAAAATAAATGGTAGAGGTTTTCAGGTAGTTGCTGAACTCACTCAGCCTGAAGAATGCAGGAAGGCCGTTGATCTTGTTCTTAAAGAATTTTCACGGATTGATGGACTTGTAAATAATGCAGGAGTT
This sequence comes from Chryseosolibacter indicum, assembly GCF_018598585.1. Taxonomy (GTDB): domain Bacteria; phylum Bacteroidota; class Bacteroidia; order Cytophagales; family Cyclobacteriaceae; genus Chryseosolibacter; species Chryseosolibacter indicus. The sequence continues at coordinate 31,950 of NZ_JAHESD010000016.1, forward strand.
AATGATGGTGTAGGTCTTGAAAACGGTAGTTATGAAAGTTTTATATCATCCCTGCATAAGAACCTTGTACATTATTATTTGATGGCACAACATACGCTGCCTTCACTAATAAAATCGAAAGGTGCTATTGTAAACATTGGTTCAAAAACAGCTGAAACAGGACAGGGTAACACTTCGGCTTATGCAGCTTCTAACGGAGGGCGTAATGCCCTCACCCGTGAATGGGCAGTAGAATTACTTAAATATGGTATCCGGGTAAACGCAGTGATAGTTGCTGAGTGTTATACTCCTTTATATGAGCGTTGGATACAAACGCTGCCTGATCCCGATGATGCCTTAACACGAATTAATAAGAAAATTCCGTTAGGTAATAGAATGACCACCAAAGAAGAAATAGCAAACATGGTAGCATTTCTTCTTTCTGAACGATCGAGCCACACAACAGGTCAGCTTGTCTATGTTGATGGTGGATACGTTCATCTTGACAGGGCACTGACATGATACGATTTGAACTACTTAACCCAAAACCATATTCATGCCGATTGTAAATTCCGGTACGCCTTCTATGCCTGAATCAGCGGGGAGAAAAATGTATACTATTCCGTTTATGCTTGTAACCAGCCTCTTTTTTCTATGGGGTATTGTAAATAGTTTAAACGGAACTTTAATAAAACACTTTCAAACAGCGTTAAACTTAAACAGGGCACAGGCAGGAGTTGTTGACTCGGCATTTTATATAGGTTACTTTGTTATGTCGCTGCCTGCTGCATTTCTTATGAATCGAATAGGATATAAGAAAGCAATTTTAATAGGATTACTTTTATATGCTGTTGGTGCTTTCCTTTTTTATCCTGCAGCCGAGATCCGGGTGTATGGACTCTTTCTATTTGCGTTGTTTGTGATTGCTTGCGGACTCGCTTTTTTAGAAACTGCTGCAAATCCTTATGTCACTGTTCTTGGCAGCCCCTCAAGTGCTGAGAGCAGAATAAATTTTGCGCAGTCATTCAATGGTCTTAGCATTATCCTTGGTCCGGTTATCGGAAGCCTCTTTATTTTTTCTGATAAAGAATACACTAACGAAATGCTTAATGCAATGCCTGTAGGAGAAGCTGAAGCAATTAGAATAGCTGAAGCGCAATCTGTTCAAACTCCCTATTTGTTAATTAGTGGAGTTGTTTTGATTGTAGCATTACTTTTTACCATCACAAGAATGCCTGAAATATCAAGTGAAGGGGAAAAGCATGCATCTTTTAAAGGAATTCTAAAGCATCGACATTTAATATTTGGTGTGCTTGCTCAATTCTTTTACGTTGGTGCGCAGGCTTCACTTTGGGGCTACTATGTTGACTTAAAATTGCACTATGCATACGATACACACCTTGGCATAGTAGAAGCTATTTACAGGATATCCGCAGCCATGACACCAACTCAAATTGCTAGCTTCCATGCGTCATTTGCGTTCGCGCTTTTTATGATTGGCAGGTTTGTAGGTTCCTATCTGCTCACAAAATTTACAGCTAATAAACTACTTGCTGCATACGCTGCTGCTTGTGTTATTCTTATTTGTTATGCTATCATGGCATCTGGCATCTCAGCAGTTTTTGCTATTAGTCTTACTTATTTTTTTATGTCTATTATGTTTCCAACCATATTTGCGTTGTCAATAAAAGATCTTGGAGAACAGGTAAAGCTAGGGTCAGGGTTGGTTATTATGGCAATTGCGGGAGGCGCAGTTCTTCCTCCTATAACGGGCATCTTATCGCTCGCCGGTCTTGAAAATGCTCTGATAGTTCCACTTATTTCATTTCTCGTTATCTTTTTCTTTGGCTTGTCGGGTTACAGAATAAGAAAGATAGCGTAGTAAGATCTGAGATCAATCTACATTAAGTGCGAGTATGTGCCATAGTTTATCTTTTGGAGTTGCCACGCTTCTTTGCAAGCCATTGTAAACACTGAATGATGAACTGGTTCTGTTCCGTGCTGGAGAATGATGATGACAATTGTTTGTTTGTTCCGTTTTCATAATCCATATCATTATGCCCCATGTTGATATAGATCATACGGTATCTTTTGCTTCTCCAGGCTACCGGATAATAACCGTTGTGCCAGATTTCATGCTGTTTAGGGCCTGTGCCAAGAGGAAAGCTTTGTGGGTCTATTGAAAGAAGAATTTCGATATCGGGGTTGCTTTGCAGATCATTTGTCCAGCTGTACCATTCATTTGGACCGGATTTAAAAGAAGGCCAAAGATTCTTGACAAACGGATGGTTCTTTTTTTCTACTCGTAAAATAGCGGATGTTGGCCTCCATGTGTTACCCTTATACTCGCCTGATCCTAGAAAAGTATTGTGATACCAATCCCAGTTCTGGGGATACGTTGAGTTATTTAGGGCAAAGGCAGCAAAGTGAAACCCCATCCACGCCCCACCACTTTCCATGTATTTTCTAAACGCTGTTCGTTGTGATTCTTCTTCAGGCCGAGTGTCAAGAAAGAGTACAACATCATAATTCTTTAAAGCTTGCTCATTGAGATTATTCCAATCTTTAGTAGAGTCATATTCAAAATTATGCTCAATGGATTGCAAAGAGAACCATTGGTGTGCTTCGTTAACAAAGCTAATATGTGCTAAATCATGCTTTGCAGTATAAAATGCTATTACGCGAAAATTCTTCTTTACTGATTGCGAATGTGTTACTGAAAAGGAAGCAATAAAAAATATGTAAATTATAGTGCGCATTCAAAGGAAACGAGACTTGGTTACTTTTTTATGATTCAACTAATACACGCCTGATTTAGTTACTAACTTATAAATTTATTCCACTATGAAGACCCTTTTTCTTGCTTTACTATTAAGCAATGTGCTATTCCAACTGTCAGCACAGGATTATCTATCTACGCAAGGTACTACTTTACCCGGAACTGTTTACTTGACCGATGGCAAGACAGTTAGTGGAAAAGTTTCCTATAATTCAAGTACTGTCTTTATTCAACCAGAGGGAAGCCAGGTTGTTTCATACTCCGCTGCGGAAGTAACAGGATTTGGCCTTCAAAATGGAGGCGGAGAATTCCTTTCAATTGCTTCTGGTAAAAAAGGTCGTTATGCCTTTTATGAAACAGTTTCTTCAAAAAATCCAAAGTTTATGCTGGTGTCAAATGCTAACTCCATTGACAAACGAGGCAAGGAGAAAGATGAGAACGGAATTAAAATTGTAACGCGGTATTACTTCTACGCTTCTGATGAAAAGCAACTTGTTGACGCTGACCTAAAAGATGTAGCGGACTTCTTAAAAACGCGTTGTGAAGGGATATCAACAGCGATTACCGAGTATAAAGACAAGAATTATCATTACGGACCACTTGCCAGCAAAGATGAAATTAAAAGAAAACTTTTAAGAATTGTTGATGATTACGTTAACAACAGATGTACTTATGTGCCTAAGGATTACTAGTTGTACTTGATTTGTATTGCTTATCGATTATTTCAATTCTTCAACATAGAACTTTGCAAAATGACTTTGCAAAAATGAAGGGTACCACATAGTACCCTTCATTTTTACTTATAATATACCGTGAAGGTATACTTCTTCATTTATTAGTCTTTATCTTTCTCTTCTTTCAAACTCCATCCAATACTACCCAATAATACAAGTAATACAAGCCATGATGATGCCATCGTTACTTTATTCCCAACTGTATATACATCCGGTTGAAACTTAAATTCTATTGCGTGTTCACCTGCTGGAATCTGAATTGCTCTTAGAATGTAGTTGGCGCCGTAGATGTTTGTCTCCTTTCCATCAACCGTTGCAATCCATCCTTTGGGATAATATATTTCAGAGAATACAGCCAACCCTCCGGTGGATGAGTTGCTTTCGTACTTAAGGTAGTTCGGTTTATACGCTGTAAGTTTAATAATACCCGTACTATCTGTAGCTACATTCTCAAGCTTAAATCTGGAAACATCAATAACAGCGGTTGTTTTTGTATTGATGTCACAAGTTTGTTTTAATTCTTCCGCAGCCGAATTTACTTTAACAACATCGTTTACAAACCATGCATTGCCATTTGCTGAATGGTTAACCAGAACGGCTTCTCGTTCTGTTCCATAAGGGAGGTACTTTACATTCAGCATATTAAAACCATGTAGATTGTCGAAGTTGTAATTCTGTTGCTGTGCCTGTGCAAAGAATTTCTGGATTTCCTTGTAAAAGCACGAGTCCAGATATTCCTGGTAGCGTCTCAACTTGGCTCCATGATAGCCACCAATGGAGTTATGGTGGTAAGAAGTTTTCGCTTCATTAAATGCATCGAAAGGGTTACGCGGGTTGAGCTGATAAACCCTGTAATAGGACTTGTCTTTCAGAATTTCCTGATCGGCAGGTGTCATAGCAAAAAAGTTTGCACTTTCTCTTTTGCGTTTAAATTGATCGTTAGAGAAGTATCTTTTGTCAACAATAGCCAGATCAATGGTTATGATAAGGATCAGGAATGCGTAAAGTCCTGCCGTTGATATTTTCTTTCCCAGATCAAAATAAAGAATAACAAACACAATGGTGATAAACGCAAGTGATCTGAAAGCATCAGAACGAAGTAATGAAAGACGGTCTTCAGCAAGTGCATTAGCGAACCATGCTGGCAGTTGTGCTTCCTGTTCTCTCGTAAAAGAAAGCATACCGCCAAAAATCAGGAAGAAGAGACAAATTCCTCCCGTTGAAGCAAAGGCAATAAGAAGTTTTCGCTTTGATTCTTTATCGATACCTCGCTGCCATAGTTTTTCTAATCCCAATAAACCCAGTAGTGGCATTGCAAAAAGAATAATCACTAGCGTAAAGGTTACAGACCTGAACTTATTATAGCCCGGCAGATAGTCAAACAGCAGGTAATTAAAAGCAGCAAAGTTGCTACCCCAGCTCAGTACGATACTTAATACGGCGAGGGCTCCCAGCCACCACACATATTTCTTCTCGGCAAACGCAATACCTACAGCAAACAGAAATACGATGATCGCCCCGGCATAATAAGGTGCTGACAGGCGTTGTTCTCCCCAATATCCAGTAGTAAAATTAACGAGTTGGTTGGCGAGTTGTTGGTCACCAGAGTTTACAAGTGCTCTATAAGTTGCACTTTTTTCATCTTGTAAAAACGAAATACCGCTGCTACCGCCAAATATATTGGGAATTAATAAAGTGAGTGGTTCAAGAATGCCATTGCTAAATTCGAAAGCATAAGATTTACTCATTCCCAAAGCGTCAGCAGTTTGCTGTTGTGGTGTTGAACCAGCAAGGTCTGATTTCCCCCTGATACTGTATTTAGCATATTCACTAATTGACCAGAATTGACCAAAGTAAGAGCCTGCTGCAAGTAGTAAGGCTACTAACAGTACACCAATAGTCTTGAAAAAATAACTGAGGTTCTTTTCACGCACTGCTTCTATGAATCGTATAAGACCATATACAAAAACAACTATAACCAGGTAATAGGTAATCTGAATATGGTTTTCGCGCAATTGCAATGCAAGCCCGGCAGCGGTTACTCCTAAACCAAGAAGTCGTTTACCAGAAAACACTAGGTGTATACCTGCAACTACCAGTGGCATAAGTGCTATTGCCCCAATACGCGCATTATGACCTGCGCTTAGTCCTATTATAACATAAGAAGAAAGTCCGAAAGCGATAGCTCCAGCAATAGCAAGATAGGGCCTTACCTTAAAGGCAAGAAGCATGATGTAGTAGCATAAGAAAGCTATAAAAATGTTATTGATGGGATGAGGCATACCAACCGAAATAATTTTCTTAAGGAAAGTAATTGTTTGGTTGCCCCAAATAACACTAACCATATAAGCAGGCATACCGCCAAACATTGAGTTGGTCCATAATGCTTCTTCACCTGTTTGTTGTCTGTAATCCTGAATGGATTTAGCGGCTCCCTGAAACATTTGTATATCGTGTTGTTCAAGGGTACGGTTATCAAAGAAGACAGGGTTGAAAAAGAATACAGTTACCAGTAGAAATACAGCAATGGCAACTATATGAGGCAGAACATGTTCAGCAAATCTTATTTTCTTCATGAGCTATATTAACGAACCGCAAAATAGGAAGGATTAGTGATTATTGTATCACTTAAAAATATCTTCACGCTAATTCCTGAGCAGAATATACTAAAGATGGTCTTTCAGTATGTTTATTCCGGCAATCAGTATGAGGATGGAAGTTACACGCTTTATATGTACCTGGTTGAACTTGTGTATCCCAAGTCTTGATCCTAACTGCCCGCCAGCTAAAACAGCTACAGCAAGTGGTAATATGAATGGCCATCGCATATCTTGAATTTTGGTTATTTGTCCGGCTAAACCACTTACCGAATTTACAAGTATAAACAAACTGGCGAGGGCAGATATTCTTTTGGCATCATCCCATTTTAGCAGATGCAAAATAGGAGATAGAAAGATGCCCCCACCTATACCAACAAGTCCTGATAAGAGGCCGATGGCTCCCCCGATGGATGAATTAAATACGATGTTGCCTGACTTTACATTTTCAACTTTACCAGGTTGAATCCACAATAATATAGAAGCTAAGATGAGACAAAGCCCCAATAGTAGAAAGAAAGTGTCTTGCTCTAGTTTCCATATTCCACCAATAAATGATAGCGGTATACTTATCGCAATAAAAGGCCAGCATTTTTTAAGATCAAGTTTTCCTTCTTTGTAAAAAATGTAGGTCCCTCCGGTTACAACTACGATATTGCACAGTAAGGCAGTAGGACGTATTACATCAAATTGTACACCTGTTACTGCAAGCAGAGCAAGGTAGCTAGATCCACCACCAAAGCCAACAGATGCATAAATAAGTGCTATTGCAAAAAAACTAACGATCAACAGAATTTGTATGCTATCCATTCAATGACACCGTGTTGAGCGTAGAAGAACTGCTGAATTGAACGAGAGTAAGTTATCCTCCAATGGTTGACATCGATTCATGTACAGGAGTATGATTTTTTCTTCTTTCCTCAGCAATAAATCCATTAGCAGGTCTCTGACTAAAGGCTTTCATCAACTGATTTTTAATTTCATCATCATTGGCGCCTGAGCGCAGTAGTGTTCTAATGTCTAAAACGCCGTCATCATACAGGCATGTTTTAAGTATTCCCTGGGCAGTAAGCCGAATGCGATTACATGAACCGCAAAAAGTGCGGCTAAAGGCAGCAATTATTCCAATACTCCCACTATAACCAGGAATTTTGTAATTGTAAGACGTAGAGTTTGCATGGTCATGGATCTTTTCCAGGTCAGGATAATTTAGCTTCAGGTATTCGTATATTTTTCGGTAAGACCAGGTAAAGCTTTTATAGTGAGAACCTGCACCGTTAAACGGCATCTCTTCAATAAAGCGAACAGACACATTCTTATTGCGTGTCATCTCTGTCATAGCAATAAGATCTTCAATGTTCTTTCCTTCCATCACTACCGCATTAATCTTCACCGCAATATCATTGTCTAATAAGGCTTGCAGTGTTGCGAGACAGGATGAAAACTCATCGCGCCGTGTAATTTGTTTAAACCGCTCTCTGTCTAAAGTATCGAGACTAAGATTAACAGAAGCAACACCTAGTTTTTTCAATTCCTTTATGTGGGGAGCAGTAAGAATTCCATTGGTTGTTATATGCCATTCCTTTACTCCGGGTATCTCAACAATATTCCTGATCAGTTTCATCAAATCATTTCTTACAAAGGGCTCGCCGCCTGTTAATCTGATTTTCGAAATACCCATCGAAGCCGTCAGGCTGATAAGCCGTATGATCTCTTCAAAAGTAAGTAGCTCTTTTTTAGGAAGATATGTAATGCCTTGTTCAGGCATGCAATAAAAACAACGCAGGTTGCACCTATCGGTTACCGCCAACCGAAGGTAATTTATTGGTCGACCATGATTATCATATAACGTTTCCACCTGAATGCTGCTCCGTTGTTTGCTTGTTGTTCGTTAAATATAGGAATCCTATTTTAGAACCCATGGGAAGATACAAAATTAAGGCTTTCGGGATAACAAAGGATATTGTTGGTGGGCGGGAAACCGTTGTTGAGGTGGAGGGAAACACCGTTTCTGAGCTAAGGCTGAGCTTACAAGGGAAGTATCCGGGGCTTACTACACTTAAATCGTTGTTTATCGCTGTTAACAATGCTTACGCAGATGAGCAAACTGCTATAAAAGAAACAGATGAAATAGCTATGATACCGCCGGTAAGCGGGGGATAGTGCGGGTACCGTATAGCACCCATCATCCATCGTTCATCCTTGTGTCATCCTTCTGTCATCCTTCTATCAACCTTCTCAAAAAGGCATTTTTGATGAATGATTACTGATTTTTCAGTGAATTATCACAGAATCAGTACTGATCCCAGAAGGAAGATTGATGGATCGCGAATGGATGGTAATCGAAGTATTTGAGAAGAGCCGGAGGAGAGTAAATAATCGGTAAAAAGGGCTGTTTTATTGTAGACGGGCCTAAAGTTAACTTCTGCCAGATCAAACCCAAAACACCTTTATGGGAAAGTGAGCTTAACTTTGCGTTTAAATTGTATTGTAAGTTTAGCATGATTCAAATCACGGAACATAATATCAATATTGAGGAAATCGTGAAGGCGGCCTCGAGGCATGAAGCTGGAGCGGTTAATGTATTTATTGGCACGGTTCGCAATCATACAAAAGGAAGAAATGTGCTGCGTCTTGAATATGAGGCATACGAGGCTATGGCAATCTCGGAAATCAAAAAGATAGTAGATGAAGCCATACTGCGATGGTCATTATTAGGATGTGCTATATCGCACAGGGTAGGGGTATTAACGCCAGGTGAAGTAGCCGTTGTGGTTGCAGTATCTACTCCGCATCGTGCTGATTCTTTTACGGCATGTCAATTCATTATTGATACCCTTAAACAACAGGTTCCGATATGGAAAAAAGAAGTATTTGAAGGTGGGGAAGAATGGATATCTGCCACGCCCTAAACTGCTTTACATACGAACACTAAATATTAGCTGAACAATATAATAGTTGCTGTTACCAGAAAAATCGCAGCTATTAATGTTGTAACAAAAATAAAGATAAGATTACGGTTAATGGGATTGGCAAAAATTTCAGGAATGAAACTTCTTGCAATAGATTTCATATTACGTTTTCAGGTTAAGCGGTGCGAAGATAATTAAAGAAGCATCGGTAGAGTCGAATCTTTAATAAATAATTTCTGCAATTTTTTTCGCAAATGTATGCACTAACATTACTTCTGTTATTGAACGGTAAAATTTACTTTTTGAAGAAATAATTGTAAAGCAAGTTCATTTCCTTATTCTCCTAGGTAGAACAATTTTCTGGAGGGGAATGGAGTTTGAGACAGAAGAATGTTAAGTAAGCAAAATTCACATTTGTTATAAATTCCTCATGTGCGAAAGGATGTTACATATCCAGTTCTTCACCACAATGTGGGCAATGTTTAAATTTCTTTTTATTGCTTTTATATAGATGTTCTGTTAATCCGGAAGAGAAAATCCCGGCGGGTAAGGCGAACAGGCCTATTCCCAGAATGGATATCATGCCTCCTAATATTTTGCCATAAGTTGTAATAGGGACAAGATCGCCGTAGCCTACGGTGGTTAAGGTTTCAATTCCCCACCACATGGTTGCAGGTATACTTGAAAACTTTGTTGGCTGTGCTTCATTTTCAGCATAGAACATCAATGTTGATACTACCAGTAATAAAAACAAGATGAACATAATGCTTACAAAGATTTGTTCTTTTCTTTCGCGAAGCACGGCCTGCATAATATTCAATGCTTTAAGATAGCGTGCAATCTTTAATACTCTGAACAATCTGAATAACCTGATTATTCTCAGGAAAAGGAGATCGATAGGAACAAATCCGACAACAAGTTCAAGATAAAAGGGAAGAATAGACAGGAAATCAATTACTGCCATTCCTGAAAAGATGTAATATCTTTTTTTGAATCTGTACTTGGGGTTTTCCGCGCTCGTCCAGATTCTTAAAATATATTCGATCGTGAAAATCAATACGGAAACGTTCTCCAGTAATTTAAATACATGGTGATATTCTGCATTGACGTCCTTAACAGACTCCAGTACAATAGCTAAGATGTTCAGGAAAATGAGAGTGATAAGGAGAAGTTCGATAACGCGTGATGCTCTTGAATTAGAGACAGAGGGTTCCAATAAATTGTAAACCCTTTTTCTTAGTGGGGCCATTCTTATTTTTAATTGCGTTTGAAATCATTTTTTCCACCGCTCTTCTCCATTAGCTTTACTTCTTTAATTACAATATCATGAGATAAAGCTTTGCACATGTCATAAATAGTAAGTGCCGCAATTGTTGCAGCGGTAAGTGCTTCCATTTCCACGCCGGTTTTCCCCGTAATCCTTGCGGATGTGTTAATGATAATATGATTTTCCTGAGTAGAGATTCTAACCTGGCAGTCTTCAACAGGAAGGGGATGGCATAATGGGATAAGGTCGGCGGTCTTCTTGGCTCCCATAACTCCGGCAATAATTGCGGTTTGAAAAACAGGGCCTTTTTTAGTTACTAGCTCGTTACCATTAATCTGTTTCATTATTTCAGGACTCACTTCAATGATAGCCTGGGCCCTTGCTTCGCGCAGCGAGTTGTTTTTACCAGATACATCAACCATTGATGGATTACCGGAATTATCTACATGCGAGAATTTATTGTTTTTCATCTATTTTAGGCGCGAGCTTATGTTGAGAAGCCTTACCCAACCAAAAGTAAAAAAGAAATGGTAACAGTTCAGGAAGCTACCACTATCGTATTGAAAAATTCTTTGAAGAAGCTCTCACCCGAGCCAGTTTCAATTACAGAAGCTGTAGGTAGAATTCTTTCAGAAGAAATACGGGCCGATCGAGATTTCCCTCCTTTTGATAGGGTTTCTATGGATGGAATTGCTATTAACTTCGATGAATGGGATCGGGGAAGAAGAGAGTTTTATGTAGAAGAAACACAGGCCGCTGGGGAAGATAGAAAGGCATTAAGAAAAGAAGAAAATGCAATGGAAGCGATGACTGGGGCAATGCTTCCTGAAGGTACGGACACCGTTATCCGTTATGAAGACATAGAGATAAAGGAAAATATTGCCAGGGTGCTTGTTAAAGATATCGCAAAAGGGCAAAACATTCATTTCCAGGGCAGCGATGCAAAACGAAACGAAGTTCTTCTTGAACCTGGTCGTATCATATCTCCCGCTGAGGTGGCATTATTCGCTACAGTGGGGTTAAGTCATGTTGATGTTTTAGCGTATCCAAAAATTGCTATTATTTCAAGTGGCAACGAACTTGTAGAGATTGAAGAGAGTCCTGAGCCATACCAGATCCGAAGGTCAAACACTTACGCAATACATGCGGCATTGCGGCAACTTAATTGCAGTGCCAGTTTGTTTCATTTGCCCGACAATAAGGACTTTCAAAGAGATTCACTACAGACAATAGTTGCTTCTCATGACGTCTTGATTCTTACGGGAGGTATTTCGAAAGGTAAGTATGATTATATACCACAGGTGCTTGAAGAGATTGGTATTGAAAAGAAAGTACACCAGGTAAGTCAAAGGCCTGGTAAGCCGTTTTGGTTTGGGGTCTCCAAAAAAGGAAAAGTAGTTTTTGCATTACCTGGAAACCCTGTTTCTACCTTTCTGTGTTTTAATCGTTACGTAAAACCATGGCTTCTGGAAACACTTGGATTACCCATTCCTGCATTTAAAGCAGTATTGGGAGAAGATTTTACTTTTGAACCAGCATTAACTTATTTTCTTCAGGTACAAGTAGTTAACGAAATGGGAAGGTTGGTTGCTTATCCCAAAGCGGGTGGTGGCTCGGGAGATTTTGCCAATTTGAAAGAAGTAGATGCATTCCTTGAATTACCAATAGAAAAAACTGTTTTTAAGAAAGGGGAGGTGTATCCGCTAATACCTTTCCGCTGATTGATATTTTAATTTAAATTTGAACTTCTAAAAGGAATTAATAATGTTCGATAATTTAAGTCTTAAGCTGGAGAAAGCCTTTCAAACCTTGAAAGGTCAGGGACAGATTACAGAAATAAACGTAGCCTCAACTGTTAAAGAGATACGTAAAGCCTTAATTGATGCTGACGTAAATTTTAAAGTAGCCAAGGAGGTTACAGATGATATAAAAGAAAAAGCACTAGGACAAAATGTATTAACATCCATATCGCCTGGTCAGTTGCTCATTAAAATTACCAACGATGAGTTAACCGATTTGATGGGCGGTGTTAGTGAGGATATTAACATACAGGGTAACCCTGCAATTATATTAATTGCTGGTTTGCAAGGTTCTGGTAAAACAACATTTTCAGGAAAACTTGCAAGCTATCTGAAAAGGCAGGGTAGAAGTGTATTGCTTGTTGCATGTGATATCTACCGTCCTGCTGCGATTGATCAATTGAAAGTTCTAGGACAACAAGTAGGCGTTGAAGTATTTGCACAGCCAGAAAACAAAGATGCAGTAAAGATTGCAAAGGCAGCTTTGGAGCATGCAAAGACAATTAACAGCAAAATCATAATTGTGGATACGGCAGGCCGTCTTGCTGTTGATGAGGAAATGATGGATGAAATTGCGCGTTTAAAAGAGGCACTTAATCCGTCAGAGACATTATTTGTCGTAGACTCAATGACGGGTCAGGATGCAGTAAATACAGCAAAAGCATTCAATGACAGACTGAACTTCAATGGTGTTGTACTTACCAAACTTGACGGCGATTCTCGTGGTGGTGCCGCATTATCAATAAGAAGAGTTGTAGAAAAGCCTATCAAGTTCATTAGCACGGGAGAGAAGATGGAGGCGCTTGACCGCTTCTATCCTGATCGTATGGCGAGCCGTATATTAGGCATGGGGGACGTGGTGAGCTTGGTAGAACGTGCGCAACAAGCTTACGACGAAGATGAAGCCAAACGTCTCAGTAAAAAGATTCGTAAGAATCAATTTGATTTTAATGACTTTCTGCAACAGCTTGAGCAGATCAAGAAGATGGGTAACATGAAAGATCTTCTTGGTATGATTCCGGGTATGGGAAAAGCAATGAAGGGGATCGATATTGATGACAATTCATTTAAACCAATAGAAGCTATTATCCGCTCCATGACAATGGAGGAGAGACAAAATCCGGATATTATCAATGGCGGACGCAAAAACCGAATTGCAAAAGGTAGCGGAAGAACGATACAAGAAGTAAATAACCTATTGAAGCAATTTGCAGATATGCGCAAGTTGATGAAGACCATGAATAAGATGGGGGGTGGTAAACGGGCTCTTTCAGCATTAAATCCTTTCGGTAGGTAAGATGAACAGTTAATTATTTGTTAATAATCAAACCTTTACTTGTGATGTTTCGTTTTATCATTAGTTTACAGGTAAATTCATAAATAATAAATTGCCCTTCCTGATGTTATAATCAGGAGGGGCTTTTTTAATACTAACCCAAAACTCAATTTAATCTTATGAAAAAAATCACAACAATTTTGATGGGAGCAATGATTATGCTTCTAACGCTTTCGGTTACTGCACAGGATAAACCTTCTAGTCCTAAATCTGAAGTAAATGGTACAGTAGGAAATGCAAAAGTTAAAATTAATTATTGCCAGCCCTCTGCACGTGGGCGTAAGATAATGGGAGGTTTGGTGCCGTACGGTGAAGTTTGGAGAACAGGAGCTAATGAAGCTACAACCATTGAGTTTGATAAAGCAGTAAAGGTAGAAGGTAAAGATCTACCTGCAGGAAAATATGCGTTGTTTACAATTCCATCGGAAAATGAATGGACTATTATCTTCAATAAAGATAACAAGCAATGGGGCGCTTACAAGTATAAACAAACTGATGATGTGTTGAGAGTAAATGTGAAACCAACAAAGACCGACCAATTTGTGGAAACTTTTACGATAACACCAGAAAAAAATCAGGTGTCATTAAAATGGGAGAATACAGCTGTAGCTTTTAAAGTGAAATAAGTTCAACATCTGTAGTTAAAAGAAGCCTTGCAGTAGCAGGGCTTTTTTATTTTATGCATATTGGTATTAAACAAATGATATGAACGTTCTTGGTCGCTATGATCGTGTAGATCTTCCGGAATTTGGACTTAAAAACATCCATGCAAAAATAGATACAGGTGCTTGGACCTGCAGCTTGCACTGTCATAAAGCCGAAGTAATTGATGGTGAGTTAGAATTCATATTATTTGATGAAGAACATCCGGAATTTACCGGATTAAAATTTAGATGTAAAGATTTTGAAAATCGTGAGATTAAGAATTCCTTTGGCGAAGTAGAAAGACGTTTCATCATACAAACGTCTATTAAAATATATGATGAAGATATTCTGGCAGAATTCTCTTTAAGCAATAGGGGATCTCTGAAATTTCCAATTTTAATTGGGCGTAAAATTTTAAGAGATCGCTTTCTAATTGATGTAAAAAAGATCAATCTATCTTATAAGGAAAAGCGGGCGAAAAAACGCAAAGTCAGGCAATCAAAATTTAATTAATCCTTTTTATGAATATTGCTATCCTGTCGCGCGACCCTAAATTGTATTCAACAAGACGCTTAAAAGAAGCGGGGGAGAAGCGAGGCCACCGTGTGGAAATAATTGACCACATGAAATGTGTTTTGTTTATTGAGAAGAAGAATCCGATGGTATTGTATCAGGGTAGACGTCTCGATTATTTTGATGCTATTATACCGCGTATAGGAGCCTCTGTAACGTTTTATGGTGCTGCTGTGGTGAGACAGTTTGAAATGATGCAGGTTTTTACTGCCGTAGATTCACAAGCACTGATTCGCTCGCGTGATAAACTGAGGAGCTTACAAATACTTTCACGTGCAGGACTTGGTTTGCCTAAAACCATCTTCATGGATTATTCACGTGAAGTTGAAGGTGTAATTGAAGCGGTAGGAGGAGCTCCTGTAATAATTAAGCTTCTTGAAGGCACCCAGGGGCTCGGGGTAGTGCTCGCAGAAAATCAGAAAGCTGCGAAGTCTGTGATAGAAGCTTTCCATGGAATACATGCACGCATCATTGTTCAGGAATTTATCAAGGAGGCGAAGGGGGCAGATATCCGGGCTTTTGTAGTAAATGGTGAGGTGGTTGGAGCAATGAAACGTCAAGCGAAAGAAGGCGAGTTTCGTTCTAACTTACATCGGGGAGGAACTGCACAAGTTGTTAAACTCGACAGACAAGAAAAACATGCTGCCATTACAGCAGCAAAAAGAATGGGACTTGGCGTTGCAGGTGTAGATATGCTGCCATCCAGCCGCGGACCTTTAATTCTTGAAGTGAACTCGTCTCCTGGTCTTGAAGGAATAGAATCTGCGACAAATATTGACATTGCTGGTAAAATTTTTCAGTTTATTGAAAAGCAGGCAGGGAAAAAGAAAGCTCTTACAGACGTAATTAATGCCTAATCACTAAGGTATTTCGAGTGGTAATAGAGGGCAGTAGCCTTAATTTAATAAGTATTCTGAAAATCGTAACTTTACGGGGTTAAACACCTAACCTCATTAAGATTTGAGAAGAGTAATTATTGCCGGACAGGAAATACTACCAGGAGAATTCAGAGAGATTAACATTAACATTGCGAGGCTCCCGTCGCATACTCAAATTGATACACCAATCTACGTTGCCCGCTCTAAAGAAGACGGTCCTACCCTTGCACTAATTGCCGGCATGCATGGCGATGAAATCAATGGGATGGAGATCGTGAGAAGGATTATTGATCAGGGATATAACATGGTTCAACGGGGAACAGTGGTGTGTATGCCTGTTATTAACGTTTATGGTTTTCTCAATTATTCGCGCGAAGTGCCCGATGGAAAAGATGTTAACCGATCTTTTCCCGGGAGTAAGAACGGGTCGTTAGCGAGCAGGGTAGCTTACCATCTCATGAATGACGTTATACCTTTTATTGATTGTGGTATTGATTTCCATACCGGTGGTGCAATGCGTAGTAACTATCCACAGGTGCGTGCTGTACTGAGAGAGCCACACATTGTAGAACTGGCTGAAGCCTTTTGTGCGCCTTTTACAATAGATGCTCCATTCCGACCTAATTCATTAAGAAAAGAGGCTTCACGAAAAGGCAAGAACATTATTGTTTTTGAAGGAGGAGAATCTTTACGATTTGATTTGCAGGCAATAGAAGAAGGTGTGGCAGGAACGCTTCGCCTCATGAAGCATTTGGGGATGATAGACTCAGCTCCTGCTCCAAGGGAATCAAATCGTGTAATATGGAATACATCATGGATACGAGCAAAACATGCAGGCCTTTTTCAACCCAATGTACAGGCAGGACAACTTGTTCATCGTGGTGATTGGGTGGGCACGATAACAGATCCGTTTGGTGAATTTAAAGAAGAGGTAAAAGCTACTGAGACAGGTTATATCATTGGTTTGAACAATAGTCCGGTAATTAATGCGGGAGATGCCTTGATGCATTTAGGAATGGATAATTTTTGCAGGCTCGATAACTTAAAGGAGGATTAGAATGGAGGAGTTCTTGGATAACTACCGTTATTTTGCACTTACTGTAGGAACATTTTTCGAAGGAGAAACTGCCATTCTTCTTGCGTCCTCTCTGATTCATAAAGGTTTTTTTTTCTGTACCCTATACCATCTTCTTTTCATTCCTGGGGTCGTTTGTCAGTGACTGGTTGTATTACATCATTGGCAGGCTAAACGGAAAATTATTTATAGAAAAACGTCCTAAGCTAAGATCGAAAATTGAACCTGTTATTAAGTTCTTTCAAAAGAACAAAATACAAATACTCTTTACATATCGATTCCTCTACGGCTTTAGGGTAATAATTCCACTCATAATAGGGATGAGCAATATAAGGCCTTTGCAATTTCTAGGATATAGTATAATAGCCGGGTTGCTGTGGTCCTCTCTGGTAACTTTAATGGGATACTTTGTAGGACGAATCTTTGGAGTATCCATAGAATCGTTTGAAAATAATCTGGTGCTTATACTTGTTGGCTTTGCATCCTTCGGCCTTCTCATTGGATACACCGTTCAGTTATTTGCGAAAAGGCAAATGAATTTACGCGCTAATCAGTGAATCTCATTATGTAACGATGCGGCCTGATCAGACAACGCTGTTACTGGCCCTGTTGATAATTTAGATTCTGCCTCAAATCCTAGCTTGGTATGTCGTCCACCTTCTTTGTTGTCGGGAAGGAAAAGATTAGTAATTGCCAGAACAGAATTTACAAGTGAGGGAGCAATTCCTTTTACAGCAGTAGCAATTTTCGCAGAGGTTGTAAGGATAGCTTCCGAATCACCATACTGTAACGCTTTGATAATGCTTTTTGCAGCTACTTCAACTTGTTGAGATAACAATGGCGATGAATCTGAAATTTTAAACCATGCATATTCAGCTTCATGGTCTCCTTTTACAGAAATATTTCTAGGGCTGCCAGTACGCATCAGGTTAGGAATAACCGTTGTGACATGAATATTATACTTCTTCAATTCTGCATGTAAACCTTCGGAGAGCCCGGTTAAAGCAAATTTACTAGCAGAGTACGGTAGTAAATGTGGCATTGCAACTTTGCCACCAATCGATGAAATATTTACTATTCTCCCGCTCTTCCTTTCCATAAAATGTGGAAGCACAGCTTTTATTGTATACAGGGCTGCCCAGAAGTTTGTTTTCATTGCTTGCTCATAATCTTCAATTGACATTGATTCTACTGGGCCTACCTGAACAATGCCAGCGTTATTTATAATAACGTCTATTCTTCCGTAATACTTTATCACCTCATTAATCATTGAGCTTACCTGCATCTGATCAGTGACATCTGCAGTAATACTAAGAATGCTATTTGCTGTTAACCTCTCAAGGTCAAACTTTGCCTGATTTAATTGATCAGAAGAACGTGCGCATATTGCAATGCGTGCTCCCATTAGTGTAAGCTCTCTTGCAAGCACTAATCCAAGACCTCTTGATCCTCCTGTGATCAGAACTACCTTTCCGTTAAGGTTGTACTTATTTATCTCGCGATAAACAGTATTGGCAGCGAGATACAATCCAAATCCTGCAGCGGCCCATGCGAGTGATTTAGAAATAGAAGAAGATTTAGTTGGATTTTGCATAGTAAGAGATAAAAAAAGGAGTGTGTTAGGAATAAAAAACCAGAGATAATAATTATCTCTGGTCTGTTAGGTTTGTATCACCTTCTGAATATGCTGGCTCCAAACAAAATCGCAATAACAAAGAGAGCCAGAAAAATAAAGAATAAGATCTTGGCAATGTCAGCAGCGCCTTCTGCTATCCCACCAAATCCAAATATTGCTGCTATTATAGCAATAACAAAGAAAATTACTGACCAACGTAACATATAAGTCTCATTAAGTTTAACATGATTTTAAATTAGGGTTCTTTGTTATAGAACTCCTTTTTTTGTCTATCAAATCTTTATGCCAACAATACCTCAATTGTTTCTTTTTCTGTTTTTTCCTTTTTTATCATCAAGATTTTTTAGACGTCTACCTTCGCGGTCGAAGCGGTAAATCTTTTCCTGTTCGTTATCTCTCATTTCTATAATGAACACACTGTGTTGTTTATCCCGGTACACAACTGATTTTTCCCACCCAGAAGGCTCAAGTTCCTGCAGACTTTGCAAAACGGGTTGAGGCAATTCATCAGCAGCGATACGTTCTCTTTCATCCACGTATTGAATATCTGCCGGTTGTTGTTTTGGCTCAGG
Source organism: Chryseosolibacter indicum (assembly GCF_018598585.1). GTDB lineage: Bacteria > Bacteroidota > Bacteroidia > Cytophagales > Cyclobacteriaceae > Chryseosolibacter > Chryseosolibacter indicus. Next base: position 50,732 of record NZ_JAHESD010000016.1, read on the forward strand.
ATCAATCTGTTTAATTGGGTTTTTTAATGTGTCAGGATCAGGAGATGGTTGTTGTGCAAATGCTATAAATGAACCTGCACTGAGTAATGATGCTATTACTAATTTTTTCATAAGTATATCGAAGTTTAAAACCACTGTTGGTAATAATCTTATGCCCATAAATTGTAAAAGCTGGATGGTATGGTTTTGTGAATTGCATGGCCAACAATAAGAACTGATTATGGCACTTAGTGAACATCTTGAAACGAAACTTAAAAAGCGCTATGAACCCTCTTCTATGGTTTCTATGAAATACAAAGGCAACGACCTTGCTTTTAAAACTGATGACGAAGGCAATGCTATTCTTCTTTTTATTGGTAAGAAGGATAGTGAGGGGCATATAAAAGGTGAGCGTTATGCGAGAAGGCTAAAAAAGGATGATGAAGGGAAAGTAATTAAAGATCACTGGGAGCTGAAAGGAAAGGCAACGTGAGTTTACGCTTGATTAGTGTAAACTTATAGATCTTCCTTTAACCACTTTAGTGCATCCTCTTGGTTAGTAAACAAGCGTGTAGGCACTGCGGGGTGATTAAACTTTAGAAAGAAGTTGCCTACCATTTTGTCAATACTCGAAGTCGTTACGATTGCTAGTTTTTTCATAAATCTCGTTCCTTCTTCCGTAGAAAAATACTCTCTTGCTTCTTTGGATAAATTCTGAAGACCTTGTGTAGTTCCAAGAAAAGGGTACGCAATGTTTTTGCAAAGTTTTATTCTGTCTGAAACAACTTTTTGGGCTGCAGTTAAATCAATAGTAACATCTTCTTTGTATTCGCCGAACATTATTCCGTCTTCTATCCAGAGTTTCGTGTACTCATTTTCAACTATAAACTTCTCAATTAAATTTTGATTCATCGGTTACAAGTCGCTTTGTTGATTCATAAATTAGCAAGCGGCCAAATATCATCTCATTTCTAACCCTTGAAATACGCAATATGGCGAAGATAAGACATAATAAATTTCTAGACACAGTAGACGAGATATTTAGTGATGCAAAAAATAAGGGAGTGTTTCACCTCTATACAGAAGATGAGGCATATACGGGTAGAAAGGTAAGGATAAAAGGTAAAGATCTCTTTCATTTTGGAACGACCGGCTATTTGGGTTTAGAACAAGACCCAAGACTTAAAAAGTCTGCAATAGAGGCAATTCTGCGATATGGTACACAATTTCCGCTATCCAAAACGTATGTATCATTCGTACTTTACAGTGACTTGGAAGAGCATCTTCACAGGATGTATCAGAACCCCGTGCTCGTAGCTAAAAATAGTACCTTGTGTCATTTGGCTGTTATTCCGAGCGTTGTAAGAGATGAAGATGTTGTTATTCTCGATCATCAGGTGCATAATAGCGTGCAAAGTGCCTGCACCATGCTAAAACCGCGCGGGATTCCCGTTGACATGATCAAGCATAGCAACCTCAATATGCTTGAAGATAAGATCAAAGAGTATGGCAATAAGTACCGTAAAGTATGGTACATGATCGATGGAGTTTACTCCATGTTTGGTGATGTTGCACCCATCGAAGAACTAACTTATCTGCTTAAGAAATATCCGCTTTTCAATCTTTATGTAGATGATGTGCATGGAATGAGCTGGGCGGGTAAACATGGAACAGGGTACGTTTTAAGTAAGCTGGGGAAGTTGCCCGATAAAGTAATACTTGTATCCACTCTTAGTAAATCTTTTGGCGCAAGCGGGGCAACAATGATATGTGCTGATAAAGAGATATCAAGATATGTTAAGAATTTTGGAGGTCCGTTGTCATTCTCTGCGCAGCTTGAGCCTCCATCGGTTGCTGCCGCACTTGCCTCTGCCCAGATCCACCTCTCAGACGAGATATATGAGATGCAGAACGAGTTGAAGGATAAGATAACGTACTGTAATGCCTTGTTAAAAAATACTACGCTTCCGCTGATTGATGAGAACTTGTGCCCGGTGTTTTTTATTGGTACGGGACTTCCCGCTATTGGATTCAATCTTGCCAATAGATTAATGAATGAAGGGTATTATGTTAATCTTGGTGTGTTTCCTGCTGTGCCAGTTAAAAATACAGGAATACGGTTTACCATTTCAAGACATAATAAAAAAGAAGACATAAAGGGATTGATTGATGCAATGGTATATCATCATCCAAAGGCGCTTGAGGAGGCTAACTACTCTCCAAATCGAATCAGGAGATCATTTAACCTGCCTCTGATGGGAGAGGATAGGGAAGGTGTTAAAATTCCTTCATCACTGGTACTTGAACATGCGGCCACCATTGATAACGTTGACCCCGTTGCGTGGGATAATTCCCTTGGTAAGAATTCTTCATTTGACCGACGTGGTTTAAAATTTTTTGAAGACGTATTTGCAAACAATGACAAGCCGGAAGATAACTGGAGTTTCGATTACTTTATCGTAAAAGATACATCTGCTAAAGTTATTCTGGCTACCTATTTCACTACCTCTTTATGGAAAGACGATATGCTTTCGCCTGCATCTGTTTCCATAGACATAGAGTTAAAAAGAACAACAGATTCGTATTACCTTACCTCGAGGGTAACTGGCATGGGATCGTTGATTTCGGAAGGTGATCACCTTTATATCGATAAGAATAGTCCGCAATGGAAAGAAGCACTTGTCTTGCTTCTTAATGCAGTTTATAAAATTCAGGAGAAGAATAATGCCACCATGGTTGTATTGAGAGATTTTGAAGAGGATGATCAGGAAATAAAAGACTTTTTTCAAAGCCAGGGTTTTATAAAGATACACTTACCAGAGTCTTGTGTAATTGAAGATTTAAACTGGGAATCCAAAGAAGAGTTTTTGCAGACACTTTCCGCCAACTCAAGAGCGAAAATTAAAAAAGATGTTTTTAAGTATGAACACTTCTTTGACGTCGAAATAAAACATGTAGTTTCAGAAGAGGAGCTAGCATATTACTACCAGTTATTTTCTAATGTCAAGTCCAGAAACTTTGATCTGAACTCTTTCACTTATCCGAAGAAGTTATTTTCTAACATGCGGAATTACTCAGGATGGGAGTTTATGGTTTTAAAAATTAAGCCTGAATTTGACGACCGCGCGGTTAAGAAACCTGTAGCGGTAGCTTTTAACTATTTCAATGACACAAAAATCTATAACGCCGTATTGATAGGATTGGATTATGAGATGTCTGAGCAATTTCAGGTATATAGGCAGGCATTTTTCGTTCTGCTCAAGAATGCGAAAAAGCTAGGCGCGAAAAGAGTAAATCTTGGTTTTTCTGCATCAATTGAAAAACGAAAGTTCGGTGCGCGTATTATCCCCAAAGTTGCTTATGTGCAGGCAAAAGATAATTTCAATTTAGAACTAATTGAGTCAATGTCTATAAAACCACATTCTAAATAATGATTCAGCTAATGTTCATGCGGAGTACTTCAATGGCATAGTATTTTTTCTATCCTTTCCAAATTGGAGGAGTTATGAAAAATAAAAGCAATAAACCATCAGATAACTTCCGTAATGACAGGGAGCGAAATGACGCATTGAATAAGTCGAAAGAGGAAAGAGGCGAAAATCTCCCAGGTGATTATCCTGCAAGTGAAGATATTATGAACCGACAGAACATGCAGCGGGTTGGAATTGATGTAGAGAATTTTTCGCGTGCTGTCGGAATTGAAAATTACAATTCAGACAGAGAACCTTTGGTTTCCGATCCTAATGCAATAGTTGATGGACCAGACCTCACATCGATTGATGAGGCAGAGCAGCCACCAGCCAGAGAAATGGAAAGACCAGTTCCAAAAGATATAGATCTTGATGACGATAACATTAAATTCGCTACAGGCAACGAATCTGATGTTACAGAAGAAGATTTACAGGCCCTTGGCCCAAAGGACTTGAGTCTTGACATGGGAGAGGATGAGCAGCTTTTAAAAAACAGGGTGTGGCCAGTAGACATGGCAGCAGAGGATCTTGACGTTCCAGGTTCTGAAGGAGCAGGAAGGGTAGAAGACCAGGGTATTGGTCCTGCTGATGAAGAGAATGATTTTTATAGTCTCGGAGGTGATCGCCACGAGGATAATTTGGAAGGTAAATAGATGGTCTGGTATTACTTCAATGTCCCAGTTAGGACATGTACGTGTAACAACCTTAAGTAATAAATTAAATCTACGTTAGAGAAGACCTCCTTCAGAGGTCTTTTTCTTTTAATAAGTTATACTTTATGGATTTAGAATTAATCGAATTATTTTTTTTAAACTTCGCGCTTTAAATGCCTTTGATACAAATAATTAATGATTACAAAGTCCAGAACACGGTAAATAAGGTTCCTAAATTATTTTATAGTTAAAGATTATCACTCGAATAAATTCCGTAACGTCCTTTTATAATACTCCAAATCCTAATGTGTAAATAATTAGGAGTAATAAACATTGTATCGCACTTTTGCCGATTAATAGCAAGATTACTTGTACTAAAATTATGATTCGTTATCTGTTAATCGCTTTAATGTTTATTACGTCTGTAGGCCATGCGCAATTCGAAGGGCAAAAGACCTACTGTAATCCAATGGATATAAACTATCGGTATAATTTTGAGCAGCTCAATGATAGTATTTCGTACCGCTCGGGAGCTGATCCTGTAATTGTAAACCATAAGGGAGAGTATTTTCTCTTCGTTACTATTTCAGGAGGTTACTGGCACTCAAAGGATTTGATAAATTGGAGGTTTATAACACCTAGCAGGTGGCCATTTGAAGATATGTGTGCACCTGCGGCATTGTCTTACAAAGACACGCTACTGTTATTTCAATCTACTTTTGATAAACGCCCAATACTTTATAGTACAACTCCCGAAACGGGGAAGTTGGAGTTCTATAACCGATGGATGCCTCAATTACCACCGTTAATCGGGCCTTGGGATCCTGCACTTTTTTATGATGAAGAGTTAGATAAATGGTATATGTATTGGGGATCATCAAACACGTACCCGTTGTTTGGAGCAGAACTTGACAAACGCAAGCGTTTAGCCTATAAGGGAGCATACAAAGAACTATTACGTCTTCATCCCGAGATACATGGTTGGGAACGGTTTGGTCCTGATCATACCTCTGAGATTGTGCCTTTTACGGAAGGAGCATGGATGACAAAACACAATGGTAAATATTATTTTCAGTATGGTGCACCAGGCACTGAATACAACGTTTACGCCAATGGAACGTATGTAGGAGATCACCCATTAGGTCCTTTTACATATGCACCGTATAATCCCGTTTCATATAAGCCGGGTGGTTTTGTGACCGGAGCAGGACATGGAAATACATTTCAGGACAATTATGGTAATTACTGGAATACCGGTACACCATGGGTTGCAGTAAACTGGAATTTCGAACGGCGCATAGCAATGTTTCCTGCTGGCTTTGATAAGGATGATCAAATGTTTTCAAATACAAGATTTGGAGACTTCCCTCACTATTTGCCAACAAAAAAATGGGAGAACAAAGACGAGTTATTCACCGGTTGGATGTTATTATCATATAAAAAACCTGCTCTGGCATCTTCACAAAAAGATACTTTTGATGTAGCAAGAATTACAGATGAGAATCCAAGAACATATTGGGTTGCTAAAGAGAACAAGCCAGGAGAGTGGGTAGTCGTAGATTTAAAAAAGGAACAACAGGTTAATGCCGTACAGATTAATTATACTGATTACAAATCTAACATCTACGACCCGTTTGATCCTAAAATCTATACACAATTCAGGTTGTATTACTCATCTGACGCAAAGAACTGGATCAAGTTTGCTGATTTATCGGATGAGAAAAAAGATCGCCCGAATGCTTATATTGAACTCAAGGAAGGGGTGAAAGCGAGATATATTAAGTATGAACACATATACGTTGCATCACCTAACCTTGCTGTAAGCGATATAAGGGTGTTTGGAGATGGCTTAGGCAAGCGTCCAAAGACACCAGCAAAATTTACTGCCAGACGCGATACAGACCCAAGGAATGCATTTATTAGCTGGGAGAAGGTTAACGGAGCAGTAGGATATAACATCTTATGGGGAATAGATAAAGACAAGTTATATCAAACGTATCAGATTTTTGCTGATAAACCTTCTGTAAAAGAAATCAGAGGATTGACTAAAGATGTTAGTTATTACTTTGCGATAGAAGCGTTTAACGAAAGTGGTGTGTCCGAAAGAAGTGAAGCGGTGTTTGTTAAGTGAGCAATTGAAAAGTAAATTACTAAGGGTATAGTAATATCGACCCGTTCTATACCCTTAGTGTTTTGTGTGTATTCAGATATAATAAGAAGCTGAATTTTGTAAAGGTTATTTGTTTATGAGGTACTCGTATACTTTTGGGCTTATCTCGAAATCATACTGTTCAATAAAATTGTCTCTATGATTTACAGCTTTTTGTACCTGAAGTTTAACAGTCTCATTGTATACAGTAGCAGTCTCCTTATATTCCTTAATTTGTTTTATAAGTTCATTATATTCTTTCAACGCTTCCATGTCTTTAGAAATAAAGTCGGATTCGGATAAATAGGTTAATGTACCTTCACTTTTTTCGTCTTCAGATTTTAGTATGCCGAAGTTGGGTTTGAAATCAACATGAAGCAAAATAAGCTCTTCGGAATCAGGATAATAATTATTTTCCCGTGCGCCGATTAGCCTGTTGTCGTTAAAGTAATAAGTATGATTGCCACTCGTACCTTCCGAACTCCAGAATACAGTGCAATACCTAAGATTAAGGAGAGAGTCGTAGTAGTAATGCGCATCAACTCCGTTTTTGAAACCATTCAACGTGGCTCTCAATTTGTAATGCATATGGGACTCTATTTCTTCAGATAAATTTTGTAAGGCTTCTTCAATTAAAAGCTGGAGCGAGTCAGTATTCGTATCGTCCTGATAACTATCTTCCAGGTCTTCTTCACTGATGTAATTTATTCCTGTTGTGTCCTCTTCATTGTTGAAAGACTCGCTATACTCTGCCTTATCTTGCGTAGGCCTGGAAGAGCATGCCAGCAGCAATGTAATGATAACAATGTAATATGAGACATGTTTTATCATGAAGTGAAACAAGATAGCAAATAGAGATGACCTTTAAAATATAAAAGCCATCTTGCAGATGGCTTTCATGAAGGGAAGCGGCGTTAATGTGAGTGCCATTAGCATCTGGCTTATGCAAGTCTGCTAGTTTTGTGAGATGTCGGCTTTCCCGAAAACCAATCTTTTGCTCAAGTGAGCTCCTCCATCTATCGATATTCTTGGTTCACCAAATGCGTTGACACGCACTTCTTCGGATGAATTAACAGATAGTTTTCCTTCACCAAAAATACTTGTTGAGGTATAGGCGCTCTTCATTTCCTGCGTGTCAATCTTATTTTCTCCAAATATCCTGTACCGTTGTTCTACAACTTTACCACCTTTTATCTTCAGCCTATTCTCTCCATAAAGACTCGCTTTGAAATAATCAGTCTTTAGAGATGCAAGCGTAATTTCATTTTCACCGTAGGCTCTTAATTTGAATTGTTCGGATTCTATCGGATCAAGACAAGTTAGTTCCTGCTCGCCTCTGATTTCAAGGGCTTCCAGATCCTTATAAGTAACGTATGCTGTTATTGTTACGTCTTTGTAGATGCCATGCCGACTGCCATCATTATCATGGTAACGAATTGTTTTTTCTACTTTTTTCGCATCATCCAGATAGATATGTAATGTTTTGTTTCTAACCTCTATATTGATCTTTGATTCACTCACATTATTATATGCAAGCCGGATGTTTTCAGTTTCACCTTTTTTAAGAATAACGTTTATGCGCGGTGAGGCAATTATTTTATTAAACGGCTTAAGCTCTCTTTCAATCTCTTTTTGTGCATAGGAAAAAATAGTGCAGCAAATGAGGGCGGTTAAAACAATAGTTTTTTTCATGTCTTTAAATTTTGGGTTGTGTGCTGTCTTTATGGTTCAGACTACCTTATGACAAATAAGGTTGCACGTACCCCTATTCATTTCTTAAAGAATCTACAGGATTTCCGCTAGCGGCCTTTAATGCCTTTACACTTACTGAAATAAAAGCAATGAAAAATGTGACGAATGTTGATAAAGCAAAAGCAGACCAGGGTATGACCGTGTGGTAGGCGTACTGATTTAGCCAAATCCACATTAACCATCCAATTATTGGCCAAGCAATAAGGTTAGCAATTAAGACAAGTTTAAGAAATTCTTTATTCAATAATAAGATTATGTTTTGTTCTGTAGCCCCTAGGACCTTTCGGATGCCTATTTCTTTTCTTTGCTGTTCTGCTGTAAATGAAGCTAGTCCAAATAAACCAAGGCACGCAATAAATATGGCAAGGCAAGTGAACAGGATAAAAAGAAGTCCAACTCTTTTTTCTACATTGTGTTTATTGTCAAAACTATCTTCAACAAGAGCATATTCGAAGGGTGCATCTAGGGCAAACTTTTTATAAATGTCCCTAATTTTATGGACAACCTTTTCAGGCTCTCCCTTCACGCGAATCGCCATTTCCCAATTAGGCTGAAATCCTAAAACAATGGCCAGTGGTTGAATATCCTCTCTCAAAGATTTAAAATTAAAGTCTTTAATGATACCTATTACTTTTCTATCCTTTCCAAGAGGCTGATCGTAAGTAGTAAATACCTTTGGATTTTCAAAGGCCTGGATGTGCATTCGCCTGGCAGCTGTTTCGTTGATAATAAGTGATAGGGAATCATTAGCATCAGGGTCGAAAAAGCGTCCTGATACTAATTTGTACCCCATAGTTTTCAAGTGATCATAGTCCATCTCATAAACAGCAAGGGAGAAATCCTTATCCAAACCTTCTTTCCTGAATATCGCTTCCCAGTCAAGGTTAGGGGGAAGACGATTGCAATAGCTGGCAGAGACCACGAACTCCTGTTTTAAAAGTTCCTCTTTAAAAGCGACGGCGTTATTGCCGAGATTTCTTGTGTGCAGAAGGTTTATAATGTTTTGTTTGTCGAAGCCAACATCTGCGTTTTTAAGATATTGCAATTGCGTATAAACAACAGTTGTAGCTACAATTAACCCTGAGGAAATGAAAAATTGAAATACCACCAGTACGTTTCGTATGCCATAGCTTCTGGTTTTTGCTCTCAGGTTTCCTTTTAATACTTCCACAGGGCTGAATTGTGTAAGGTAAAAGGCTGGATAGCTTCCTGCAATTAATCCTGTAACAAATGTGAAACACATTATTCCAGCCAGAAAGGGGATGCTGAAAAGAGATGAGAACGATAAAGCTTTTCCAGTAAAGTAATTGAAGGGAACCAGTGTGATCAGAAGCAATGCAAAGGCGAAGATAACCGCGAGAACTACAAAGAAATAAGACTCGAACAAAAACTGGGCAACAAGTCTATTGTTCTGAGCACCGATGGTTTTTTTAACGGAAACTTCTTTTGCCCTTGTAGCAGACTGTGCTGTTGTAAGGTTCATGAAGTTAATACACGCCAACAGCATAATGAAAATGGCGATAGCACTAAACAGATAGACATACCTGCTATTACTGTTGGTTTCAATCTCATCGTTCAGAGATGAATGAAGATGGATGTCTGTTAATGGCTGAATGAAATAGTATAACTCACTGCCTCGTTTTTGATATTCTAAAAGGTTGGTGCTTCTTAAAAGCGTTAATGCTTTGTCTAATTCGGTTTGTAGCGCGTGAAGAATCTCCTCTAATGCATGTTGCTCGTCGACACTAGGTTTCAACTTGAAGTAGGTGAGTACTTTGGTGCTAAGCCAGGAAGAAGGCTCCAGGTGCTCCCACGTTTCAAGTGAGAGAATTAACGTAAAATGAAAATGGGAATTGAGGGGTGGGTCTTTTGCTATGCCTGAGACTTCCACGGTATATCCCTGTGCAATGTTTAAGATTTTTCCTATCGGGCTTTTGTCTCCCTTACCCTTGTAGTCAAATATTCTTTTTGCAGCTGATTCTGTTATCACTATTTTCCTGTCGCCGTCAAGTACGCTGTCGGGATTACCTTCAATAAGTTGAAAATCAAAGAATTTAAAGAAGTTTGAATCTGCGAGAAGGAGATACTTTTCTGTGTATGCTTTTGATTCAAACCGCACTGGAAAAGTTGCCCAATTGGCCATGCGCAGAGTTGATTCTACTTCCGGTTTCTGCTGAAGGGCCGTAGCAACAGGAAAGCCTGTAAGGGTTGTTTTGTTCACATTGCCCTGAAACTTTTCGGCGAAAGCCAGCCGGTAGATTCGATCAGCATCAGGATGAAATTTATCAAACCTTAGCTCATCCTGTATGTATAACAATATCAGGAGGCTACAGGTAATGCCAATGGTAAGGCCACAAACGTTAATTATTGAAAAACCGCGTTGCCTCTCGAAGAAACGAAGGGCTATTATCAAATAATTCTTAACCATGGGGATTCGATCCCAATATAATAGTTTCGATTCATTTGGTTTATGAAATAATTAACTGATGTATTCTATTTGAGAAAATAGAAGAATTCTTAAAAAGCGTAAATGGGTGGAGCACAATAATTATTGCTGATTATTTTTACTTAACCTTAAAATACATATGAGTAGGATGAAAGAAAGCTTGGAAGATCTTTTCTTGCAAATAAGTAATGTCTATTCCAACGATCGTAACATTATTGATACTTGGTGGCAACGTATACAGACGGCGTATGCAGAGAAACACAGGCACTACCATAATTTAAACCATATTAAGTCTGTAATAGATGAATTATATTCCTGTAAAGATGATATAAACGATTGGGAAGCTACTTGCCTGGCTGCATTCTTTCATGATATTGTATACGAACCACTGCGAAAAGATAATGAAGAAAGAAGTGCTGATGTAGCTGATATTTATCTCAGTAATTTAAACATGCCGGAGAAACAAAGAAATAGTACGAGACAATTTATTATTGCCACTAAAAAACATGAGCCCTTGAAGACTGCTGATATTAATTATTTTACAGATGCAGATCTTTCAGTGCTGGGGTGGCCCTTGCCGTTGTATGAAAACTATGTGAGACAGATCAGGGAGGAGTATAAGTGGTATCCGGATCTGATTTATAAACCAGGAAGGAGAAAGGTATTGGAACACTTTTTAAAAATGGATCGGATTTTTAAAACAGACTACTTCTATTCCAAATACGAGGTAAGAGCCAAAGAAAATATATTAAGTGAGCTAGCGAGATATAAATAATCCGGTGTCATTTCTTATAGGCGGATAGTCATCAATAAAATGACAACCGGATTTTATTAAACCTATAGTCTACTATTCACTTCTTAATGATTTCACCGGGTTCGATGTTGCAGCCTTAAATGCTTGTGTACTTACAATGAATAAGGCAAACAATAGCGATATGGCACCTGAAACAGGAATAACCCAAACCGGGAAACCTATTTTATATTGGTATTGCTCTAATAAAACCTTTGATCCCCACCATGCAAATGGAGCAGATACAATAAAGGCAATTATAACCAGTAACGAAAACTCTTTAGAAATTAGCAGGATCAGGTTTGAAACAGAAGCACCCAAAACTTTTCTGATTCCTACTTCTTTTGTTCGTTGTTCTGCAGTAAAGGCGGCGAGACCAAATAAACCTAAGCCAGTAATACAGATAGCAAGGAAAGTAAAGATGGCTCCCAGGTTGCTAATCATATTAATGGTGCTAAACTTCTTAGCAAATTCAACGTCAACAAAGCTGTATTCGAAAGGGTAAGCAGAATTGTATTTTTTAAAAATGTCTTCTACCTTCTTTATCGATGCCTGGATATCATTGGTTTTACCTAGTCTAACTGTTACTGCGCTGGACCAGGACGGATCGAGCACCATAAACATGGGTGACACCTCACGGAATAAAGAACCCATCAATACATTGTCTACAATACCAATAATTTGTCTTTTGCCGCCCCATAATTCAACCGTAGTACCAATCGGTTCTTTTAAAGCCATAATATCAAGGGCAGCTTTATTAATAATAATGGCAGTAGAATCAGCAGGGAAGTCTTTAGAGAAATCACGACCATCAAGCATCTTTATGCCCATGGTCTTTGTGTAGTCGTATTCTGTAGCAATTGTTGTAAATATCACTTTCTGATCTTCTGGTTTCCCTGGCCAGGAAAGGAAGTTATTCGAATAAATAGAAGTGATAGGGCTATTGGATTTTGTAACAGACTCTACAACACCAGAACCAAGCAACTCTTCTTTAATAACTTCATAATTTTTTCCGATTTCGGTTGTATAATCTATGGTAATTAAATTCTCCCTGTTATAACCAATGCTTCTTGACTTAACATGGCTAATCTGTTGCTGTATAACAATACTGCATACAATCAGTGTCATAGAGAAAACAAATTGAAGTACAACAAGAACTTTCCTGGGTGTGCTTCCGCTTTTACCTACCTGTATTTTTCCTTTTAGTACTCTTGCAACATTGAATGACGACAAATAGAAAGCAGGGTAGCTGCCAGCAAGTATACCAGTGATGAAGGTCAGCCCAAGACCTGCGACCCAAAATACGCCTGAGGTGTAATCTATATCCAACCTTTTATCAACGAGTGTGTTGTAGAATGGAAGTACAAGCTCGCATAGGAGCACGGCTGCAGCAAATGCAAAGAGCGAAATAAGAATCGATTCTCCCAGAAATTGAAATATCAGATCTTTTCGGTGAGACCCTACGCTTTTTCTAACACCTACCTCGCGGGCTCTTCTTTCAGATCTTGCCGTAGCAAGGTTCATAAAATTAATGCATGCGATGATCAAAATAAAAACGGCAATGAGCGTGAACATGTTTACATATTCAATCATTCCCCCGGATTCTTTTCCATTCTCAAAGTTTGAATGAAGTCTCCAGCGCTCCATAGGGTGAAGGAAGAATTCCCGTTTGATATCCGTTTGTCCCTTTTTTATAAGCAGATCTCTTATATTGTTTTCAACGGAAGTTTCACTTGCATTGGGTTGAAGCTCCACGAATACTTGGAAAGAGTAATTGCCCCAGTTTTCTTTAGTGTTCTTCACCCAATCTTGTTTTTCATAAATGCCGAAAGGGATAATACAATCAAATTCAAGAGAAGAGTTTGAGGGAATGTCCTTGAGAATGCCAGTAACTTTTAAATCGTAAGCATTGTCAACGCGCACAATTTGGTTTATGGGGTCCTCGTCATGAAATAAGGATTTTGCCGCAGATTCTGTGAGTACGATGGAATAAGGATCGTCAAGTACCTGCGTAGCGTTGCCCTTTAACAGTGGGAACTGGAACATTTCGAGGAACTCTTCAGTAGCGAAATAACCTTTTTTATTAAACCTTGTTTCTCCAACGGTAAGTAAATGATCACCGCCCCAATCAGTAGTAGCTGCACGGCGTATGTTACTGTCTGTTTGTCTTAACCCTTCTTCTGTAGGCAAAGGAACAGAATTCCATGTATTTACCTTGCCATCAAATACAGCGTTAATCCATACCTGGTGAAGTCTGTCAATATTGCTATGAAACTTATCGTAAGAGACCTCATCATGAACCCATAATAAAATAAGGATACTGCAAGCAATGCCAACGGTTAGGCCAAAAATGTTTATGAAGGAATAGACGGCGTTCTTTTGAATATTCCTAAAGGCGATTTTAAGGTAATTTTTTAGCATGGTGTTGGAGGTTGGTCAATAAAGAATACTGAAAAGAACTTTAAAGGTTACTTATCTGTAATTCTTTTTTATCTAGGATTAACCTGAGCTTAGGAAAGTTGCATGGGAATCAATATTTTTTTTCACTTAGCCTTCACCAAAAGATATTTACTCATTCCTTAAAGCATTAACCGGGTTACCGGAAGCTGCACGGATTGATTCGAAGCTGATGGTAAGGAGCGCAATAAACAATGCAGCAGAACCAGCGAGAATAAATACGAACGGATCAGCGGAAGTTTTGTATTTAAATCCTTCAAGCCATTTATTAATGAAAAACCATGATAACGGTACAGCAATTACAAAGGCGAGAAGTACAAGTCTTACAAATTCACCGGACATCATCGCTACAATTTGTTGTACACTGGCCCCCAATACTTTTCTGACGCCTATCTCTTTAAATCTTCTTTCGGCCATATAAGTTGATAGTCCATAAAGGCCAAGACATGAAATAATCATAGCAATGATGGTAAAAGTTGTTATAAGTCCCGCAGTTTTTTGATCCTGTTGATATTGCTTCATGATGTTGTCATCCAAAAACGAGTATTCAAAAGGAGTATCCTGGTTCACTGCTTTCCACGTACTTTCAAGGGTTCCGATGTTCTCCTTCATGTGGTTCGCTTCAAGGGAAACAATCATGTAATCATAGGCAGCCTCTGTAGGTATAAAGAATAAAATCGGTGAAATAGCTTCTTTTAGACTTACCTGGTGGTAATCTTCCATTACGCCAATAACCTTGAATTCTGTTTTCTCACCCTGCCATTCGAAATACAACGGCTCACCTATGATGGTCTCGGGTTTGAAGCCGAGTTGTTTTGCTGCTTCACGGTTAACAATTATATTTTTTTCAAGGTCTGTACTTCGGTTTTCATAGAAATTGCGTCCTGCAATAATTTTAAGATCAAGTACATCCAGGTAGTTTGGTTCAACAGGATTTCTTCTGAAATGTATTGCATTCTCCATGTTACCACCTTGCGCGTATATGTGAAGGTCAGTAAAGATCTCCGATCCGGGGATGTAGTTGGTGGCCGTAAAATTCTTTACTCCTGGTATTTTCTTCAACTCGTTACCAAGGGATGCTATGTGTGATTGAGCCGTGTTGGTACGCAACGGTAAAACTATTCTGTGTTCCGCGTTGAATCCTAAATTCTTTTCCTGGATGTATTTTAATTGCTTTCCAATGATTATCATTCCGCATACCAGAGTAATAGCAATCACAAACTGAAATACAACAAGAGAGCGACGTAGGATGCTGTTGCCTGCTTGTAGAGTTGATTTTCCCTTTAATACACTGGCAGGTTGAAATGAAGAAAGGTAAAAAGCAGGATAGCTACCTGCTACCAATCCTGTAACTACTGTAATGCATAGTAACGATAATACAATGCCTATCATGTTAACAGAAGTTAACCCGATTGTTTTACCCGTAAAAGTATTGAATGCTGGCAGTGATAGCTGCACGATAACTATGCTGATCAGAATAGCAATGAATACAATGACAAGCGCTTCTCCAAGAAATTGGGTGATCAACGAACTTCTGTATGCCCCCAACGTTTTTCTCAGTCCTACCTCGCTGGCTCGTTTAGTAGCCTTCGCTGTAGAAAGATTCATGAAGTTAATGCACGCAATAACAAGAATAAAACCTGCGATGGAAGCAATAATGTAGATATATGTAATGGAGGGTGTTTTTCCTCCTGCACTTGAATAAAGATGTATATCAGTAATTCGTTCAAGGTTAAGCGTTTTGGCATAGCCTAATGCTTTAAGGTCTTCGGCCCCATGTTTCATAAAGACTTTATTCATCTTGGCTACAACGTCTTTTGTATCGTGTCCGTCTTTAAGTTTCACATACGATAGCATGAAATTCTGGCCACCCCATTCGTCAGCAACTGAAGGACGTTTTAAGAAATCGCCCCAGCCACTATTGCTGTTTAATGAAACAAAAAAATTTGCCTGGATATGGGAGTTGCGTTGCGCCTTAATGACGCCAGTAATTTTATAATCGGCTTTTGATCCTCCCTGGTCTACGTTTAGAATTTTGTTTAACGCAGGTTCATGAGCAAATATTTTCTTTGCAAGCTCATCAGTTATAACAATGCTATTGGGTTCAGTTAACGCTTTTTTAGAATTTCCTTCTATGAAATCATAGGTAAAGATGTTGAAGAGGGTGGAGTCTGCCATGTACCCGTTAGGCTCATAAAATTGTTTGTCATCATAGCTGATCAGGTTAAGGGCAACACCTGGCGGATTAACCAGACGGGTTACAGTTTCGAATTCAGGAATCTCATCTTTAATGCCCCATAAGATAGGAGCTGATGTTGTTACCATCGGGATTTTCTCTTCTCCGTTTTGTGAGAGCGTAGACGTTACGCGATATAGATTTTGTTTGTCTTTATGATGTTGGTCGTAACTGATTTCATCCTGGATATAAAGTCCAAGCAAGAGGCAGCATGCTACTCCCACAGATAAACCAATAATATTAATAAGTGAGTACGCCTTGTTTCTCAGCATGTTCCTCAAAGCGATTATCATGAAATTCCTGATCATAATTATTCCGATTACAGGCGAGCATTTTTCAACATTGGTGCCATTTAATAATCACTTGTTTTCAGAATAAAAAAGACCTTTTTGAAAGAAAACAGGGACGTATTTGAACACTAGTGTCCGATTTTGATCATAGTTTAACGTAGTCATCTATTCTTATTAAAGGTGTAATAATCGGGTTAAAAGAAGGTATAAGCCGCTTAAATAAGTTTTAGTAACACTATATTTAGAATCGTAAGGTAAACAAGTAATAACTACGTCCTAAGAATGTTGAATTATCCTGTTATGCATAAAATACTATTCGTTGTCTTTTCCCTTTTCAGTTTTTCTGTTTGCTACAGCTTTGCAGAACCAACGTCACAAGTTTCTGTTTTATCGCAAACAAGTAGCGACCTCGAAACTATTCGGGCAAGAATAATTGAAGACTTGCTAGCCCCGGCAATTGATGAAGAAAGAATCTCACACCTGATCAAGTCTATACAGCCAGATGGTAGCTGGGGTAGTATTAACTATAAGGATGTAAGCCGTACTGGGTTTCAACACAGTGAACATCTTACAAACATGTTGGAGTTGAGCCGTGCCCTAAAAAAGAAAGGTTCGCCCTTTTATAAAAACCAGGAAGTGAGCAAGGCAGCGCATGCGGCTCTTGACTTTTGGATAGCACATGACTTTATCTGTGATAACTGGTGGTGGAATGAAATGGGAACCCCGAACCTGATGATTAACACACTTCTCGTTCTTGATATAGATCTAACTGAAAAAGAAAAGACAGAAGGCCTTCGTATTGCAGGCCGTGCCAACCTTGAAGGTTTTGGTGCGCGGCCCGGAGGAGACCTCATACAAATTGCAGGCATGTTAGGAAAGCAAGCACTCTTTAAAAGAGATGAGGCCACGCTGGAAAGGGTGGTAAACGTAATGGCATCAGAAATAAAAGTAACAACAGGCCGGGGATTAAAACCGGATATGAGTTTCCATCATCGTGTTGATAATGTTATCTCAACCCTAACCTACGGAACAGGTTACGCCAGCGCTTTCTCTTACTGGGCGGTGAAGATAGCAGGCACACGTTTCAAGTTTCCTGATGAAGCCATGAAGTTGTTGATTGATTATTACCTTGACGGGATATGCAGGTCGCTTGCCTTTGCTACATACCCTGACCCAGGAGCAAAAAACAGAGATCTAAGCAGGAGGGGGACTTCTAACCCAGTAGGTAATGAGATTGCTGAGAACCTGAAGGTTGCGTCTGACTATAGGAGGGCTGATCTTGAGAATATCATCAAGATCAGAAATGGTGAACAAAAGCCGAACTTAAGCTGGGATCATTTCTTCTGGCATTCCGAATACTTTACCCATCAACGTCCTGCCTACTTTACTTCTGTAAGAATGCATTCTTCCCGGAATCATAGCATGGAAGAACCACATAATGAAGAAGGACTTAAGAACCATCACGTAGCAGACGGCTCTAATTTTGTAGCTGTAACAGGTAAGGAGTATGCAGAGATATTTCCTGTATGGGATTGGCAAAAAATACCAGGTACAACGGTAGTTCAAAAACCTGCGCTTCCGCATTGGAAGGAAATTGCCAAGAAAGGCCTTACCGATTTTGTTGGTGGTGTTTCAGACGGACAATATGGTGCAGCAGCATTTGATTTTGTAAGTCCTCTGGATCCATTAAGGGCACGTAAATCATGGTTCTTTTTCGATGGGGAGTATGTTTGCCTCGGAGCGGGTATTACTTCAGAGTCCGACTACAAAGTTTTAACTACCGTCAACCAATGTTTGCTAAATGGAGAAGTTACGGTTAAAACAAAGGTGGGAGAACTTAAACTTGATAATGGAACGAATAACTTGAAGGATGTTAACTGGATTCATCACGATGGTGTTACATATCTGTTCCCTGTTTCGGCAAATATTAACCTTACCAATACAACCGCTACAGGTAACTACAGGGCTATCAATCATCACACCTGGGCTACGGAAGAACCGATTGAAAAAGAAGTATTTACAGCATGGTTCGATCATGGCCAAAAACCAAAAGGAGCCAGCTATGCATACATTGTAATCCCGGCAACGGAGTTGTCATCCATCAACAGTTACAAACAAGACAAGATTGTTATTCTTTCCAATACGCCGGAGCTTCAAGGGGTAATGAATAAAGAGCTTCAACAAAGCGAACTGGTGTTTTTTACGCCAGGAAAGATAAGCCTGCCCGGAGGCGTTAGTGTTGAGGTGGAAAATCCATGCATGGTTATGTTGAAGACAAAAGGCAATGCATTAGAAAAACTTTCAGTATCAGATCCTACCCGTAAGCTAAAGACGCTTCGCTTGAAGGTAGGAGCAAAGATGGAGGGCAAGGGAGATAACTGGAAGGCAACCTGGAGTAAGCATGAAAGGCAAAGCACTATTGAGATCTCGTTGCCTGAAGGAGGGTACGCAGGGCAGAGTGTTGTTATAAACATAAGCGGGAAATAAATTCACAGTGCCTAACGAGTAAAACGATTCTAAGCCTGCCATGAGTGCTGGCTTAGAATTATTGCTTGCTCTTATTCCTGCTTGAGTGCTTTAGAAGGATTCTCCAATGCCGTTTGTATAGTTTGGAAACTCACGGTAACAAGTGCAATAAAAAGTATAGTGGCCACGGGCACGATAAACATGAGTACATTTAAATTGATGCGTACCGAATAGTTTGAGAGCCAATCTTCCATTGCTACATACGCTATAGGCAACCCGATGAGGGAAGCAATAAATACAACACGAACAAAATCGCTGGTGAGCAGTTGTACAATTTGTGCTACTGATGCGCCAAGCACTTTGCGGATTCCAATCTCTTTTGTGCGTTGAACGATTGTGTATGAAGAGAGGCCAAATAAGCCGAGGCATGCAATCAGTACGGCAAGACCCGAGAAGGTGGCCATTACACTTCCAAATCTCATATCGCTCTTAAACTGTTGTTCGTATTGCTCATCAAGAAAGAAATAATCAAATACGTTTTCAGGAAATACCTGATCCCACGTTGTTTTTATCGATGCAATAGCCTGATGCGTATCGCCAGATTTTAGTCTGACCGCAAAGTAGTCAGGGTAATCAACATAATCGAAAACCATTGGAAGATGGTCCTCTTTGGGAGAGCGGTGATAAAAGTTTTTAATAACACCTATTATGGTGGATGGTTCTCCGGGCCACCTGGTTCTAAATGTTACACGTTGACCAATAGCCTCCTGTGCGTCGGCAAAACCCAACCGTTGTACTGCTTCTTCATTAATGATTATTCTGTCGTGATTCTCTGCCCCATCTTCAAAATTTATTCCGGCAACCAACTTCATTCCCATGGTTTTGATAAAATCAGCATCTACTGAATAAAAATAATATTCGTATCCTCCGTTTTCCTGATTTTCCTGTCCTACACGGGTGAAGGACGTGGTGTTTACTTCTACCAGGCTTGACCCAGGAAAGGATTCGCTACGGCTTACACCCTGTATGTTTGTATGATTAAGTAGTTCGTTTTTAAAGGATTGATAAGCTGAAGTAAAAACAGAATCATTTGTACGGAGCGGAGCACGAATCACAACGGTCTGATCAATGTTCATTCCGAGGTCATAGGTGCGCAGGTGATTTACCTGCAGGTATACAGTGCTCATGCCAACAATTAATACTACGGTCGCAGCAAACTGAAACACAACAAGTGCTTTACGCAGGTATTGTCCATGTACTGATGATTTAAATTTACCCTTCAACACTGTAGCAGGCCGGAAAGATGATAAGACAAATGCAGGGTAAATTCCTGAAAGCAGTACACCACTAATATACAGGCCGGCAAACAAGTACCAGAACACAGGGTCTGCAGTTACCCGAAGTGGTAAGGGTTGTCCGGTAAGTTCACGAAACAGAGGCAATGCAATTTGAAACAAGCTAACAGCCAATAATGCAGCAAGGGCGTTGACTAGAACCGATTCTGAAAGAAATTGAAAGATAAGTTGCTTGCGTACAGAACCCATTACCTTTCTTATGCCTACTTCGCGAGCTCTTTCTACAGCACGCGCCGTAGAAAGATTAATGTAATTAACCCAAGCAATAAGAATAATAAAACCTGCAACAATCAAAAGGAACTTGACAACTTTGGCACTGCCATTGGCACTTGGTTCATAAGTCTTGTTGGAATAAAGGTGAATGTCTCTGATGGGTTCAGCAGTATAACGACTACCACCAAGTTTATCTTTCAGCGAAAGCGAGACATCAAGCAATTTCTTGTTGAAGGTTGCAAGGTTGGTGCCAGGCTGCATGAGCAGGTAAGTGTATTCATTATTGCCATTCCATCCCTGTTCGTTATACCACGGGCGTGTTGGGAGAAGCGTGGGATGTGAGAGTAGTACGGTATATGGTAAGTGTGTGTTGGCAGGAGGGTCTGCTATAACTGCAGTTATTTGATAATTCTGTTTGTTAATGTTAATCGGCTCACCTGCCACATTTGTACGACCAAAATACTTCCTTGCGTGCGATTCGGTAAGTACCGCCTGGAAGGGAGCGGTTAAAGCATTTTGTGCTTTTCCATGTAATACCTGGAGGGAGAAGATTTTGAATACCGATTGGTCGGTAAAGTACATCTCACCTTCCAGAAACTTCTGGTCACCCACTTGAATAAACTGATGATTATCCAAACCAAAGAATCTCACAAAATCAACAACCTCAGGCATTTTCTCTTTCAGCATTGGTCCCATGGGTGCATGCGTCTCGCAGTCTGTAACAACATACTCAGATCCTTTATAGATGTCATAAGTGATACGATAAATGTTATCTGCATGAGGTAGGAAGTTTTCGTAGCTGCGCTCGAAGCGTACATAGTGAATGATGAATAGAAACGCGGCCATCCCAATACCAAGTCCAAAAATGTTAACGAATGAGAAGAGCTTGCTTTTCAGAATGTTGCGGTAGGCGATGAGCAGATAGTTTCTAAGCATGAAATCAAAACTTTATTTCTCAGGTCAGGCGAACATAGTGCCAATAAAAATCCCGTGAGAGATGTTCATTTTCATACTGTTTCGAAGTAAATAGTTACTAAACCTGTCCAATTGCGAACTTGATCGGTCGGATACGGTCGTTTTGAGGTGAGCGTTTAAATGGACATAACATCTCCTCATACAGTAGGAAATTATATAACCCTGGCACTAAAACACCTGTGCTCACGTATGCAGAAAAGCTACAGAACCAATTAGAGCATTATTTGATCATTTATTCCGAAATGTGTCATAAAAGTTTACCCGTTCCGCACATCAAGGCATAAATAAAGTATGCTCCAGATAGGCTAAGTGTATACTATATGTATACGTGAAGTATGGATAGAGTATAGGAAGAGTATTAAAATGCGGTTAAGTGTATCAAAGGCACCTCAATATAATAGGATGCGCGTCTCAAGCATCCGTTTACACGTGGAATGTATCATCTTCTGTATAAGCTGAAACCTGTAGCTCAAAAGCAGTAAAACATACGTCTTAGGGCAATCCGTTACCGCAAGTTTTGCCAACCGTAATCTGACCCTTCGGAGATAACAGTACTTACCTTGTGTATAACTTGCGAATGAATCCTGCCAGCACCGTGCGAGCACCATGCCTGCGCCGTGTCTGCGAGAAAATACCCCCATTTCTCGCAGACATACTGTACGCACGGTGCTGGCACGGTGCTGGCATCGTAGATTCCGAAGCTTTTCTGCCTTTTATCAGAATAAACAGGGCTGGGCTGAACCCCATGCTGTTACCAAAATAGCAACCGGTACTGTTCAGTCTACGTATTAGTTATCACTTTCGGGAAAGGTCAGATCTTTACCATATTTTCGTAAAAGTTGTGGCAAGAGAGAAGTAAAGTTGTGGATAATATCAATACCAACATAAAGATGATTAAGATCTGTACATGGTAGAATTATAACAAGCCATTTTATAGAATACGATTCACAAACTGTTAAAATGAAATACAGATTAATAATAACGTTTCTTTTAGCCTTATCTACTTATGCCGGAGCACAAGAAAATGGTAACAACTGCATAACGTATGACGTTGACAACTTCTGGGACGCTTACGACAAAATCAAAACTACACAAGACAGTGTTCAGCAGTATGAATACATTAATTCGCTTTTTATTGAGAAAGGGTCAGCAGGCTTAAAAGCCATTATGAAAGCGCGGCGTTATACGCCGGCCTCGTATGTTAACGCAATAAACAATTATCCTTTGTTCTGGGCATCTGTTCGGGAAAACACATACAAAGCCAAAGATTTTGCAAAGCAGATAGAAATTGAAATCAATAATTTTAAGACTATATACCCCGATCTCAAACCAGCAACAATCTATTTTACTATAGGAGCATTAAAAACGAACGGTACTACGTTAGATGGGGTCGTTCTGATAGGAAGCGAATTGGCTCTTGCCGATGAAAACACTGTTAGTGATGAGTTTCCGAATACGCTAGGTCATCTCAAAACTTATTTTAGTAGTAATCCGATAAAAGACGTTGTCTTTCTAAATGTACACGAGTACGTTCATACGCAGCAGAAAACTACGGTAGGGACAAATTTATTATCGCAATGTTTGATAGAAGGTGTTGCTGAATTTATTGCCGAAAAAGTAACAGGCAAAAGCTCAATTACGCCCGCCGTTACCTATGGAAAAAATAACAATAGGAAGGTGAAGGAAAGATTCGTAAAGGAGATGTTTTCTCGCCACTATTATAACTGGCTATGGAATGATACCAATAATGACTTCAAAATAAGAGATTTAGGCTACTATGTGGGGTATGCTATTGCTGAACATTATTACGATATGGCAGCTGATAAGAAGCAGGCAATTCGGGAGATGATAACATTGGAGTACGATAACGCAGGTGCACTGGAAAGCTTTGTTAACAGGTCAGGGTATTTTGGAACTCCGGTACAAAAGTTAAAAGCAGCATATGAAAATGGGAGACCGGAAGTTTCTGCAATTGCACCTTTTAAGAACGGTGCTGAGAATGTAAGCTCCACCATCAGGCAGGTAACAATAACTTTCTCCACCAAAATGGATACGCGTTTCCGTGGCTTTGATTATGGTCCTCTTGGTGAATCAGGCCTTTTGCGGGTAAATAAGTTTATTGGTTTTTCGGATGATGGGAAGTCAGCGATGATTGAAGTAGCGTTAAAGCAAAATCAAAAATACCAGGTACTGATCACTGATAATTTCAGAAGTGCCGAGGGGATTCCGTTAAAGCCCTATCTGATTGAATTTAAAACAGAGTGATCAGGCATGGTAATATTAGCTTAGTACGTCAGCGATAAAATTCTCTCCAAAATGAAAACGACTTACCTATGGATGCTACTTACGGGGTGGCGTCTTTGTATTACTACTCCTCGCTTTTCGGCCTGTTTCCATTCCTCCTGAAGAAGAATGCCTTAGAGCCAAAGGTATAATGCTTAAAATATATGAAGCAGGAACGAAGGATGTAGCCTTTGAGCTGCGGGGCCATTCAGGCGTTTTTTATGTAAACCGTGGACTGGAACACGGGCTGGACCTTAAAAAGCTAAAGTTTGAACTCCTTGGCAGGGAGGTAACAATTAAGTATCCCAACCATTGGACGCCAATTGATCCGCGCAGCATCCATAAACACATCTCCAAGCTGGAGTCAGAAGATAAAGTTTTCTTTTCGGAATACTGAACAAAAAACGAAGACAAAATGGGCCTGTCAACTATCAATTTTGGCCATGGATTGACGTCACAGTCTGCCCAATAACCAATAGGGGAAAGCCAGAACGATGTAACTAACTTTTGTTAGTTAAATTAACTGAACTTTTTTTACAGATAATTCGTAAAAACGTTGACATTATTAAAACTTAATCGTTTAATTTTGCATTAGTGAATTGAAACTATAATAAAAACAAACTGAATGACTTTCATCTAACGTTTCACTAAAACAACTAAGAAAGAAATTGAAAACATTGTTCACCATACCATCAGCAGCTAAGGCTGCTAGCCACTCTCCAAGAACAGTTCAGTTCTTCGCATTTGCCTGCACGGTGACCAGGCGACCACGACCCGCACGCTGTGCGCGTATTTGATTAGTTCCCTACAACTTATGTTGAACAACGGTTCGATGTCAGGGACATTGAACTGAAAGTATGCTGAACGGCATACTAATTTTCATTTTTCTTACATTTTAATTCCTATACGAAACATTGGAACAGTTTAATAATATAATCGTTAGGCGTGCGACGTCTAACGACAAACATTACGCAGAGACCATCACTACAGAGATGGAAGAATCTGCAAAGGCGAGAGGCACCGGTATTGCCAAACGCTCCCCTGATTACATCAAACAAAAAATGGATGAAGGTAAAGCTGTGATTGCCGTAACACCGGACGGCACATGGGTAGGCTTTTGCTACATCGAGGCATGGCAACATGAAAAGTATGTGGCTAACTCTGGCCTTATCGTTTCCCCTTCATTTCGCAAAACTGGCGTAGCTACTGAGATCAAACGCAAGGTTTTTGAACTCTCCCGAGAGAAGTATCCTAACGCGAAGATATTTGGGCTTACTACAGGTTTGGCTGTAATGAAAATCAATTCAGACCTTGGTTATGAACCCGTAACATATTCTGAGCTTACTACAGATGAAGAATTCTGGAAAGGCTGCAGAAGCTGCGTGAACTACGATATCCTCACAAGCAAGAATAGAAAGAACTGCTTGTGTACTGCTATGCTCTTTGACCCAGAAGAAGCAGCAAAGAAACTCAATATGCCATTACCTCCTGTAAAGAAGGCAACCGAAGCGGTTGTTACTTCTGAAGGAGAACTGGTGATGCATCGCCAACGCGCTTCCTTTAACGGTAATGCTTACCTGTATGAGCGCTGGCTACGCTTCAAGCAATTTGTATTGCTTAAACCTTTTCGCAAGAAAGATGGTGGAAGCGGAGATGGATCAGAGAAAAGAAAGTCTATTCTAAGCTTTTTCTTTTTCTGGTAAGTCGTGCTCATCTTATTTTTGCTCAGGCGCATTAATTGATTTTCAATCTTAAACTTAACAATGAAGAAAAAAGTAGTTCTGGCTTTCAGCGGCGGACTAGACACATCTTACTGTGTAAAGTACCTCTCCGAAGAAAAAGGTTATGAAGTTCACACCATCACCATCAACACGGGCGGTTTTGATAAAGATGAAATCAAAGCCATAGAAGACCGTGCAAAGAGCCTTGGCGTAGCTTCACATAAAACCGTTGACGAGACTAAAAATTATTACGACAAGGTGATACGTTACCTCATTTATGGTAACATATTGAAAAACAATACATATCCGTTAAGTGTAAGTGCTGAACGTATGTCGCAGGCATTGGCTACTGCTAATTATGCAAAGGCATTGAAGGCCGATGCTGTAGCACACGGAAGCACCGGAGCTGGCAATGACCAGGTTCGTTTTGACATGATCCTCAATATACTTGTTCCAGGTATCGAGATCATCACGCCTATTCGCGAGTTAAAACTTTCGCGCGAGGAGGAGATCAGCTTTTTGAAGGCTAAAGGTGTTGACATGAACTTCGAGAAGGCCATGTACTCCATCAACAAAGGCATCTGGGGAACATCAGTAGGAGGAAAGGAGACATTGAAGTCGCTGGGCATGTTGCCTGAAGAAGCATGGCCAACACAAGTGACAAAGAAAGGTGATGAAACTGTGAAGCTTACTTTTAACAAAGGAGAGCTTACAAAAATAAATGATAAGTCATTCAGCCATCCTACAGAGGCAATTCAATACCTCCAATCACTGGCAGGGCCCTACGGAATTGGTCGCGACATACATGTAGGAGATACCATTATCGGGATTAAAGGAAGAGTAGGATTTGAGGCTGCTGCGCCAATGGTTATTATTAAAGCGCACCACGCGCTGGAGAAACACGTGCTCACCAAATGGCAATTGAGCTGGAAAGATCAGCTAGCCCAATTCTATGGCAACTGGTTACATGAAGGCCAGTATCTTGATCCTGTGATGCGCGATATTGAAGCATATCTTGGAAGCACCCAACAACATGTAACAGGCGAGGTACACGTTCAGCTATTCCCATACCGATTCCTGGTTCTTGGAATAGAATCACAATACGACCTCATGTCGTCTAAGTTTGGTAAGTACGGAGAGATGAACCTTGGCTGGAGTGGTGATGATGTGAAAGGCTTCTCCAAGATCTTCGGCAACCAAACCATGATCTATCAGCAAGTAAAAGACGCCGCAGAGAAGTAATAGGCAGATTGTTTAAAAGTAGGCAGTAGGCAAAAAAGCAGTAGGCAGTGTGTGAGAATTGAGCAATTGACAGTTGGACAATTGACAATGACCATTGACTGATGACTATTGACTATTGACCAATGCCTAAAGCCCATTGACTAATGACCATTGACTAATGACAAAGATAAAAGCAGGAATTATTGGAGGAGCTGGATACGGAGGAGGAGAGGCTATACGACTTTTGCTAAACCACCCGAATGTAGAGCTCACGTTTGTTCATAGCAGAAGCAATGCAGGCAATGCCTTGTATTCTGTTCATGCAGATCTCCTTGGTGAAACATCCATGAAGTTTACAGATACCATTCAGCATGATGTTGATGTTGTATTTATTTGTCTTGGCCACGGGGAGAGCAAAAAGTTTTTACAGGAGAATCCCTTTAAGGCGTCTGTTAAGATAATTGACTTAAGCCAGGATTTTCGTTTGGGAGAGACACTTCCAGGAAGAGAATTTGTATATGGTCTGCCTGAACTCAATAGAGAAAAGATCAGGAAGAGTGATAATATTGCTAATCCTGGTTGCTTTGCTACATGCATTGAGCTTGGTCTTTTGCCGTTAGCGCAAGCTGGGCTATTGAAAGATGTTTATACAACAGGTATAACAGGATCTACAGGAGCAGGTCAGAAACTTCAGGACACTACACACTTTACCTGGAGGGCTAATAACATTTCAGCTTACAAGACCTTAACCCATCAGCATTTAAAAGAGATTAACCAATCATTAAAGCAATTGCAGCCTATGTATTCAGGAACAATAAACTTTGTTCCATGGCGTGGCGATTTTACAAGAGGAATCTTTGTGAGCTCGATAATTACAATCGATAAATCATTAGGTGAAGTAAGAAAGCTTTACAAAGATTTCTATAATGGACAGGCATTCACATTTGTATCAGATGACACGATTGATCTGAAACAGATTGTGAATTCAAACAAGTGTGTTGTTGGTTTGGAAATGGAAGGAGATAAACTTGTAGTACATTCAGCAATTGATAATCTTTTGAAAGGAGCATCCGGTCAGGCGGTGCAAAATATGAATCTGATGTTTGGTCTTGACGAAAGAGCAGGACTCAAATTGAAGAGCATTGTTTTTTAGGAGCCTAAAGCAGAAAGCTTAAAGCGGAAAGCAGAAGGGAGATGTAGGATGGCAGGTGTAAAGTATTTTTAATATGTCAATAAACCCTTTTTACATATGAAAAATTATAAAGACCTAATTGTTTGGAAGAAAGCACATGCTTTTGTTTTAACTGCTTATAAAACTTCTAAAAGTTTCCCTAAAGAAGAGCAATATAATCTAACAAGTCAATTGCGTAGGGCGGCTACTTCAATACCAACTAATCTTGCTGAGGGATGTGGTAAATTTACTCAGAGAGATTTCGCAAGCTATCTTCAAAATGCCCTTGGTTCATCAATGGAAGTTGAGTATTTGACTTTCCTTTCATTTGAGTTGGGCTATCTTGAAATTGATAATTTCAAGAGAATGGATTCTGGTATAAATGAAGTGAAGGCAATGCTAATTAGTTTACTAACTAAGGTAAGAAAAGAAGATACTGTAAAGAAAAAATAAATTTAACACGTTAAGCTTTCTGCTTTTTGCTTTAAGCTTTTTAGTTTTTTAAAGATGAAATTGTTCGACGTCTACCCCCTCTTTAACATTACTCCAGCAAAAGCACAAGGCTCATGGCTGTGGGATGATAAGGGAGAAAAATACCTGGACCTCTACGGAGGCCATGCGGTAATATCCATTGGTCATTCGCACCCGCATTATGTAAAGCGATTAAGTGAACAGTTGAGCAAGATTGCTTTTTATTCCAACAGTGTTCAAAATAATCTTCAGGTTCAGTTTGCTGATAAGTTGGGTGAACTATCCGACTATCCTGATTATCAATTATTTCTTTGTAACTCAGGAGCAGAGGCAAATGAGAATGCGTTGAAGGTAGCATCTTTTGTTACCGGTAGAAAAAAAGTAATTGCTTTTAAGAAAGCTTTCCATGGTCGCACTTCGGGAGCAGTAGCTGCGACCGATAATCCAAAGATTGTTGCACCATTCAATGCAGGACATGAGATAGTTTTTGTTCCGTTAAATGATGAAAGAGCTTTTGATCAAGCTCTTAACAATGAAGTAGCTGCTGTCATTATAGAGGGTATACAAGGCGTAGGGGGGATACAACTTCCTGATGATACTTTCCTTCAATACATTCAAAAGAAGACCGAGGCCAATGGATCCTTGCTGATACTTGATGAGATCCAATCAGGCTATGGCAGAACGGGTAAGTTCTTCGCGCATCAGCATGCAGGCATAAAAGCGCACCTGATAACGACAGCAAAAGGTATGGGTAATGGTTTCCCGATAGGTGGTCTTTTTATTCACCCGGATATAAAACCATGGAGCGGTATGTTAGGTACTACATTCGGTGGCAATTACCTGGCTTCTGTCGCCGGACTCGCTGTATTGGAAGTGATGGAGAAAGAAAATCTGATTGACAATGCGGGAATTATAGGCAACTACTGGATGAATGAGCTGAAGAATTTGTCTCAGATAACAGAAGTTCGGGGTAGAGGGTTAATGATTGGTATGGATTTGCCAGAAGAATTGAAGCAAGTGCGTAGCAATTTATTATTCAACCATCATATATTTACGGGCGAAGCAAAACCGAATACCATCAGGCTGCTTCCTTCTCTTGCCATCACACAAGAAGAAGCTGAATTATTTATTACTGCATTGAAAAAAGAATTGAAATGAAAAATTTTATTTCGGTAAAAGACGTAACGGATATTAATGCACTTGTAAATAAGGCGCTGGCCTATAAGGCAGATCCTTTTCGCGACCGAACTTTAGGAGCAAACAAACGCATCGGCTTGCTCTTCCTTAATCCAAGTATGCGTACACGATTAAGTACACAGATAGCTGCTGCAAACCTTGGCATGGAAGCCGTTGTATTTAATGTAGGTCAGGAGGGATGGGCGCTGGAGTTCGAAGACGAAGCGATTATGAGTGGTAGCACGGTGGAGCATGTAAAAGATGCTGCTCCTATACTCGGAAAGTATTTTGATATTTTAGGCATTCGAACATTTCCTTCTTTGCAGAACAAGCAGGATGATTACAGTGAGCTTTACATCCAGCAATTTATTAAGTATGCAGGAATACCTGTAGTAAGTCTTGAAAGCGCTACGTTACATCCATTGCAAAGCCTGACAGATATCATAACGATAACGGAGACTTTTAAGGAAAAGCGAAGACCAAAGGTTGTTCTCACATGGGCTCCCCATGTCAAAGCACTTCCTCAATGTGTTGCCAATAGCTTTTCGCAATGGATCAATGCCTGGGGTCAGGCAGATTTTGTAATCACACATCCGGAAGATTATGAACTCGATCCTGCTTTTACAAAGGGTGCCTCTATAACACATGATCAGGACTACGCATTAAAAGGAGCCGACTTTGTTTACGTAAAGAACTGGAGTACCTATAATGATTACGGCAGAATTTACTGTAACGACCCGGCGTGGATGCTTACCAGTGATAAACTTAATGCAACCAATCATGCTAAAGTAATGCATTGTTTGCCTGTGAGAAGAAACGTGGAGCTCAGTGATGAGGTGCTGGATGGTTTCAGTAGTATTGTAACACACCAGGCATCGAATAGGGTATGGGCGGCACAATCAGTGCTAAGCGAATTATTAGCAAGACCTTTGTAAAAATCGGTAGTATTAATGAATAAGCTCTTTATAATAAAGATCGGCGGAAATGTTTTAGACAATCCTGAAGCATTAAAGAAATTTCTTGCTGATTTCGCATCAATAAAAGAACCTAAGATATTAATACATGGTGGGGGAAAGATCGCTACTAAATTAGGTGAGCAATTGGGCATTCAATCCAACTATATAAATGGACGGAGGATAACTGATTCTCAAACACTTGACGTTGTCACTATGGTGTATGGAGGGCTCGTTAATAAACAAATTGTAGCATCGCTCCAGCAATTGGGCTGCAACGCTCTGGGTTTAACAGGTGCTGATGGAAATGTAATCAAGGCTGTTAAGAGACCAATAAAGGATATTGACTACGGATATGTAGGAGATATTAAGCCGGACAGTGTTAATTCTTCCCTGCTTTATTTTCTGTTAAAACAGAATACCGTGCCCGTGTTTGCACCATTAACCCATGCTGATGGCACGATGTTAAATACCAATGCAGATACTATTGCTTCGGTGTTGGCTGTTGCACTGGGAAAGCATTTCGATGTTCGTTTAATATTTTGCTTCGAAAAGAAGGGTGTATTGCGTGATGTAAACGATCCTGACTCTGTAATAAGACACCTTCCAAAGAGTTCGTATAATGATCTCCTTACAAAAAATGTATTTGCTGATGGCATTTTACCCAAGCTGGAGAACGCTTTTGCAGCAATTCATGCCGGCGTAAAAGAAGTTTTGATAGGAGAGGCAAGTGATCTTACAAAGAATACGGGACTTGAGACTGAAGGAACGTTAATAACTTCATGAAATAAATAAATCTTAAAACCTGATTCAACTATGGAGCAGCAACTGGATGAAGTAGCGATTAATTTACTGGAACAACTAATAGCTATTCCCTCTTTCAGCAAAGAAGAAGACAATACTGCTACTGTTTTAGAAGGTTTTTTTGAACAACACAATATCCCTACACAACGCAAGGGAAATAATGTTTGGGCAATTAATCAGAACTACAATCCATCCCTTCCCACTATACTTTTAAATTCACACCACGATACAGTTAAGCCAAACACACAATACACGCGTGATCCTTTTCTTCCTGAAATAATAGAAGGGAAGCTATTTGGCCTTGGAAGCAATGATGCAGGTGGCCCTTTAGTATGTTTGATAGCTACGTTCCTGCATTTTTATTTACAGAAGAATCTGAAGTATAACATTGTGTTGGCCGCTACTGCTGAAGAAGAGATATCGGGTTCAGGTGGTATAGAAAGTATTTGGGAACTTTTGCCGAAGATCGATTTTGCAATTGTGGGAGAACCAACCCTGTGTAATATGGCGGTCGCTGAGAAAGGTTTGATGGTTCTGGATTGTGTCGCACGAGGCAAGGCAGGGCACGCTGCAAGGGAGGAGGGAGTTAATGCCATCTATGAAGCTATTAAAGATATTGAGTGGATAAGAAATTATAAATTTCCCAAAGTGTCTCAAACGTTAGGAGAAATTAAGATGACTGTAACCGTGATCAATGCAGGTAAACAGCATAACGTAGTGCCTGCGGAATGTGGTTATACAATTGATGTGCGTGTTACAGATCAGTATACACTGGAAGAGGTACTTGAAATCATCAGGAGCAATGTTAAGAGCGAGGTAACCCCAAGGTCGCTACGCATGCGATCTTCTGGAATTGATAGTAATCATCCGCTCGTTCTTGCTGCGAAAGATCTGAACCTCGAATTATACGGCTCACCTACTACCTCCGATCAGGCGCTTATTCCAGTACCATCTGTAAAGATGGGGCCTGGTGATTCTGCGCGGTCACACACTGCTGATGAATTTATTTATATAGCAGAAATTGTTAAGGGCATTGATACTTATATCGCCTTATTAAATAAGGTTATTTACTGATACTATATGAAACTCTGGCAAAAAGATAAAGCATCCCTTAAAGAAGTAGAAAAATTTACGGTAGGCAAAGATCAGGAGATGGATCTTTATCTTGCGCGCTTTGATGTACTTGGCTCGCTTGCGCATATTACCATGCTTGAGTCAATCGGACTCCTGAAAAGCGACGAGCTTTCAGTCTTATCTTCTGAATTAAAGCGTATATACAAAAGGATTGAAGAAGGAAATTTTATAGTAGAGGAAGGAATTGAAGATATCCATTCACAAGTAGAGCTTGAGCTTACTAAAAAGTTAGGTGACATTGGAAAGAAAATACATAGTGGCAGGTCCAGGAATGATCAGGTTCTTGTTGATATTAAACTCTACCTGCGTTATGAAATTGAAGAGATTGTTGCAGAGGTAAAAAACCTGTTTGATTTGCTCGTACAGCAGAGCGAAAAGTATAAGGACTATCTGCTACCGGGGTATACGCATTTTCAACTTGCCATGCCATCGTCATTTGGATTGTGGTTTGGGGCATATGCTGAAAGCCTGATTGATGATCTGGTAACACTTCACGGCGCTTATCAGGTTGTAAATAAAAATCCATTAGGTTCGGCTGCGGGGTACGGTTCTTCTTTTCCCATTAATCGGAAACTAACAACGGAGTTGTTAGGGTTCAGCACGTTAAATTATAACGTTGTTTATGCGCAGATGGGCAGAGGTAAGACCGAGCGCATTGTTGCAAGTAGCCTCTCGAATATTGCCGGCACGCTTAGCAAGCTTTCTATGGACGCCTGCCTGTTTTTAAATCAAAATTTCGGATTCATTAGTTTTCCTGAGGAGTTGACAACGGGGTCCAGCATCATGCCTCATAAAAAGAATCCGGATGTATTTGAATTAATACGGGGTCGTTGTAATCAATTGATGGCGTTGCCAAATGACATTGCCCTTGTTATATCTAATCTCCCTTCCGGTTATCACAGAGAGATGCAGTTACTAAAAGAACTTTTGTTTCCCGCTATTCAGCATTTAAAGCATTGTCTCCGGATGAGCCAGTTGATGCTAAGCAACATTAGTATTAAAGATAATATTCTTCATGATGAGAAATATAAATTCCTGTTTAGTGTAGAGGAAGTCAACAAGTTGGTAGTGGCGGGAATGCCATTCCGTGATGCTTACAAAAAGGTAGGAATGGATATAGAAAGAGGCTTTTTTAAATCTGATACACATTTAAATCATACCCATCAAGGCAGTATCGGCAATCTATGCTTGCCTGAAATATCGGCCTTGATGAATGCTACTATAGATGGCTTCCGATTTAACGATTATAAGGAAGCAATTAAGCGATTGCTCGTATAGCGGCCATCTGTTGTGGATATAATTCCTCAGGGGAAGCTTAATCGAATCTGATTCTGTCGTTTGCACAAACCGTTTTAGGAAATAATTAATGCCTTTAGCCTGGATGGCATAGAGTTTTATTTAAACAATCCGCATTCTTCTTAGGAGGGATGCATTGTAGGGTAAAGGATGTGTAACAAATAATTGTTAAGAACTATGAATCAGACTATTCAAAAAAGACGACCAAATGATTTTCCTGAGTTACAGATTGGTTACCCTGAACGTAACGATGTAAGAGATCCTAATCATGAAATGGAAAGAATACACGTTAATCTGGAGAGTCTTGAGTTACTAAGAACAACTGCTGATGGCGTAACTCGGGAAATGAGGGGACAAGGTTCTCTTGGTCACGATTGAATTATACGATTGGCTTTGAAAAGAAGCTATTATTAAAATGCACCGATATCAATAAATCGGTGCATTTTTATTTAAAGGACGGTATTGTTTTTTACTGCCGATATTTCAATCAAACTTTTGCATGATTGAATCTATTGCCAGGATAATAATCTTCGTTTGTAGTTATATCCTCATTATAATATCTTTAATACCCCTCATAAGACGAGACAATTGGATATTTAGAATTTTCGAGTATCCCCGAGCACAAAAGGTATTCATAAACCTTCTACTCATTATTCTGTTCCTCTTCCTGTCTGATCTTCATCAAACGCATCATAATATTCTGCTGACATTATTGATTTGCAACGGAGGATATCTTCTCTTTCAGATATGGCCTTATACTGTATTCTCCGGTCATCAATTGAAAAAGACCAGAGAGTATGTCGATACAAAAGCAATCAGATTACTAATTTTTAATGTGTACCAAGAGAACAGAGATGTTAATTCGTGTTTAAGAACAATCCAGGAACACGGTCCTGACGTTGTCCTTCTTGTAGAAACAGACAAATGGTGGAAGACGCAACTTGATAATAGTTTATTGAAGTTATATAAGTATACAGTATCAAAACCACTTGATAACACGTATGGTATGATGCTCTATTCCAGGTTAGAACTTATAAATCCTAAGGTTAAATTTTTAGTGGAAGATGATATTCCCTCTATTCATACCGAAGTCCAATTGACATCAGGAGAAGTATTTAGATTATTTTGTCTTCATCCTAAGCCACCTGTACCCACTGAAAATGCCCGATCTACAGAGCGGGATGCGGAAATATTGTTAGTAGCAAAACAGGCTAAGGCATCGGATTTACCAGTGATAGTTGCAGGAGACTTAAATGACGTAGCATGGAGTTACACAACAGAATTGTTTTTAAAGACAAGTGAGTTGCTCGATCCACGAAGGGGGAGAGGTTTCTTTAGCACCTTTCATGCAAACCATTGGTTTTTACGTTGGCCTTTAGATCATGTTTTTTGTTCAAAGCATTTTCAGTTAAATAAACTACAGCGGTTGCCACAGGCAGGTTCTGATCATTTTCCCATTCTTATTGAGTTAGTTCTGCATCAGGAGGAAGCTTATAATAATAGTAATAAGGTTTTAAAAGCGACCAGGGCTGAGAAACTTCAGGCAAATAAAAAAATAGAAAAAACTACCCGCCAAAAGTAGTATTGCAGTGCTTTCCAGCAGTTTATAACATTTTTAGCTAATATATTTCTTAAATAATATAAATGAATGAACATTCATTTATATTTGCCTTATGCGGGTTCGCGATGAAAATAAAGAGCTCTCGATAAGAGAAAGGGCAGTTGAAATGCTTGTTGCAGAGGGTTTTGATGGGCTCAGTATGCAGAAGCTTGCAAAGGTGGCTGGTGTTTCACCTGCGACAATCTATATCTACTTTAAAGATCGCGATGACCTCATTATCCAGTTATGGGTCGGAGAGATGAAAAGAATGATGCACGCAACACTGGAAGGATTTGATCCTAATATGTCTTTTGAAGAGGGATTGAAAGTTCAGTGGTTGAACAGAGCTAAATTTTATATTGAAAATCCTGCTACCGCGCATTTTATGGAGCAAATTAAGTATTCGCCGTACTATGAAAAATGCAGGGGAAAAATAGATAAGAAGTTTTTGAATGCAATGGGTGAATTTGTTCATAATGCGATAAAAAGAAAGGAGTTGGTAAAACTTCCATTAGAAATTTATTGGGCCATAGCTTTTGCACCACTATATCAACTCGTAAAACTTCATATGTCTGGAAGAGGAATGAGTGGTCTCGAAAAATTTGAATTGGATGAAAAGACAATGAACCAGACATTAAAACTAGTTATCAAGGCATTAAGACCTTAACTAACATTAATTCCAGAGATGTATGTATTTAGAGCCTGTTTCCGAAATACTGATTTTTAAAACCAATATTTTAGACATTCAAGATATTGAAAAGGTGGCTTCTGTTTTAGATGCGGATGCCAGAGTCAAGAAGTGGAATGTTGATCGTGAGGATGTGGACCACGTATTACGTATTCAATCAGATTGTTTAGATTGTAGACACATCATTGAACTTGTTCACAAATGCGGCTATGAGTGCGAAGAGTTACCTGATTAAATAATTAATATGCAAAAAACATTTTCCCCTTACCAAATCTTCATTATTACCATACTTACAATAACTCAGTTTACCGTTATACTCGACTTTATGGTTCTTTCACCTTTAGGAGCCATTCTTTTAAAAGAGTTAAGTATAACAACAGCTCAGTTTGGAATGGTGGTGTCTGCATACGCTTTTAGCGCAGGTGCATCAGGACTTTTAGCAGCGGGGTTTGCTGATAAGTTTGATAGAAAAAAGTTACTTCTGTTTTTTTATATAGGCTTTATTATTGGCACTGCACTTTGCGCAATAGCTACTGATTACATCTTTTTATTGACGGCGCGTATTATTACAGGCTTGTTTGGAGGTGTTATTGGATCAATCTGCTACGCAATAGTGACAGATTTATTTAAGATAGAAGTAAGAGGGCGGGTAATGGGTTTCTTACAAATGGCCTTTGCTGGTAGTCAGGTGCTAGGCATACCCACAGGGTTGTATTTTGCCAACTTGATGGGGTGGCATTCGCCTTTCTGGCTTATCGTATTACTCAGTATTGTGATAGCATTGGTAATAGCAGTAAAGATGAAGCCGATAGACTCGCATCTTAAACTGCAAAAGAAGGTAAATGCATTAAGTCACTTAGGAAAAACTATTTCTCAAATACAGTATCTGAAAGCTTTTGCAGCAACAACATTGCTTGCAACAGGTGGGTTTATGTTAATGCCATTTGCCAGTACTTATAATGTGAATAACATGGGAATAAATCTGGATGATCTGCCACTTCTGTATATGGTAACTGGCGTATGTTCTATGGCTACAGGACCTGTTATCGGGAAGTTAAGCGATAGCAAGGGAAAATTTACGGTATTTCTATTTGGCTCGATTCTTACGATTATAATCGTTCTTATTTACTGTAACCTTGGCCTTACACCATTATGGGGCGCAATGCTTATAAGTATATTTATGTTTATTGGTGTTTCATCACGGATGATTCCCTCACAGGCCTTGTTGTCTGCTGTGCCATCTCCACAAGATAGAGGTGCTTTTATGAGTATAAATTCATCGGTAATGCAAGTGTCCGGAGGTATTGCAACCTTTATTGCCGGAACGATAATCGTACAGCGAGATTCAGGTTATCTTGAAAATTATGATAGGTTGGGATACGTTGTGTCTTCGGCTATGGTAATTAGCGCGATTATGATCTATTACCTGAATGGTTATGTAAAGGCAAAGATCGCCAAAGAATCAAAGCCAGCGGTTGAAGTCGGAGCGGCATAAATAAAAGTAAAAAAAAATATCCCGCGGACGGCGGGATATTAGAATCCTCATTCAATTTTATCTGTAACTAAAATTCACGAGGTACAATCAACCTTTCTTTCAACTCACTAAACCTCGGTGAATAAATAGATTACGTTGAATTGATAAAATTTTCGTGGGACTAGACATGGTACCTCCTTTCTTTTAGTTTAACATAAGCAGCAGCGGTACTTTTCAATCAAATTATGAAGTTCGGTTGCGGCCGATAACGTCCGTTATCCAAAATACAACGCCATCAACTTTAAAATCGTTTGGTATAAGAAAGAAATATTTAGAGTTTTACCAAACACCGATTTGTCCTTTATCAACAACATGACCGGAAGATATGAGCATGGTCATTATAAATATGTCTTTAGCTTCCGTTTTAAGATGTTTGGAAAGTACTTCAATAAGAGATAATTGAATCTGTTTTACGCTCTCTTCATTCCAGATGGTTGGGAGGTATAGGTTAACCATTATTGGATAGGAATTTCCGAATTGGCTAAAATCTGTAATAATATTTATTGTAATGTCATTACTTTCTATACCGATTTCCTCGGCCCAAGAATCGATTATTTGTTGACCTGACGAGTGTATATCTTTTTTAGATAGAATAGTAGCAACTGGCATAAGTATAAATTGAATTTTTAAATAGTTAGTTAAATCACTCGCCCTAATTGAATCAACTCTTTTTTAAAATACAAGTAAGAACTAATTTAAAGGGTTTATTGTACAATTGCTGTATGGATTCAAATACGATACGCTACATTATAATTGCCATAGCTACAATTTCTTATCTCTTTGATCAGCTCCTGGATTATATTAATCTTAAAGCACAAAGGACAGACATTCCGGCAGATATTGCGGATTTTTATGATAAGGATAGATATCTCACTTCGCTGAAATATCACAGGGAACTAACCCAGTTTTCGTTTATTACTTCTGCGTTCAGCTTTATCCTGTCAATCATAATCTTATCATTAGGAGGGTTCGGATGGTTGGATAGTTTATTACGAGGCTATTTTGACAATGAGATCATATTAGCATTGGCATTTTTTGGAATATTGATGTTTGCATCCGATGTGTTTACGATTCCCTTTCAATTATACGGTACTTTTGTTATCGAGGAGAAGTATGGTTTCAATAAAACGACATTGAAGACGTTTTTTATGGATAAGCTGAAAGGCTATTTCTTAGCGGCTTTGATAGGAGCCCCGTTGGTGTCTTTGCTTATTTATCTTATCCAGGTGATTGGACCTAATTTCTGGATTTGGTTCTCAATTGTTGCCTCCATATTCATTCTTTTCATGAATATGTTCTATACCTCGCTTATTCTTCCTTTATTCAATAAGCTTACTCCACTGCCTGACAGCGATTTAAAAAGAGCGATTCAGGATTTTGCCAGTAAAGTTAAATTTCCTCTGGATAATATTTTTGTTATAGATGGCTCAAAACGATCGAACAAAGCAAATGCTTTCTTTGCTGGTATTGGTAAGAAAAAGAAAATAGTTCTTTATGACACGCTTATTCAAAAGCACTCGACAGAAGAACTTGTTGCCGTGCTGGCGCATGAAGTGGGCCACTTCAAGAAGAAGCATATCGTTTGGGGATTTGTATTATCATTGATACAAGTATTCTTTACCATGTTTATTCTCTCACTCATGGTATACAATTCCAATGTTTCGGCTGCTCTTGGTGCTGAAACCCTGGCTATTCATGTTAATCTAATTGCCTTCACTATTCTTTTTACGCCAATATCAGGAATAACCGGACTGTTGATGAGTATTTACAGCAGAAAGAATGAGTTTGAAGCAGATGCTTACGCGAAAGAGACGTATGGCGGTGATGCTTTGTCAGTAGCTTTGAAGAGGTTATCTGTTGATTCCCTAAGCAATCTATATCCTCACC
This sequence comes from Chryseosolibacter indicum, assembly GCF_018598585.1. Classification (GTDB taxonomy): domain Bacteria; phylum Bacteroidota; class Bacteroidia; order Cytophagales; family Cyclobacteriaceae; genus Chryseosolibacter; species Chryseosolibacter indicus. The sequence goes on from NZ_JAHESD010000016.1 coordinate 89,902, forward strand.
CGCTTTATGTGTTTTTTCATTATTCGCATCCGCCCTTATTACAAAGATTAGAAGCTTTAGATAAATAACATAAAGCGATAGCTTCTTGATATGGTTAAAGAGATAACGCGTTTTCCTGTAACACTACTACTCATTTCCATTAACGTATTATTCTTTGTTGTACTTGCAATAAAACAAAGAAGCGTTATGATGGATACGAGTGCTGATGTACTTGCTATTCTTAATGCAGGTGCAAATCTTAATCCCCTTACACTGGGAGGAGAGCCATGGCGAATCCTCTCTGCCATGTTCCTTCATTTTGGAATTGTCCACCTTGTAGTAAACATGTATGGACTCTGGATCTTAGGTACGATGATTGAAAGAGGCGTAGGATCTGTACGTTTTGCAATCATATATTTTATTTGCGGCTGTGCAGCAAGCATCGCGAGTTTGTTTTTTAACATCTACATTATCAGTGCTGGAGCATCAGGAGCAATTTTTGGACTATATGGATATCAGCTCGGGGCAGAATTAATTGGAAACTTTAATGACCGCGAGAGACTTAAAATTGTACTTATAAATTTTGCAGTATTTATAATTATAAACACGTTCATTGCAGGTCAAGTAAGTGTTGATATGGCTGGACATATCGGGGGTGGTATTGCAGGGTTGATACTAGCTTTTTGCCATTTTCAGCTTGGTGTACTAAAGAACCTTACCGCCTTAGTTGTTGCGCTGGCGTTAATACCTCTCACACTATTTGCTGTTCCGCAACACCAGCTTTCGTACTATAGGATTTTTACTCGTGTTGTAAATCACGAAAAATACATTGATAAACTATATCTCGAAATTAAAGATGAGCATGCATTAGCCGATAGTTTAAAAAATGTTAGTGCAACATGGAGAAGTATCGATTCATCCTTACATGATTTACAATCAGTGCCGAATGAAATCATTCAAGACACGGCTGTACTTAGCAAATACATCTCACTTCGAAAGCAGGAGGTTGACTATAGAATCAATTTGCTTGAGCGAGAGTCTTACATATACCTGGACAGTTTGGAGCAGTTACCCACGAAGTTTAATTCACTTCCTAAACTTAAGTATGTTTTAAACTATCACTTAGCACCTGAATCAGAAGCAGAGGAGGTTGATTCTACATCCCTTAATCTTCCTGCATTAGAAACCACAAGGGTATTTTATGATAAAGATTGGAAGGAGATCGATAATCCTCAAGGTGCAACATATTACAGAATAGGCTCTAAAGATTCTCTGGGACGGTGGCAAGGACCAGTGAAAGACTTTTATCGTGATGGAAATATTCAGATGAAGGGAAAGTATGTTAATAATCTTCGTGATGGCGTTTTTATATACTACAGTGATCATGGTACGTATTCTTCAGCGGGCCGTTATGAAAAGGAGCGTGCAGTAGGTAAGTGGGAGAACTTTCATTGGAATGGCACACTTCAAAGTGAAGTGATATATGGGACAGAATCATTTACTAAGAATGTCTGGGATTCGCTTGGCAATGCGCAGGTTATAAACGGAAGCGGAAAATTTCAGAGATGGCATGCTAATGGAACACTCGCGGAAGAAGGTCACTATGAAGGAGGGAAGCGTGAGGGGTACTGGTATGGGTACCACTCTAATGGGAAACCATATTTTAAGGAATTATATCGTGATAACCGCCTGATTAACGGTGTATCAGAGGGATTAGATGGAAAGCGTTATGTATATGATCAATTAAGTGAATTTCCATTTCCTGAGTTAGGTCTTGAAAAATACCGATCGTATTTAGAGAAGAATGTACGAAAACCGAATGGAGAGAATACTCCTCAGGGTGTTGTTAAAGTTCTATTTAATGTAGGAGTTGACGGAAGTGTGTGGGATTTTGTAATCATGGAGAGCATCTCAGTTGCATGTGATAATGAAGCAATCCGATTAATTAAGGAAGGCCCTGCATGGAGGCCAGCCTTACTGCATGGCGACAAGAAGATACAATCACAAGGTTATATGGAAGTAGCTTTTTAACTTTTTATATAAATGACTCGAATATTTCCAATACCAAATCGGGGTTGGTAATGTGAGCCGTTTTGATTCCCACCTTATCTGCGCTTTGAATGTTGAGTGCGTTATCATCAAGGAATAATGTTTGAGATGGGACGAGCATATTTTCTTCCAATACCTGGATAAATATTTCTGGTTCTGGCTTGCGTTTTTTCATACGCTGTGAGTAGTATGCTTTGTGAAAATAATTGTCAAGCAAACGCTCACCAGTAATACCATGCAAGATGGTATTATTTATATAGTCAAGATGGATATTATTTGTATTACTCAGCAAAAAGACTGAGTAAGATTGCTGAAGGCGTTTAAGTAAGTTAAGTTTTACTAAAGGAATTCCGAGTAACATAGCATTCCAGCACCTGTCTATTTCGTGATCGGCTACAATAACGTTATAGGCGGTCCTGATGAAATTCCTGAATTCACCATCGTCTAAAAGTCCTTTTTCGTAAAGATCAAACTCCGGCGATGAACCAAAAATACGTTTAACAGTGTCCTTATCTATTTTGGATAACTGACTAAAGGCACTAAGGGTGTGATCAACAGAAAGGTCAAGGATAACTCCCCCCAAGTCAAAAATTAAATTTTTAATAGAAGCGTCTTGCACTAAAAAAATGATTGTGTTTTCATCAGCAAATATGTAACATTGCACCTCATTTTCAAACGGACCTCATTTATAATGCTGGTTAGTTGAAAAGGGCCTTTAGCTCAGCTGGTTAGAGCACCTGACTCATAATCAGGGGGTCGGGGGATCGTGCCCCTCAAGGCCCACAAAAGGACTTCAGACCGAAGTCCTTTTTTATTTTTAGCTATACTTATTAGTATTAGCCATCTTTTACCGGAAATCTCCAAAATTGATGCAGAAAGAAACAAGGCGGGTGTTATTACAGATAGGGTTATTTATCATCACTTTTATTACTACTACTCTGGCTGGAACCGAGTGGGCCTACGGTCGATCGATATTTGTCCCCGGTTATACATGGGACGATTTTACAAAAGGTTTTTCGTTTTCTGTTCCACTTTTACTTATTCTAACTGTCCATGAATTTGGTCATTACTTTACAGCAATGTATCACAAGGTAAAAGCATCATTACCGTACTATATCCCTATTCCGCCTATTCCGTTTTTACCCTTATTTTCCATAGGTACTTTTGGTGCAGTAATTCGCTTGCGGAGCAGGCCCTACAGTAATTTGCAAAATTTTGATATTGGCCTTGCAGGGCCATTGGCTGGATTTGTAGTGGCAGTAGCTTTGCTTATCTATGGCTTCTCTACGTTACCTCCTGTAGAGTATGTTTTTCAGTTTCACCCTGAATATGAACAGTTTGGTGCGAATTACGCTGAACATGTTTATACCGCTGAATACATGAAGGAGCACAAAGGAGTAGTTGACGTTCAAATAGGTAAAAACCTTCTTTTTCTAATTGCTGAGCAATTTGTTGATGATCCATCACGCATTCCTAATGCGCATGAGCTGATGCACTATCCTTTATTGATGGCTGTGCTCATTGCGCTTTTCGTTACAAGTCTTAACCTTTTGCCCATAGGGCAACTTGATGGAGGTCACGTGGTTTACGGACTTTTTGGATTTAAAAAGCATAGGATAATAGCTTCGGTGTTTTTCATTGCCATCATGTTTTATGCCGGTATAAATAATCCTTATATACAACTATCTCTCCCAAAAGGAGAATTGCTTTTGAATACAATCCTTTACGTTTTCTTTTTATACTTTTCTTTTTTGGGATTAGGGCTTAAGCGAAGAGATACTATTATGTGTGCATTGATAATTGTAGCAATTCAATTTCTAATGATGATAATGGTTCCGGAAGTTGAAGGTTACTCTGGATGGCTACTGCTTGGCTTTCTCTTGGGCCGGTTTATAGGAGTACATCATCCACCATCTGAAATAGAACAACCACTTGACGCCAAAAGAATTACATTGGGATGGTTTACGTTACTTATATTTGTTCTCTGCTTTACACCAATGCCTATTAGCGTTGAAGTGTTTATTGAGCAATAACAATTTTGTATGTTTTAGTAACTGTAGCTCTTGTTAATTTTAAAAGATATAGTCCAGGAGCTCTATTTAGCTGTACAAATGTTTTATCGTTGTGTGTTTCTGATTGAAAGCTCACAGGAACACCGGCCAGGTTGATAATTTCTAATTTGTCGTAGAAGCCTTCAATGTAAAAACCTCCTGGGTTAGGGTTAGGATAAATGGCTATTTTAAGTTGCTCTTCTACCCCTACTGTATTTTCGCGTATAGTGCCCTTGCCAAAGACTGGCCTGATCATTAGGCTTCCTGTAAAACTTACGTTCTGATACCAGAACCCATTTGTGTTAACAAATATTTTATTTCCAGAATCATTATTAACATCCAACCCGACTAATGCTCGTCCTGTTGTTGGTTGTCTCCATCCAATATAGAACTTTGATTCGTTAATTAATAAGGCCGGAGTAAACCGGACCAGCTGAAAGGTGTTTAAGGATGGTTGATTGATTACCCGTGAAGAAATGGTTTGCCATACTTCTCCGGGCTTCCCATTGTCATCATGGAAGATATTAAAACTTATGCTTTGATTACTACTTATGCCGTAAGGTGGAAAATAGATTTCAAATCCTATTAGAGTATCGTATGGAGCAAGCATA
>NZ_JAHESD010000168.1 GCF_018598585.1 Chryseosolibacter indicum
AAGTTTTTGCCGATTTTTGTTAATGTTTTTCATGCCTAGCAAACGAAAACATGCTGGTGTCGGTCGAAACACAACTTCGGTTCATCTCGAACGAAAAAGCCTAGCCGACCTACATTGTAAATTTTTACGGCAACACCGTACAAAAAAGCATCCTCTACCATAAAAAAATATTATCTGTCAGCGTTTGTAAAAAAAATTGTCCAAAGTCGGCAGGAAAATATGAGTCGCGACTTTACAACGATCGATGTCAGTTATTGTATTGAATAATAATATTTGGATGATTTCTAATAGGAAATGTTCGATC
>NZ_JAHESD010000169.1 GCF_018598585.1 Chryseosolibacter indicum
AAAGTCTGAGAAAGTATTTGAAAGTCTGGGAAAGTCTTGGGAAAGTATTAGAGGAGACTAGGAGGAGAGTTAGACGAGACTTAGAGAACACTTGCCCACCAAAAAAGAAACAGTAAAAAAATAAAATATTTTTTCTTAAAAAATTTCACTGGGCAGGCTGGCTGCCCAGTGCGCTCCTACTTTTGGATTATCAACAACAACAGCGCTGGACAGTTGATAAAGTTAAATTTTGTTAAACCATTAAATTTTTAATTCTATGTCAAAAGTAGGTAATAACCC
>NZ_JAHESD010000170.1 GCF_018598585.1 Chryseosolibacter indicum
TTACAATTGATAGGCCGGTGATTCCCTCGCAATAACTTTTAGCTTTTCATAGTATCTATTGCAGGCGGGGAATGACGATGTTAAAAATAGTGTCTGCGCCTTCCCTAATGATATTCTTTCCTTGCCCAAACCTATAATGATAAACCAAGTGCGTTGGCCCGACATCCCGATAGCTATCGGGACGGGCAGTGCTTCGGCCTTGTGCGGTTGAAGCATTTTTATGTCTTGATTTTTTTGTTACTTTTTTCATCAAGGAAAAAAGTAAGGAGAGAAAGAC
>NZ_JAHESD010000171.1 GCF_018598585.1 Chryseosolibacter indicum
ATTTCAAATTCAAGTGAAATTTGAATTTCCCTCCAATTTTGTGTGACACTTAGGCTATAAATAGAGGTCATGTGTGTGCATTTTTTTCAATTTTGATCATTTGAATATTAAACTTCAGATTTCTAAGCTCATTTAGAGCACAAAATTTCGTGCTCTTCTCTTCCTCTCCCTTCATTCATCTCCTTCTTCCTCCAAGCTCTTATCCATGGCCTCCTATGGTGTTTAGCTTATTCTAGAATAATCTTCTACTTGAAGTGGTGTCT
>NZ_JAHESD010000172.1 GCF_018598585.1 Chryseosolibacter indicum
CAGGAACTCAGACAACGTATTCATCTAACGGAAGCTGGTCAGTTGACAACACCGGACTTGTAACTTATACTCCTGCAACAGACTTCCATGGCACGGCATCTATTACTTATACAGTAAAGGATAACAGCGGAACCCTTTCTAAGGCAGGGACTATTACGATCACCGTCACACCAGCTAACGATGCACCAGTAGCAGTTAATGACAGCAAGACTACCAATGAAGATGTAGCTACCACCTTAAATGTTACTACCA
>NZ_JAHESD010000173.1 GCF_018598585.1 Chryseosolibacter indicum
GGGTTCCGCTGTTATCCTTTACTGTATAAGTAATAGATGCCGTGCCGTGGAAGTCTGCTGCAGGAGTATAGGTTACAAGTCCGGTGTTGTCGACTGACCAGCTTCCGTTAGATGAATACGTTGTCTGAGTTCCTGATGTAGACGGATCAAGGTCTACACTGGCTGCATCAATAGTACCATCGACATCAGTGTCATTGGTAGTAACATTTAAGGTGGTAGCTACATCTTCATTGGTAGTCTTGCTGTCATT
>NZ_JAHESD010000174.1 GCF_018598585.1 Chryseosolibacter indicum
CATGAGATATTAAAAGAACTGTCAGAAGGTGTTGAACAAAAGGAAAGCGTAAAAGGAAAACTTCATCAGATTTTCAGGTTGTCATTTGATGCACGGCTATGTTATAACGAACAGATGATAGAGCAGAAGTTAGATTATATTCACCATAATCCTGTAAAAGGAAAATGGTCATTGGTCGAAGACTTTGCCTCATATTCACATTCAAGTGCAGCATTTTATGAGTTGGATGAAAAGAATGAATTTGTTGT
>NZ_JAHESD010000175.1 GCF_018598585.1 Chryseosolibacter indicum
CCCTATATCAAGCCCCCCATAAATGCATCTCCTGCCCCTATTCTATCTACAATGTGTGTGAGATCATAGGTCTTAGATGTTAACAGCTTTTTGCCATTATACATTATGGCAGAAATCTCGTTATGTGAAGAGCTGATAGAGTTTCTTTCTGTAGATGCTATTTTTTGAATGGAAGGATATGCCTTCATCATCGCCTGACATGCCTCCTCATAATTTTTGCCTGTAATGCCACAACAGTTCTCCAT
>NZ_JAHESD010000017.1 GCF_018598585.1 Chryseosolibacter indicum
TGCATTTAAGTCAACGCGTGCTTGTAATAGTTCCGGTTTCACGCCCGTTCCTACTTCCAGCTTTCTCTCCGCGAGCTTCACCCTTTCTTCACTTACTGACATCTGCTCCTGAACGGCTTTTAGCTGTTGTTTCTGCCGCACGATATCGTAATAATTACCAATAACCGTAGCAATGGTATTAACCATCTGATCTTTGACAAGAAGTTGCCCTTGTTCAGCCAACTGTGCCACACGCTCTCTGGTAGCAAACATCCTTGTTCCGTCAAACAGTGTCCATGTTAGTTGAACAGAGGCTGAGGTGTTATTGCTTTTCGCCCTACCGCTGTTATTTCTGGTAGCATCTTCGAATCGCAATTCCTGCTCGTTATCGTTCCAAACAGTAGAACCTGTAGCATTAATCTGAGGCAAAAAAGCGCCGACTACATAGTTATTTTCAACCGTAGCTGAAGTCGAAGTATTCCTTGCCAGCCTTACATCGTAATTTTTCTCTAATGCAAGGCCTATAACATGGTCGAGAGAAATTTCTTCCTGAGCATAAGATTGTTTAAAAATTAAAAAGAGAACTGCTAGCGCGAAAATTTTAAGTTTCATATACTAATTCCTTATGCGTTTGAGGTTCGTGTTCCTCTTCTGATTCTATGTGTTTTCTTTTTCTTGATAAATAAGTGTACATGGCAGGAATCACAAATAGTGTGAGCACCAATGAGAACATAATACCACCCACAATTACAATTCCTAGTGGTTGGCGGCTTGTTGATGCAGCCCCTAACGATAATGCAAGAGGCAGAGAACCTAACGCCATTGCCAAACTTGTCATTAATATAGGACGTAAACGCAAGCGTGATGCTTCCAGTACTGCTTCGAATTTAGAGAGACCTTCTTCCCGCTTCTGGTTGGCAAACTCTACGATAAGGATACCATTTTTAGTTACCAACCCAATGAGCATGATCATACCAATTTGGGAGAAGATGTTTACGGTCTGCCCGAATAGCCAAAGTGATATAAAGGCACCGCAGATAGCAAGTGGCACGGTAAACATGATGGTTAAAGGATCTATAAAGCTTTCGAACTGCGCTGCGAGAATCAGGTAGATCAACAGCAATGCGAGCAAGAAAGCAAATGATGTGTTACTTGAGCTTTCTGCATAGTCGCGTGAGTTACCCGATAAAGATGTAGTAAATGTTTCATCAAGTACTTTTGATGCTATTTCTTCCATTGCTGCAATACCATCTCCCAACGTCTTTCCCGGAGCAAGACCTGCAGATATTGTTGCGGACTTATACCTGTTGAAGTGATACAAGCTTGGAGGCGTTGTTGATTCAACTACCGATACAAGGTTATCAATAGATACCAGCTGACCAGAGCGTGTTCTTACATACAATAGCTTTAAGTCATCCGGATCATCACGATTTATTCTTGTAACCTGGCCCATCACCTGATATTGCTTGCCTTCTCTTGTAAAATAACCAAAGCGAAGATTACTATAGGCTAATTGTAACGTCTGAGCAATATCCTGAACACTTACGCCAAGCTGAGAAGCTTTTAACCGGTTTATCTCAACTCTAAGTTCTGGCTTATTAAACTTCAGGTCACTGTCAACGCCTTGTAAAGATGGATGTGCGTTTGCTGCTTCCAGAAATTTAGGTAGCGCCTCTTGCAACTTATCAAAGTTGTTATTCTGTATCACGAACTGTACAGGAAGCCCTCCCCTTCTATTAACCGAAATTGTCTGCTCCTGTATCGGGAAAGCCCTTCCTTCCGGAAATCTGCCAAGGTTTTTACTAACAGCATCAACAATCTCCTGTTGTGACCGATCTCTTTGATCAGGGTCTACAAGTGTTACGCGAACGAATCCACTGTTTACTGATCCACCGCTAAAACCTGGCGCGGTAACAGAGAGTGCGGTCTGATATTCTGGTATTGAATCCTGAACAAACTGTACCATCTTTGATACAAAGCCATCCATGTAATCGTAGGCAGTACCTTCTGGTGCCGATAATTGTAAACGGAACTGATTTCTATCTTCAAGCGGAGCAAGCTCTGATTGAATACTGCGACCTATCAAATAAGCTGCTCCCAAACACAATGCTATGATTACAAATGACACCCAGCGCACATTCATGAAAGATCCGAGAATCCTTCTGTATCCATTTTCCATTGCCTGGAAGAAAGGTTCTGTTTTGGTGTAGAACCAGGAGTGGTTATGATGACTTCTTGTGAGTTTTACACTTAGTACAGGTGTTAGTGTTAATGATACAAAACAGGATATAAGTACGGCACCTGCTACTACTATACCAAATTCTCTGAACAACCTTCCTACGAAACCTTCCAAGAATAGTATGGGAAGGAATACAACAGCCAGTGTAATGGAAGTAGAAATAACCGCAAAGAATATTTCTTTCGATCCCTCCTGCGCCGCGCGGTATTTATTCATACCCTGCTCAAGTTTCTTGTAAATATTCTCAGTAACAACAATTCCATCATCAACCACCAGACCTGTAGCGAGTACTATACCCAGCATGGTAAGCACATTGATAGAGAACCCACACAGATACATGATAAAGAAGGTTGCAATTAATGATACTGGTATGTCTATAAGTGGTCTAATTGCTATTATAATATCACGGAAGAACAAGTAGATGATCAACACCACAAGCAAGAAAGAAATGAGCAGCGTTTCTTCAACCTCTGTAATAGATCGTTTGATAAACACCGTTTGATCCATCGCGATGTTGAGCTTAATATCTTCTGGAACATCTTTCTTGATCTGATCTAACCTTTGGTAGAAAGCATCCGATATCTCAACATAATTAGAGCCAGGCAATGGCACAATTGCTAGGCCAACCATGGGAATATTACTTTCTCGAAGAATTGACTCTTCGTTCTCAGGGCCTAATACTGCCTCACCAATATCTTTAAGCCTAATATCACCAGTAGGAGATGAAAGAATAACTACATTTTCAAAATCATCTTCTGTATATAGTTTACCGAAAGTTCTTACTGTTAACTCTGTGGCCTGCCCCGCTATTTTACCTGAGGGCAGCTCAACGTTCTCCCTGTTTAAAGCATTCTGTACATCGAGTGGTGTAAGATTATAAGCACTTAATTTCGCGGGATCAAGCCATATACGCATTGCAAATCGCTTCTCGCCCCAAATTTGTATACTACTTACACCCGGAATAGTCTGAAGTCTTTCCACAAGTACGTTTGTTGCATACTCTGTTAATTCAAGCTGATTCTTTGTATTACTCTGAACAGTCATTGTAATAATAGCATCAGAGTTAGCATCGGCCTTTGACACCACAGGCGGGTTTGGAAGATCATCAGGCAAGGATCTTATAGCCTGAGAAACTTTATCTCTAACATCGTTTGCTGCGGCCTCAAGATCAACACCAAGTTCAAATTCGATATTAATGTTACTGCTTCCTACGCTCGATGAAGATGTGATGTTCTTGATACCAGCTATACCGTTGATTGATTTTTCAAGTGGTTCTGTTATCTGAGATTCGATAATGTCAGCATTAGCCCCTGAATAGGAAGTGCGCACGTTAACATTTGGAGGATCAATAGCAGGGTAATCGCGAATGCCCAGAAAATTAAACCCAATGATACCAAAAAGCACCAGGATAATATTCATCACAAACGCCAGTACCGGTCGTTTTAAACTTAATTCGGATATGTTCATAAACTACTCCTTTTCTAACCCTACAGAGAATTCACTTTCTTAATTTTCACTTTAGCGTTTGGCCTTATAGCCATAAGACCAGTTGTAATAATGGTATCACCTGCCTTAAGGCCACTCAACACCTGCACAAAGGCTGAATCGCGAATACCAGTTTCAACTACAGCAAATGTTACGCTATCTTTCTTAAACAGCGCCACTTGTTTATTTCTTGCTGTTGGAATAACAGCCTGAGATGGCACAAGCAGCGCCTGGTCATTTTTACCTAATTGCAGATTTATCTTTGCAAAAATACCTGGCACCAACTCTTTGTTATTTCCTTTTACCTGTGCGCGTACAAGAAGCGTGCGGGTAGTCTGGTTAACACTACTTTCGGTTGCTATTACTACACCTTGATGATCACGTTCGCCACCATCTACACGGAACCTTACAATGTAGCCGCGGTTCATATCCCGTGCATACTTTTCTGGCACAGCAAATTCAAGTTTCAGCTGATCTACTTGGCGGATTACGGCAATAATATCTTGAGGAGATACATAAGAGCCCAAACTCACATTTCTGAGTCCTATGACGCCCGAATAAGGTGCACGTATTTCAGTTTTTGAGATAGCTATGTTTGTTGATTCGATATCTGCCTTTAAGTTTTCTACACCAAGCTGACTTAAGTCGTACTCCTGCTGACTGATACCATTGATCTTTAACAGCTCACGATTTCTCTCTTCTGTTTTCTCAGCAATCTTTAACTGAACCTGAAGTTTTTTCAATAAGGCTTGGAGGTCTTCATCGAAAAGTTTTACGAGCAAAGTGCCTTTTGCCACGTGAGAACCTTCATTGATATTTAACCTTACAATTCTGCCGCCTACTTCAGCCCTGATCTGTGTTTCTTCAAATGGCAGCAATGAGCCGGGCACCTGCACATTTTCACTTACCGACGATTGTTTCACAACAAAACCATCGACAGTTAAAGGCCCTTGTTTGCGTGGACCACCAGCCACAGGTTTATCTTTCTTTTCGGATTTACACGAAAAGAGGAATACAGCAGTTGAAAGGATAAGGAACAGTAAAGAACGAATTTTAAAAAAATGCATATTAAAAATTACCTATAGCTTATTGTAACATCACCAGTAGTACACTGGTTCAAAAGATCATCGTCAAAGAGAACTAAACAGTGCATGAAGTTCCAGTACCTGTGGAATCACCAGCATGCTCTCATCATTAACGATTATGTGATCGGCACGTTCCCGCTTTTCATCTTCCGGCATTTGCTTTTCGACAATTGCTTTCAACTGTTCGACAGTTCGGTGAAGATCTCGCGCCAGTACTCGTTTAAATCGTAATGCTTCCGGTGCTGTAACAACAATTACTCTATCTAGTCCTTTATGTGAATTTGCCTCAAAAAGTAAAGCAGCTTCTTTTATTACATACGTGTGTTGCTTATTTTCATTTACCCAATGAGAATAATCAATAGCTACACGCGGATGCACAAGACTATTTAATAAAGCGAGTTTCTCTTCATTGTGAAAAACGTTATTACCCAGGTAGATCCGATTAAGCGTTCCATCACTATTATAAGACAAATCACCGAATTCTTTTTTGATCTGTGATATGAGTATTCCATCGGTGGTCATTAATTTTTTCGCATGGCTGTCGGCATCATAAACAGGCACACCAAGGTGCTGAAATATTTTACACACGGTACTTTTACCAGAGCCTATACCACCTGTTATCCCAATTTGAAAAGGTTTAGCCACAACTAGAATTTAACGCGTACGGAATCGAGATGAATAACCTTCGTAAATGCAGGTAGGCCTTCTATACGTGGAAGTATCTTTCTATCGCCTCGTGCTACTGTTTTAAGGTCGAGGATTGCCTTTGCTGAATCTAATATCAGAAGATTCTGCATGCTTTGAGGAATTGCAACTGTTATAGGAATTTCTTTTCTGCCCAACACTGGCCAAACAGTTGAAGGAAGGTTTTCGATAACGAGTCTTATAGAATCTTGTATTGTAACGGTCTTTTCAACATTAAACATTACCGCTACAGTAGGCGGATTACGCTTGATGATGTCAGAAGACGGAACCTGAACTTCTACATCTTCCATAAAATTCTCGTCAATGTTTTCGAAAGGCACATTTATAACTATTGGTTCCTTCATCTCATTGACTAAAGGCTTTGGGCCTTCAAGATAGATGGAGTCTGGCATAATGGACACACGGCTTGCAAGCATAAATCCATTCTTTACGCTAAGCTTGGAAGTATCAATGCCAAGGCTTACCCAACGCCCGATCTTGGGTTCGAGATTTAAGTATAAAGTATCTGTGAGTACATAGTTTATCTGCAAGCCTTCCATTTGGTTTGAGAAGAATGCAGGCAATGTACTGCCAACAATCTTTCTTGTTTCCATGGGGCGTTCAAGGGGAATTTCCAATGCAGGAATTTTAACACCTGAACCTCTCCTGAAGAGATCCCAGCCGTTTCCTGTAACATTAATTCTTACTTCACGAGGCAGTGATTTTACAGGAACAAAATTATTTTGATCGTAATCAAAAGTTAATGGGAAGTTAATGTTTGTAGTGTAGGTTTTATTCAACGCGTTAAAAAACCAAAAGACCGTAGCTGCTAAAAAGCACAATACTACGGCCTTCCAATTTTTATGATTGAAACGCAGGACATTGAATAATGGATTGCCTACTTTCATATTAAAATTTGATTAGGTTATCAGACACTTCTTTGTCTTTACCTAAGTTAAACGTGAAAATGAGCAGAAATTACATTCTATTTCTGCTCCTATAATTATTTCTTATTTGCAACCTTGGTAGCTTCTAAAGAAATGGCTGATTTATTGAATCTGATTCTTCCGCCTTTTTCAACCTCAAGAATAAATGTATCGCCTTCAAGTTCGGCAACATGGCCGTGGGCACCACCTATTGTTACAACATAGTCGCCTTTCTTTATCTCCTCAACAAACTTTTTAGCATCCTTTGCCTTCTTTTGCTGCGGACGGATCATAAAGAAATAGAAGATAAGTATGATGGCTCCGAAAAATACCAACTGAAACCATGCGCTTCCTTGTTGCTGCGCTTGTAGTAATATGTTTAACATAGCTGATTAATTAAGTGGCCAAAGTTATAGCATTTACTTCTATTTACGTAAGGGCTCCGTTAAAATATGAGGAATCAAGCATTACCCGACCCTTAAAAGCAGACAGAATTACATGCTTTAGAACAGGTGCAGCATCTTACCAAACAATGATCCCGGCCGGCACCTGCTACAGTTAACAATCCGCATACTACTTCTTTGATTAATAAACGTCCTAGAGTTATACCGATAAGGCTTATACTTTTTTTGAACAAAAGTAGTCCGCCACACCGCAATCCATACGCGGCCAAAAGAAATTTGTTTAATCTTTTTATCCAATAATAACCAGGGTCAGTCTGTCGAATACGGTTAAATAAGCTTCGAAAAGTACGATGCCAGCACCCTGTGAGCACCGTGCGTACAGTGTGTCTGCGAGAAATGGGGGTATTTTCTCGCAGACATGGCGCACGCATGGTGCTGGCATGGTGCTGGCAGAATGAATTTGCGAGCCAGTCGTTGACTTATCGCCTGCTAAAGGCCTAAATCAATATTATTACATGAGGCCGATGAAATAACAAATTGCCTGTGTTAACCAAATAGTACCCTTGAGGCTTTCCCGGGTATATGGAGCATAAATGAGGGCGATGTGTAAGGGAACTCAATTCATTAGAATATAATTAGATTTTCAAAAACACCAGAAAGTGAGAAGTCACTTTATACAAATAAAAAGCCCAGGCTTTCTACAAACCTGGGCTTCATTTTACTTTTAGCAGTATTGCTTATCTTACCGGACCTGCATCTGAACCACCAGATTTAGGTGTTACCATAGCTTTAAAGCGCAACACAGTTTGCTTCGGCCATGTATTTGCAGTTACAGTAACGGTTTTGTTTTGAATGTTCGGTTTTCCGTTGCTATCAAATTTAGCTTTTACGTAGCCGGTACCTCCCACAGGAATAGGATCTTTGCTCCATTCGGGCACTGTACATCCGCAAGAGCCTTGAGCTCCCTGTATAATTAAAGGTGCTTCACCTGTGTTTTTAAACTTGTAAGTATACTCGACTACCTGTCCTTCGTTAATGGTACCGAAGTCGTGTTCAGTCTTTTCAAACTGAAAAGCAGGCAGTGGTCCTTCTGGTTTTTCTTCCGCAGGTGCTGTAGCCGGAGTTGGCGTTGAAGTTGAAGTAGCAGTTTTCTTGCCTTCAAGATCTGCCAATCTGCTTTCGAGTTCAGCTATTCTTTTCTCAGCTTCACGATCTTTGCATGCAGTAAAAACAGTTGCAAGAGCAACGATCATCAGAACTTTAATCCAAATTGTTTTCATTCTATTTACGATCTATTATTAACGCTATCTAAAAGACTTCCTTTAAGAACGATCTGCGAGTATAACCTTAGTCTTTTTTAGTACCGCGGATTTGCTCTAAAAGTTCATCTACATCCATTAAAAGCCTTTCTGCTTTGTTTTTAGCTTCTTCTACTACACGTTGTCCTTGTGACTTAGCTTCAGAAGTTAATGGTGTTTCTTTGCCAGTAACGAAGTCGTTAATCAGCTCTTGAAGCATTTTGCGATATCTATCAAGCTGAAACGATAACTTTTCACGGGTATTAGATCCTTTATCAGGAGCATATAAAACACCTAGAATTGCACCCGTGGTTGCTCCTACAAGGAATGCCAAGAGTGTATTACTACCTTTTTTGCTCATAAGCTTTCAAAATTAATTTGCTTTGACTCGCAAATTCAAAATTTTAACATTCTTTAACAAATCAAAACAGGCCAAAGCCTTACTTATTATCTATAAGGCCTCTTCCGCTCTTTTTAATTTCGCCCGATTCCTGCAGCTCCTTGGCAATAACGTCTAGAATACCGTTAATAAACTGCCTGCTTTTAGGTGTGCTGTATGTTTTTGCAAGCTCGATATACTCGTTTATAGTTACTTTTATAGGAATATTTGGAAAGCTTAGTAGTTCGGCAATAGACATTTCGATAATAACCCTGTCGGTAAGCGGCAGGCGTTCAACTTCCCAGTTTCTGGTGTTATTTGCGATTAATTCCTGGTGTTTATCTGAAAGATTGGTCGCCTTGTCGTAAAGTGTTTCAATAAACTCCTTATCCTCATCCCAATTGAGCGAAAGCGTATTTAAAGTTATTGTTTTATCCTTTTCCGGATCAAAAGATTTAACTGTTTTTTCAACCAATGCTCTTACAATCTCTTTGTCCTCTGCCCATCTTAGCACTTCTTCTTCAAAAAAGTCGTTGATTACTGAGTTGCCTAGTATGATTTTCTTGAAAAGATGGCTGGCAAACTTACGTTGATCATCTTCTGTAGGGCTCTTTCTATCCAGGTAGTTAAGGTATTCATTATCCTGGCGCACAACATCGCGAAACCATTGGCGAACCTGGTCTACATTATTTTGCCAGTGTCTGCCCAGGCGGAGCGCATCTTTTTTCAAAGGTTCGCTGTTGCGAAGTGCTTTTATCCAGGTGTTGTTAACAAAATTTTTGTGGCTTACCTTTTTGTCAGCTTCTGCAAGTTCAGCAAATGCTGTTGCAAGACTTAAGGCTGCTATGTAGAATTCGTAGATTTTTTCAACCTCAACAACTACGTTTTTTCTGAGAAAGTCGGTATCCTTTTTTACCTGTGCATTGTAGAAAACAAAGGCACTGTTTACTGCTTTTTTTATTTTATCATCTTCATGATCAGCCTTCGATTTTCCTTCTTCAAAGGCTTTTTTAAATAAAGCAGTAGCTGTTTTCTTTTGCAGGTTGAGAAGTTCTTTGTTCTGTACTTCCATTGAATTGAGGTCTGGAAGAAAGGCTTCTCCAATTTTTTCAAGACACAATTCAAAGCTTGCTTCTTTACATTGATGGAGGGCAAATAGACTTTGCATTACTTTGATCCGAAGACTTCTTCTATTCAGCATTTTAAAGAACTAAAGGTATGATTGATAAATAATTTAACCAGCGCAAAAATAAACATCCTGTTAAGTTTCACCTAACAGGACGTTATTTAATCATTTAAGATTTAAAACTTTTATGTTCTTATCTGATAAAAAATTATTCCAGATAATGCTTATTGATGACTTGGCGACTCATCATCTTGACATTCTAACCTTACCAATTTGAGCAATACGCTGCTCGCAAAGGCGGATGGCAGCCTCCTGGCTGGTTATTCCTTCATTTTCTGATAAAGAAAGAATATTTAAGCATGTATCGTAAATTTTCTCAGCCTGCTCAAAAACCCTTTTCCTGTTGTAGTGGCCCTGATATTCGTTATACACATTAATCAAGCCGCCGGCATTAATCAGGAAATCAGGCGCATAGGTGATGCTTCTATCAATAAGCATATACCCGTGTTTCACTTCATCTTTTAGCTGATTGTTTGCCGCGCCAGCGATAACACTACATTTTAATCTTGAAATTGTGTTGTCGTTAATGGTTGCGCCAAGGGCACAAGGTGCATAGATATCAACATCAAGGTCATAAATTTCATCCTGCCCAACTGCTGTCACACCATATTGCTTTGCAATTGCAGCAACTTTGTCTTCAAAAAGATCAGTAATAAAAACCTGCGCATTTTCTTTAACAAGATGTTCAACCAGGTGCATGCCAACCTGGCCTACGCCCTGTACGGCAACGCGTTTTCCAGCAAGGCTGTCGTTACCGAAAACCTTTTTGGTAGTGGCCTTCATACCCATATAAACGCCAAAAGCAGTAACTGGTGATGGGTCGCCACCGCCACCCATAGACTCAGGCAGACCTGTAACATGCTTTGTTTCCATATGAATGTACTCCATATCAGACGTTTTCATGTTTACATCTTCTGCTGTAATGTATTTGCCGTTAAGGCTATTCACAAACTTTCCAAACCTTCGTAGAAAAGCTTCAGATTTTAACTTTTTAGCATCACCTATAATAACAGCTTTACCTCCACCAAGATTTAATCCACTGATTGCTGCTTTGTAAGTCATGCCTCTAGACAAGCGAAGTACGTCTGTAAGCGCTTCTTGCTCTGAGGTATAGTTCCACATGCGAGTGCCACCAAGAGCAGGACCTAATACTGTGTTATGAATAGCAATAATCGCTTTAAGTCCGGTTGATTCATCATGGCAAAATACCACCTGCTCGTGACCTAATTGGCTGAGCGTTCCAAATATACCGGCGGCTTGTACTTTTTCAAGTTCTTTCACTTCCATACGAATTTGATTTACGTTTGATTGTTGTAGTTTTAAATCCTGATCTTGATTGTGCTACTGCATAATCAGCATTGGAATAAAACAAATTTAATACCTTTCAAACGTTTGCATTAGCGTTTGGAAGGATATTTCGTGAACGTAGAATCGGGCAAAATTTTGTTAATGCAAACGGTTGTTATACCCTTATAACTTTTGAAAAACGCCCTGTCTAAAAACAGGCCACCACAAATTAAATTGACCGTATTATTACCCAGAGGGATAAAACTTTTAAATCCCAGTTATAGTATTAGAAAAGATGAAAGAACTCGGCTACCTCAATAAATACCTGTTAAAGTACAAATGGCTTATTATACTTGGTACTGTCTTTATTATTATCTCAAATGTTTTCCAGATTGTACCAGCCCAATTGGTACGTTACGCCATTGATCTTGTAGCTGACAACATTCGAATTCATCAGTCGCTTAGCGGACTTCACCTTCAGGATGAATTCTTTAATGTGTTTGCTTTCGGTATTCTCATCTACGCGTTGTTAATCCTGGTGATGGCTTTACTTCGTGGCATCTTCCTGTATTTCGTGCGGCAAACTTTGATAGTAATGTCTCGCCACATTGAGTACGATTTGAAGAATGAAATTTTTGAGCATTACCAGGCACTACCGCTTAGCTTCTATAGGAAAAACAATACGGGAGACTTGATGAATAGAATTTCTGAAGATGTAAGCCGCGTACGGATGTATCTGGGTCCAGCCATTATGTATGGCCTCCAGCTCATCACCTTATTTATTATGCTTATACCTATTATGTTTGCTATAAGCACTGAGCTTACATGGTATGCATTGAGTCCGTTACCTTTTCTTTCCCTTAGCATTTTTATTGTTAATAATCAGATAGAAAGGCGCTCTGAAGAAATTCAGAAAAGCCAATCGAAGCTTTCAACCTTTGTGCAGGAGGCATTTAGTGGCATAAGAGTAATAAAGTCATTTAACCGAGAGCAGGAGTCGATCAACAACTTCACAAGTGAGACTGAGCGATACAAAAAACAGTCAATGAAGCTTACCAAGGTTCAGTCACTTTTCCATCCTCTCATGCTCGGTCTTATCGGTCTTAGTACCATACTAGCTATCTATGCCGGCAGCACGCAGGTGATTAATGGAAATCTTACTTTCGGTAATATTGCTGAGTTTGTAATTTATGTAAACCTGCTTACCTGGCCTGTAACATCTTTGGGATATACGACCAGTCTTGTAAAACGTGCAGAGGCTTCACAAAAAAGAATTAATGAATTTCTAAAAACCGGCAATGATATTATTTCAGAGCAAAATATTAGCCGTGAGATTGAAGGGAAGATAGAGTTTAGAAATGTGACTTTTGTATATCCTGATACGGGAATCAAAGCCTTAAAAAACATTTCATTTACTGTTAACCCCGGAGAGTCGCTGGCTATTATCGGAGCAACAGGCTCAGGAAAAAGTACCATATCAAATCTTATCTCCAGGTTATTTGATGTGAGCGAAGGAGAAATACTTATTGATGGAACGCCTATTAAGTCTTACAACCTCACAAAATTGAGAAGCCAGATAGGATACGTCCCTCAGGATGTATTTCTTTTTAGTGATACAATCTATAATAACATTGGTTTTGGCTTAGCCGACTTTCAGAAAGAAAAAGTATACCAGGCTGCAAAAGATGCAGATGTTTATAACAACATTGTAGCGTTTCCGCATGGCTTTGATACACGATTAGGTGAACGAGGTATAACACTTTCTGGAGGGCAAAAACAACGTGTTTCTATTGCACGCGCCATTGTAAGAGATCCTAAAATATTAATGCTTGATGATGCCCTTTCTGCTGTTGATACAAAAACTGAAAACAACATCCTCAACAGCATGAAACGAATAATGAAGGGAAGAACGTCCATCGTTATCTCACATCGTGTTTCTTCAGCCAAACTTGCCAACAAGATTATTGTATTGGTAGATGGCCACATAGTTGAAGAAGGAACTCATGAAGAACTTCTCTCTAAAGAAGGAATATATACCGAACTGTATGAGAAACAAGTTCAGGTCGATGAAGTTGATTGATCCTGATTCCTCAATTCTTTTTGTTTATGATATAAACAGCAACAATGCCAAGTAAACCACCTGCAATTGTATGTACTTCCGGAACTTCATTTAAAAATATCCAAGAGCCAAGGGCAGCTGAAAAAGGTACCATAAAAATAAAACTACTCGCCTTCCCTGCGCCTATTTTTGATGTAGCGATGAAGTAAAAGGTAGTTGCCATTGACGTGGTAATTGTTGCACTAAAGAAAAGGTTACCCCAAAAGGTAAAATCTGCTTTGCTTACTGTAGTGAGGGTAGCATCTATGCCCGTAAACAAAAAAAGCGACACCATACTTATTCCGTACATCCAAAAACTAAAAGCAAGTGGTGCACCGAACCGCGATGATTTTGAGGTAAACAGGCTAAGCAATGCCCACGATAAAGAAGCGAGTAGGAAATAAATATTTCCCGCATTAAAAATTGAGCTTGCCTCTGTAACGAGCTTAAGCAATATAGCACCGGCTACAAGTCCAATAAATAATCCAATAGCTTCGTTTCGGGTTGGTTTCCTCCTCTCCATTAATAATATAACGGCATAAGCAATAATAGGATTGAGTACGGTTACCAGTACACCACCTGCGCCGGCTTTGCCTACAGATAAACCTTTAAAGAAAAGAAAGGTATATAGCGATATAAAACCAGATGCGATGAATAGATAAAGAAATCCCTTTCGGCTGATCTTTAATGGCTCCTTCAAAAAGAGGAGTATCAGAAATAGCGAAATAAAAGTTAAGGCAAATCTGAAAAATGAAATTGTAATAGGTGAACCGTACAACGAGAGGTACTTACCCGAAGCCCAGCTGAAGCCCCAGCAAGTCATGCTCAATACCATTCCCGTTAAAAACCACTGATTGTTTTCCTTTGTTTGCCGAGTCATATATGAATAATGCACATAAGTAATAGAAGCGGCTGAGAAAAAGTTCAACTCAGCTATAATTTTAAGATTAAAATTAAAAGCAGTACAAGAATTAAGGCCGGAAGCTTAAGCCATAATAATATTTTTTTGAATTCTTAAGGTGCTGTTGGTGTTCTATTTGTTTTGAATCGTTATGGATTTCAACTTTGTATTTCCCATATTTACCGGCCATGCCTAAAGTTCTAGCAGCAGAAAAAAAGATTATAGACCAAACTGGTCACGAAAGTATAGAAGTAATTGGTGCAAGAGAGCACAATCTTAAAAACATAAATGTATCCTTTCCCCGGAATAAGCTCGTTGTTATTACCGGCATCAGTGGTAGTGGTAAGTCGTCACTTGCCTTTGATACCATCTATGCCGAAGGACAACGTAGGTACATGGAGAGTTTCTCTGCCTATGCAAGAAGCTTTTTAGGAAATCTTGAAAGACCCGATGTTGACAAGATCAATGGATTGAGCCCGGTGATTTCCATTGAACAAAAGACAACGTCAAGAAATCCAAGATCCACAGTAGGGACTGTTACAGAGATCTATGATTTCATGCGTCTGCTGTATGCGAGGGCCGGTGAAGCATATTCTTATTTAAGCGGAGAAAGAATGATCAGGCAATCTGAAGATCAAATCCTTGACACGCTGTTACAGAATTTTAAGAATAAAAAGCTCGTTTTGCTGGCCCCGATCATAAAGGGGAGAAAAGGCCATTACCGGGAGCTGTTTCAGCAAATCAGGAAGTCGGGATATACAAAAGTACGTGTTGACGGTGAAGTGCTGGAGATTACAGCAAAAATGCAAGTAGACAGGTATAAAATCCACGACATAGAGATTGTAATGGATCGCATTATTGCAGATGCTAAGGATCGTGCACGGATCGGCCAGTCAATCAGCAAATCGTTAAAAGAAGGCAAGGGAGTGATGATGGTAATGGAGGAAAATGGTAAGGTACACCACTTTTCCAAATATCTGATGGATCCAAAAACAGGACTTTCGTATGATGAGCCTGCTCCCAATTCGTTTTCTTTTAACTCGCCGTATGGCGCATGCCCTACTTGTAATGGGCTAGGTCAGATAGAAGAGATTACTGAGCAATCAGTAATACCAGACAAAGACTTAAGCATAAGCCGCGGTGGAATACTCCCATTGGGAGAATACAGGGACATCTGGATTTTCAAGAAGATAGAAGCAATTCTGAAAAGGAATAAGCTTACACTTTCAACCCCAATTAAAAATATTCCTAAAGATGTTCTTAAGGTATTACTTTATGGAGATGATGAGCCAGTGCATGTAGCTTCTGTTAAATATCCGGGTACTGAATGGAATACAACTTTTGAGGGAATCATTCACTTCCTGGAAAAACAAAGGGATGAGGGTTCAGAGGCAATAAGAAAATGGGTTGAAGATTTTACTGTTACCAAAACCTGTCCTGAATGTAACGGTGCCAGGCTGAAAAAAGAATCTTTACATTTTAAGCTTGATGGAAAGAATATATCTGAATTATCACTTATCAGTATAACTGAGTTACAAAAGTGGTTTGAAGGACTAGAGAACAGGCTCGATGCAAAACAAAGAGTTATTGCAACAGAAGTTCTTAAGGAAATTCGCAAACGGATAGGCTTTCTTTTAGATGTTGGATTGGATTACCTCCACCTCCATCGCCCAATAAGAACGTTAAGTGGTGGAGAGTCTCAACGTATCCGCCTTGCAACACAGATAGGCACACAATTGGTTGGCGTGCTATACATTTTAGATGAGCCGAGTATTGGTCTTCATGCGCGTGATAATGTAAAGCTTATCAAGGCACTAAAAGATCTTAGAGACTTAGGTAACTCCGTTGTGGTTGTAGAGCATGATAAAGACATGATGCTCGAGTCAGATTATATCATTGATATTGGGCCGGGCGCTGGCAGACATGGGGGCCAGGTAATTGCTGAAGGAGAACCTAAAGATTTTATAAAATCGAATAGCACCACAGCAAAATTTCTTACCGGTAAAACTTCTATCGGCGTTGTAAGAGAAAGAAGAAAGGGAAGCGGAGAAAAGATTGTACTTACAGGAGCTTCTGGGAATAATCTTAAAAATGTAAACTTAACAATTCCTCTGGGCACACTTACGTGTATAACGGGTGTATCAGGAAGTGGTAAATCTACATTGATACACGAAACTCTGTTTCCAATTCTTAATCAGCATTTCTATAATTCAAGAACAGAACCGTTAACATATAAGAAGATTGAAGGACTTGACCTGATAGACAAAGTGATTGAAGTAGATCAGTCACCTATCGGTAGAACACCGCGTTCTAACCCTGCTACATATACAGGTGTGTTTACTGATATCCGGGATCTGTTTGCTCAGTTACCAGAGGCAAAAATCAGGGGTTATAAATCAGGAAGGTTCTCATTCAATGTAAAGGGAGGAAGATGCGAAACGTGTGAAGGCGCAGGGCTTCGGTTAATCGAAATGGAATTTCTGCCTGACATTCACATCCCATGCGAAACCTGTAAGGGGAAGCGTTACAACAGAGAAACGCTGGAAGTCAGATTCAAGGGGAAGTCCATCTCTGATGTTTTAGACATGACAGTTGAGGAAGCTGTTACCTTTTTCGAGAATCAACCAAAGATACTTCGTAAAATACAAACACTCGCTGAAGTTGGCTTAGGTTATATCTCATTAGGGCAACATGCTACTACGTTGTCGGGAGGTGAGGCACAGCGTGTGAAGTTGGCTACTGAGTTATCAAAACGTGACACAGGAAAAACATTTTATATTCTAGATGAACCTACAACCGGTTTACATTTCCAGGATATTGCACACCTACTTGACGTACTCCAAAAACTGGTAGACAAGGGTAACACCGTTTTGGTAATAGAACATAACATGGATATTATTAAATCATCAGACTACATTGTTGATCTGGGACCAGAAGGTGGTTCAAAGGGAGGACAGATTATTGCAACCGGTACTCCGGAAGAAGTTGCTAAAGTCACAGCAGGGTATACTGGCAAATTTTTAAAGATAGAACTGAATAGTTAAATATTATGAGCGCGCGTTTTAGACACTATCTTTTTGGAGTTATTTTTATTGTCATCGCTATCATTCAATTAATCAGAAAAGAATACCTTGAATTTAGTCTTTATGCTGTTGCCGGCGTTACCTTCATTGTAAACACATTAACATCAGAAGCCAAGCTGTATCACATAAAAAAACAATTGGTTATACTCACCTGGATTTTAATGGTAGTAACAGGAATTCTATTTCTGTATCTGCTGCAGGCAGAATACTTGTAACAATTCAACTTTAAAGACCTTGATTAATTATAACGAAATGGATTGTAGTGAATAGACAGAGGCTTTATTGGACACTTCAAATTGGTGGATGGCTACTTTATGCTATTGTACAGATTGTAGCAAGTTTACTAGCTACAACCAATCCCAGTTCAAATCGGATTTATTTCCTCCTTTATGAATCTTTCTTATGCTTATTGGTAACACATTTGTTCAGGATATTTTTTCATCCGAGCAAGTGGCTTAAATTAAGTATTAATAAACTAATTGTACGAGTCATACTAAGTGTATTCGTACTTGGGTTATCTGTTTATTTCTTACGTATTCCGCTTAGCCTGATGCTGGGCCTGTTTGATAAAAACGTAGCTTTTGATCTTTCCCGTATCTGGGGTTTATCATCGGTCTATACCGTCATATTCTTTATATGGTGTGTGCTATACTTTACGATCCATTATATTGATCAGTATAATAAGTCGTTGAAGTACGAAGCTTCAATGGTTGAGATCGAACTTAATAACCTAAAGTCTCAACTAAACCCACATTTTATTTTCAATGCTTTGAATAGTATTCGGGCCCTTGTAGACGAGAACCCGGCAAAGTCGAAACAGGCAATTAACCAGCTTTCCAATATATTAAGAAGCTCTCTGGCTTCGGATAAAAAAGGATTAATGAAATTTGATGACGAGCTGAAAATCGTAAAAGACTATCTTGGTCTTGAAAGCATTCGTTTTGAAGAGCGACTAAAAACTGAGTTTGATATTCATCCTGGTTCCCACGATTTTTATGTTCCTCCTCTAATGATTCAAACAATCGTTGAAAACGGGATTAAACACGGAATATCTAAACTAACTGCAGGGGGAACTATTCAATTGAAAACTTCAGTTCAAAATCAAACGCTAAAGGTATCTATTCGTAATACCGGACAGCTTACCAGGGCAGATGTAGCGAGTGACGGCGTTGGACTGCGCAACACTATTCAAAGATTAAAGCTTCTTTATGGTGATGAAGCTTCCTTTCGGATTGTAAATGAAAACCATAACTTTGTACTAACGGAAATAATAATACCTCAAAACAGAAGATATGAGAGCATTAATCGTGGATGATGAGCGTCTTGCTCGTAAAGAATTGATGAAACTTTTAGAAGAACATCCCATTATTGAAGTTGTTGGTGAAGCGATGAATGCAGATGAGGCCGTTCAATTAGTTAACGATTTAAATCCAGACCTTCTATTTCTAGATATACAGATGCCAGGTAAAACTGGCTTTCAGTTACTTGAAGAGTTAGATTCAGTGCCATTGGTGGTTTTTACAACTGCGTACGACGAATTTGCTTTAAAAGCTTTTGAAGTAAACGCGCTTGATTACCTGTTAAAACCTATACAGCCTGAGCGTCTTTCAGAAACAGTAGCAAAACTTGCAGAAAAAGAAAGGCAAAAGACTACTGCCGTTAGAGGACCTGAGAAAAAACTTGGATTAAACGACCAGGTTTTTGTTAAAGACGGAGATCGCTGCTGGTTTGTTAGTCTATCTAATGTCAGGCTATTCGAGTCTGATGGTAACTACATCAAAGTTTACTTCGATACCAACAGACCAATGATTCATAAGTCACTTAATGCATTGGATGAAAAGCTGGATGAGAGAGCATTTTTCAGAGCGAGCAGAAAACATATCGTAAACCTAAGTTGGGTTGAAGGAATTGAACCATGGTTTAATGGTGGGTTAATGGTTCGTTTACGCGGCGGTGATAAAGTAGAGGTTAGCAGAAGACAAGCCGCTAAGTTTAAAGATATGATGAGTCTTTAGTCGTATAGAGGATTGAAAGTTTTTGCTCGCAACCAAAACCCAGATAGTCCTGGCCCGATACTCTTAAATCCGAAAGAATAAGCTGGAAGCCAGGTAAAACCGGTTCGCCTGATAAAGGCGAATCGAATCCATGATGAAGAGACCCCCGTTGGAATAACAGTATACAATTCGACATCAGCATCTGCTTAACAATCTTACTGTTTCGATCGCCTGTTATAAATCCTTGGTGACATCAATAAAATTTGTCCTTCAGCGGTTCTCTCGAACTTAAAGTCACGATTGTCCTGGCGGAATATAAAAAAAACTTCATTGGACGTAGGCTCAATATATCTGCATTTCAATTTCGCCTGGACGTATCAAATCAAAATTTAAGAATTTGCCCTAAATTCCTTACCCTTAAAAAAAGCCCTGTTGCCAGGGCTTTTAAAATTATTGAGATATCCTTTACTCTTTTTCCTTCTTAGAAGATGCTTTCGCCTTCTTGACCTTAATGGTAAGCGCATCCCCTGTACCTTCGTAGTCAGCAAGGATAGTTCCTCCCTCTTCTACTTCACCTTTCAGGATCTCTTCAGCTACTGGATCTTCAAGATATTTCTGTATCGCTCTGTTCAAAGGTCTTGCACCAAACTGCTGGTCGTAACCTTTTTCTGCCAAGAAATCTTTCGCCTTCTCCGTGAGCTCGATTTTGTATCCTAATTGGAAGATTCTGTCAAACAGTTTTCCAAGCGTGATGTCAATAATTTTGTGAATATGCTCGCGTTGTAGTGAGTTAAACACAATTACATCGTCTAAACGGTTAAGGAATTCAGGGCTGAACGCTCTCTTCAAAGCATTCTGAATGGTTGACTTCATTGCCTCTTCTTCGTTTTCACGTTTAGAAGCACTTGCGAAACCAATACCTGTTCCGAAATCTTTAAGGTCACGAACACCAATGTTTGATGTCATGATAATAATTGTATTTCTGAAATCAACTCTTCTTCCTAATCCGTCGGTTAAGATACCGTCGTCTAACACCTGCAAAAGGATATTAAATACATCAGGGTGAGCTTTTTCAATTTCATCCAACAGTACCACAGAATAAGGTTTGCGTCTTACTTTTTCTGTAAGCTGGCCACCTTCTTCATAACCCACATAACCTGGAGGCGCTCCTACAAGACGAGATACAGAAAATTTTTCCATGTACTCACTCATATCTATACGCACCAGTGCATCCTCTTTATCAAAAAGGTATGTGGCGAGTACTTTTGCCAATTCAGTTTTACCAACACCAGTAGGACCTAAGAATATAAATGAACCAATTGGTTTTTTAGGATCTTTCAACCCAACGCGTGTACGTTGAATTGCCTTCACCAGTTTCTTAATTGCTTCTTCCTGGCCTATTACTTTTCCTTTCAGCTCCTCACCCATACTTAAAAGCTTGTTGCTTTCTTTTTGAGCAATACGCTTGGTAGGAATGCCTGTCATCATAGCGATAACATCGGCTACGTTGTCTTCATTAACAGTATACTTTTCAGTACGTGTTTTTTCTTCCCACTTCACTTTTGCAGTTTCTAACTGCTCGATAAGCTTCTTTTCACGATCACGAAGCTGTGCCGCTTCTTCATACTTCTGACTCTTAACAACACGATTCTTTTCCTTCTTAACATCTTCTATAGCTTCTTCAAGCTTTACGATTTCTTCAGGAACATGAATGTTGTTTATGTGGACGCGCGCACCGGCTTCATCCAATACATCAATTGCCTTATCTGGAAGATAACGGTCGCTGATGTAACGGTCTGAAAGCTTAACGCAAGCTTCGATAGCTTCTTTAGTGTAGATCACATGGTGGTGATCTTCATACTTCTCTTTGATATTTTCAAGGATCTGAACAGTTTCTTCAGGTGAGGTAGAATCTACCATTACCATCTGGAATCTGCGGGCCAAAGCACCGTCCTTTTCTATGTATTGTCTGTATTCGTCAAGTGTTGTTGCTCCAATGCATTGGATCTCTCCGCGAGCCAAGGCCGGCTTAAACATATTGGAAGCATCCAGCGATCCTGAAGCTCCACCAGCGCCAACAATTGTATGCAACTCATCAATGAACAGGATCACGTCAGGTGACTTCTCTAGTTCGTTCATGACCGCCTTCATACGTTCTTCAAATTGACCGCGGTACTTTGTACCTGCAACTAAAGAAGCAAGGTCAAGTGTTACCACGCGCTTGCCAAAAAGTACCCTTGATACTTTCTTTTGGATGATCCTTAAAGCAAGACCTTCTGCAATGGCAGTTTTACCAACGCCAGGTTCACCAATAAGTATTGGATTGTTTTTCTTTCTGCGCGAAAGTATTTGTGCAACACGCTCAATTTCTTTTTCACGCCCAACGATAGGATCCAGTTTATTATCTTCTGCTAAGCGAGTGAGGTCCCGACCAAAGTTGTCGAGCACTGGGGTTCTGGACTTTTCTGTTCCTTTCTTCTCTTTACCAGCGCCTGAGCCAGAGCTCGCGCTTCCAAAGATTTTTGATGAGTCATCATCCGGATCATCAGTATCCGAAGATGCCATCGGTCCTTCATTTTGGTATTCCAGCATTTCTTTTACAGTCTCGTAGTTAACGTCAAACTTATTTAAGATTTGTGTTGCAAGATTGTCCGCATCACGCAGGATTGATAACAGCAGGTGTTCTGTACCGATAAGTTGTGCTTTAAAAATCTTAGCTTCAAGGTAAGTTATCTTTAACACTTTCTCAGAAGCCTTTGTCAATGGAATATTGGCAAGATTCTTAATCTCATGAGTAGCTGTTCCTTTTGAAATTTTTTCAATTTCTGCGCGAAGTTCATCAAGGGGTACACCGAGCTTTTTCAACACTCCTACAGCTACACCTTCACCTTCACGGATCATTCCAAGTAAAAGGTGTTCAGTGCCTATATAGTCATGCCCTAAGCGCAATGCTTCTTCCCTGCTGAGTGAGATCACTTCTTTAACACGGTTGGAAAATTTGGCTTCCATGTAAAAATTTCTAAATGATTAGATTAAATATAAATGTAAAATTTTTCTACCGTACAATGCTACAGCAAATAAAAGTTAATATTTCTTCTTCAACGAAATAAATCCCCCATTTGTTCAATTAATTGCGGAAGCGCGTACAATACTCAGCGAACCTGGACCTTCACAAAAAATCAGGTCGATGATGCTCATGTTAGGGACAAACATACTGCCAAAGACTTGCCGATATTGTACGCTTTTAAAAAATCTATTACAATCACCTTCTTTTTTGGGATTTAGCACGGATCGGTAGTCTTTAATTTCTAAAGAGGGCGATTTTTCATAAAATGACGTTTCCATTATGTCAATATTACAACGCATCCATTTAAGACACATTGTCAGTAAGTCCATATTTAAGTCATAAAGAAAGACGTGCTTTTTAAAAAGTATTTGACTTAAATCAGAAGCGTAGTATTCAAAAAAAGGTGCATTTCCGTAAGCCGATTGAATTGTTCTCCAATGATTATTCAGCCACTTCTGAGAGTGATCTATTTTAACATCTTTTACGATTGTTTTGCCGTGCTTCGACGTTAACGGCACTATTAAAATTTCCTTACCTTGAGCAGTGTTAATATAACAACGATTGCGATAGGTTTGTTTCTCATAATGTTCAAATTTTTCTACATGTACTTCTGTAAAGTTTTGAATGAGAGAGAAATAAGAAACTGGAGGTAGATACTGTAGCTCAATAAGAATACGCTTCACAAAGCAACTTTAATTATAATTTGCCATTTACGCCAGGCAATTGGCTGACAATATATGGCTGCTTTATTACTAAGCAATGTTTAATAGCTCTAAATATACTCATCGGCTACACCTAGACCTTGCCTCACTATCTCTAGTTGCTCCTGAGTACAGTCAATCACCGTTGAGGGCACATTTCCGCCGGCGCCGCCATCAATAACAATGTCAACTAAAGATTTGAAATCGTTATAGATTTCTTCGGGATCAGTAGTGTATTCTAATATAGTGTCATCGTCCTTTATTGAGGAGGTAATCAAGGGATTGCCAAGGGAGGATACAATCATTAACGGAATCTGATGATTGGGAATCCGGATTCCGACAGTTTTCTTATTGGCATCCAGTATTTTAGGGACTTTACTGCTCGATTCGAGGATAAAGGTAAACGGGCCAGGAAGTGCTTTCTTAAGCAGCTTAAAAATGGGCGTTTCTACAGTGGCGTATTCGGATATGTGACTTAAATCATTGCAAATAAATGAGAGATTCATTTTTTGTGGCTTGATCTGTAAAATCTGACATAGCCTTTCGACGCCCTTTTTATTCATCAAATCACAACCTATTCCATAAATGGTATCAGTAGGGTAGATGATAACGCCTCCCTTTCGAAGCACCTCAACAACATGGTTGATCTTTCTTTGTTCAGGATTTTTTGGATGTATTTTAAGGAACTCTGCAGCCATTAGAAATAAAAGTAATTTTTATTTGTTAATTAAACTGACATGATGGACACATGCAACATAAACACGCTGGATTAAAACCAGCAGTTATATACATTTGCATTTTAAACATCATAAGTTAGTGTAATAATGTATGCCAATATTCCGGACACTACGCCGGTGTATGACATGTAATATATTCCTTAAGTACCAATAATTAATACATGAAACCATCAAAAGGGTTAGTTTTCTTTTTACTGTTCTCGATGCTCTTGATTTCCTTGGGCTATTATGCTTATCAGATTTGTTTTACCCCCAACGTGCTGGTAGGAAAAGAGGAGCGTGTTTTTATTATTCCCAGAGACGCTGATTTCAAATTTGTTCAAAAGAAGTTTCACGAAGGAAATATTGTTCAGGACCTGATGTCCTTTAGTTTTTTAGCAAGGCTGATGGAGTATCGTGATCATGTGAAACCGGGTCGTTATATTCTCGAACCAAACATGACCAACCTCCAGGTTATCCGGTTATTGCGAGCAGGAATTCAGGAGCCGGTTAAAGTAACATTTAATAACGTGAGGCTTATTCGCGATCTCAGTGAAAAGATTACGAAAAATCTGAACATGAAACCTGAAGAATTCGAAGCTGCGCTTATTGAGTTTACAATGGCGAACCGCTCTGGCTTTAACAAAGACAATATTCTATGTATGTTCATTCCAAACACTTATGAGGTGTATTATAATGTTGCTCCAGAGGATCTTGTCGATAGAATGAGCAAAGAATTTCAGAATTTCTGGACCGAGGAAAGAAAGGCTAAAGCAAAAGAGATAGGACTAACACCGATTGAAATATCGATTCTGGCTTCTATTGTTCAGGCTGAATCAATCCGTGCAGATGAGGCTCCGATTATAGCAGGCTTGTACCTTAACAGGTTGAAGAAAGGTATTGCACTTCAGGCTGATCCAACGCTGGTGTATGCAGTAGGAGATTTTTCTTTGAAGCGGGTTTTAAACGAGCACAAGGAAATTGATTCACCTTATAATACTTATAAATATGCCGGTCTTCCTCCTGGGCCTATTAACCTTCCTGAAATTCGCACCCTTGACGCAGTTCTTAATTTTAAAAAGAGCGATTACATCTACATGTGTGCGAAGGAAGATTTTTCAGGCAGGCATAACTTTACAAGCAGCTACCAGCAACATATGAATAATGCCATTAAGTACCAACGTGCATTAACGATCGAAATGAAGAAAGCAGCTCAAATGAAGAAATAATGTACGTATCTGAAACCAAAGTAAGAGTGCGTTATGGAGAAACAGATCAAATGGGCTATGTTTATTATGGCTTTTACTCCATGTACTATGAAGTAGGTCGTGTTGAAAGTTTAAGACAACTTGGCTTAAGTTACAAAGCGTTAGAAGAAATGGGAATTATGCTACCGGTCATTGAAAACCATTCAAAATATTTGGCGCCGGCATTTTATGATGACGAACTACGGATAGTAACAACACTCCGTGAAAAACCGGGTGTAAAAATTAAGTTTGAGTACGAAATATTTAATCCTGAAAATAAATTAATTCATAAGGGTGAAACGCTACTGGTTTTTGTAGATAAAAGAACAAACAGACCATGTCGTCCACCTGAAGCTATGGAAAAAGTGCTAGCACCTTATTTTTAATGAAGTACAAGCATAAAAGAAGAATTCTTAACTGGTCACCGATTTGGTTTCTGATCCGCTGGATGCGGAAAGTTCGCTTTAACAAGTATGAAGGCATCTCACTATACAAGATTTTCAAATCCTTCGCATTTAATATGAAGGATGATGAGGTTATGGACCGCGCAAATGGGGTCGCATACAACTTCATGCTGGCCATCTTCCCGGCCGTTATTTTTCTCTTCACGCTCATACCCTTTGTCACCAAGTTCTTTCCGGAAGTTAATACACAAAGCATTATGGGCTTTATCCGGGAACTTATGCCGCCAAGTATGTACGAGGTGGTATCAACAACAGTTTTAGACATTGTAAGCAACCAGCGCGGAGGATTGTTAACCCTTGGTTTCTTCTTTGCGATGTACCTGTCCACTAATGGTATGATGGCATTAATGCGCGCTTTTAACGCCTGTTATAAAACAATAGAAAAAAGGCCAGGTTGGAAAACAAGGTTAATAGCGACGGGATTAACTTTCAACATGGCTTTCGTTCTCTTTCTCGCGACCATACTCTTGGTTGTTGGTGAATTTGTACTCGACTACGTGCTTGCCAATCTTTACCGCTTTGAATTTCTTAATATTGACAAGTACAGTCTTTACCTATTATCGGCCGTTAGGTTTCTCGTTATCTTTATAGTCTTTTTCCTTGCCATATCAACCATTTACTACTTCGGCCCATCCATTCATTATAACTGGCGATTCTTTTCTATCGGCTCCTTTATAGCCACCATTCTTGCCTTGGCGGTGACTATCGGATTTTCTTTTTACGTTACCAATTTTGCCAATTATAATAAAGTCTATGGGTCCATTGGTGTAATCATCGCCATTATGATTTGGGTACAACTTATAACTGTTGTTTTACTTATTGGCTATGAAATCAATGCAAGTATTCACGAGGCAATTCGTCATGAAGCCTTAAGAAAGGCCCGCCGGCTAGCAGTAAAACCGTAGTTTAGATTTAACGGTATCGTTTTTTTTGTAAGATTGCATAAACAGGCAGGCTGGTTAGAAACTTAACAGTTTACCTGTCTACAAATCTTCACAACAATATATGTCAAACCTTGCAAGGGAAATAGCAACAAAGTTTAAAGAAGTATTTAAAACAGAGCCCATTATTGTCCGTTCTCCTGGTAGAATTAATCTTATCGGAGAACATACCGATTATAATGACGGTTTTGTAATGCCCGCAGCCATTGATAAGGAGGTAATTTTCGCAATTGCTCCTTCTGCTAATGAAAAGTCTATCGTTCATTCCGCTATGTACAATGAGCAATTTGAGTTTGATTTACAAAACCCTCAAAAAGTAAAAGAGCCAAAGTGGGCTAACTTTCTATTGGGTGTTCTGTATAAACTCAAGCAAGAGGGGTATGCTATTAAACCGTTTAGCTGCGTATTTGGTGGTGAGGTACCAATGGGGGCAGGGCTTTCGTCTTCAGCCGCAATAGAATGCGGTTTTGGTTATGCTCTAAGCGAGGTAAACAACCTCAATGTTCCAAGGCTTGACATTGTTAGGATTGGCCAGTGGTCAGAACATAACTTCGTGGGCGTGATGTGCGGCATCATGGATCAGTATGCAAGTGTAATGGGAAAAGAGAACCATGTGATTGTTCTCGACTGCAGATCACTTACCCATCGTTATTCCCCGATTGACTTAAAAGAGTACACATTGATTTTATGCGATACCAAAGTTAAACACTCACTTGTTGACTCTGAGTATAACACACGTCGAAGTGAATGCGAGACAGGGGTATCAGTTTTGAAAAAACATCATCCACAGATTCAAAGTCTACGGGATGTATCACGTGATATGCTTGAAGCGCATCGGGACGAATTAAAAGGTAAAGTATACGACAGATGTCTTTATGTAGTACAGGAGATAGAGAGGGTGCAGCAAGCGAGTCTTGACCTTGAAAAGGGTGATCTGACAAGTTTTGGACAAAAAATGTTTGAAACACATGAGGGTCTCTCTGAACTATATGAAGTAAGCTGTAAAGAACTCGACTTCCTAGTTAATGAAGCAAAGAAGTTTAAAGAAGTACTTGGGGCGAGAATGATGGGCGGCGGATTTGGCGGTTGCACCATCAATATCGTTAGGAAAGACTTTGTTACGGAATTCGAAAACAACCTGAAAGTAAACTATAAGAAAGCGTTCAACATAGATATGCCCACTTACAAGGTGAATATCAAAGATGGTACGAGCATTATAAACAAAGTTCAGATCCTGTCACATGAATCCGTTTAATTTAAACATCGTGGAATACCGAGAATACTACTAATTTAAAACTACTTACCTTACAACATGTTATTATGATAAACAAAATCAATGCATTTTTACTGTTAACAATTCTCATCATAAGCTGTAATCCCAAGAAAGAAGTGAATACTGAAACCAAACAAGCTGACTCTCTTACAACAAGAGGCTCTGTTGAATCCGCTCCATTTGGCACAATGCCTGATGGCACACAAGTATCTGTTTTTACACTTACAAACAGCAACGGAGTTAAAATGAAGGTAATAAACTACGGCGGCATAATTACTTCACTATCTGTTCCTGATAAGAATAACAAAATAGAAGACATTGTATTGGGATTTGACGAGTTGGATGGCTATTTGAAAGACAGTCCGTTTTTTGGTGCATTAATTGGTCGATATGGCAACCGCATTGCAAAGGGCAAATTTACTTTGGATGGAAAGTCGTACAGTCTTGCAGTAAATAACGGAGCTAACCATTTACATGGAGGCAACAAAGGATTCGACAAAGTATTCTGGAACATCAAAAAGGATTCAACTGACAACGGCGTAGCTATAAAATTGAGCTATACAAGCAAAGATATGGAAGAGGGCTACCCTGGGAACTTGCAAGCTGAAGTAACATATACGCTTACCGATAATAATGAACTACAAATCGACTACAAGGCTACAACAGATAAAAAGACAGTTGTTAATTTAACTCAGCACACCTACTTCAATTTAACAGGCGGAAAACAGGATATACTATCCCATCATCTTCTTTTAAACGCTGACCGTTTTCTGCCCGTTGATAAAACACTAATACCAACTGGTGAACTTAAACCAGTAAGCAATACGCCTTTTGACTTTACCAAGTCACAAATCATCGGGTCGAGAATTAGTAACAATGATGAGCAATTAAAAATTGCAGGAGGTTACGATCATTGTTGGGTGTTAAACAAAGCTACTGATGGGTTGAATACCGTTGGTACTCTTTATGATTCAATAAGCGGAAGAGAAGTAACTGTATATACTACAGAACCTGGAGTACAATTTTACAGCGGAAATTTTCTTGATGGTTCAATTACTGGTAAAAGTGGAGTGGTTTACAATAAACGTTACGGACTTTGCCTGGAAACTCAGCATTTTCCTGATTCACCAAACAAACCGGAATTTCCTTCTGTAGTTTTGAACCCTGGTGAGACTTATACGTCACAAACTGTATATAAATTTTCTGTTCGATAGATTAGTTCCGTTTGCAAACCAAACACCTGCCAATTTTAAATAAAAGCAAAGTTGGCAGGTGTTTTCATTCCAGCTCATCCCTTTTGTTAATCATTATTCTACCCCTATAGGCGCTTCCCCCGAAGTAATCTGCTCTCATTCTATTCCTAATTTTTTTCTAATAGCACAAGGATAACTTTAATTGAACGTTGAGGGTTATAGATTAAAACACATTGGATGTTAATGAGAATACTACATCGCCTTTACCATACCACAACTACTTTTAAAAACACACTTCAATCAGCAGTATTTATTTGCGAGAATTCATTTAAACCATGCTCGGGTAGCTTTAGCACATGCACGAAAAAAATATAGTGCTCGACAGATTTACATTTGTAATGTCTTAATTTTACATCTCCTACTTAGCTATGCCATTGAAGACTTTTGTTTATAGTTTGCTAATTACTGTCGTTAGCCTCACATCATCCTATTCTCAAAAAACGTTTACCAATCCTCTTCGGAAGTCGGGACCAGATCCTTTCATTGTATACCACAATGGATTCTACTATTTAACCTATACCATTAACCCTGCAGATCAACCGGGTGGTAATGGAATTGAGATCGTAAAAACTACAAGTCTGGCTGAAATCAATGGTACCGACGCTTCTCTTGTATGGCAGGAGACTGATAAAGCTAAGAAATATAACATGTGGGCACCGGAGCTTCACCGCCTTAAGTCGGAGAAGGGATACAAATGGTATTTGTACTATACGTCTGGTTCTGATATGTGTTGCGAGGGTCAGCGCATACATGTACTTGAAAGCGAGCATGACGATCCGATGGGGCCTTACAATTACAAAAGCCAGCTTACTAAGGATTACTCAATAGACGGCAGCGTTTTTAGCATTGGTAATGACTTGTACTTTTTATACTGCAAACCATACGAAGGCAACCACGTTTATATAACATCTATGAAGAATCCTTACACCCTTAAGGGACCTTCCGTTAAAATTTCTTCACCCCGATACGCGTGGGAAAGGGCGGCAGGTGTAGTTAACGAAGCGCCTATTGCTTTAGTTAGAAATGGAAAAATATTTGTTGCATATTCGTATAACGACTGTAGCTCTGCTAACTATGGCTTGGGGATGCTAACTGCTGATGCGAACAGCAATCTGCTCGATGCAAACTCCTGGCACAAATCTCAAAAACCTGTTTTCCAAAGAAATGAATTAAACGGCGTTTATGGACCGGGTCACAACGGTTTCTTTAAATCACCTGATGGCAAAGAAGATTGGATGGTATATCATGCTAACTCTTCACCTACTGATGGCTGCAGTGCTCAAAGAAGTCCGCGTGCTCAAAAAATAAATTGGAATGCTGATGGAACTCCAGACTTTGGTGTACCACTGGCATTAAGCAGCCATATCACACTCCCATCGGGGGACCCAGGCCCTTCAGGAGGTATTTATCTGCAGGCGTTACAGGAGACCGACAATACAGCTTTCAAGATTTACCCCAACCCTTCAATGGACGTTGTACATATCGACTACATTTCAGAGAAAGATGAATTGATAAATATTCAAGTTCTCGACGTTAACGGTAAACTTAAGGCAGACGTTTGTAGCCGCTTTGTAACTAAAGGAATTGCTTTGAAAGAAACATTTAGTCTTGATAATTTCCAAATGGGAATTTACATCATCAAAGTCTCTTCTGCGTCAATTAACAAACATTACAAAGTACAATTAAGCCAATATTGATCTTCTTCCCGCTTCAAACGGTTTAGTACATAAATGCTGCTGCTTGTAAATCAGGCAGCAGTATTTTTTTTATATCAACTATAAGTCCTCGGCATGTTTGTAGTATAAGAATCCATGCTAATTAGGAGTTATGGATTTCTGCGTACTAATACCTTATCACAACGACTTTGAAGATCTCGTTCGATCGGTAAACAGCATTAGTTACGATACAGGAAAGTTTTGTGTGGTAATAGTTGATGACGGTAGCACTAAAAAACTTACAAAGTATGAATTGCTTCCGCGTATTAAATCAGGCGTATCAGTAAGCATAGTTCGACTGGAAAAGAATCAAGGAATTATCGTCGCACTGAATACTGGCTTACAATATATATTAGACTCTGTCAACTGCCCTTATATAGCGCGTTTAGACTGTGGGGATATCTGCGATCAATCCCGGTTTAAGGCACAGGTTAGCTATCTTAATGAACATCCTGATATTGATTTTCTAGGCTCCTGGTGCACATTTACAAACTACAGCACTTCTGAAAGTTATCTATACAAAACACCGACAGATCATGAGGCTATCGTAAAAGAAATGAATTTCAGAAACGTGTTCATTCATCCGACAGTAATGTGGCGCAGAAGGGCTGTTGAGCTTTATCCTGACAATTATCCACATGCAGAAGATTACGGCTTGTTCTACCGGCAGATTAAAAAAGTAAGATCAGCAATACTACCATTGTCATTAGTTACGTGCAAGATC
The DNA here is from genome assembly GCF_018598585.1 of Chryseosolibacter indicum. GTDB lineage: Bacteria > Bacteroidota > Bacteroidia > Cytophagales > Cyclobacteriaceae > Chryseosolibacter > Chryseosolibacter indicus. Next base: position 31,130 of record NZ_JAHESD010000017.1, read on the forward strand.
AATCCAAATGGCATTTCGCTGAAAAACAGGAATGCCCAACTGGATAGCCGGATAGCAGTAGTAAAAGCGATGAGCGAAAATAGGATTCTTTCAACACTTGGCATATTGAAAATAAAACTACTTAAGATTCTACCTTTCACTTTGGTTTTTCAACTGAAAAAAATGTTATCTGCCGGGTTGGCCCCATCCGATGGCATTCAAATATTAACAAGTTCAACAAGTAAACCTAAAGGTATATGAAAATAGTACACGTTGTTGAACCGTTTGTTTCTGGAGTGGCAGTGTTTGTGAAGCTGCTAGTTGAGAATTTACCAAATGATCAACATATAATAATACATGGTGAACGAAAAGATGTAGCACCTGCAGAAGCTGTTAAGAAAACTTTTCCTGTAAAGAATGTAAAGTTTATCAAGTGGCGTTCTGCACAACGCAGCATCAATCCTAAAAAGGATTTGCTTGCGTTTATGGAACTATATTCAATTCTTAAGAGACTTAAAAAGAAAAACCTTGTTGATGCTGTACATTTGCATTCATCCAAGAGCGGATTTCTTGGAAGGCTCGCGTGTCGGCTAGCGAATATAGACAACGTAGTATATACTCCTAATGGAGCACCATTCTTACTTAAAGGTGCAAGCCCTGTTGGAATGTTGTATAAAGCGTTAGAGAAAATAGGCAGCGCATTGGGTGGTAAAGTTGTTTGCTGTTCTCAATCAGAACAACAGGTGTACCTTTCTTTGGGCATCAAAGCCTTGAATATCAATAACGGTATTCCTGTTAACAAAAATTTACCCCAAGTTAATTTGCCTAAAGGCAATCGCTTTAGAATTGTTAACTGTGCCCGCATTACTGATCAGAAAAACCCATGGCTCTTCAATGAAATAGCGAAACAGTTTGAGGGTATGGAGCAGTTTGAATTCATATGGGTAGGAGATGGGGAGGCACGTGAAGCGTTAACCTCAAGCAATATTGTTATTTCCGGGTGGATACCAGAGAAAAAAGCCCATGAAATAGTAAGTACAAGTGACATATACCTTTCAACTTCAAACTTTGAAGGTTTGTCATTCTCTGTGCTGGAGGCACTTGTATTTAAAAAACCTGTTCTTCTTACTGATTGCGTTGGCAATAAAGATGTAGTTAAGAAGGGCTTAAATGGAGACTTATTTCAAAGCGCTAAAGGCGCGGTATTAAAAATTATGCAATACTTTAATAACAGGAAGATGTTAACAGTGATGGGCGAATACTCCAGCAATTACTGCAAACAAGCTTTTAATATCAGCTCAACATCTTCTATGTACAGAAACTTATATAGCGGAAATAATTTAGTAGCCTAATATGAACCTGACACAGAAATCAATAAGACGCACCGATAACACATCTGTTCTTCATCGTATTTATGAAAGACTGGATTGGTTAATCAAATACTATGGAAGTGAACTTGCTCAAAAGCAACAAAACATCCAGCAATTACAAAATGAGATAGAATTATTAAAAAAGACTTTAGCAGAAAGGGATGAAACGATTCTTGAACTAGAGAACAAACTCAACCAGTGCTCTTCTGAAGAAGAGGGCAACAGACAACTTATCAACAAGTTGCTTGCAGATATCAGCAAGTATGAAAATGATATTGAGTGGTTTAAAAGAACCTATGAACACAGAAGTGTTCTTGGATTGTTCAAGCAGAAATTTTTTAAGTAGAAGAATGCATACAGGAGAGGATACTCTTTGATGAAGATATCCTGTAATTAAAATGATTGGTAAGGAAGGTAAGTTTTTAAACTATTGGTTATTAACTACAGAGTATCCCCCTTTACACGGAGGAGGAATAAGCACCTACTGTGAGCTCACTGCACGTTTATTAACAAAAAAAGGATGTAAGGTTACTGTGTTCGTAGCCGATCAAGCTGTTACGAATTATACAACAAGCGAAGGATCAGACGTAACTGTTGTGCGGTTTAATCCAGACAGAAACCAGCTTCAGGAATCGTTAGGGTACTCGGCAAGACTAAGTTATGCGTTTGCTGATATCGTTAAGGAATTTGTAGAAGGTGGTGCTACACCCGATTTGATTGAAGCACAAGATTACCTGGGTATTGCCTACTATTTAACTCAATTTAAACATCTTGATTATCCTTTTGTTAAAGATGTTCCCATAGTCATTACACTGCATTCTCCCGCGTTTATTTACCTGGAATATAACCGCGTTTCTACTTACTCATTTCCCGAGTTCTGGACTTGCCAGATGGAGAAAGAAAGTATAAAGGCAGCAGATCTCCTTATTTCTCCGACTAAATTCATCGCAGGAGAAGTAAGAAAATATATTGACCTCAGCGATAAGACGATCGAAATACTTCCAAATCCCTTTGAATTCGAAACTGACGACGAAATCTCTTTCGCTAGAAATAAGATTATTTATTACAGCAAACTTTCTCCTCAGAAGGGCACCTTCGAGTTACTGAAGTACTTTAAAAAATTGTGGGATAACGGCTTTCCGCATGCCCTCAACCTTGTCGGAGGAACTGACATTGTATACCATCCCGAAATGCAAACAATGGGGCAACTTGTTGAAAAATTCTACAGTTCCTACATCAATAAAGGGCTCATTCAATTTCAGGGAAAAATTCTTCCGTCGGAAATAAAGAAATTTTTGAAAGATGCCCATGTTATAGTTTTTCCCAGCATTGTTGATAACCTGCCTTATGCTGTGATGGAGGCAATGAGCATTGGAAAAATTGTTTTGGCCTCAGTCCAAGGGGGCCAGAGGGAAATGATAGAAGATGGAGTAACAGGATTCCTCTTTGATCATAATCGTCCTGACACTTTTGAAGAAAAGTTAAACCATATCTTGGCGTTGCCGGATGACGAGATTAGGTCAGTTTCCAGAAATGCACAGCGGGCCGTCAAGGATTTATACAACTTTAATAAAATTGGAGCCGCGAAAGTTGAACTTATAACACGACTTGTTAGTCGCCACTCACAGGAAAATAGCTTTCCGTTTTTACACCAGGAGGAGATCAACAAACCGGCTGTTGTCAACTGCACCGATAATCTTTTATCTGTTGTAATTCCTTATTATAATATGGGTGCTTACATAACTGAAGCACTCGAGTCAGTTATAAATTCGACATGGAAAGACCTTGAAGTTATTATTATTAATGATGGAAGTACAGATGCAATGAGCGTTCAAAAGCTTGCGCAGTTTGAAAATATAAAAAATGTTAAAGTCATCCACCAGGAAAATAAGGGACTAACAGAAACGAGAAACCGCGGAGCAGCTATTGCAAAAGGAGAATACCTAGCATTTCTTGATGCTGACGATAAGGTAGATCCTGCGTATTATGAAAAAGCAATCCGTGTTCTTAAGGCTAAAGAAAATGTATTCTTTGTAGGAAGCTGGGTTCAATACTATGGAAACACCGCTAAGTTCTGGCCAACATTTACACCTCAACCTCCTTACGCACTCGTTCATAATCCTGTTAACAGTAGCGGCTTGGTTTATAAACGTACTGCTTTTTTAGCAGGAGGTCTAAATGACAATAGAATGGATTTCGGTCTTGAGGACTATGAGAGCGTTATCAATATGATGCGCCATGGTTTTAACGGAGTGGTTCTACCGGAAAGACTTTTCCATTACCGAGTTAGATCAGGCTCGATGTTCCGGCAGGTAACTAAAGGGAAACTTCTGCATGCAAACAGGTACATTACTGACAAGCATTCCGCATACATTGGGAAGTTTTCAACCCCAATCATTCACTTACTCAACGCAAATGGCCCTGGCTATCTTTTTGATAATCCTACGTTAGAAGTAACAGTAACTTCTTCAGTAAATGCCGAGAGCCGGCTTGCACACAAAATGAAAACGTTCATTAAGAAAAATGAACAACTAAAGAAAGTTGCATTAATGATCAAAAGAAATTTAGCATTATAAGTATATAGTATATGGTGACAGGAATAATTAATGACTGGGCGCATCAGACAAATAAGTTAGAGCGGTTATGGTTATTAGCAAAGATCGAATTTAAACTAAGGTATTACGAAAATAGACTTGGGTTGTTATGGGCACTATTAAAGCCAGTAATGGATATGGCTATCTATTATGTGGTTTTTAAAATAGTGCTTAAGGTAGATGTTCCCGCATTTGCATCTTACCTGTTCATCGGCCTTATCTTATGGAATTTCTTTGTAGAATCAACATCAGGAACTATTCAGATTCTGCAGACAAAGAAGTACCTCTACGAATACAGCAATATGAACAAGCTCGAAATTTATATTTCGACGCTATTAGCCAACACCATCGGGTTCGGATTTAACCTGTTGATGTTTTTAATATTCTACAACCTACTCGAGCCGGAGTCAGTCGGTTTACAGTTCACAAACCTTTGGATTCCTGTTGTATTCCTGAATCTGTTCATCCTCTCATTAGGAATTTCCCTCATCCTCTCAAATGTTTTTGTAGTAGCAAGGGATGTTACTCAATTGTGGGGCGTTTTCACGTCTATTCTATTCTTTATGTCGCCAATATTTTACAAGCTGGCAATGTTTAAAGAGGCGCTACCGTCATTTGAATATTTGAATCCGATTGCAGGGTTGATTATTAACGCCAGAAGAGTATTGATGGAGGGAGTAAATCCGGATTTCAACCTGCTTCTTTTCGACTTTTTCTATGGTATTTTCTTTTTAGTAATAGGATTCATACTATTAAATAAACTTGGATCTAAAGCAGCGGAGAAGATCTAGTCAGTGAAGGACGCTTTCAACAGTGAGGAGTGATTAAACTTTAGTAAAAGATGAAAACGGAATACGCAATACAAGCAAAGAACATCAGTAAAACATTTCATATAACAGAAGACGCACACAATACAGTAAAACACCGTCTGTTTAATTTGTTTAAACCATCAAAGGCAAAAAAGGTACTTGCCTTGAAACCGATGGATTTTGAAGTAAAGAAAGGGGAATGTATTGGTCTTATCGGATCCAATGGGTGCGGAAAGTCAACCCTCACAAGAATACTTTCAGGTGTTTATCCTACGGATACAGGTAAGATTAATATCAATGGAACTACCATGCTTATGAACCTGGGCGTGGGTATGAGTCACGAGCTGACAGCAAGAGAAAATATATATGTAGCATCGTCAGTACTTGGGTTAAAAATAAAGCAGGTAGATGAGCTCTTTGATGAGATTGTTGACTTTGCTGAATTACGCGAATTTATCGATACAAAAATAAAGTACTTCTCATCAGGTATGAAAGCCAGGCTTGCATTCTCTATCGCAGTAAATGCCGGAGCTGACATCATGTTTCTGGATGAGATCTTTGCAGTAGGTGATATGAAATTCCAAGAGAAGGCAGTGAGAGTTTTTGAAATGAGCTGGATAAAAGGTAAGACTGTTATCCTGGTTAGTCACTCTATGGATATTATACAAAAGTATTGTAACAGAACCGCATATTTAAAGAATGGCGAGCTGGTATACTACGGAGATACTGAGCACGCACTCAACCTTTATAAGCAGGACAATCAAATTGTTGTTGAAGAATCTTTAGTTCTGTAAAAGCTCATCAGAAAGGAGAGGAAGAAGCCAAATATCACGCAACCCACTCTCCTTTCTAAATAAGTTTCAGTGATCATCGCACAGGCGAAGGCCGCAATAATAAACATCCCAAGGTAGTCCCTCATTTGCCACATCGACGCAAAAGGGAGTATATAAAAGCCCAATACAAATATTAGCAGACCATATATTCCAAAGGTTGCAACCACATCAAAATAGGTACTGTGCATATTAAATTCATTTTGCAGCGCGACAGTGAAATTACGTGCGACATAAACTTTCTTTAAGGCATTTTCCTTATCTCCGAGCGGAATACCAGTTAAGAAGTTCTTTTGTATCAGTTCCCAGCTACAGCTCCAGATAGCCCTGCGAAGGTTTACACCGTTCCATTGGTCTGGCTTAACCTCCATGTTGTAGTGGCTGAGCATGCTTCGTTGCTGTTTTACAAATGAATATTGGGGATACCTGAATTCGTTGAAGCGGTTTGCCGTTTTAGGGAATAAGGTAACAAGAAGAAGTAAGACAACCGTTAAACCTCCAATTATACTAAGGGCATGAAAAATTTTTCTTTGTCTTATTATAAAATAATAAACACTGAATACAACCAATGCCACCACCAGGAAAAGAAGCTGCATACGGCTTGCCAGCATAAATTCTATCACCAGCAAAAATGCTATTATAAAAAAGATAAAAGGTTTATATGAAGCGATAACAGGCTCTTTTAACAGAAGATAAACATAGATCATTATAGCAAGAGATACAGTCAACGCAAAGTAGACTGATTGCATCCGAATCAAGTCACTCAGCCAATCATTATATAGTCTGCTGTTATCAGAAAATACGATTGCATCAAAAGCAGAACTAACAAAGCACATAACAGCAGCAAGCGATGTAATAATGGCATAAAGAAGTAATACCCGATTTTTAAAATGATTTGTCAGTGACAGTGTGCCTACAGCAAGCGGGAATAATAGCAAAGGGCTGCGAAGGGTAATCATAAAAAAAGCCTGTTGTTTATCCTCAGACATAAGCATACTCACTACGTGAAGCAGAAAGAAGGCAACCATCAGTGCAATAGCGGGTCGTCGTTTTAATAGCAAAAGCTTTTCACGCCAACTGTTCATCCAAAAGCTGTAGACGATCAGAGCCAGTATGAAACAAAAATTAAGTGCTGATACATGGGGCAAATAAAACGTAACCAAGAAGCATCCAAATAGTATATAAAATACTTTCTCCTTCAAGTTTATCTGCTGCCCTTCCGTATCGTTAAGAATCAAGAAGTTTAATATATCCGCTTTTAACATTACCCTTGGTTAAAGATTCCAAAACTGTATTTTGTTTTTCATACTACTTACTGCGCTGCGTATTTTTATGCCAACCGGGTTAAGTTCAACGAAATTATAATAGCGGTTGATCCATTTATTGAGCACCCCATTTCTTATTCTGAAATTAGGGACCTCATTTAGCATTCGATAGTAGTCTGTTGAATGAAGCGGGTCTTTATAAAATATGTTGGGGCCGTTGGTGTTTAAAAGTAATAATATGTCCTTTGCGTATTTACTTACCTTATCGAAATGCTTGTTTATGATTTTCTCATAGCTTCGTGTCCACCTGTTCTGATGGCTTCTATAAACAGAATTTCTTCTTATGCGATACCGGAATAAAAACTCCGGAATTACAATACCCCTCACCTCGTTAGCAACCATACTTAACACAGACTCCCAGTCATCGAGCACCATTTGCAGGCTGCTATCTTGCATGCCATAAGTAAGTAATGCCTCTTTCTTTACAACTACAGCTTGTGTATTAAATGAATTGAGAAGGAAAAAGAGAGGCAGCTCCGGATTGTAAGTAATCCATTTATCTAATGTTCCGGTTTCATCAAACAGCTCCGTCCAGCATCCTACAAAACTCACATTATGAAATGCCATTAAGATGTTAATTGCCTTTTCGTAGTAGGTGGCATCAACAATATCATCAGCATCGAGCAATGCCACCACTTCACCTTTAGAAGAAATTATTCCATTGTTTCTTGCTGCAGCAACACCAGCATTCTTTTGATGTATAACCCTTATCTTTTTGCTTTTAGTTTGTATTGACTCAAGCTTGTTTAACGACTCCTGTTCTGTAGAACCATCGTTAACTATTAATATCTCGATATTATCATGGCTTGAATTAAGTACACTATCAACTGTCTCTTCTATATAAGCACCCATGTTGTAATATGGAATTACAACACTTAGCAGAGGTATAGTACCGGGTTTAAGCGGAAATTCTTTGGCATCGTGAAAAGGATAAGAATTCTTTTTGACACCATTGTGTATCCTATTATACTTCTCTTCTATTGCTTCATCATTACTCAATTCATCTGAGAGTACAACGCTATTGTTTGCCGTTACCTTAACCAGTTCTTTATAAACAGAATCATAAGAACAGTATACAGCATCAGAAGCTTGTAAGATGAAGCGCAAGAGGTTTGAATGGAAAAATCCCGGCAAGGTAGTCCTGTTCTCGTCAGTATATACTGCGGGAAGCTTTTCCTGTGTAATGTTAAAAATAACCTTTGTTGTCTTCGGCAGATGGATATCCAATAGCTTCTGCTGAAGACAAAGATAGCTAAGGTCATACTCATCAAAGAACTCTACAACATCTGGTACAAATCCCTGATCGCCAATAGCTGAAATTATGCTATTGTAAAGGTGATGAACCTGGATAACAGCTGCAGCTGACTCTTTTACAAAGAGTCTGTATGAGGCTTCATGCACATTAATAGAAGACGGCTGCCCTTCACGTACTACTTCTGCAATAAATACGTGGTCAGCGTTTGCTTTACAATAAGCAAGACTTTTCTCAAAAGCATTGATTGCCCCAAACTTATTGTTGGTGCTATTGATAACGAAAAGAACCTTCATAATTCAGTTTTGTCTATCCTATGAATAGAGCTTCTTCCAAAAGTCTGAGCTCATCATTTCCGAGCCATTTTTAAACTCTTTTACCAGTGAAGAATATTTCCGTGAAAAAGAAGAATAGCCAGAGAAGAATCTGAAGAGTACTTTGAAGTAACGTGAAACAGAACGCTCTGCCTGATATCCTGTTAATGTATAAGGGTCGTAGTATAAGATACGTTTCTTTCTAAAGGTATTTCCGGGTGTATTTTCATCGAACCGGTTTAATCTGAATGCATATTTATGCAGTAAGAACTCAGGAAGAAGATGCCCGTTGAGCGTAAAAACTCTTAAAAGCTTTCTTGTTAATGGTTCTTTATCCGGATCAAACGAAGTACCTGAAGGATAATTAAAGATATCAGGCATCTTTTGTACTTTTTCATGGCTGATTAAACTTTGCAGTTGCTTACGCTTCTCATCCATATTTACATTGGCAAGCCAGAATTTCTTTCCCTTCAACACGTCGTGCATAGCTTCACACATCAGATGCGCACGATCGTAGTTGTATGTCTTTAAATCGTAAATAACCTGTCTTTTGAAAAAGGCCAGGGCTTCCTTCTTGCTATTCTCAGATGGATGGTTAAGTATAGCCATCTGTAAAGTAGAGCGCATTGTTAGATAACGCTCCATGGCCGTAATCTTGTAGCTGAAGTTCTCACCCCAGCTGCACACACCATTGAGTGTGATTACATGCAGATCGTTTTGAATAGAAAAAGTAATATCATCACCCCTTACGAAAAAAGGGAAAGAGAAATGCTTTATCGCCTTAATTGAAAAAGCAAAAAACCACCACGCGCCATAATCAACCCGCTCTTCGGCTTCATTCAACATTACCTTACTGGCATCTCTCAAGTCGAAGTGCGTCTTTAACGGACGCACAATTCCCCTGGAGTATGAAGCCCCATTTTCAAATTGAATGTATTGAAGGCTCTCTAAAAGAAGAGCACCTGCTATTGATGTACGTGGGTCCTTTGTATATTGAAGAAATGCATACGTGCGGCGTATCGACTCAATTTCACACGATGCATCATCATCCATAAACAGACAATGCGTAAAATCCTGGCTGTCGATCAGATGAAGCAATCCTCTTGTAAACCCGCCTGATCCGCCATAATTTTTATTTGGAATCAAAATCGCTTTACCGCACTGTTCTGGCAGCAATGTGTTGCTATTGTCAACAACTATGAGTTCAATTTTTCCCTGATATTTTGGTGCCTCCAATAACTGATGCAGGCGTTGAATTGCTGGTATTACGTATTGCTCTCTTTTAAAATGGGTTACAACAATTCCCATTTTAACATCTGTATTAGGAATATCAGTAGTAGTAAACGAAAGTTCTCTTACTACGCCCTCCTGCGACAGGCATTCTATAGAAACAAACAAAATCCCATCTTCCAGTTTAGAATAGAATGGCAAGTCGATTGTTTCTGATTCAGACTCCGTTAGCTCTACAACTACTTCACTCATCAACCTGGAAGAGTAACCGATACGGTTTACTCTAAAACGCAATTTAAAAGCCCCTTTACCTGCTATTTGAAATTGCAGTGATTGAATAGTGGTATATCTTCTGAATTTCCCAATAGGAAAGGAATTGAAATAGGTATCAAACGAGAGCACACCACCTTCTTTCAGCCAAAAAATCTTGCTGTTATAATCATACTGTGCTCTATCGTTCTGACGAAAATATAAAGCATCTTCTGTACAGACATCGATGGTCGGGAACACAAAATCCACCAAAGAAAACGATTGCTCTTCAATGAAATCATTTTCTACTGAAGTTCTTGAGATTGCGGGAGTTGCTTGATTTGTCATTGTCATAAAAGTGCAATAGCTCAATAAAAAAACATACCTGCTTTCACAGCAGCTGCTGCTTTAGCATGTCTTACTCTGTTAGCGGACCCCTGCTTGGTTTATCCATATTATTTTCGCGGGCGTAATTGTTCTTGGACGAAATAGATTCAATGCCAAATTCCTTTACGCCAGTAATCTCATTTTTAAATGCAGTATTATGATAGGCTTCTTCCGCCAGGAAGATACCTGCATAATGTGGCCCTTCTATTTGGTTCGAAAAGATGATGTTCTCATAAGCAGGTGCGGCATCGAGAATGTCTGTTTCAAAATCCAGAACGGCAAGTCCAAGCTCGACACCAAAGAAATGAAAACGGTCGTTGGTGCCTGCGTTGTTATTAACAATCTTATTCTTTCCTATTATAGTTCTTATTCCTGTTCTTACCATCTTAACCCCGGAGCCATAGTTACCTTTTATTATATTGTCTATAATTACATTATAAACAGCGTTATCTATTGATACACCAGGCAATTTTGCTTTGGAGCTTCCATCTTCAAGTCGGCCAAACTGCAATACAAAATCCCCCTTCAGGTCATCATCTGTTTGCTTTCTTCTTCCCCCGTTTTCTATAACCTCGTTGTTGAAGAAATGGCAACCTGTTGTACCATTGTCAAGACAGATTCCTTCCTTGTCGTTTCTAACCAATCTGTTCTTTGTTATATATATGGACACTGGGCCATCAAGATAGATACCGGAAGATTTTTGCTCCATTATCTCGTTGTTCATAATGACCAGGTCGTGCGGGTACGTCATCCGGTGGTCTATCTTTTCGAAGGCTACCTTTTCGGTATCATGGAGATCAACAATTTTAATATCGGTGATCACAAGGCCTGCGCTTAAATTACTTGAGTGCCCATTGTTGCGTATTTTATTACCTTCTATCAACCCTTGTGAAACATCGCCCCGTATATAAATACCACCTTTGCCATTTTCTTCTATTGTGTTATTAAGCAAGTAGAGATGCGTTGTTTTACCCATCACAACAACAGGCCTGTCTTTTCCCTTGCTTATATGGAGCTTCTCTAAAAGAATATTATCTCCATTGGTGACATAAACAGCCGTTTCAAAATCGCCCCCCGTATTAATATTTCGTACAGCAGCATGGTTAATGTCATGCAAGAGAAATATACGCGGTGTGCTTGCCCGAACGGTAAAACCTCCTCCGTCGATAATAGTTTGAGGAGGAACAATAACAGCCTCCGTAGCTTCTATATCGCGCGTTAATACTACTGTCTTTTTATTCGCTGTTTTTAAAAACTCATTCAGCTCACGGCTCGTTGCCCCTTCGAAGTTGACCTTGGGATAATCGAAGGTAGCGATATTCTTTTGCGCCTCCTCCTGGATAGACTTCCAACGCGACATGTCCATAAAATGAGCAACATCTAAGTTTAATGCGTTAGCACGCTTTACCACCATAAGTGGATAAATGAATTTTTCTTCCTCCTGTTTATCCATCAGGTTAAAGGAAGGAAGCTTATAATGTTTCATAACATTTTGTAGAAAGGGTTTATCACTTTGGCTGCTTTCATTGTAGCACCCTGTAAGTACCAGCAGTGTAAAAAAGAACTTCGATATAGGTTTCATATTTGTTTAAAATAAGATCATTCTAATACCATACTTAAATGATCGACTACGATTCTTTTCTTATTAAAAAATTATGCTCAAGTTTAGATACAACATTTATAAACCGTGGCAATAAATTCTATTGCAGTTAATGCCGCTGGCATAATTGTTTAAAAAGCAATTCACATCTTGTCTGCTCATTCTATGATAAAATTTGTTTTACAACTCACACTTTTACTCACATCGCTTAATTCTTTTAGTCAGATTCTTGTGCTTCCTGGAGATAACCCTGACCCTTCCGTAGTAAAGATTGGCGATAAATATTATGCATCTGCCACTACATCCAATTGGGCCCCGGCCTTTCCTATTTATGAATCGAAAGATTTAAAGACCTGGCACCCTAAAGGGCACGTATTTGCTCAGCTTCCTAAGTGGTCTGACTATTACTTCTGGGCTCCTGAAATAAGTTATGACAACGGCAAAGTATGGGTTTATTATGCAGCCCATAAGGGAAATGGAAACCTCTGCGTTGGTGTTGCCAGCGCCGATAAGCCCGAAGGCCCTTATACAGATCACGGTACACTTATATGTGAGGAAGCAGGATCTATCGATGCATTTCAGATGCGCGATGAAAACGGAAAGCTCTATCTTATATGGAAAGAAGACGCCAACAGCGTTAACAAACCAACCCCTATATGGGCTATGGAGATGAGCGAAGACCGCTCTAAACTTATAGGAGAGAAAGTTAAACTATTTTATAATGATGTAGCATGGGAAGCCAACGTGGTGGAAGGTGTTTCTATGATCAGACATGGAGGCTACTACTATGCGTTTTATGCAGGAGCCGGATGCTGTGCCCGCGGTTGTAATTACGGCATGGGCGTGGCGCGGGCAAAAAACCTTTTGGGTCCGTGGGAAAAGTATAATAAGAACCCGCTTCTTAAAACAGGTGCACGATGGAAATGTCCTGGCCACGGCACACCCATAGAACATGAGGGTAAGTACTACTTTCTTTACCATGCGTATGAGCCTAAAGCAGATGTATATGCTGGCCGGCAGGGAATTCTATCGGAATTCACATTTACTGAAGATGGATGGATAGAATTTAAAGTAGATGAAGAAACTACGAGTGGCATTATTCCTTCTGAAATTAAAGACGACTTCAACGGCAACAACATTTCACCATACTGGCAATGGTCTGTGTTTAAGAATCCAGAGCATAAGCTAACAAAAGGCAAGCTAACGCTCCAGGGCGATCCGGAGATAAGCGGAGCGTTTCTCGGATTACGAACATACACTGCCAACTACGAAGCAACGGCAACAGTATTGATAAAAGAATCATCGTCAGAAACAGGAATGGGCTTGATTGGTGACAGAAGAAACCTGGCCTCTATTACTATAAAAGAAGGTAAGCTTATCGTTAAAAAGATAGACGCGGGAAAAGAAACAATCATAAACACAATAAAAGCAAAAGGCCTTAAAGACAACATAACCCTGAGGGCAAGTGTAAAGGGTGGCCAATACGTTACTTTTGAGTATAGCCTGGATGGTAAAACATTTACCAAAGCTCACAAAGAACCTGTTGATGGATACTTTATTCCGCCTTGGGATTCTGCAGTAAGGGTTGGCGTAATCGCTAAAGGAAACAAAACAGATTCAGGTGTGTTTGATCAGTTTAAACTTGTAAACCACAAAGAATAAAAATATCTCTCATATTCTTGTGCTATCCGTGTATTATCACTTCTACTGGCATGGCCTTTTTAGCAGATTTTTTTATTAAACAATTTACACTATGGCACAAGCTAAAACAAAGTCAAGAGCAAAGACTGGCGCAGCTAAAAAACAATCAGCGCGCAAGCCAGTTGCAGCAAAGAAGACTGCACCTAAGCCTAAAGCAAAGGCTAAGGCTAAAGAAGATAAGAAGGGTTCTCTTTTAGAGGAATTCTTCATGGATTCACTGAAGGATATCTATTGGGCAGAGAAAGCACTTACCAAGGCTTTACCAAAAATGTCTAAGTCTGCTACCTCGCCACAATTGAAAGAGGCGTTAGACAACCACCTAGAAGAAACACTAGGTCAGATTGAAAGACTTGAAAAAGTTTTCGAAATGATGGGAAAGAAAGCCCAAGGCAAGAAATGCGAAGCCATGCAGGGACTTGTTGAAGAAGGCGAAGAGATAATGGCAGAAACAAAGGATGACTCTTCAACCCGCGATGCAGCTTTAATTATTGCAGCACAGAAAGTTGAGCACTATGAAATTGCAACCTATGGCGGACTGGTACAACTTGCCAAGACCATGAACAATTCTAAAGTTGCCAACGTCCTTGCTTCTATTTTAAGTGAAGAAAAGAAAGCAGATGAACTTCTTACTCGTATTGCCGAACAAGGTGGCGTAAACGAAGAAGCTTCAGAAGAAGAAGGTGAAAAGTCCGGGTCTGTAAAGGATAGTATCCTGTCTGTATTTTCTAAATAATAAAACACAGACCGATAGAAAGGGGCTTTTCCAAAAGAAGCCCTTTTTTATTTTTTATCAATGCATTCAATGGACTAATGTCCATCCGCTATTAACTAATCACCATTGGCTTGAAACCTAAATAGTACCTGTTAAACTACCCTATTATTATCTCCCTTCTCACAGCCTTCCACCCTGGCTCATCTATTTCTACCACGACTTTCATCAGGGTATTAAGCGTAATTCCATCCGTACAACAGAAATTAAATTCGCCATTACCTCTTTTGGTAGCCATTTCGGAAAGCAAGCGGGTTCCATCCATGTTATAAACAGTAACCCTAACGCGATTAACAGCAAAGTCTTTCTTACTCACCTTAACGTTAATGCTATCTTCACCCTTGCCATTACTCTTACGAATACTGACATCATCAATATTACCCTTGCGCAAGTATGAGGTAATTGCTGCCGTATACGCATTGGGGAGCCTCATCTTTTTGGCTTTGTGCTGATAATAAGCCTTCTTTTGCGGATCTTTCATCATAAGCTTTGCATAACAGGTGGCCTCTTTAAACTTAAGCCTGTTCATACGTTGTTGCTCGCTTTGTTTCTTGGGTGCCGAAGGCTTTGCAGAGATAATGGTTTTGTTGCGAACCTGCCTGAACATGATGCCACCTAAGCCACCTTGCAAGCCTTTGATTGTTGGATTTAATCGTGCTATTGCCATAAGATCTTTTTTAGGCAACATACGCAGGTGTTTTGACAGCTTGTGTCAAAACTATCAGACATTAAAAAAATTACTGGATTCTTGTCATTCACTTCAAAGCCTTATCCAAGGCTCCTCTAAAGCTTATCCAAAGCTCCTCTAAGGCTTGCCTAACCCTTTCTCCACACCCTTTGCACTTTGTGTGCTCATCCGCTCCACTCTTGGCAAAATCTAAAAAGTAAAAAAATGATTGGTTTGAAGGATGATCTAAAAGCCATCACGAAATGCTGGCAGACGTATCATAAAAATACAAAATAAGCGGGAGAACAGGAAGAGTGACAGATGATTTTAAGTAGTAGCTTGTAGGGCATTGGCCGGATTGCCATAGCATCTATCTTTTTACGCAAAAGATAGAATCAGGAGCTTTTATAAACATAAAAAAACCCGGTTGGCTTTCGCCTCACCGGGTAATTCTACTAAACTGACCTAACCTAAAATCGTCTCATCTATATTAGCAAACCCACAATTCTATCTCTTAGCAATTAATTCTTTCTTTTATTTCTTTCGTACTGCATTCTTGCAACATCTTTAGAAATTACAGATGCCGGCGTACCTGTCATTACTACTTTAGCAGGCTTCACATCCTTATCCTGTTGGTAGGTACTTGCTACGGGTTTAGACTGAACCCAAACCAAACTACCTGTCTGTACAGTGGCTGGTGTAAACTGATAATCCTTTAACTGGAACTTTTGTATATCTTTAGAAATAGTCCAATATGGATAAGTGCTTTTTCCAGCTTCACTTTCCTGGCCATAAACCAGCACAGTTACCAACACAAAGCTCAAAACTAAGACTACCTTTTTCATTTTCTTATCGTATTGTTTCAAGTTAAAAAACGGCGCAAATTGATCAATCGTTGTTAGAATACTATTATAAACACATTAGATTTTAATTAGTGCCTATTAGAAAAAAATTAAAATTGGCTAATAGGCTAAACCTTAGTTGTTTTCATATCGTAAACCGCTTATTTCGGGCTAATTATGCGAATACTTATAGTTGAAGATGAGGCTAAAGTGGCCGAAGTTCTTAAGCGAGGACTTAAAGAAGAAGGTTACGAAGTAGAGAATGCTTATGACGGCCAGCAAGGATTAAAACTGGCAACCTCCAACGAATTTGACCTGGTACTGCTGGATATAAATCTGCCTATGCTTAACGGCTTGGAGCTCTGTAAGCAGCTTCGTGAAAAAGATGAAGTTACCCCGGTTTTGATGTTGACTGCCCTTGGCATGAGCGACGACATAGTGGCCGGTCTTGATGCTGGCGCAGATGACTATCTTCCAAAACCTTTCAGGTTTAATGAACTCTATGCACGCATTAAAGCGCTGACCAGAAGAAAAAAAATACTGGAGTCGAAGAAAGCCGAGGCAAGTGCTGTTGACATCTTTGAGCTTGCAGACCTGCATATTGATTTTGATGCACGTGAAGTGAAGCGTGATGGAAAGATCATACAGCTAACCGCGCGTGAATACGCGCTACTGGAATACCTAGCAAGGAACATGGGAAAGGTAAGATCAAGGCTTGAAATAGCAAACGCCGTATGGGGACTTGATTTTGAAACCGGTACTAACTTTATTGATGTATACATCAACTATTTAAGAAATAAGATCGACAAGCCATTCAGCAAAAAATTAATACATACAATTACCGGCTTCGGCTATGTTTTAAAAAGTTCTGATTGATAAAAGGCATTCTTAATCGTTTAATTTTAGGTTTTGATTATGAAGATCAGACAAAGGCTGGCTTTGCGCTTTACCATTGTAAGTGCCCTTATTACAGGTGCTATTCTGATCTTCATTTATATACTTACCCGTGGTTTTGTTCATGCTGATTTTGTTGAGCGCTTAACACAACACTCAAGCCTGGAAGCTTTACATTACGCCTCGCCTCAGACACGTGAGGTTATACCCGCAGAGTCGTTTATGCTTGTTAATCCCGTAACCTCTATTTATGATGAGCATGGCAATTTATTATACCACCAGGGAGACTACAGCATACTCAAATCGTGGGTCATCTTTCTGCAACAAAACGACGTGTTTAATGCTGAACGCGGTGTTTACACTACGGTAGGAAGAAAATACAGAATTAATGGTGTTCAGTATCTGGTATTCGTTTCCGATAAAGATTTGCCCGGGCAGCATGAATTAGATCTGCTTATCAACGCCATGCTGGTGGGGTGGTTCGTCAGCCTCTTCTTCTCTTACTTTGCCGGGTTATACTTTTCGGGCAATGCACTTAGGCCAGTAAAACGGGTTGTGCAAGAGGTAAATCAGATCACGAAAGACAACCTGAGCTATAGGCTTAAACTAGGTAAAGATGCAACCGAGGTAGATGAAATTGATGAGCTGATACTCACCTTTAACGCCCTGCTTACGCGGATAGAAAGTGCCTTCATCACACAAAAGCGATTCGTGCAACATGCATCACATGAATTGAAAACTCCGCTTACCGCTATCATGGCAGAATCAGAGCTTGCGCTTACACGAGAAAGAAGCAGGGAAGAATACAAGAGAACGCTAGAAGTAATCACGCACGAAACTGAAAGACTTGTAACCATAACGCAAGGTCTGTTAACCCTTGCCCGGCTGGAAGAAGGCTCAGTAAAAATTCAGATGCATCAGCTTAACATTAAAGGTGTAATGAAAGAAACACTTGCTACATTTTCCTTGCATCACCCCCAACGGTCAGTGGAAATAACAGACAGTATTCCTGATGCTTTTGTAACCGGAGATTTGCAGCTACTTCAGATAGCAATACTAAACATACTAGACAATGCCGTTAAGTATTCAAAGGATAAAATAACAGTAAGTGTATTAAAGACTAGTGATTTGATCTCGTTAAGCTTTATCGATTATGGTGTTGGAATACCGGAAGCAGACCTGTCAAGAATCAGATCGCCACTTTTTCGCGCATCCAATGTAAGAGATGTACCTGGTGCTGGGCTAGGCCTGTCACTTGTTGAAAGGATAGTGAAAGTTCATAACGGAGAACTAAGGCTAACAAGTGAAGTAAATAAAGGAACAACGTGTGAAATAGTGCTTCCGCTGACAAGCGATTCACAATAATGAATTTTAAGCTTGCCAGCGGAAGGCAATTGGTAAGTGGTTTTAGAAATTGTAGCGTACGCCAACTCCACCAAAGGGCCTCAACGTAACGCGATCTACTATTTCGAGCAGAAGGCTTATTTCACCGAAAACAGAAATAGGTACATCCTGAAAAGTATATTCCATTCCAATAATTCCCTCCGGTCCAAAGTCTATATCAGTCCGTGTGTCTGTGTCTTCAAAAGGCGGGACATCGTCGAAAAATCTATATCTTACCTTAGCTACTTTTAACATACCCCCTACACCCCAGTACCAATCCCATTTACCTTCAAGGCCTTGTACATCTATACCATAATGTAACAGGTAACGAGCTTGGAGATACACGGTGCTTTCTACCCTGTGCGATCTGTACCGGTAATCATCATACTTGCTTCTCGAGTCAAAAGAATTTCGGTAATAGCTGCGATGTGATCCAAAGCCAGTAGAGCCTAGGCCAAACTCTATTGCCCTTGTGTCTCCGAAGTATTTCTTGTAAGTAACACCCAATGGATCTCCCAAACGTAATCCTATGCCCTGATCCTGGGCAACACCAATAATTACTGTTGAGAAAAATAAAAAGAGCGTAAGTACTTTCTTCATAATAGATTAATAGATATAGAAAAATTAGATTTAAAAAATGTAACGAAGTCCAACACCGCCTTCAAAACGCTGCCAGCCTGGGTCAGCTTGTATATCGGTAAAATATTCTAACTCCATAAAAGCAGAGACGGGAATTCTAAAGGATCCATACTCTATTCCAAGTACGAGCTGAGGGCCCATTGTGATGCGTGTTCTTTCAAATCTTCCAAACTCATTCTCAGCTCCGGATTCCGCCGGATAATAAAAAAAATCATACCGGAGCCTGGTACGCTTCCATTCCCAACCTGCGCCAACATATAATTGTAGCCCTGGCGAGATTTTAGTAATGTCTATATGATAAAGTATTTTGCCCTCAACAATTATATCAGTAAGTGCCTTATGTGTTATGTACGAAAGAGAAGCACCTTGAGATAAGGTATCCGTGACAATGTATTCAGAAAATTTGTCTTTGAAATGACGACCATATAAACCGCTTGATGCCCTGCCTACATCAGCGGCAAACGAGAAGCGAGATGAAGCATAGTACTTATAAGTAATAGCGAAAGGATCACCAAACTTTAAGCCCAGGCCATGATATGGATGTTTACTATCCAACAAACCATCAGCATTTTTCTGCTTACTGCCTGCAACCTTCGAGGGCTTGTGTTTTGATTGGGAATAATTACTTATTCCACCATTTTTAGACCGCTGGCCAAAAGAATGCTTCACATAAAATGAAGTTAACAATAAGATCAGCAGAATTCGCACCTTTAGCATTTGAGCAAATATCTCTTTTATACTATAGCCTCTGTAATGCCAACCGACTTATTAACTCACAAACTCTTTGTATTGCATCTTATGGAGTTGAGCATAGTAGCCATCCTTAAGCAGTAGCTCTTCATGCTTTCCGACTTCTTTAATCTCACCGTGGTCTAGTACAATAATTTTATCAGCTTTTTGAATGGTTGAAAGTCGGTGAGCAATAACAATGGCAGTTCTTCCGCTCATCATTTTAGAGATAGCTTGTTGAATCATTCCTTCTGTTTCAGAGTCAACAGATGAAGTGGCTTCATCAAGAACTAAGATTTTGGGTTCGTATACCATGGCCCTTATAAAAGAGATAAGCTGCCGTTGCCCAACCGAAAGTGTTGACCCGCGCTCCATTACATTATAGGATAATTTGCCAGGAAGGCGATCGATAAATTTTCTTGCCCCTACCAGGTCCGCTGCATGCCATACCATTTCTTCGGTGACATCTTTATTTCCTAAGGTTATATTATTAAGAATGGTATCGCTAAATAAAAATACATCCTGTAGCACAACCCCAATGTTCCTTCGTAAGAAGCCAAGGTCGTACTCTTTAATATCTACACCATCAATACGAATGGCTCCTTTATTTATTTCGTAGAAGCGGTTGAGAAGATTAATAATAGAAGATTTACCTGCACCCGTTGCACCAACAAGCGCAATAGTCTCACCTTGTTTAATAGTGAGGGCAATGTCTTTCAATACATACTGCTCGTCATTGTAAGCAAACCAAACATGTTCAAACTCTACCTCTCCCCTGATACCTGCTGGCCTCAGTTTGCCATCTTGCTGAACATATTCCTGGTCGTCCAATAAATTAAGAATACGGGAAGAACTTACGATACCCATCTGCAATGTATTATACCGATCGGCAATCATGCGTATGGGCCGAAAGAACATGTTGATGTACATGATAAAGGCAATCAGCTTTCCAACGGTAATACCTGTCTCTTCAAAGTTGATAACGCCTTTTGCTCCGTACCATACAAGCAAACCAATTCCGGCTGCAGAAATTATTTCAGCTACCGGAAAATAAATAGAGTAATAAAGTACTGAGCGAAGGTTTGCCTGCCTGTGTTCTTCATTAATCTCTTTAAACTTTTCGAACTCCTTCTTTTCGCTGGCAAATATCTGCACGATGTTCATCCCTGTAATATGCTCCTGAACAAAGGTGTTTAGATTAGCCACTGCATTTCTTACATCATTGAATGCTACCTTGATCTTTTCTTTGAAAACATAGGTACTGATCAACATCAGCGGAATGGTTGACAAACTCAGCAGCGATAAACGCCAATCGGTATAGAACATTATTCCGAGGATGAAGATCAGCTGAAGCAGATCACTTACCATGGCAGCAAGCCCCTCGCTAAATACATCCGCAAGTGTTTCTACATCAGAAATTGTTCTTGTTACAAGCCGGCCTATAGGTGTTTTATCAAAAAAACGAAGACGAAGGGTTATTAAGTGTTCATACAACCTTGCCCGGATGTCGCGTATAATCTGTTGACCCATCCAACCAGAGAGGTATGTGTGAGCATATTGGCCAACGGATTGCACCACCAGTAATACCAGCAGCACGACCATCATCTGTACCATGCCCATGTAATCGCCTTCCGCTACATCTGTGTCTAAAGTCCATTGGGTAAGCAAAGGCCGCAAGGGAGATAGAACCCCTATTGCTACAGTAAGAAATACAAGAACATAAAATCTTCCCTGATAAGGTTTAACAAATTGCATCAGTCTTCTTAGAACTGACCAATCGATTATATTACCACTACTTACTTTTTCTTTCTCCACGTAAAAAATTATTTAACAAAGACAGTTGAAGGATATTGTACGCGCACTAAAAACAAACCGTAAGGAGGAACGTTAGCTCCGGCTTTCCTTCTGTCTCTACTGCTGATAATTGCTTTAAAGTCGGCCACCGTTATTTTACCTGTTCCTACATCTAATAGAGTACCTACAATTGCACGAACCATACCCCTCAAAAACCGGTTGGCAGAGATATTAAACACAAATAAATCTCCTTTTTCTTCCCAAAAGGCTTCTTTAATTGTACAAATAAAGTTATTTACATCGGTTTTAACTTTGCTAAAGCACTCAAAATCGTGTTCTCCCACTAATAACGCAGCAGCTTCGTTCATGGTTCTAATGTCTAAAGGCCTGAAAAAGTACAACGCATAGCCTTCCAGAAATGGGTTCTTTTTTCTTGTGATCTGGTATCTGTAAGCTCTTTCAAAAGCATCGTACCTGGCATGCGCTTCTTCACGCACAGGTTGAATGGATTGGATTGAGATGGCTTGCGGCAGAAAAGAATTCAGCTTCTGCGATAAAAGTTTCGTATCAAAACTGCTCGTAATATCAACATGAAAGAACTGTTGCTCGCAATGAACGCCAGCATCCGTTCTGCCACTTCCGGTAATTTTAATTTTCTCCTGCAGCAACAAGCTCATCGCTTCTTCTACCACAGTCTGGATGCCTGTTGAATTCTGCTGCGATTGCCAGCCACTGTAGTTCTTCCCGTTATAAGCTATCTCAAAAAAGTATCGCATGGCTATTAAAAGCAGTAAACAATTGAGGTATGATTATTTAGCAGCTGTTCCAAAGCTTTTACTGCTTTCGCAATTACCCAAATCCATTACTTTTGTCCTGCTAAACAAAAGCGGCAAGTTAAACCAACACAAACATGTGGCAAAGAATTCAAACCGTATTTCTGGCTATCGCAATCATTAGCCTTATTGTTTCTATCTTTTTACCTATCTGGGTCTACCAGGATCCGCTGGGACAATCGCATCAGCTGTATCCATTACATTATACGGTAAAAGAAAATGCAGGTAGTAATACGCAATACTTCCCTTATGCACTTACTGCTATTCTTGCAATTGCAGCCATTACCATTGCAATTGTTGAGATCAGCAAATACAAAAACAGGGTGTTGCAAATGAAGCTTGGCGCTTTAAACTCCCTTTTTATGGCAGGAACAATTGCTTCGGCAGTCATCCAATCGAACCAATTGGTAAAAACATTTCAAGGGGGACAGTATGGGCTGGGATTATGGCTTCCCGGTGTAGCTGTTCTTTGCAATCTTTTGGCTAACCGTTTCATTCGTAAAGACGAAAGGTTAGTAAGAGACTCGGACAGGCTAAGGTAAACTGTCAACCTGTCACTTAAATTATTCTGGAATATTATTTGTCCCGAGCGCAAGTCGGGACAAACTTTTTTAAAACATAACCTATGGCAACTGTACAAGAAAAAGGTACCATTTCAATTCATACCGAGAATATTTTTCCAATCATCAAGAAGTTTCTCTACTCAGACCACGAGATCTTTTTGAGAGAATTGGTTTCCAATGCAGTTGATGCAACTCAAAAACTGAAAAAACTTACTTCTATGGGCGAGTTCAATGGTGAACTCGGAGACCTGAGAATAGAAGTTACTTTTGATAAGGATAAAAAGACCATCACTGTCAGCGATAAAGGTATCGGTATGACAGCTGATGAAGTTAAAAAATATATTAACCAGATAGCATTTTCAGGTGCTACTGAATTTATTGAGAAGTTTAAAGACAAAGCTGACGGCAAAGACATCATCGGCAAATTCGGCTTGGGCTTCTACTCATCCTTCATGGTGGCTGATAAGGTAGAGATCGTTTCAAGGTCTTTTAAAGCCGCAGAACATGAGGCAGCCCGTTGGGAATGCGATGGTTCAACAGAATTTGAGCTCTCCATCACCAACAAACAAGAACGCGGAACAGATGTAATCCTCCATATTAATAAGGACTCAGAAGAGTTTTTGGATGAATGGAGATTGAAAGGCATACTTGAGAAGTATTGCAAATTCTTACCAGTTGAAATTAAATTCGGCACTACGGAAGAAAGCGTTGAAGACGGCGTAGACAGCGAAGGCAAAACAAAATATAAATCTGTTACCAAAGACAGAATTATCAATAATCCCTCACCCCTTTGGACTAAATCTCCTAATGACCTGAAGGATGAAGACTATCTGAAGTTTTATAAAGAACTTTACCCCTTCTCTGAAGAACCGCTTTTCTGGATACACCTTAATGTAGACTATCCTTTTAACCTTACAGGAATTCTTTACTTCCCTAAAGTGAAAAATGACTTTGAGATTCAGAAGAATAAGATACAGCTCTACTCACGCCAGGTATTTATTACTGACGAGGTAAAAGATGTAGTACCTGACTTTTTAATGCTACTACATGGCGTGCTTGATTCTCCAGATATTCCGCTGAACGTTTCAAGAAGTTATCTGCAATCAGATACCAACGTTAAGAAGATCAGCCAGCACATCACTAAAAAGGTGGGCGATAAACTCCAGGATCTTTTCAAGAAAGACCGAAAAGACTTCGAGAAGAAATGGGATGACATCAACATCTTCGTTAAGTACGGAATCATCAGCGATGAGAAGTTTTATGATCGCGCGAAAGATTTCACCTTATTAAAGAACGTAGACGACCAGTACTTCACTTTTGAAGAATATAAAGAGAAGGTAAAGGCAAACCAGACTGATAAGGACAAGAATCTTGTTTATATATACGCCTCTGATAAGGGTAAACAGCACAGCTTTATAGAAGGTGCAAAAAACAAATCGTACGATGTGCTGGTTTTTGACGGAATTCTTGACAGTCACTTTATTAATACCCTTGAGCAAAAGCTGGAGAAAATACAGATAAAAAGGGTTGATAGCGACATAGCAGAAAAGCTGATTGACAAAGACGAGAAAATTGAAAGCGTGCTTAGCCAGGAAGAGCAAGACCAGGTGAAGTCGGTATTTGAGAAAGCTATTAACAACAAGAACATGAACGTTACTGTTGATTCTATGTCGCCTAATGACCTTCCTGTGGTCATAACCATGAATGAGTTTATGCGCAGGATGAAAGACATGGCAAAAACAGGTGGTGGCCAATATGCTTTCATGGGGTCTATGCCAGACAACTACAACGTAGCTGTTAACGGGAACCATCCTATTGTTCAAAAAATTATTAAGGCAGAAAACGAAGAAGCAAAGACAAAACTGGCAAAACAAACTTTTGATCTTGCCTTGTTGTCCCAAAACCTGCTAACGGGTGCGGATCTTACCAACTTCATCAAACGTAGTGTTGAGCTGATTTCGTAATTCAAATTTTAAGTACAATATTAATCCTCACCCTGGTGAGGATTTTTTATTTTTATACTAATAAATGCGTTTTATCGTTTAGCGGATATGAAATTTTTAGGGCATACTATAGCGGCATTATTTATAAGTCTGCCATTTCATCTTTTAGCGCAGCAGAACAAAGAAAATGAGCAGGATGCTGAACAACGCTTTACGATTGATACTCCTGCAAGCCTCGACTTCACCAAAGAAGAACCCGTAGAAGAAAAGAAAACTAAAAAGCCTAAGAAAAAGGTGTTCTACGGCATAAAAACCAAGAAAGGCTTTACAAGAAAAGGATATGGTGAACGTGTTACCTACGAATTATTCTATTATTTAAAGAAGCCTCAGCTTCCTACCAGCTTCGTCCGTGATATTTACTGGTACGACTTCAACAGAAGAGAAATTGTAAAAGGCAGCAAGTTTGACCCAAAGAAGGGCGTTCTCCTGCATGGACCTTATGAAAAACGATTGGGCGACGTTATTGTTCAAAAAGGAATCTTTTATAAGGGAACAAAACATGGGCGCTGGCTTACCTATAACGCCAAAGACAGCGCATTAATGGATAAAGAGAAGTATTTCCGCGGGTGGCCGAAAGAATCGGAAGTTGTTTACTATGACCCTACCGATAGAAAGAAGATGAAGGAAATAATACCAATTGAATTTGGCGAGCGGGATGGGCATTACTACCGCTTTTATGAAAACGGGCAGGTTGCAGTTTTTGGTGAATATCGCTGGGACCAAAAAGTTGGCGATTGGACAGAGTACTACCCTAACAACAGGCGAAAAAAAATAATAACCTATCCTAAAGAGCCATTCAATAAAGAGGTAAGGCCCTTTACAAGGGCAGAATGGAACGATAAAGGCAAAGAAGTATACAGAAATAATAAAATGGCTGAATAAGAAGTGACCCTTCTCGTCTTGCTTTATTAACACTCGATGTCTCTACTCCAAAAACGTTTTAGATTCATAAAGCTCATGAAATTAAGAGATCTGAGAACTTCGTGCTGAACATGCTAATTAATAGCATCCTCGAAATGAACGATTTCCGGTATTGTACCCAGCTTTACGGAAACAATATCGAAGCGTATATGCCCCCTCCAATCTTTACTAAAAATATACTCTTCTGCGGCTTCAAATATTTTTCGCTCTTTGGCTACATCAACAAAAGATTCAGGTTCACCAAAAGAATTTGAGCTCCGTGTTTTTACTTCGACAAAAATGAGCCAGTTATCACGCTTAACGATGAGATCAATTTCTGCATGTTTGAATCTGTAATTACGCTGAACTACCTCAAAGCCTTTCTGTATTAAAAATTCTGCAGCAAGATTCTCACCTTTGCTACCGGTTTTGATTTTATCGCTCATGCAAAAGTCATAACTTTGAAAAAACGAATTTAGCACTAAGTCAATGACCAAAAAATATATTGAAGGATTTACCCGCCAGCTTGCAGATGCGTTAAAGATAGGTCAATCGCTTGATCTTGTACGCCCTGGAAGTGACATTCGTAACGTAGTGATTGCGGGTATGGGCGGTTCTGGTATTGGAGCAAACCTGGTTGAGTCTCTCACCTTTGGAAGAATTCCCATTCCTATCACAGTTTGCAAGAGCTATAATATCCCTCAATTCGTTAGTCCGCATACGCTTTTTGTAGCCAGTTCTTACAGCGGAAATACAGAAGAAACAGTTGCAGCACTTAACAAAGCGCTTTTGAAAAGAGCACATTGTATCGTTATTGCCTCCGGCGGAAAGCTTTTGGAGATAGCGCGTGAGTATAACCTCTTCTATATACAGCTACCTTCGGGTTCTGACAGCCCGAGAGCCATGTTAGGCTACAATATGGTTTCACTCATGTCATTGTTGTACCATACAAATCTTATTGGGGCGGCCTTCATCAAAGAAACAGAAAATGCGATTGAATATTTAGACCGTGGGGAAAAAGGCATTCAGTCAGAAGCAGAACTTATTGCTAAAAAGCTAAAAGGAAAATTACCAGTTATTTATTGTGATAATCGCCTGTATGCTATGGCCCTGCGTTTTCAGCAACAATTAAATGAAAATGCCAAGCATATAGCACATATAAATACTTTCCCGGAAATGAACCACAATGAGCTTGTTGGATGGCGTTTCCCGGAGAATCTGATGCCTATGCTTCAGGTTATCTATCTATATTCTGATCATGACCATGAGCGGGTTGAAAAGCGGATGGAGATCTGCCGGGATATCTTCGAAAAGAAGTCAAACCCTATAATAGACGTTATCGGAGAAGGGGCTTCATTGCTTGAGCAATACTATTACCTCATCCATTTAACAGACTGGATTTCGTTTTACCTGGCGAAGGAGAACGGTGTAGAGCCAGATCCTATTGAGTCAATCGTTTACCTTAAATCTGAATTAGACAAGTTGAAATAGTAGAGCGCATCATCTTGTTCATCAGATTGATTTGAAACTTGTTTTTACACTCTTTCGTTGTATCTTTAGTTAACCAATATTAAAGAAAGCTATGCAAGCTCCAATGAGTGATCTGGTCAGGCGAATTTTAGCAGACAGAAAGTTGTCAAAGAAGCTTATGTTGGCAATCCAATCTGAGCGAAGAAATCCGGATGACCTTGAGGGAAGAACTGTTGTTGTTGATGGAAAAAAGCTCGTGTTAACACAAGCTCAGGGATTCCATCCTAAAAAGGGCTAGTACTTGAATGAATCTCGTATTTGGTTCATTATTTCTATTCATATTAATTTCACCAGGCTTATTCTTTCGTTTCTCCTACCTGCAAGGGAGTTATGCCAAGCTTACGTTTAAAGTTTCAGCGGTAGAAGAGATTTTCTGGGCACTTGTACCTGCCTTGCTATTTCAGCTCGCTGGCATGTGGGTAACAGAAAATGTATTTAATACTTCTGTTAACCTGGATATTGTTTACCAGCTTATTACAGGTGAGCAAAGTAATTTCCAGATAATTAAGGCCAGTGCTATACCGTTTTCGATCTACATCACAGTACTTTTAATCATCGGTGTCGTTTGTGGACTTACTACGCGGGCCCTGGTGCGTGTACTAAGGCTCGATCTGTACTTAAAATTCCTGCGGTTTGGAAACGAGTGGTACTACCTGCTAAGTGGTGAAAGCCTGAATCTGCCCATAAAAAAAAGGAATGAAACCTGGTATGGCAGCATCAAAGACTACTTTAAATCGTTGCGTAAAAAGAAAACAATTCCTCTTCTTATACAGGTTGATGCGCTAGTAAACTCAAGCGAAGGCGATATGATTTACAGTGGCGTGTTAAAAGATTTTTTTCTTTCGAAGGACAACGGGCTTGACAGGATTTATTTAAGCAACGTTTACAGAAGGAGCTTTAGAAACGATCTTGCAAACGAGGAGAATAATCCTGGGTTCTTAGCACGCGATACAGATGAACGATATTATACCATGCCTGGTTATGCTATTGTGATCTCTTATGATAAAATTCAAAATCTGAACATCACATACTACCTGGAACAGAATTTCGAGGATGAAGTAACTAATGAATGAAATTGTAAATAGAAAAACCCGGTTTCAGGATCTGGGTTTGATCGATTATAAAGAAGCCTGGGATTATCAGCTAGGCATTTTCGAGAAACTTGTTTCAATAAAAACAGCAAACAGAACCAACCCTGAGCAAATTCCTACAGAGAACCTCCTCCTCTTTTGCGAACACCCTCATGTTTTTACACTCGGAAAAAGTGGTGACAAGAAAAACCTGCTTATAAGTAAAGATAATCTGGATGCTATTAAAGCAAGTTATTATCACATTAACAGAGGTGGTGATATCACTTACCATGGTCCTGGTCAAATTGTCGGATACCCTGTTATTGATCTAGAAAATTTCTTTACGGATATCCATAAATATATGCGGTTGCTGGAGGAATCGGTTATACAAACGCTCGCCGCGTTTGATATTAAAGCGGGAAGAATTCCGGGCCTGACTGGTGTATGGCTAGATGGTGATGAGCCTAAACGTGCACGTAAGATCTGTGCCCTAGGTGTGAAAAGCAGCCGATGGGTAATGATGCATGGTTTCTCTTTCAATATTAATACAGACCTGCGATATTTCGATTACATTGTTCCCTGTGGCATACAGGATAAAGCTGTTACCTCCCTTCAAAAAGAACTAGGACATCCTCAGGATATGGAGAAGGTAAAAGCAATACTGAAAGAAAAAATTGCCGAACAATTTGGAATGGAGTTGATATGATTAAGGATATTAAAATACCGGAAGTAAAGAACGTAACGCTTGCCGTAGCCAGGAAAAAGGCACTCGGTGAAACTGATGATTGGAAAGTATTTCTTATCAACAACAACGATTTCCCTATTGAGAATACATTAGTATCAAGTAATGGATACGGAGAAAAGAACGGGGAAAAGCAAAGAACATCAACACTACGTCATTTTCTTGAGACTGTTCAATCACATAGTGCCGTGCTAATTGAACCGATTGACCCTGCGGTTTTTCATCTTAACAATGAATATTGGGTGAGTTACTACATTGGCCGCCAGATCTTTGATAAACGTTTTGTTTTCGTACCGGATACTATCCGCGAAGAGAATATTACTTTTATTAAAGAGCTTGATATGGAAGGTGTACTTCATTCATAAGCACTGATATATCCCAAGGTAACAAGCTGCTCCTTGTCTTTTATTTTATAAAGTTTGCCATTGCTCAGCACGTAAAGCGCATCAGCAATGGAAGTTACATGGCGATAAAGATGGTCGGTAATAATAATTCCTTTCGTCTTCTTCTCCTCATTTATAATTTCGATAAGTCGCTCAACATGCAGTGGCATTATTCCTGAGAATGGCTCATCTAAAATGCAGAATGGCGCGTTGGATTTTAGAACTAAGAACGCTTCAATAAGGCGCAAATACCCACCGGATAATTCCCTCGGCTTGTAATGCAGAAATTGTAGCACTTCGGGCAGGTCTTTTTCAACTTGCTTAATGGTTATATTAAAGAATTCAAATGCCTTTTTTATAGTGATATATGAAGGAATCAGCCCTTCTTGCGGGAGGTAGCTAATCAGCCTTTTACCTGCATAATTGCCTTGCAGTGAAACGCCATCGATACGAACTGACTTATGTTCTGCATTCATTGCTCCAAAAACCACCTTCATCATACAGGATTTACCAGAACCATTTCTTCCGAGCAGCCCTACTACTTCACCTGTTTGGCATCGCATGTAAATGCTTGAAAGTATATTCCTGGTATCAAAACTGAGTTCGATACTATCAAATTCCAGGGTGTGTGGCATTACAACAATACGTTTAGCGTAAAAAGAGTCATTAAAAGCCAGATTATTATATCTGTGACACAAGTTGTCACAAGCAATATCCTTCTTGTAAAGCCGAGGTTATGATAGAAATAGAACTGCCCTGCATTAAAGTAATACGTGTATAATGCCAGTATTCCGTTTACAAAAACTTTCATAAACAAAATCGGAATAGCGTAATGCCATGAGCCATAATGATAAATAAGTACACATCCGATAAGAGATACTGTAAGGGTGATCGGAATAAAACTCTGGTAGAAAGCAAAGATTACGCGCATTAAATGGCTCTAAATGCAAGGATTGTACCATTACCAATTGCAAAGCACCTGAACAAAATGTTACTTTTAAGAGTTAAAATATATGATACCTGAATTAAGAGATATACTTTTCATAGATATCGAAACTGTAGCTGCCTCTCGTGATTACAATGCGTTAGATGAAAGACTAAAAGTGCAGTGGGCCCGTAAAGCAGGATTTTTGAGAAGAGACGGTCAAATGTCGGATGAAGATATTTACCACGAACGTGCTGGTATTTATGCGGAGTTTGGCAAGATCATCTGCATTGCTGTTGGAAAGTTTTGCGACATGGAATCGGGTGAGCTAGGATTGCGCACAAAAGTATTTCAGAACCACGATGAAAAAGCACTGCTTACAGAATTTAAGGCAATGCTTGAGAAGATAGATTCCTCTACTTTAAGGCTCTGTGCTCATAACGGTAAAGAGTTTGACTTTCCGTATATCTGCAGGAGGATGTTAATTAATTCCATAGCTTTACCTGCCGCTCTGAATCTTTCAGGTAAGAAAGGCTGGGAGGTTCAGCACCTTGACACCATGGAGCTTTGGAAATTCGGTGATTATAAACATTATACTTCACTTGATCTTCTGGCAGCCATTTTTAACATTCCATCCAGCAAAACAGATATGGATGGAAGCCAGGTAAATGTTGTTTATTATAAAGAAAACGATCTCGAAAAGATTAGCCTTTACTGCCGTAGGGATGTTGTTGTTCTGGCACAATTATTTTTAAAATTGAGAGCATATTCTGTCATCCCTGAAAGTAATATCATAACTGTCTAGCCTACCAAATGAGTAAAAAAAAGAAAAAAGAAGTCCGCACGAAGAAGAAAGAGAAGAAACAGAAAGGACAGGTTGTTAGAATTCGTTCGGCAATCAAATCAATGATTAATGAACAGCCTGACAGAACCTTTACACTAAAACAAGTTGTAAGAAAATTAGGACTTAAGAAAAAAGAAGATATTAAAAAGGCTGGTCAGTACCTTGACGAGCTGCAGGGTGACGGTCATTTTGTTGAAGAAGAAGGCAGAAGCACCGCAAGAAGAACAGGACCCGAAGAATTACAAGGTGTTGTAGATCATGTCAGCTCAAGATTTGCCTACATCAATGTTGGAACCGAGAAAGATATATATGTAAAAACTGGCGATCTTCGCTCTGCCGTTGATGGTGATACAGTGCTCGTATCTGTATTCAAGTCAAAACATGGAGAACATCCGGAAGGTCGTGTAACAGAAATTGTAAAGAGAAGCCGTAACAGGTTTGTTGGTAAAATTGAAGTCTCAAAGAACTTTGCTTTTGTTGTTGCAGATGCGCGCAAAATACATCAGGACTTCTTCGTTTATCCGGAAAATATCAACGGTGCGGTAAATGGCGATAAGGTAATTGTAGAAGTTGTCAATTGGGCAGAAGCTGATAAAAAGCCAGAAGCCAAGGTAGTTGAGATTCTTGGTAAAGCCGGAGAGAACGAAGCAGAGATTCATTCTATCATGGCAGAATTCGACCTTCC
The DNA here is from genome assembly GCF_018598585.1 of Chryseosolibacter indicum. Classification (GTDB taxonomy): domain Bacteria; phylum Bacteroidota; class Bacteroidia; order Cytophagales; family Cyclobacteriaceae; genus Chryseosolibacter; species Chryseosolibacter indicus. Next base: position 62,965 of record NZ_JAHESD010000017.1, read on the forward strand.
CTTCCGCTTTTCAGAAAGTGTTGAAAAGGAAGCGTCAAAGATTGATGAAGGCATCACAAAAGAAGAGATCAAGAACCGAAGAGATTTCAGAGATACTACTACGTTTACTATTGACCCCCTTGACGCAAAAGACTTTGATGATGCGCTTTCTTTCAAAAAGCTTGACAACGGCAATTATGAAATAGGTGTACATATTGCGGACGTTACCCACTATGTTCGTATGAATTCCGCTTTAGATAAAGAAGCGTTTGACAGGGCTACTTCAGTTTACCTGGTAGATCGTACCATTCCGATGCTTCCTGAAAGACTTTCGAATGGACTTTGTTCTCTACGCCCTAATGAAGACAAACTTACCTTTGCTGCAGTTTTTGAAATGACTGATAAGGGCAAAGTGGTAGATGAATGGTATGGCAGAACTATTATTCACTCTGACAAGCGCTTTACTTACGAAGAAGCACAGGAAGTATTGGAATCAGGCTTAGGGCCTTTTGCAGAAGAACTGACGATCTTAAATGACCTCGCTAAGAAATTAAGGAAAGAACGATTTTCAAAAGGCGCTGTTAATTTCGAAACCACTGAAGTAAAGTTCAAGCTGGATGAGAAAGGCAGGCCATTGGCTGTTATTCCTAAAGTTAGAAAAGACGCACACAAGCTTATAGAAGAGTTTATGCTTCTGGCCAATAAGTACGTGGCTACCTTTGTTTATAACTATAAAAAAGGCAAGGATAAGAATACCTTTGTTTATCGTATTCATGATTTTCCTGATCCTGACAAAGTAAAAGACTTCGCAGTATTTGCTAAGCAATTTGGTCATAGAATGAATGTTGAAGAAGAATCTATCAGCAGATCATTGAATAAACTAATGGAGTCGATAGAGGGTAAGCCTGAACAAAATGTTTTGGAACAACTTGCCATCCGCACCATGGCAAAGGCTAAGTACTCGACTGATGTCAAAGGACACTTCGGTCTTGCTTTTAAACACTACACACACTTCACTTCACCTATCAGAAGATATCCTGACATGATGGTGCACCGTTTACTTCAGCACTATCTGGACGAAGGGAAGCCGGTAAGTAAAACTGAATACGAAGAGCGTTGCGTTCATTCGTCAGAGAGAGAAAAACGCGCGGCTGATGCAGAACGTGCCTCGATTAAGTATAAGCAGGTGGAGTTTATGACTTATGCTGAGAATAAGGTTTATGAAGGTCTGATCTCAGGTGTAACAGAATGGGGCATTTATGTAGAAATCATTGAAACCAAATGTGAGGGCATGATAAGAATGTCTGACATGAATGATGATTTCTATGAGTATGACGAGAAACGCTACAGAATAGTAGGAAGAAGGACCAAAAAGGTATTTACGCTTGGGGATAAGGTCTCAGTTCGCGTGAAGAAAACAGACATTGACAGAAGATTAATAGACCTTGTTTTTGCAGAAAAGAAATTTAACCAGGAAGAAGAATAAATTTGAAATGCCTTTGGAGTTTAACAAGTACCAGCAATGGTTAGAGACTGAAATCAAAAAACAGAAGTATGGCAAGCAACCCGCTTCATTATATGAACCCATAAGATACCTTATGGCCCTGGGCGGTAAAAGACTCCGGCCAATGCTAGCACTTCTTTCCTATTCACTTTACAAAGATGACCCTAAGCAAATACTTCCCTACGCAGTAGCCGTTGAAGCCTTTCATAATTTCACACTAATGCATGATGATATTATGGATCAGGCTCCATTAAGGAGGGGTAATGTTACTGTTCACGAAAAATGGAATGTCAACACGGCCATTTTATCAGGAGATGTAATGCTTGTGAAGGTGTATGATATGTTTCTTACCCTCCCGCCAGAAACACTGGGGGTAGTACTTGGCAGATTCAATAAGTGCGCCGCGGAGGTTTGCGAGGGACAGCAATGGGATATGGAATTCGAAACATCATTGTCGATAAAAGAATCACAGTATATCAACATGATTCGACAAAAAACTGCAGTGCTCCTGGGTTTTAGTCTTGAGTTAGGTGCTATACTGGCCCAGGCTTCAGCAGAAGATCAGGAATATCTGAAAGAATTTGGTGTTAACATCGGCATCGGTTTTCAATTGAAGGATGATTTGCTAGACGCATATGCAGACCCAAAGAAGTTTGGGAAACAAGTTGGAGGAGACATTATTGCAAACAAAAAAACATTTCTATTAATCAAGGCGCTGGAAAAGGCGAAAGGAAAAACATTAAAAGAACTTAACTACTGGCTCGCCCAAAAGAGGTTCAAGAAGCAGGAGAAGATAAACGCTGTGAAAAGGATTTATGATGCGTTAGATATTCCGAGGTTAACAGAAAAAAAGATAAATTCCTTTTTTGATAAAGGATTCAGAAGCCTAGACAGGCTGAGTATTAATCCGCAGAAAAAAGAGGCTCTTATTAATTTCACGAAAGCTTTAATTGAAAGGCAGTCTTAATTGCCTTTTTATAGTGCGATCGTCAATTACCTGTACTACAGGAATAATAATTTTATAGTTATTAAAGTAGATAATTCCTTATTTCAGAACTTTATTATAAAATTTATACAAGAGGTTTTTTGAGATAAAGAGAGCTCACGTATATTTCCTCTTCATTCAATGGCATCTGCCTTTTAAATCTTTATACATGAAACCAACTGTTATAACAAAACTTTCCCTGATGATGTTGTTCGAATACTTCATATGGAGTGCATGGTATGTTACCATGAATCCCTATATGAAGGCAAATATTGGAGCAACTGACGTACAAATTGGTGCAGCTTATAGTGCTTTGGCAATAGCTACAATCATATCTCCATTCTTTGTAGGTATGATAGCAGATCGCTTTTTTGCAGCTCAAAGGTTGATGGGCATCCTCCATATCATTGGTGGTGCTTTGCTTTTCCTTGCAACTGAAATTGAAAATCCAAATATTTTCTATTGGGTAATTCTGGCCTACTCGCTTCTTTACATGCCTACTATTGCTCTTTCAAATAGCATTGCTTTTCATCAGATGAGCGACCCAGGAAAACAATTCCCATGGATAAGAGTTTTTGGCACCGTGGGATGGATCGTTGCAGGTATTATGATTTCAACTCTTGGTGTGGATGAAACACCTTTTACATTCCATATGGCTGGAATTGCATCTGTAATATTAGGTCTTTTTAGTTTTGCATTACCACATACGCCTCCTAAAGGGAAAGATGCCGGTGCCACCGCATCCAGTGTATTAGGTACAGAAGCTTTTGTGCTATTTAAAAACAAACCTTATCTCATTTTCTTTATTGCCGCTATTCTTGTTTGTATTCCTTTATCTTTTTACTATAGCCAAACCAGTGGTTTCTTAACTGAATTGGGAATGAATAACGTGGCAGGCACAATGGCCTTCGGCCAATTCTCAGAAGCTATTTTCATTCTCGCAATTCCTTTTCTCTTTAATAGTATAGGAGTAAAAAGGATGATCATAATTGGTATGATAGCATGGGTTCTTCGTTATGTTATGTTTGCCTATGGCAACATGGATTCCGCAGCATGGATGCTTTATGCAGGTATCATTCTTCATGGTATTTGTTACGACTTTTTCTTTGTAACAGGATATATGTATACTGAGAAGAAAGCAGGAGAGAAAATCAAAAATTCCGCACAAGGCTTGTTTACCGTCGCCACTTATGGTGTAGGGATGGTAATAGGCACTGCATTCTCTGGTTTTGTTGCTGATAATTACAAGACAGATGCTGGCCATGATTGGACAAGCATCTGGTACGTGCCTGCAGGAATAGCGGTATTTGTACTTATTTATTTTGTACTCTTCTTTAAAGAAGAAAAACAGATAAAACAAGCAGTCTAGACATCACTTAAAAACTAACACCACGCCTATGAACATCGCCATGTTAGGTTCCGGTTTTATCGGACGTTTTTATGCTGACTCGCTACAGGGTTACAGAAGCAGAGACAAGATTGTATCGATATATTCCCGAAGAGAAGAAAGTGCAAAGAAATTTGCAGCTGACTATAAAGTAGCTTTTTCTACTACAAATATGGAGGAAGCTATTAACAGGCCTGAGGTGGAAGTTGTCTGTATATCGCTACCAAACAACCTGCACGAAGAAGCGGTTATGCTTTGCTGCAAACACAAGAAGGCTGTTATCACTACCAAACCATTAGGAAGAAATGCAGCAGAAGCAAAGCGAATGCTGGAAGCTGTTGAGAAGGCCGGGATATTTAATGGCTACCTTGAAGACCTTGTTTATACTCCCAAGTTTTTGAAGGCTCATGAGAGTGTAAAGAATGGCGCGCTAGGAAGAATACTTTGGGCAAAGTCACGTGAGACACACCCCGGGCCACACAGTGATTGGTTCTGGGATATAGAGCAAGCCGGAGGTGGTTGTATTCTTGATCTTGGATGCCATTGTGTTGAAATCACCAGAACTTATATCGGGAAAGACATTAAACCGGTAGAAGTAATGTGCTGGGCTGATACACAGGTAAAACCTATAGATGCAGAAGACCATGCTATCGGTTTGGTTAAATATGAGAACGGAGCAATTGGTCAGTTTGAAGTAAGCTGGACATTCCGTGGTGGATTGGACTTACGTGATGAGGTAATGGGCACAGAAGGAACTATCTGGGTAAACAGTTTCTTGCGTACCGGTTTTGAAATGTTTACAACAGGTAAAGGTGCTGATTATGTAGCAGAGAAGGCAGAAAGTAATTCGGGATGGCTTTTCCCGGTTGGAGATGAGCTGAATGAACTTGGCTACAACCATATGTTTGCCGATATGTTTAATGCTATGGAGCAAGGCGTAAATCCAAAAGAAACATTTTATGATGGATATGTTGTAAATGCTATTCTTGATGCCGCCTACAAATCCGCTAAAACCAAACAATGGGAGCCTGTACAACTTGATATCTGGAGAGGAAGGACAGGCGTAACGAAAGACAGTCACCTTCAAGAGTATGATGCGGAAAACTACCTCGTGAAGGAAGAGGTAACGCACTATGGCGCTAAGAAGGTTATTCTTAAAAGCAAAATGACGGGAAAGATCAGTGAGAAGACCTTATCCTGACACAAATTAAAATGCTCCCAATCGGGAGCATTTTAATTTTAAGAACATTTACAATTGCGTTAATGGAATGACAGTAGCTAGCTTTACTTTATAGCGGTAGCCGCCACGAAAATACTCCTGCATTTTTATAACTTCTTTTGATTTTTTACTGATCCAAAAGATTGCCCAACTATCTTTATCATAATCAATTTTCATTTTCCAGCAATCAAATGAACCTCCTTCAACCCCGTTAAGTTTTTCTGATCCTACTATGTCGTATTTATAATATTTAGGCTCTGATCTTCCTCCGGGATGATAGAAGTTGATATAGAACTTTTGGCCAACTCTTTTGAACGGCAGTGTACTAAACACTTCCAAATCAAGCTCCCAATTTAAAGTTGGCGCGGTAAGCATTACAGCAAAATCATTTTTAGAATTATTTAAAACCGTGTCTGCGCCTGATATTTTGTCCTTATAAAAATCGAAAGCTTCTGTTCCACGACTGCTTTTGGTATAATGATATATCGGCGCAAAATTCTTTTTATTACTTATCGAATACACATATCTATTAAAGAGTGTATCGCTCAAATACCAATGTTGTTTAATTTCGATTGTCTCGACTTCATTTTGCTTTTTAAAGGTAACATGCCTGTTCCAGATTGACATTCCGCCTAATCTTTGCTTTTTGGGATTTTCGAAGTACACCAAATATTGATGCAGGCCTTCTTTCAGATACTGAATCTGTAGTTCGTTCTTTGAAATATTGATGGTGTCCGTTTGAGAAAACGTGACATAAGGTGTAGCCAATATTGGAAATACAACCAGTAGAAGTTTACTTAATAGTGATTTCATAAAAGTAAAGGGATTTATATGATTGAACCTTCTTCAAAAGAAGAGAAAACAGAAATCATAAACCGAAAAAGTAAATGAACTCCTTAACTTACTTTGCCAAGGGGTCGCTTTCGCCTATACTTTTAATAGATAGATTAAAAACACCAATTGGTTTAAAAATATCATTAAGCCATAGATTAAAACGGCATACTTGATTATAAAGCCATAAATTGTGCCGTATGCGGATGCCTGGATCAAATAATCACAATAAAGTACTCTTACTGCATTTTTCTTTCTGGCTCTTATATTTTTCCTATCGCGTGTATGATATCTCGCAACACATAGGCTTTAAAAAAGCTGTGTTTTATGTATCAATTCCAATGTCCTTAAATATACTGGCTAGCTACATTCATTACTTTGCTATTCTACCAGGTTGGATCTTAAAAAAGAACTTCTCAAGGTATGCAATACAACTGTTGCTACTGCTAACTTTCATACTAACATTTCGGATTACAACGGAGAACCTTGCCTTTGCAAACCTTATTACAAATGAAAACTATTATAAAACCGTTAAACTTTCACGTGTTGTCAGTACGTTATGGGATACGCTTTCATTTCTGATATTTACAGGGATGATCAGATTCACCTTAGATTGGTTCGACCTCGAGAACAAGAAGAAACAGTTGGAAAATGAAAAACTGGTTGCCGAACTTAATTATCTTAAAGCACAAATTAATCCTCACTTCCTGTTTAATACACTTCATAATCTCAATTACCTCGTTTATTCCGGATCAAAGAAATCAACAGAAGTTATTATCAAACTCTCCAATATCATGCGTTATATGATATATGATGCTAATCGTGACAAGGTGCCTTTAAAAAAAGAAATAGAATACATGAATGACTATGTTCTGCTTGAAAGCATTCGTTTAAACGAGGTCTTTAAAATTACGTTTGATATAAAGGGAAATGTTCATGAACAGGAAATCTCACCGCTTATCATGATCACGTTTTTGGAAAACGCTTTTAAGCATGGTGTAAGCGACCAGGAGAAGGATTGCTGGATTAATGTCTCCCTTCATGTAACTGACACATCAATCGAATATAAGGTGAGCAATAAAAAAATTAATAACTCAATTCAACATAAGTTGAAGTCCGGATTCGGGTTAGAGAATGTGAAAAAACGCCTTCAACTAAGTTATCCTGACGCCCATGATTTAAAAATAATTGATGCAGATAGCGTTTATCAAGTTAGCTTAACACTTACAAAATGATACGATGTGTGGTGGTAGATGATGAGCCCCTTGCTCGTAAGCTACTGGGAGATTTTATAGAAAAAACTCCGGTACTTAAATTAGAAGGTATATTTTCCAGTGCCCTCAAATCCCTAGAGCTGCTCAACACCAAGCAAATTGATGTTCTGTTTCTCGATATCCAGATGCCTGATATTACGGGAATTGACTTTTTAAAAACATTGAAGAAAAAACCATATGTTGTCTTCACCACAGCTTACGCGGAATTTGCTTTAGAAGGTTTTGAACTTGATGTCGTTGACTATTTGTTAAAACCATTTGACTTTAACAGATTTCTGAAATCCGTTAATAAAATAACGCAACGAGTAGAATCAACCATCACTTCGATACAAGCAACAGAAAAGAAGACAGAGCAAGCAGTACCCATTATCTTTGTAAAAGATGGTAGTAAACTTGTGAAAATTGAATTAGATTCTGTTTTATTTATTAAAGGCACAAGAGAGTATGCCACCATTCATACTACAGATAAGAAGATCATGACACTTCAAACTTTAAAGAGCCTTGAAGAGGAGTTACCTGATAATTTTATAAGAGTTCACAATTCCTATATTATTTACATTCCAGCTATAAATACTGTATCGAGAAATGAAATCGAAATTGGAGGGGAAGTTATTCCTATTGGAATAAGCTATAAAAAACAATTTTTTGAAAAGCTTAAAAGCTTTTTTCCCGGAAAGGATTTTAATGGATGATGCAATATCATATGGAACCCTGTTCATTGATCAAATTATAAAAAGCATCGCCCAGCAATTTTCTTGAGTACTTTCTTTCTGCTAATGACCTTGACGCCTTTTGATAATTAATAAGCACGGAAGGGTTCTCAATGCACCTGGCTAACTTGGTTATAATTGTTTCCGGAGATGATGAAGGAACATAAAAACCGCAGCCTTCTTTCTCTATCTCTTCTTTAATCCAGCCTGCAAAATTTGCTATGATCATTTTACCTGCAGCCAATGCATCGAAATATTTATTGGGCGATCCTGTTTCAAGAATCGGCTCTGGTCGATAACATACAAAGCTTGCATCAGTAATATTCATAATTTCAGCTATGCCATCCCTGTTTTGAAAAGGTATAATCGAAAAATTCTTTAATTCATTTCTTTCCGAGATTTCCTTAAGGCGCTTTAGCATTGCTCCATCTCCACACATTACAAATTGAACAGGAAGGGCGGCTTTTTGGCAGGCGCGAGCACATTCGAGAAAGAAATCTAAGCCATTGGCAAAACCAATTGCACCGATGTAAGACACCACAAATTTCCCTTCAACGTCGAATTTCTTTACAAGATCAAAGCGTTTCTCTTCTGGTTTGAAAAAATCCGTATCTGACATGTTAGGGATGATATCGATTCTTTTCCCGGGTACCTTTTTTTCAATGGAATTTTTAATCGCTGTTGAAAGGGCTACAACAGATTTTGAACGTTGGTAGATTTTCGTCTCTAGTTGATATAAAAGTGTTTTAAGCAATGGGTTTTTAATGAATCCTAATTGAATGGGAGCATCAGGCCACAAGTCACCTACTTCGAAAATAAATGGAATTTTGTATCGTCTCTTGAGCTCCAATGCTGCTATTCCGATGGTAAGCGGAACAGAAATAGCATAACATATTGAGGCATCTTTATGTATGCTCCCATACCTGATGGATAAGATGATAAATCGAATAAATGAGTAGCTTCTTTTGTAAAAGCCAAATCCATTATTGTATGCTATTGGAAGATAATGTACTTCTATTCCATCTATTTGCTTCTTTTCATAATCCTTGCCGTTGTAACCAGTTATTACAACAACCTGTACTCCCCGATCAACCAAAGCCTTTGCCAGATAGTAAGACCTCAACGCACCCCCTTGATAAGGCGTATTAAAATGTTGATGTAGTAACAGCACTTTCACAAGTGCAAATAAAACAAAACTGGCTATTGCCACATAGCGGCGGATTACTATTGCGAAAGGTCGGGTGAAGAGCGTTTACAGGAAAGAGTGAGTTAAGTTGGGTATCAGCTTTTTGGTGGTAAAATAAAAAAACGCTGAGCTTAAGCACAGCGTTTTGGCGATGTAATAGAATAGAATTTAAAGATGACGAAGTAAAAAGGCAAAACCCGTCAATCATTCATTGAATGATAGTATTTAAAGCATGACAGTTGTGACTTACTTTTTGACCTCTTGCGTACTTCTTGAATAGCTCAAGATATTTAGTACGGCCAGATTAGATGGTTCCAGCGTTGCATTGTTCATGTCATTCAACAATTCTCGCAAGTCGTTAAAAAGGGCCATTAGCTGGCCATCACAAATAAGGGCTTTATCAATCTCCCTCTTCTCCTCCTCCGTAATCTCTTGGTATAAATACCTGATCAGGTCCGTCTGGGTAAAAGTTTTTATCATAGGCTCTGTGTTTTACCATCTTCTTTCGCAGGTTGATGAGTGCATATCGCATTCTTCCCAATGCTGTATTTATGCTTACTCCCGTGCGGGATGCGATCTCCTGGAAACTCATTTGAAGATAATGCCTCATGATCAGAACTTGCTTCTGCTCGGTGGGCAACTCTTTAATGTAGTCTCTAAGTTTGGATCTGGTCTCCCTCAGCACCTGCTTTTCTTCAACAGACTCTTCTGCAAAATCCATTGAATTAAACAACCTGCTTCCATCTTCCAGCACTACCTCCGGATAACGTTTTTCTTTTCTGAAGTGGTCAATTGCAAGATTATGAGCAATCCTGCTGATCCACGGCAAAAATTTGCCTTCTTCATTGTACCGTCCACCTCTGATGGTATTAATAGCCTTCACAAAGGTTTCCTGCAAAAGATCTTCAGCTGTGTACCTATCTTTCACTATAAGGTAAATAGCCGTGTAGATTTTTGATTTATGACGGTGTAAGAGAATCTCGAAAGCTTCTTCGTTACCGTTCTGATAGAGCGACACAAGCTGGCTGTCGCTGAATCCATTGTCAATCATTCTGCTTCACATTTAGGTAACGTAGAGATTCTATTCGATATTGTATGGGTTTGATTATTGAATTGTTTCAAAAGATAGGAATCTTTTTCTACAGGACAAAAAATATTTAAAAAATTTCTTGCCTTCTAGACAATTTCTTTTGCTATTTGTCGCATATTCTTGTGCACCAAAAACCTTATGGCAGTTAGTAAAAAAAGAATCATCAAAAGCCTTGAAAATCTCAGCGAAGATTTAAAAGATATCATCAGGGACCAGTACCCGAACGGGTATGAAAGTAGCATTACACGCATAACAAATGCTAAAAAAGAACCAATTTTCGTTTTTCCTATTGAAACAGAGGATGCTACTATTCTGGTAAAAGTTCCTGTTACTAAGAATAGTGATGGGGAATACGATGTTGAGTCTACTCCCGAACCAGAGGTTGATGGAGGCGACAGCGATGATTTCGGCAGCAGCAGCGATGATGAAGGTAGTAGTGGTTACAGCGACGATTATGACGAAGAAGGTGGTTCCCGTAAAGGACGTGAAGCAAGCTACGACCCGGATTTTGACAATTAATTGAATCTATTACACATACTTCAGGCACCACCTCCAAAAAAGGGGTGGTGTTTTTGTTTGTAAGCGCTTGAATCTGTGACCTTTTCTTATCAAACTTTGTTTACTTTGAAAATTATTTAATGAACGTAAGCGTGAGTCAGGCATTACCTACCAATGATTCGTATTTAGACGAACTAGATCCTAAAAATTATATAATCATTAAGCGCGCCAGAGTTAATAATCTCAAAAACCTTAGCGTTGCTATTCCCCGCAATAAACTTGTAGTTATCACAGGTCTTTCCGGTTCGGGAAAATCTTCACTTGCTTTTGATACCCTGTTTGCCGAAGGTCAACGCATGTACGTTGAAAGCCTCAGTTCTTATGCCCGGCAATTCCTTGGCAGGATGGAAAAGCCAGATGTAGACTATATTAAAGGCGTTTCCCCGGCCATTGCCATTGAACAGAAGGTGAATACCCGTAACCCTCGTTCTACCGTAGGCACAACCACGGAAATTTACGACTACCTGAAATTACTCTTCGCCCGTATTGGCAAGACGTATTCGCCTGTTAGCGGAAAAGAAGTTAGACGTGATACCGTTACTGATGTTGTTACCGCTATTAATAAATGGCCTACCGGTACGCGTGTAATGATTGCTGCCCCCCTTAAAATTGCAAAAGGAAGAAAACTCAATGAGGAATTAAACCTTCTCCTGAGCAAGGGTTTTGCAAGAATACTGGTTGATGGTGAAGTAAAGTTTATTGAAGAGCTTCTTAACCCTGCCCCTGAAGCAGGTAAAAAGAAAGCAAAAACATTGAAGATTGAGGGTGACATCGAAATATTAATAGATCGTGCGTCTGTCAACCCGGAAGATGAAGATACTACCTACAGGTTATCAGATTCTGTTCAAACCGCCTTTTTTGAAGGAGAAGGAGATTGTATCGTGTATGCTGAGCGCGAAGGAAAGATGCAAAGAGATGTATTTTCTGACCGCTTTGAACTTGACGGAATTACATTTACGGAGCCTTCAGTGAATTTCTTCAGCTTCAATAATCCTTATGGTGCATGTCAAACCTGTGAGGGTTTTGGGAAAGTGCTTGGTATAGATGAAGACCTGGTCATTCCGGATAAGAGCCTTTCAATTTATGAAGGTGCTATTGCACCATGGCGCAGCGAGGCCATGAGTGAATGGGCTAAACCCTTACTTAAGAATGGTATCAAGTTCGATTTTCCAATTCACAGGCCTTATAACGAACTGACAAAAGAACAACAGGAATTGGTTTGGAATGGAAACGAATACTTTGATGGTGTTAATGACTTCTTCAAGTACCTCGAATCTAAAACACATAAGATTCAATACCGCGTTATGTTGTCGCGCTACCGTGGCAGAACAAACTGTCCTGATTGCAGGGGAACGCGTCTTAGAAAAGATGCCCAGTATGTGAAGATCGCCAATACTTCCATTACCGATATTGTACTTATGCCAATTGAAGAGGCGCTTGAATTCTTTAATAAATTAAAGCTAAATACCTACGACCAGAAAATTTCCGAGCGCATTCTAACAGAGATAAAGTCAAGACTCGAGTACATGACCCGTGTGGGTTTAGGTTATCTTACGCTAAACCGGATTACATCGACTTTATCAGGCGGAGAATATCAGCGCATTAAACTGGCAACATCACTTGGAAGCGCGCTCGTTGGGTCAATGTATGTATTGGACGAACCTAGTATAGGATTACATCCCAAGGATACGTCAAGGATGGTAGACGTACTTTTGTCCTTACGGGATTTAGGAAATACAGTAATAGTAGTAGAGCATGAAGAGGAGATCATGCGTGCTGCTGACCAAATCATTGATATTGGACCTGATGCTGGTAGTCACGGCGGCCAACTCATCTTCCAGGGTACCCTAAATGATATTAATGGTAAAGTAGCATCGCACACTACGGCCTACTTAAGCGGAAGAGAGACCATTCCTGTTCCACCCCAAAGAAGGAAATGGGTAGATTCAATTACCGTGGTAGGAGCAAGAGAAAATAACTTAAAAAACCTTACAGTTAAGTTTCCGTTGGGCGTGCTTACAGTAGTTACCGGTGTGAGCGGTTCAGGGAAGTCAACTTTAATCAAAAAGATTCTATACCCTGCAGTAGGAAGATTGAATGGATCGGTAGCTGAAGCTCCCGGAAGGTATGACAGATTAGATGGCGACGTATCAAGGATTACACAAGTAGAATTTGTGGATCAAAATCCGATTGGCAAATCTTCGCGTTCAAATCCTGTAAGCTATGTAAAGGCTTATGATGTTATTCGTCAGCTTTTTGCGGACCAACCTCTTTCGAAGCAACGCGGTTATAAACCTTCCCATTTCTCCTTTAACGTTGAGGGTGGCAGATGCGAGACATGCCAGGGTGAAGGTGAGATAAAGGTGGAGATGCAGTTCATGGCTGACATCTATCTTCGCTGCGAGAGCTGTAACGGTAAACGCTTTAAGCAGGAGATACTAGAGGTTGAGTACAATGGTAAAAATATCGCTGATGTACTTGATCTTACTGTAGAAGACGCATTGGACTTCTTTAAAGACAAGAAAACAATTCTTGATAAGATAGTACCACTGAATGACGTAGGTTTGGGATATGTAAAACTTGGCCAGTCATCTAACTCACTCAGTGGTGGTGAAGCTCAACGTGTTAAGCTGGCATCATTCCTGGCGAAGAATGCATCACAAGGTCACATTCTTTTTATTTTTGATGAGCCAACTACCGGACTTCATTTTCATGATATAGCAAAGTTGCTTAAAGCAATGAATGCACTTGTAGATGAAGGGCACACAGTAATTGTTATAGAACATAATCTGGAAATCATTAAATGCGCTGACTGGATTATCGACCTGGGGCCTGAGGGCGGAGAAAAGAAAGGTGGCAATTTAATGTTTGTCGGAACACCAGAGGAGATGGTGAAGAAACCTAAAGGATACACCGCTGAATTTCTAAAGACTAAATTATAAAACAAAAGGCTCTGCAATTTAGCAGAGCCTTTTTTTTTGAACAAATGTTGTTGACTAGTTCTTAATTGATATTCGCTGCTGAACCACTTGGTTATTGTGGTTGATCAGCAATAGATAAATACCCTCGTTAATAGTTTGAACAGGCTGAATCCTCACTCCCTGATTAACCTCAGTAGCATCAAACACACCCTCAAAAAGTTGTCTTCCTGTGAAGTCAATCATTCTAATTTGTACGGGTGAGTTATCTTTTATCTCATACTGAACATTAATATCATCCTGTCTTGTCGGGTTAGGATAAACTGACATGGCAGGAACAGATTCTACCACTACAGGTTCTCCCTGAGATGCCATTCTTAATGTTGGAGGCGTACCACTCTTCAATGCTGAATTAGGAATAGCAATGTAGGAGTTATTGGTATCCGGACCTCTGTAGCGTACCGTAAGCACATGGCTTAAATCGTATTCAAAGTATTTAAGATTGATACGTTTTGGTCCTGCTGTTAATGTAATGGCTGCGCTTGTTGCCGTTCTGCTTGCATGAAGACCATCATTATTAACGATCACAACACTGTCTAAGGTTAAACGACTTCCATCACTTGAAATAGTTTGGAAGGTATAAGTTCCGGGAGTATTAATGTATAAGTATCCATCAAACTCAAAGTTGAAATAATCCTCTTGCGTTCTCGGTGCAAGCGTAAAGTTTGGAACCGTACCGGTAAACTCAGGAAGTGCCGTCCAGTCTATTTCATCCAGCTTTGTCCATGAGCCTGTGCTATGCTCGTAGTAAAGACCGCTCACATAACTATTACCGGTAGCAGTATTACTTACAGCACTTAAGTTGCCTCCCAAATCTTCAGCCTTCACCGTAAAATCGTAAACAGTGTTTAACGGTAGATCTGAAAGCGTATATTCAGTTTGGGTTGAGTTCGTAGCTATTGACTGCGAGCCATAATAAATCCTGTACTGTCTGATACCAGAATCATCTGTGGCTGCATCCCAGGTTAATTTAATAACTCTAATTCCTGCAGTAGTTGCTGTGAGGTTCTGTGGTGCTGTTGGAGCAGAATTGTCGGCACCTGTTTTAATAACAAGAAACGCGTTTGATGCTGAAGGCGTATAGTTAGATCTGCCAGTATTGCTTACTGCCCGGATCTTGTATTGGTATGTAGATGATGGATCAAGCGCTTTATCTGTATAGACAGTTGCATTTGCTGCCGTAAGAACCCTCATCTCCCATTTGGAATATGTTGTAGATGTTAGTTGTTTTCTTCTCCAGATTTCGAAACCAGTTTCGTTGTTGGATGAATTTGCCCAATTCAATTTAACACTATTACCTGCCTGCAATTCGCCTGTGAAGGTAGCCGGGGCTGTAATATCAGTAGGTGCCTGGTTGTTAAATACAATATATACTGGATCTGAAGCCGGACTAGGACATCCGTCAAAATTCATGGTCACCAAAGTATAAGCACCATTACCAGTGCACGGACCTGAACAAGTACCTGCTTTAAATGTAGGTGTGCTAATGGTATCAGATATGCTCAACTTAGTACCATCTTTATACCAATGGTATTTCTCGAACTTTCCTACTGCCTTTAATTTAGCATCCCCAAAATTGTTAAGGTCTTTTAATATAACAGTACCAATTTGAGTTACCTCCGCTTTTTCAGGAGAGCTTTCTGTAACTGTAACGGGCTTGGACCACTCATTCCAATCGTTAGCTCCTGGATTTGCTTTCCTGCTGAATCTGGCTCTGTAAGTTCCGGTAGTGGTTGCAACATAAGATGCACTTGTGGCGCCAGCTATTATAGCGCCATTTTTCTCCCATTGATAAGCTCGAAAACCTTCTGACAAGTACATTCTAACCCCCTGGCCATTGGTATTACAGATCGCCGTTGATCCCCCGAATACATGAATGTTAGCTTTGTTCTGCTGAAGCATCCAGGTAAAATAATCTGCTTCGTTCATGGCTTTATTCCAGGTACCATGTCCTAGTTCTTTATATATCGTATGACGAATGATACCACCGGCATCTCTGAATCTTCTTACATAACCAGCAGTTTCATTGGGTGTCGGATCTTTGTCTTGCCCGCCCTGGAAAGTCCACATCGGTAAATTAGCAACTTGCGGATACATGTTGTAGGTACCTAACCCAGCATCACTTACTGCAGACATTGTTTGCACGGAGGCAAACAACCAAGGCGCTCTTTTGATTGTTTCATAAACAGCATAGCCACCTGCAGATAGTCCTTCAATGTATATTCTATCCTCATCAATATTATATTTCTTGGCAATAAGTCTTACGAGCCTGATTGCATCCTGAACCGTGTTGGCATTCCAGCCGCTGAGCATTTGCGGAAAGAGAACAAAACCAGGAAATGATCTTCCCGGTAGTGCCGGATCGTTAGGTAGTTTTCCATTTGCATTGTTTCTCATACTCAAATGCACACTGCCGCCATGCAGCAGGTTGTGATCGTTGTTCATGAGATTTGATTCCGGATCGGTAGGAGCAGCAGGATTGTTTGTATTCGGATTCCAGTTCTTATCTGCAAAGTAGCATCCTTTCTCCCAGCAATTGCCGCGCTCGCCGGCACCATGAAGAAATACAATCAAAGGATATCCCGGATCATAAGAAGCGTTGTAGTTGATCGGTTTCAATAAACGATAGTTCATTACGAAGTAATCGGCACCACCGTTTTTCTCCCTTAAGTTTCCTTGCGTATAGGGACTGGAATCCCAAGAGGTTAAATCTTTATACGTATTTGTTCTTACTCCAGGCGAGCTCTCTCTGTAACTTACAGTTCGATCTTCCTGCAGGTAGTAGTATCGCGTAGAAGATTTGGTGAGTCGGATATCAAGCGTTCCATAAGATAATCCTGTTTTGTAGACGAAGGAGGTATCAACTTGGGCGGGTAAATTAAAATGAAGTACTATCAACAGCACACATAAGCCAACAATTTTTCTCATAGGGTAAAGCGTTTAAGTCATGATAAGTTTTTTTAGATCAGCAATTAATTTTCGTTGATGATAATTGATTGGCGTCAAGTAAAAACTTATACCTGCTAAACGCTTAAAAATTAAGAGGCGCGACTCTCAATGGCCGTAGACTTTTAGTCTCAAACCTTTGCAAGAATGTTAAAAAACGAAGAGCGGCAGTTATAATACAATCTTATTATATGAAGCGCATATTCCTTTAATAAGTGATGAGCTAAAGCCTTGATGTTCCATTTCATTTAAACCGGCAATAGTGCATCCTTTAGGTGTTGTTACCTTATCTATCTCTTCTTCAGGATGGCGGTTTAACTTAAGCAGCAATTCAGCTGAGCCTTTTACGGTTTGCGCTGCAATGAGATTTGCTGTTCGCGCATCGAAACCTATCTCTATTCCACCTTGTGTTGCAGCTCTTATAAAACGTAATGCATAAGCGATACCACATGCACCCAATACTGTCGCTGCATCCATAAGCTTCTCATCGATATTGATAGTAATACCTAACTGATCAAAGAGATCAGTAACATACTTTACCTGATCAGGTGAAGCACCCTGCTGACAAAGACAAGTAACTGATTCCTGAATTGCAATTGCCGTGTTAGGCATAGCACGAAAGATAGGAACACCGTGATCAACTATCTGTGCAAGGTCTTTAAGAAAGATACCCGTAACCACACTTATTACAATATGCTTTGAAGGATTGAAGTTTGATTTCAATTGTGTCAATACTTCTCTGACGTTGTAAGGCTTTAAAGCTACAATCACTACATCACTGCTTTGAATAGCTGAAGCGTTATCACTGGTTGTGCTTACACCTAAAGTGTTAAGATGTTGGATTGCTTCAAGGTTGCGCCTTGTAACAGTGATACTTTGAGGAGATACAAACTGGCTTTTGATTAAACCTTCTGCAATGGCAGCACCAAGATTTCCTCCTCCGATAATAGCAATTTTCTTCTCGCGCATACGAATAATTGTTAGGGATTTATTTAAACTTCTTTCTACAAGTAAATTACTTTAACCTGATTCTGCTAATCAGACACTATAACTTTTTTATTGGTGCTCACCTATAAGGTTTCTATCTCGCTCGCGACGCGTTCTCCTTTTTGTCTCGCATTCCTTCTGGCCCTAACAAGTAATTATTACTTTTGCCAGCTTTCTTCAATCGATTTATGGAATTAAGAATAGAGACGGGATACAGACAAATACTGGGAATGGCTTTGCCTATTTCGCTTGCTCTTCTGGTTCCTCAGATCAATTTTATCACCAACAATATATTTCTAGGTGGGTTAGGCCAGCAGGAGCTTGCCAGCGCGGGAATAACAGGTGTCTACTATCTCATCTTTGCTGTTATTGGCAGCGGATTAAACAACGGCTTACAGGCACTTATTTCAAGACGCGCCGGGCAAAACCTGCCTAAGGAGATAGGCCGGCTTTTCTTTCATGGCGTATGGATCGCATTAGCTATTGCGGCACTTGGTATTCTCGCTACTTATACCCTTTCACCTGCTATTTTAAGATCGGTAATTGAAGATAAAGCAATAGCAGAAGAGGTTATAAGTTTTCTGCTTATCAGGATTTGGGGGCTGCCTTTGCTGTACCTCTACGTCATGAGAAACGCTTTGCTCGTCGGTACCAACCAGACACGTTTTCTTGTGTGGGGTACCCTCGCGGAAGCTTTAACGAACATTGTACTGGACTATGGCTTAATTTATGGAAAACTAGGAATGCCTGAACTTGGATTTAATGGTGCCGCCATTGCTTCCATTATTGCTGAAGCTGTAGGTCTGGTTGTAATCTATGTCGTTATTCATATTAAAGGCATTCATAAATAATTTGGATTCTTTCAGGATATAAGCTGGAATGGTTCTATCGCCAAGCTTATACTCGTTCAATCATCACCACTAATTGCTCAATATGCAATAAGCATCATCAGCTGGGAATACTTTTACATTTTAATTGAACACCATGGCGAGCGGGCACTTGCAATTTCCAACACGCTTAGAAATATCTTTGGTTTGTTTGGTGTCTTCTCGTGGGCCTTTGCTTCAACCACCAATAGTATGGTTAGTAACATCATTGGACAGGGAAGGCAAGATGAAGTACTTCCGTTGGTAAGAAGGATCGTAAGCATTAGCTTTTCGTTCTCCTTATTCATTTTCATTCTCCTCGTATGGAAGCCAGAATGGTTTCTCTCCTTCTATCAGCAAGGCGATGACTTTGTACAAGATGCAATACCTGTAGTATATGTTGTCTCTATTGCACTGCTTATGATGTCATTTGGTACCATATGGCTTAACGCAGTAACAGGTACAGGGAACACGAAAGTTAATTTAGTAATAGAGTTAATAACGATCGTTATCTACTGTACATACGTATATCTGGTGCTTGAGTACTGGAACCTTCCTATAACCTGGGGATGGGGATCTGAATGGGTATACTGGCTGTCGATGTTCTCGATGGCGTTTGTGTACATGAAATCAGGAAAATGGAAGAACAAGGTGATCTAAACCCTTCACCAACTTAATCCATCACTTACGCTTGTAAAAAATCAAGTAAGACTTTTCACCCGATACCTTCTCGCTTACTGTATAAAAACCAGAACCATCACGCGCGAATGTTATGGCTTCACCTTGAGGCTCCTCCTCGTAAGGAAGAACTTTAGGTGCTGTATTTAATGTTTGGTCAACTGTCTTTCCGCCTTCAATTTTCCAGTAGTATACATTTTGATAATTCTTCAGAAGAATTTCCTTTCCATCAGCAGAAAAATCACCGGCTACAACCTGGGTTACTGATATGGAGGCAACAGGTGAAGCAACAAGACTGTCGTTCGTATCGTAAGGATAAGGAACTTTATATACCACTACAGGCTCTTCTCTTTTGGATACCACATATAAATCCTTTGTCTGCGGGTTTATCAACAAAGATTCCGTGTCTTTCTTTTTACCCTCCAGAGAAAAGGTGATACGTTCAAAATCCTTGATTACCATCTCTTCACTGCCTTCCGTTACCTTCGGTTCTTCGAAACGGTAAACATATTTGTATTCATACCTGGCCATGTTATCGCCAATATCTCCTACATAAACGTAGCTTTTTGAAGGATCAGGACCAGGACCTACCGTAATATCCTCCCAGTCCCGGTTTTTAATACCCTCGAGGGTACAGGTAAGTTTAACGTTAAGTTTTGTATCAACCAGGAAGACTTCAGGCTTATTACCACTGTCGTTATGCGTCCATAAGTAGCCTGGATTGCTTACACTGGCCGCTAAGCCCGATAGCTCATCCAGCTTCTTACCTTTTACTTCTGCAAGCTTTTCGCCGGGTGCAAATATATTGCTTGTCTGTTGGTCAGGTGCATTTGAGCAACCATAAGTAAAGAGAAGAGAGATGAGTATTGCAGTTCTTATCATAAAATGTGAAGGCTAATAAAACAATTTCCGCAGCCAATCAGAAATTATTTACCATAAGCGTCATTTTTTTAATAATGAATAGGCGAAGCACCTAAATCCATGTTTTTGACATCGATTGAATCTTTACCTTTGCTGAGATGATAGAAGCCGATTTACTTCCCGATGAGCAGGACGATGAGCTGTTTGAGCACCATCGTATTATAGCAGACGCAGGCCAGACCTTCATAAGAATCGACAAGTTTTTGATGGACCGCCTTCCAAATGTAACAAGAACCAAAATACAGGACGGCATTCATAATGGGTTTATTAAGGTTAATGACAAGGCTATTAAACCCAATTACAAAATACATCCCCACGATATTGTTACTATTTCGCTGCCTGAGCCTCCGCGTGATACGGAAGTAGTTCCTGAAAATATTCCTCTTAACATTGTTTATGAAGATGATTACGTGCTTGTGGTTAATAAACCTGCCGGCATGGTTGTACATCCTGCCTATCATAACTGGACAGGCACACTGGTGAATGCCCTGGCGTATCACTTTCAGAATCTCCCACAGCTACCGGGCAATGATGGTAGACCCGGACTAGTACACCGGATTGACAAAGACACATCAGGTTTGCTGGTTGTAGCCAAAACAGAGGCAACGCTAACTGCATTGGCGAAGCAGTTCTTTGAACATAGTATCGAGCGCACTTATTGGGCTATGGTTTGGGGCATACCAGATCCGCCAGAAGGAACCATTAACGTGCATGTTGGACGCAGCTTAAAAGACAGAAGAATAACCGTGGCCTTCCCTCAGGGCGACTTTGGAAGACATGCCATTACGCATTACAAATTATTGAAAGACCTGCGGTACGTATCTGTTGTAGAATGCAGGCTTGAGACCGGGAGAACACACCAGATCCGCGCGCATATGAAATACATTGGCCATACCCTGTTCAACGATGCCATGTATGGCGGTAACGACATCTTGAAAGGAACAGTGTTTACGAAGTACAAACAATTTGTAGAGAACTGTTTTAAGATCATACCACGCCAGGCATTGCATGCCAAGACACTGGGCTTCGTACATCCGCATACAAAGGAGTTCATGCGTTTTGAAAGTGAGTTGCCATCAGACTTTACTGAAGCAATTGAGAAGTGGGAGCACTATGTGAAGTATACGTAGAATCATTGTTAGTCACCATAAACTATACATCTAAAGACCTTGGGTAGAGACGAATTATTAAAATTTATTAACCAGTTGGAATCACGCAACACCTCGCCCATGTTGGTGTTCTTCTCCAGCATGCAGGAAGAATGGAGACAAGAGATCGCATTTCTATAGAACTCGAAGTTTAGCGCAGAGGCATAACAACACTGGTAACATTCATCAATAGATATTAAGGCCAAGACTATAAACCAGGTCTTTGTTGTCAAGGTTTGCTCAACACAAAAAGCCGCACCTCTCGGTGCGGCCCAAAACAAAAAGGCTACTTTGACTACAGTACACTTTCAAATGTTGTCACCTTTCCAGGTCTGTCTGTAGCTTTAATGACCAACTTACTTCCGGCAACATTGGCATTTGCAACTTTCACTTCATACTGCCAATAGTCTTTAAGCGTAGTGGCTTTCCCCGATTCTACTACTGTGCCATCAGCGCGCAGAATCTGTACATCCATGTCCAGAATTTTACCATTCACCTCTGCTACAATGTAAATCAGGTTGCCCACGTTCCCTTTGTAGTTCTCTGCGTTTACACGCACAATCTTTGGCACTTTCAGAAAGTCTGCCACGGCAGCACCATAAGCGCTTTTAGCTTTAAAATCTTTCTTCATAAGCTCATACGCTTCTTTCACCGCAGGGTCACCCAGTACAGACTTCGCATAGAACAC
>NZ_JAHESD010000176.1 GCF_018598585.1 Chryseosolibacter indicum
AGTTTTTATCTCCATAAGCTCCTGTAGTAATATCAGGATCAAACTGATTATTGATCTTGTCCTGGTTGTACTCGAGTTGAGGGTTTTTTAAGGCCCACTGCCAAGCAAGATCAGATGCCTTAAGACATGAATCTGCCAAACCGGGTAGTTGCTTTTCAAAAGATCTGAAAACACGAGATGCCTGTGCCGTTACTGCAGCAAAATCAAGCGTGGCACTGGTACTCTTTTGAACAACATACCTTGGT
>NZ_JAHESD010000177.1 GCF_018598585.1 Chryseosolibacter indicum
GCCTGTTCCTGATAATAATGAGGAACAGGCTGTTCGATAGGAACATACTTAAATCTGCAACATTTAATTTTCCTGTTATTTGTATTGGTAACCTTGCCGTTGGCGGTACAGGAAAATCTCCAATGGTTGAGTACCTTGTTCAATTACTGCATCCACAATTTAAAATTGCCACCCTAAGCCGTGGGTATAAACGCAAAACAAAAGGTTATGCTCTGGCGAGTGAACAAACTACCGCGTTGGAG
>NZ_JAHESD010000178.1 GCF_018598585.1 Chryseosolibacter indicum
CCCCCCCTTTTTTTTTTAAATGTTCCGGCGACCACCTATATCTACACAGCCAACTTCGTGGGCTGCGTCAGTTGTTTATATGAGACAGTAACAAATTCAAACGACAATAACTTTTTACTCGGATGTCCGATTGAGTCCCGTAATATATAGACTGTCACATATACACATCTCCGATCACACCACACCCGATATTATATAGTATGCCGTGATCTGCGTGAAAAAAAAAAGAGGGGGGGGGG
>NZ_JAHESD010000179.1 GCF_018598585.1 Chryseosolibacter indicum
GGTTGTCACGTTGCAGCTTATGTGATCATGCCCAATCACCTTCATGCATTATTGTTTCTATCACATAACGGAACCTCGCTTAACAAACCTGTGGGTGAAGGCAAGCGGTTCATGGCTTATGCTATTGTGAACGGTTTAAAGAAGCAGGGTAAACATGAGATATTAAAAGAACTGTCAGAAGGTGTTGAACAAAAGGAAAGCGTAAAAGGAAAACTTCATCAGATTTTCAG
>NZ_JAHESD010000018.1 GCF_018598585.1 Chryseosolibacter indicum
ATTGAAGATATCGTTGATAATACGCTCAAAAATCTGCCGAACGTATCTTTCTTCGACATCACTTAAGTTTACTTCGTTAGGAAAATCTACGTAGAAGGAAAAGCTCTTGTCTTTAAAACTCATCTTTTCGTCTAATGTATTAATGTACGTAGCTTTAACAGTAATTGTTAAGCGTGTAGATGAGGCAGTTGTAAATGCGTTATCCTCTCCGGTTGTGGTAGGAGAAATAGGAGTAAGGCGAAAATCAGTAACCTCTCCTTCGAGTTGCAACTCACCATCTTCCGGTACAACGCGAAGGCTCGAGTTTGAGACAAAATAATTCTTGAGATCGTTTGTAAGAATTTGTCCCATGTTGGCAGGCCCCAAATCTGCATTGTTGTAAAACTCAACAATGCTAATGGTTTTTGCAGCAGTGGTAGATCCTGTCATGGAGTAACTTGCAGATACACCACATGAACTAAGCATTGCCAATAGCGCTGGTATAATAATTATAGAACTCAAATAAGATACGAGTGTTCTCATTTGATTAACGGTACTATTCTTCAATTTCGTATTGTTTGATCTTGCGGTAAAGTGTTCTTTCTGAAATGCCCAAATCGCGTGCCGCATATTTTCTTTTATTGTTATTTTTTTGAAGAGCTCTCATTATCAATTCCTTTTCTTTTTTCTCTATCGATAATGAATCGTCTTCTGTTTCATGCGTTATATCATGAACATCTTCAATATCATCATCAATAGCTTTTTGAGAAGGAATATTTAATACTACAGGCTCTTTGCCGCGCGAAGTATCTTCATCGCCTACATCTTCAAATAACCCCGGATTATCTTTAACTAACTGGCCAGCCTGACCATTGCCATTCATTAAATCCAAAACGATTTTCTTAAGGTCTGTCATATCCTTCTTCATGTCAAACAGAACCTTGTAAAGTATGTCTCTTTCAGATAGGCCTTCGTTTTCAAATGACCTTTCTCGGCCATACAATGCAGGCAGGCTAGACTCTTTAGGCAAATATCGTTGTAAGATTTCTCCTGTTATTTCAGTAGTATCAGTTGACAAGACAGAGATTTGTTCCACCAGGTTTTTAAGCTGACGAATATTGCCAGGAAATCGGTACTTCAACAAAATCTCTTTTGCTTCTTCCGTTAAGGCTATCGGCTTTACTTTATATTTCTCTGCAAAGTCAGTAGCAAACTTTCTGAATAACAGCTCGGCATCTCTTCCTCGCTCGCGCAAAGGAGGAACGAAGATGGGAACCGTACTGAGTCGATAGTATAAATCTTCACGGAATTTCCCCTGCTCAACGCTTGCCATCAGGTTAACGTTGGTGGCAGCTACTACGCGCACATCAGTCTTTTGAACTTTTGATGATCCTACTTTAAGAAACTCGCCGTTTTCCAAAACCCTTAGTAAGCGCGCTTGTGTTCCCAATGGCATTTCACCAATCTCGTCAAGAAATATGGTGCCACCATTTGTAACTTCAAAGTATCCTTTACGAGCTTCATGGGCTCCTGTAAATGAGCCTTTTTCATGGCCAAAAAGTTCAGAGTCTATCGTTCCTTCCGGAATTGAGCCACAGTTAATAGCAATAAATTGCCCGTGCTTGCGAGGGCTTAAAGAATGTATGATCTTAGAAAATGATTCTTTCCCGCTTCCGCTTTCTCCCGTAATTAACACCGACATGTCTGTTGGCGCAACCTGCATAGCTACACGAACAGCATTATTCAGCAACGGACTATTTCCTATTATTCCGAATCGTTGTTTAACGCTTTGTATTTCTAAATCTGATATTGTCATTAGTGAATAACTTTACCAAACAATGTAGCACCTGTACATTCTTCAACCAATACGTTAACATACTGGCCTTTCGTATAGTTTTCCGCAGGGAAAATAACTACTTTGTTTGCTGTGTTTCTACCTTGTAAGTGTAAGTCAGAACGCTTTGAAACGCCCTCAATTAACACCTTATGTATTTTACCAATGTCTCTTTTGTTTCGCTGAAGAGAATGCGCTGTTTGCTTTTGTATGATCTCATTGAGGCGGCGTTTTTTCACGTCAAGAGAGATATCGTCCGCAAATTTTTTCTCTGCCAGGGTACCAGGTCTTTCTGAATAATAGAACATGTAGGCAAAGTCGTACTGAACTAAATCCATAAGCGATAAGGTTTCCGCATGTTCCTCTTCTGTTTCAGAACAAAAACCTGTTATCATGTCTGATGAAATACCGCAGTCTTCTCCCAGAATTTCTCTTATTCTGCTTATTTTTTCGAGATACCATTCTCTTGAATAACCCCTGTTCATTAAATCAAGAATACGTGTATTCCCACTTTGAACAGGAAGGTGAATGTATTTGCAGATGTTTTCATACTTTGCCATGGTATGCAAAACATCATCTGTAATATCTTTAGGATGAGAGGTTGAGAAACGGACTCTCAGTTCAGGGCTCACTTCAGCCACCATCGACAGGAGCATGGCAAAATTGATGATGTTGCTACTGCCATTTTTCTCAAGACGTGCTTTATTGTTTTCATCAGGGCTCCATTTATAGGAGTCTACATTCTGTCCGAGAAGCGTTACCTCTTTGTAGCCCCTTTCGAAAAGATTTTTTGCTTCTGCCACTACCGAATAAGGGTCGCGGCTTCTTTCTCTTCCCCGGGTAAACGGTACAACGCAAAAAGAACACATGTTGTCACAGCCCCTCATGATAGAGATAAACGCTGTAACACCATTTGAATTAAGGCGCACCGGACTTATATCTGCATAGGTTTCCTCACGAGACAAAAAGGTATTAATTGCCTTTTCACCTTCGTCAACCTGCGAAATTAACTTTGGTAAATCCCGATATGCGTCCGGTCCTGCTACCAAGTCAACTATTTTCTCTTCTTCAAGAAGCTTCGACTTAAGTCTTTCGGCCATGCAACCCAAAATACCAACCAGCAACTCGGGTTTATGTTTCTTTAGGCCATTAATATGATTAAGCCTGTTCCTTACTGTTAACTCTGCCTTTTCCCTGATAGAACAGGTATTAAGTAAAACAACATCAGCCTTTGTAATTTCGGAAGTTGTATCAAAACCTTCCTTTGAAAGAATTGAAGCAACAATCTCACTGTCAGAGAAATTCATCTGACATCCGTAACTTTCTATATAAAGCTTTCGCAGTTTTCCGGTGTTCTTTTCCTCTGTTACCTTAAAAGTCTCGCAGTTGCTGTTTGCATCCTCACTTAAAATACCAATATCTTCAATTAGCTTTTCCATTCTATCTTCCTAAAGTCCGCAAAAATACATTTTTTAGTTAAAACTTAATGACATCTTGTCAGGGATTTTAATTTATGACGCTGATCTGTAGATTGCGCTCTTAATTAAATGAAACATGGCCATCATTAAAGAAGTTAGAGGCTTTTCACCAAAATTCGGAAAAGATTGCTTTCTGGCAGAAAACGCAGTAGTTGTAGGTGAGGTAGTAATGGGCGACAATTGTACGGTTTGGTTTAATGCTGTTGTAAGGGGAGACGTTCATTCAATTACTATTGGTGACAATACTAATATTCAGGATGGCGCTGTTATTCACTGCACGTATCAAAAAGCAAAAACAGTTATTGGCAGCAATGTATCAATTGCTCACAATGCCATTGTTCACGGTTGCACTATTAAAGACAACGTACTTATTGGAATGGGTGCTATTGTGATGGACGATGCTGTGATTGGAAGTAATTCTGTAATTGCGGCAGGTGCCATTGTATTGCCAGGGACGAAAGTAGAACCAGGAAGCACTTATGCAGGTATACCGGCTAAACGGATTAAAGATACGTCACCTGAGATGAAGGAAGTGATACAAAGAACAGCACGCAACTACCCCATGTATGCGGGATGGTATAAAGACTAACTGATTTGAAAGATATATTAGAATTAAACTTCTCTCTTTACAATTTTTCGCTTTAATTTAACTATCAAATATTACATCACGCTGATAAACTATGGATAATAAAGGATTTGACCCTGTTGTGATAGAGGATTATAAAACCAGGATGAAACAAAAAGGGCAGAACTATCTGCTTGACGAATCAGAAGAACCATCAGATGAATATGTACATTTCTATTTCATAGGTAACTACGAGAACAAAGAAGTAATTTATGATACAGTAATGTATACCCTTAGAATGCAGCATGAGAGTGAGTTGTTTGAGATCGCAGAACACAGGGCAGCCAAACATTTTCCGCAATATAAAAAGATAACTTACGACGAAGACGAAAATGGTAATCTTGAAAATCTGGATGCACTTGAAGAAGAAATTGGATTATTTATGGCTGAGGTGATTATGGAATTAGAAGAAGAGGAAGCGGTTAAAGTAAAGGAGCATGTAGATATGGATATTCATACTGACTTTGGAATAGCTCTTGATGTTGGTTTTCACCTTGATAAGATCACCTCTAAAGACATTGAAAAGTTTATAAAGGATTTTAATGAGGATACTTTAAGTTTGGATGAAACTCTCTACTCATTCCAAACGGAGGATATGGAAGAATAAACCATTGATTCTGAAATAAATCTTGAATCCTGTAAAAATACTAGGCATATTTGCGCGCAGAACTAGAAACCCTGCACTTTAATGAAGAATTTCTCGATTGGATTAAACATCATACTGCTGGTAGCAGTTATTGTACTTTATGTATTACACTTTAGCGGAGGAAAAACAACCAATACTAAGTCCTCTTCTTCAGATACTTCAGCTGTTGATCTAAAAGTAGCGTATATTAATTCTGATACTGTATTGAAGTATTACGAATACCTTAAGGTAAATAAACAGCAACTTGAGGAGAGAACCAAGAAAATGGATCAGGACTACCGTAACCGTGCAATGGGTTTACAGAATGAAATTGCCGCCTACCAGCGCAATGTTAAAAATATGACCTATGGCCAAGTACAGGCAACTGAAGAAGATCTTGGTAAAAAACAACAGAACCTTCAAATGTATCAACAAAGCCTTGCCCAGCAGTTAATGCAGGAAGAAGCGAAATTAAACAAGGAGCTATATGACAGAGTAACTGCTTTTCTAAAGAACTATGGCGAAGAAAAAGGTTTACAATTGGTTCTGAAATATGATCCAACCAGTGATATGCTCTATGGAAGTAATGTTCTGGATATCACAAAAGAAGTTATTGATGGGCTGAATGATTCTTATAAGAAGGAGGGTGCTCCTGCTGCAAGCGCAACAAAGACTGACACCACGAAAAAAAGTAAGTAAAAACATATAAAAGCTTACATCAGCCGCCTCTGAAGTTAAATTTTCAGAGGCGGCTTTTTTTTATATTTGATAATCACAAACACCTAAACTACCTGTGGGTTTTATTAAAGGGCAATCTCAGGAGCAGAAGCAGATTATTCTCATGCTGGCTACTGGTTTCTTTATGGGAGCGTTCATAGCTACCTACCAGGTAACTGCAGATTCACTTTTCTTAAATAGACTTGGCAGTGAATTAAACAAAGCATTTCTTGTATCCGGTGCATTAGGAATAGTTACTACAGGTTTATTTTCCTTTTTTCAGAGCCGTGTTAAGTTTACAACCCTTGTACTTAGCAGTGTCTTGCTGATATTCGTATTCTCTCTGGGTGCATACATGTTATTGGAATTTGGAGGTAAGCAGTGGCACAATGCTTATATCTTCGCGTTATATTGTATGTCTGGCCCATTAACAGCCATACTCTTACTGAGCTTCTGGGGCTTGTTTGGTCGTCTGTTTAATTTCAGGCAGTCAAAACGTATTATCGGGTGGATTGATACCGGCCAGCTAATTGCTGCAATTCTGGCCACCCTTATAGTTATACCTTTTACCTCTGAAGTGATAAAGAATACAACGAAGTACTTATTACTTTGCAGCGTAAGCATATTCATTGTTTCCATTTTATTAATAATAATCTCATCTATTTTCAATGTTTCTAAAAATAATCCCAGAGAATTTGGAAAAGAAGTAAGAAAAGCTTCAAGGCTTACTAAGATTATTAAAGACAAGTACATTCTATTGCTATCGCTGTTCCTGCTAATTTCTATGACCACCTTCATGTTGGGACAGTACTCATTTCAAAACCTTGTTCAAGAACAGTATCCTAACGAAAGAGATTTGACCACGTTCAATTCCTTTGTCACCGGTGCTGTTTATGGCCTTAGTCTCATTATGCAGACATTCATAAACAACAGGATAATTACCACCTATGGTATTCGTATAGCATTATTTATACTTCCCATTATTGTAGGGACTTTTGCTACTGGGGCTTTGATAATGGGATCAGTATTGGGATTCGACAAACAAACATCGCCTGCTGGCTTTATTTACTTTTTCCTTTTTATTACGATCACCCGTCTGTTTAACTGGACTTTACGTGATTCACTAGAGAACCCCGTATTTAAACTTCTGTTTATCCCGTTAGATAATCGGATAAGATTTAATATTCAATCTAAAGTAGAAGGTCTTGTAAATGAATCTTCACGATTTGTAGCTGGAATTTTAATTTTTGTTCTGGCGTATGTTTCTTCCCTTACGGTCATTCATTTCACTGTACTTCTTCTTATACTGGTGGCCGCTTATTTTTTGGTGGTTAATAAATTGTACATCGGTTACCGGAATAGAATTCATGAGAAGCTTGAAAGCTCTACTGAATTTGTTCAGGACAAACTCGACAAAGGCTTTCGTCAGATAAGTGTTAAGCTCGAAAAGATGTTGCAGGAAAAGAGGGAAGGTAAAGCAGTATTTTCATTTAGGTTGTTGGAGAAAATTAATACAGGCAATACGACGACATTAATTAATAATTTAATAAAGAACGAAGATGCAGCCGTGCGACATTACGCGCAAGAGAAATTGAATGAGATGAAGGGACTTTCCGTATCAGATAGGTATGTAATAAAGATGGACCCTGAGAAGGTGATCGACGAAAAGAATGTACTTTCAAATCTTGATATACAACTCATTCTTGAGAACGGAGGCGATATAACCAAAACCAGAATACAACGCCTCGCCCGGTCAGCAGATGCCAATGACAGACATTATGCTGCCGAGCTTCTGTTACATGCTGAAAGAGAACTGGGTTCTATATTTCTCATGGAGCTGTTAACAGATATTGAACCCAAGGTGCGGATAACTGCTATAAAGACTTCTATTAAACATTTCACGCCTGAAATAATTAACCAGCTCATTGATAACCTTAGTAATCCAATATACAGTAGCCAGGCAATGAATGCGCTTGTGCAAATAGGGGAGACTGTACTAAGCGCACTTGATACTGCGTTTTACCGGAGCGGGCAGCATACGCAAGCTATGCTACGCATTGTTCAAACAATGGGAAGAATTGGCGGACAGCGTGTTAAAGAATTGCTCTGGAATAAGATAGATTATCCGAACAAGCTTGTTGTGTCTCAGGTATTACTTTCTCTGGGAGAGTCTGGTTTTAAGGCAGGCATTTCTCAGATTACTCGTATTAAACACGCGATAGAAGCAGATATAGCTGACATTCGTTGGAATTTAAGTGCCATACAGGAGATAGCAAATGAAGGAATTGCTCGTGATATAAGAAAAGCATTGCGTTGGGAGATAGCAAACGATATTGAACACATATACATGCTTCTTGCCATGCTGTATGATACCCGTTCCATACAACTTGTTAAGGAAAATATTGATAGTGGTACAGCAGATGGTGTTACTTATGCTATAGAGCTGCTCGATGTTTTCCTTTCTGAACAGTTAAAACAAAGGGTAATCCCTGTACTCGACGATCTGTCGGACCAGGACAGGATTAACAGGCTCGATCATTTTTATCCCAGGGTGCGATTGGATCCAAAATTAGTATTAAAATTTATTATCAATAGAGACTTTACACAAGCAAACCGGTGGACTAAAGCATGTATAATTCATCAGATAGGATTGTTAAAGATGAATGATTTTAAGCTAGACCTTATTGCTCAGCTTTACAATCCTGATCCTTTGATCAAAGAAATATCTGCACGATCACTTTATGAATTAAACCCTGACGATTATTACGAAAACACAAGACGGCTAGGTGAGGAACAAAGAAGAGAACTGGATGAGCTCATCTTATTATCCAGCAGAATGTTAAGATTTGATAAAGTATCGTTTTTTCAGGATCGGTCCATTTTTAATCGTGTTGCTGGCATTACGCTTTCTTACCTTGCCGACATTAGCGAAGAATTTACTTTAAAGGATGGTGAGACTTTAATTCTTGATGATCGCTTAAATAATAATTTTTACCTTGTAATTAAAGGTTCCATTAATTTCTTCCAGCACGGGCGTCTGGTTTCTGGTTATAATAGTGGCCAGTTTATAGGAGAGATGCTTGCCGTTCCTGCTTTCGTAAATACAAGTATACTTATAGCTTCTACCGATTCAACAGTTCTTAAATTCAATAAAGATCAGTTCTATGAGTTGCTTGCCGATAATGCAAACCTTGCTGACAAGGTTATTGAACTTATTTAAGTGCTGTAGCTCGCTTCTGTCGCAAGGAGATTTTGCAATAGAAAGCTCTTGATTAACTTTGTAGTCATTCAGGATTCTATATGACTAAATCAAAAAAGATATTTATTGCAATCGCTATACTTTTCCTTATCCTGCTTTTTTATGCGAGCTATGATATCGGATCAAGAACAACTTTTCCCGGATCAAAATCACAATTGAAGGAAAGGATTAAGAAGAATTATGTCAACGAAGATTCCCTTTCCAATCAAGACTCTATTCGTTAGTTCTAAAAAGATTATTTAAATGTTACCAGTTGTGGTATTAAATAATTGTTATAGATTTGAAGAAGATTAAAGCCAACTATAGACACGAAAAATCCCCCTTTGTCGAGAACTCAGGGGGATTTTTCTTTTGTATAAGTACGTGTTTATGTTTTTCATCTGTAATGGCCGCAGTTTAACTTCTCCTATTTCCGATAGTCGATACTTGTGTGCATGATTAACGGTCCCCATATATCTTTGATTCAAGATTAAAGCCAACTATAGACAATGATTATCCCCCGTCGTCAAGGACTTCGGGGGATTTTCAATTTTATACCCTTCCATAGTTTTGTCTCCTATTGCGTGACGCGACATCTTCATCTACGTTTAAACATCCTTCCAATCTTTGTATAACACTTATTAATCCAGTTTATGCAAAGACTTAAAATTTCAATAACAGCAGCTATAGTAGTGCTGGTTATACTAACAGCCGGATCATGTTCCAATGATGATCTTGAAAAAATGGAAGATAAAACTTGTAGCGACGAAATAAGCTATGCAAGTGATGTCAACACAATCGTTCAAACAAAATGTGCTGTTTCTGGTTGTCATAACGGATCTTTAGGCCCGCAACGTGACTGGACTAATTTTGGTACGTTTCAATCAAGGGCACAAGCGGTAAAGCAATCAGTAGTCACTCGGCAAATGCCTCCCGCGGGAAGTCCTGTGGGGCAGCTTACAGATGACCAGATCCAAACTATTTCTTGTTGGGTAGATCAGGGAGCTAAAAACAATTAATCTTGAAAAAGAAAATTCAACTAGTTGTCTATTTGGCCCTGGCTTGTAGTGCTGTACAGGCGCAGAAGTTTGTTTCTGAAAAGAACTCAATATCTTTTTTCTCAGACGCGGCCATTGAAGATATAGCAGCCGTTAATAACAAGTGCTCCAGTATTTTTAATGCTGCTACTGGTGATATTGTATTCTCTGTTCCTATAAACGGTTTTGAGTTTGAAAAGTCTTTAATGCAGGAACACTTTAATGAAAAGTACATGGAGTCTGATAAATATCCTAAGTCAACTTTTCAGGGAGCCATTGCAGGTTTTGACATCTCAAAAAAGGAGATTCAAAATGTTAGCGCTTCAGGGAAATTAACTATCCATGGTGTTACTAAAGACTTAACAATACCAGGAACGATACAACAACAAGGAGACAAGCTTTTGCTGAAGGCAAAATTTGTAGTAAAGCTTGTCGATTATAAGATCACCATTCCTCAATTACTATGGCAAAATATAGCTGAACAGGTAGACGTAACTATTGATTTTACCTTTAAACCCCAATAAATGTAGCAATGAGAAAGTACGTGGTTCTTTATCTGTTTATACTCATCTCCGGTATTTTAAACGCGCAGCGATACACATCCGAAAAGGGACATATTACTTTCTTTTCCGATGCTACCATCGAAGATATTGAGGCCGAAAATACCATCGTTGGAAGCTTGTTTAACGCAACATCAGGAGAGGTAGTATATATAATAAAGATTCGTGATTTTGTCTTTGACAAAGCCTTAATGCGCGAACATTTCAATGAAAAGTATATGGAGTCTGAAAAATACCCAAAGGCAACTTTTCAGGGGCGAGTAGTAGGTTTCAAGCCAGATATTATCGGAGCACAGAAGGTTAGGGCTGTTGGAAAACTATCTATGCATGGCGTGGTAAGGGATATTGATGTACCAGGCAGTGCTGAAAATGTGAATGGCAAGATTCATATGAAATCTAAGTTTATTATGAAGCTTGAAGATTATAATATTAAAATACCTACACTTGTATGGCAGAATATAGCAGAGCAAATAGAGGTAAGCGTAGATTTTATTTATAAACCGGCATAAACACTATAGTTAATTAAGTAATACAATTTACAATCCTAGGTCACACGAGCTAATAAATTTAACTTATGAAAAAACACTTCCTTATTGTTCTCGCTTTGTTCTTTGGCAACTATCTTTTGATGGCGCAGGATGATCTGATGAAAGAATTGGAACAGAGTCAGGATAAAGACACTGAATATGCCTTTCAAACTTTTAAAGGTACAAGACTGGTAAATGGCCATACAATAGAAACGAAAAACAAAGGAACACTTGAATTTATTTTTGCCCATCGTTTCGGGCCGGTAAACGGTGGTTTATACGAATTGTTTGGTCTCGATGATGCTTATGTAAGGCTCGGTCTCGATTATGGTATCACAGATAACCTTAGTGTTAGTATTGGGAGAAACTCTGTCGACAAAACTATGGATGGCTATGTAAAGTATAAATTATTGAGACAAAGTAAAGGGGCAAGAAATTTTCCCTTAACAATTACTGCCCTTGGAGGTACTGCTTATAAGACCTCACCTAAGAAAGAAGATGCGCTGCCAGGTTTCGAGAATGTTCACCGGTTAGCATATGTAGGTCAGTTATTAATTGCCAGAAAAATAACACCGAGTCTATCATTGCAAATCATGCCTTCGTTTGTTCACAGAAATGCAGTTAATAAATCATTTGAAAACAATGATGATATTGCCATAGGAGCAGGGGGTAGAATTAAACTTACTAAAAGTGTTGCCTTTACAAGTGAGTACTATTACCGACTCAACGTGCCGGACGGAAATCCTTACAAGAACACACTTGGCTTTGGAATTGACATAGAAACAGGAGGACATGTTTTCCAGATTGTGATGACCAATACGCGTGGTCTAACGGAGCGGGCCTTCCTTACTGAAACAGAAGGAGATTTTGGCGATGGAGATATTCATTTCGGATTTAATGTAACCCGAACGTTTCAGCTGAAGCGTAAATAATTCTGCTCGCGTTACTTTATGTCTTGAAAAGACAATTCTGTTTTTTACTTTTAATGTTCATTGAAGTAAAAAACAAAGTTGTTACTATTTTCTATTATTGGTTATCTGGTGCTTACCATAGTGGTAGGCTTCTGGTCTTCAAGAAGAGTCAATACATCATCAGACTATATGTTGGCAGGCAGAAGCCTGCCGTTAATGCTAAGCTCTTCCGCCATGTTTGCAACATGGTTTGGGTCAGAGACAGTTTTTGGAGCATCGTCTGAGTTTTTAGAAGGAGGCTTATATGCAGTTATTGAAGACCCCTTTGGCGCAGCTCTGTGTCTCATACTCTTTGGACTCTTCTTCGCGCCAAGACTCTACAAGATGAATTTACTTACACTTGGTGATTTTTTTCGCGTCAGGTTTGGTAAGAATACAGAGTTGGTTGCAAGTTTTTTCCTGGCTCCCCCTTATGTCGGCTATATTGCTGCCCAGCTTGTTGCTATGGGATTAATCATTCATGTAGTTACTGGTTTGGTACTTTGGCAAGGTGTTGTAATCAGTGCGGTTGTAGTTACGATCTACACGTACGTGGGCGGTATGTGGGCTATCACGATTACTGACTTCATTCAAACTGTAATTATTATTGGCGGACTGCTTGTGCTGGCAGTAATTATGGGTGATAAAGCAGGAGGAGTTACGCATGTTCTGTCACAGGTTCCACAGGAAGACCTTAAGTTCTTGCCTTCATTAGATTTGAAGGAGATACTCACTTACGTTGCAGCTTGGAGTGTGTTGGGGCTTGGTTCGCTTCCTTCACAGGATGTGTTTCAGCGTTCCATGTCGTCAAAATCAGCGAAAGTCGCAGAGTGGTCTTGCTACATAGCGGCATTACTCTACCTTACCATTGCTATGCTTCCGTTGTTTATCAGCCTTTGCACCAAAATGCTTTACCCTGAGCAGATAACAGGAGATACCCAGCTCACCCTTCCAAATATGGTGTTAAAGCACACGTCCCTTCCTGTTCAGATCCTTTTTTTCGGCTCCTTGATTTCTGCCATCATGAGCACTACCAGCTCTTCCATTCTTGCTCCTGCAGCAATTTTTTCTGAAAATCTTATCAGACCCTTATCAAAACGGAGGTTTACAGACAAGCAACTTCTTAACATCACGAGAATATGCGTTCTCTTATTTAGCATTGTTTCTACTATAATGACTTGTCTTCGGTCAAACATTTATGAGCTGGTAGGTGAGTCGTCAATCCTAAGCCTTGTTTCATTATTTGCACCGCTTACGTTTGGATTGTACTGGAAACGTGCAAATGCCGCTGGAGCATTACTCTCCATGCTTTTAGGTATGGTTACCTGGATAATATTTGAATTTAGCCATTCTTCGTGGCCTTCTTTAGTACCAGCAACTATTGTGAGTATATTTGCGTTGATTGCAGGAAGCCTTTTATGGACACCAAAAGTAGAACATGGTAAAAATAGAACTCAACCGATTGAATGATGCTTATCATTTTGAAGCATTAAATGAACAGGGGAATAAAGTATACATGGATGCATCGCCTGACGTTGGAGGCGAAAACCTGGGCATGCGTCCTATGCAAATGTTGCTCGCTGCCATGGGTGGTTGCAGCGCCATTGATGTTATAGGTATTCTAAAAAAACAAAAGCAGGACCTTAAGGATATTAAGATTACCGTAACAGGTGAGCGTGAGCAAGATGCAGTGCCATCTCTTTATGTTGAAGTACATGCTCATTTTAAATTATTCGGAAATATTGATAAGGATAAAGCCAATAAGGCAGTAAGTTTGTCAATAGAGAAATATTGTTCAGTAGCAAAGACACTCGAGGCTAAAGCCAAAATAACATATAGCATAGAAATTATTCCAGCGTAATGAGCGAAGAAAGAAGTTTTGAAACCGATGCGATTCGTCTCCAACACGAGCGCACAGATTTCCGTGAACATTCCGTTCCCCTTTACCTAACATCAAGTTTTGTATTTGAAAGTGCTGAGCAGGCTCGTGCCATGTTCGCGGATGAGATACCTGGTAACATCTACAGCAGATACTCAAATCCCAACACCAATGAATTTGTTGAGAAGCTTTGTGCTATGGAGGGTACTGAAGATGGTATAGCTACTGCATCAGGAATGGCAGCAATGTATTGCAGCATGGCGGGCTTGTTAAAATCAGGAGACCATGTGCTCGCATGCCGTTCGGTATTTGGGTCAACCCATCAAATACTGAATACGATATTTCCAAAGTTCGGCATATCACATACTTATGCTGACATTAACGAACCAGATAGCTGGGAAGGTAAAATTCAAAAGAACACAAAGATGATCTTTGTAGAAACACCTTCTAATCCCGCACTTGATATCCTTGATCTCGAATGGTTGGGTAAGCTTGCATCTAAACACAATCTCATTCTTAATGTTGATAATTGTTTTGCAACACCTTATTTACAAAACCCAGCAAAGTGGGGTGCGCATATTGTAACCCATTCTGCTACCAAGTTTATGGATGGGCAGGGTAGAGTTATTGGTGGCGCTATACTGGGTAAAAAGGAACTGATTAAAGAAATAAGATTTTTTGCAAGGCATACCGGGCCCAGCATGTCGCCTTTTAATGCCTGGGTGTTGTCGAAGAGTCTTGAGACGCTGGCGGTAAGAATGGACAGGCATTGTGATAACGCGCTTGCTATTGCGCAATACCTCGAACAGCATCATGATGTAGCCAAAGTGAAATATCCTTTTCTAAATTCTCATCCACAACATGCATTAGCAAAGAAGCAGATGAGAAAGGGAGGAGGCTTAGTAACTTTTGAAATTAAAGGAGGCCTCGAGCAGGGCAGAAGATTTCTGAATTCACTCAAGCTTATATCGCACACGCCAAACCTTGGTGACACAAGAACAATTGCCATACATCCTGCATCTACAACACATTCAAAATTAACAGATCAGGAACGTGCAGCGGTAGGTATCATGCCTGGATTAATAAGAATTTCTGCCGGGCTTGAAAACGTAAACGATATTATAGCTGATATCGGTCAGGCCATTGCAAGTAGCAAGTTAGTCTGATAGCATAGTATAGTAAGGCACACATGCTCCTTATAAAATTAAAAAGGCTTCAATTACTGAGGCCTTTTTAATTTTATAAATGATGGGAAGATTTAAGTCCTTTGGATGTTAAATTAAGACATGTGTAATTACTCACGAGGAGCTTCACCCTGATAAATCAGCTATCCGTGCATTGTAAACGCTAAAGGAGGAAATTAGTAAACAGGCATTGCAGGGTCAATTTCCCTTGCCCACGCTAAAATTCCACCTCTAAGATTATAAAGATTATCGAGTCCATGGTTCTTCTCTAACCAAAGCAACATATCACCACTTCGCTTGCCGCTGCGGCAATGAATAATAACCTGTTTATCTTTCGCTATCTTGTCAACATTGTTTGGTATTTCCGACATAGGAATGAGTTCACCTTCAATATTGCAGATATCATATTCGTAGGGTTCGCGCACATCAATAAGTTGAAAGTCAGCACCTTCTTCTTTAAGTTTTTGCAATTCCTGTACAGTGATCTCTTTCATAACCTGATCTTTTTTTGTGTTCAAAGATTTGATATTATCCTGACTTATGCCACAAAAATCTTCATAATCAATTAAAGATTTTATTGATTCCCTGGCATTTCTATTCTTTATCGAAATTTTGGTTTGTTCCATCTGTAACCCGTCAAATATCAAAAGTTGGTTTGCTAATGGTTCACCTTTCGCCGCAATAATTTTAATTACTTCAAGAGCCTGCATACTTCCTATAATTCCAGGAAGCACACCGATTACGCCTGCCTGGCTGCAATCCGGCACGGCTTCAGGAGGGGGCGGCTCTGGGAAAAGGTCACGGTAGTTAGCACTATAATCCCCATCTTCCTGCTTCAGATTAAAAACTGCAACCTGTCCTTCAAACTCCAGGATGGACCCATATACAAGGGGTTTGTTTAAAATTACGCAAGCATCATTGAGTAGATATCGTGTTGGAAAATTGTCTGTACCATCAAGTACTACATTATAAGGCGTAATTATAGAAAGCGCATTCTCAGAAGTAATCTTCTCTTTATAGACGGCAATCTGACTATGGGGATTAATTAGCTTTAACCTTTGCGCTGCCTGCTCCGCTTTACTTTTTCCCAAGTCATCTTCTGTATACAAAACCTGACGTTGAAGATTTGAAATATCGACAACATCATGATCAACAATTCCAATAGAGCCAACTCCCGCGGCAGCAAGATACAGAAGGGCAGGGGAGCCAAGGCCACCTGCACCTACCACCAGAACTTTTGAAGCCTTAAGCCTTTGTTGTGCTTCTACTCCAAAACCTTTTAATATAAGGTGCCTGTTGTAGCGTTTAAGTTCTTCTAAAGATAATATTGACATTATATCAAAGGTAATTGCGATCTTTAAATTGCCAAATCCGTAAATGGTATAGAATATAAATAAATGGCGCTATAATTGCTGCTCACACCCCAAACCCTAGATATGGCAAAAATCTTTACCCTCTTTTTGTTGGTCATGCTTTTGAACGTACCTGTGTTTGCACAGATAGATGAAATTAAAAGCGCATCTCGTTCAAATAGCAACTTGGATGGAATATCAGGAAGTGGCTCTGGTCTTGTTGTAGATCTGTTTTTCAATTTCATGCTTAGTGGTATGATTGAAACGCAGCAACAAAAACTTGCACAAAAAGAAGATAATCCCAGTATCGTTTCTCTTGATGTTATTCTGCAAACTGCAGTACACCCTACTGATTATTATATCGTAAATCCCAGGGTACGGGCAAACTGGGGGTTGTTCTCAACGGACTTTCGCCTAAACTATCTTATCAGGGACGACATTGATGGCGTACAATATTTAAGAACGAATGACTGGCAAATCCTGCAACTCAACCTTATAACAAAGAAAGATGTTACACTACGCGTTGGTGGAGGTTTTATGCAGGAAGCTTTTAATGATCATTCTGCTTTCACGGAATGGACAGTAGGCGTTCAGGCATTCCCTGTAAATAGTAAAATGGGAGGTGCCTTCGAATATAGAGATGCTGAGCCAAGGAAAGAGGTCAGTGCACAGGCCCTGTTCAAATTATTTGATTTTCGAGCCCTTCATGGATATTTTTCCGCCGGAGCTGTATATCAGCGGTATTATCGCAGTATTAGTACCTGGGGCCTTCAGGGTGGCTTAATTTGCAGACTTTATTAAAACCTCCTTCCTGCAAGTTCGGCTACTGTTTCTCCTATGGACAATGACGACGTTGCAGCCGGCGAAGGCGCATTGCAAACATTAATAACCTTACTCTCTTCAAGAATAAGGAAATCATCAACAAGGCCTCCTGTTCTGTCGCACGCCTGTGCCCGTACACCTGCACCACCTTCTACAAGATCGCTTTCCTGAATTTCTGGTATAAGTTTCTGCAATGCTTTTGTAAATGCTGCCTTTGAGAAAGAGCGGTACATTTCACCAAGTCCTGTGCGCCAGTATTTCTTTGCTACTTTCTGAAAACCCGGCCAGGCCAGAGATTCACCAAGCTCTTTTAAATTAATATCAGACTTCTTGTATCCTTCACGACTAAATGCGAGCACAGCATTAGGCCCTGCCTCAACACCGCCTCTCATCATTCTGGTAAAGTGAACACCAAGAAAAGGAAAATTAGGATCAGGCACAGGGTAAATAAGATTCTTGACGAGATACTCCTTGTCTTCTCTTAGCTTATAGTATTCACCTCTGAACGGAATGATCTTGACATTCACATCCCGGGTTGTAAGTCCGGCAATCTTATCAGAATATAATCCTGCGCAGTTTACCAGCAACTTACTTTCATAAGAGCTCTTGTCAGTCTCAACAAATACACCTGCGTTTTCAATTTTTATATTCACTACACGCTGCCCAAAAACAATTTCACCACCACGCTTTCTGATTTCCTCGGCATAATGTTGTGCTACAACCTTATAGTCTACAATTCCTGTTTGAGGAACAAAGAATCCGGCCAGGCCCGTTACATGCGGCTCATATTCTTTAAGCTCTTCGGGCTTTAGCATTTTAAATCCCGTTAGGCCATTCTGTTGCCCGCGTTCATACAGGTTTTTAAGCAAGGGTAATTCTCTCTCTTCGGTCGCGACTACTATTTTACCACAAAGCTCATAGGGTATGTTATGTTGTTGGCAGAAGTTGATAAGGAGGTTGTATCCATGAATGCAATTTCTTGCTTTCAAGCTACCGGGTTTATAATAAAGCCCTGAATGAATAACACCGCTGTTATTGCCTGTCTGATGTTTGCCCACCTCGTTCTCCTTTTCTATTACAAGAACTTTTAACGACGGGTTTTCGGTGAGCTTTAAAGCTGTGGCAAGTCCTACAATTCCGCCACCAACAACTATAATATCGTAACGCACAAATGAGAAAATTTCCGCGAAGCTAAGCATTTTGAAAGTAAATCAGAGGGATGTATAGGCGGGTTAGCACATAAAATCATGTATTTCATGCGAGGTCAAGTCTCTGCAGCATTAACGCTTAAAATGGCCTATTTAAGACGACATTTTAACAACCTATGTAGCCCAGGTCAAATACGTTATACCGGAATTAACCGCAACGATTTATGGCTTTTAAGGACTACCTGAGCCGGGTGGTTCCGGCACTTGAGCCCAAGATCAGCCATACTTGAGCCGTATATGAGCCGTATAAGCTGCGTTTTTAGCGTAATTTGGGGCCTTATACGGCTCATATACGGCTCAGATACGGCTCAACCCCCACTGAAATACGGCTTAACCCCTAAATTCTTCGGTTTTTACGCCTTTTAAAAGTTCGAGCTTTCCGGGCTCCCACAGCTAGTAAAAGAAGTATTTACTGGGCTTTAAATTAATACCTAGCCGAAGCATGTTTGTGTGTTGCTTGAAGTTCAGAAGGTTTTCCGCATAGCCTTTAAACCATTGCATGGAGATGTAAATATTCCCCTTTTTACCGAGGCGGTAACTCACCTGTGTTCGCATAGAGCCTTTCCAATCCCACTCTGTTCCTTTTCTGGCGGCCATATCAAATATCAGTTTTTCCTGTAGCACTCGCCAGTTGATTGTAACTTCTCCATAACCAATATATTTTAGATAGTTGGATGAATAGGAAAAGGGAATCCATGCCTGCCCTGTAATAATCAAATTCTGCCGTAACACTTGGGCATAAGTAAAGCTTACGCGATTTATGCTTCTGGAATAAATGCTGTCTCTCCCGTTCGATTCATGTTCAATAAGCACAGAGCCAGCTCCTTTAAATTCATGATTATTGAAGATTAATCTACCTAAACCAAGCCCTGGATTATAATTGCTTTCGGAGAAAGGACTAGAGGATTCGTATACATTCCAAAAAGAGCGTTGTGTGTAAGTGAGAAAAAGGTAAGTGTTAAAAGGAAGCACGGCATTTGTAAGACGGTGCTTGAAACTGATCTGAAATTTTACATCAGCACTTTGACGTGTGATCTCTTCATTTAACGGAATGCCCGTGATAAAATAATTATCCTGAAAGATTGTAAATGCAGGAGCGTTTTTCAGAATGGCATTGACGGAGTCTTCAGAAATGTTTTGAGCTTGTGTGAATGAAGAAGTAGATATACAAATCCAAATACAGAAGCATTTGAATGTGTGTGCGTGGTAGTCAGGCATTTAAAAGCGTGATGGCGAAAAGTAAATAAAATCACGGGCGAAAATAAAGAAATTCAGCATCTGCAAGAAGGGAAGACGAAGAGGTAAAATATGAAGAACGAATTAAATTGTTTCCTTAATCTTATCATGTAATAGCAACATCACTGCAATTTGACAGCGGAATATTAAAACGGACGGCAATTTTTACTTTATTCCTAAAAATAAAATTTCAATAGCTTATTATTGTCAGGATAAGTTGGGATACTTTCAATTTAACTTTAGCGCATCTGGGTTTTAAATACTTAAACATGATATTACGAAAGGTATTACTTGTTCTGTTGTTCATTCCATTTTTTGTTTCAGGTCAGACACGTGTGCGACAATCTCTTAATACCAGTTGGAGTTTTTATAGAGGTTCCCTTGACGTAAGTAAACTTGAAGATACACTGCAACAATGGACTACCATTTCCATTCCTCACAGTTATAACACACACGATGTGCTTGACGATACGCCTTCGTATTACAGAGGCGATGCATGGTATAAAAAAGTTTTGTATGTGTCTCCATCACTTAGAAACAAGGAGCTGTATTTGTATTTCGAAGGCGTAAACCAGGTAGCTACTGTTTTTGTAAATGGAAAACTGGCAGGAGAACATAAAGGTGGATACACCTCGTTCAGACTAAAGATTAATGAACATTTAAGGCCAGACCAATCGTTAAATGTTATCGCGGTAAAAGTGAATAATGCTTTTAACGAAGACATTCCCCCATTAACGGCTGACTTCACTTTCTTCGGAGGCATATATAGAGATGTTTATCTTGAAGCCTATAGTCCCGTTCACTTTGATGTAGATAATTTTGCTTCTGATGGTGTTTTTGTTAC
This sequence comes from Chryseosolibacter indicum, assembly GCF_018598585.1. Classification (GTDB taxonomy): domain Bacteria; phylum Bacteroidota; class Bacteroidia; order Cytophagales; family Cyclobacteriaceae; genus Chryseosolibacter; species Chryseosolibacter indicus. Next base: position 20,096 of record NZ_JAHESD010000018.1, read on the forward strand.
TACACCCTCGGTAAGTGAGGGCAAAGCGCTTGCAAATGTTGGAGGAAAAATTGTAAACACATCTTCGAACGAAAAGACACTTCTTATCACAAACCGTTTATTTGATAGAGAAAGCCAGCTTATAAGTTCACAGGAAACAAAAATAAAACTGAAGGGTACGGCAACCACGTCTTTTAATCATAGTAATATTTCTGTTGCAAATCCAACATTATGGAGTCCCGAAAATCCTTACCTGTACAGAGTGGTAACTACCATTGCAGATGCTAAAACAAAAGAAGTTTATGATGAGGTTAGTAATCCTGTTGGCTTCAGGTGGTACTCATTTACTGCAGACAATGGTTTTATTCTTAATGGAAAACCCTGCAAACTTTGGGGAACATCGCGTCATCAGGATTATCCCTTGATGGCAAATGCGCTTCCTGATGCTTTGCATGTAAGGGACGTTGAGATATTGAAAGAGATGGGAGGTAACTTTTTAAGGATAGCACATTACCCGCAAGACCCTGCAGTATTGGAAGCTTGCGACAGGCTTGGTATCCTTACATCAGTTGAAATTCCTGTAGTAAATACAATTACGGAATCAAAAGCATTTACTGATAATGCGGTCAACATGCAGCTTGAGATGATCAGGCAAAATTATAATCATCCAAGTATTGTAAGCTGGGCGTACATGAACGAGGTATTGCTTCGCTTGCCTTTTGCGAACGATAAGCCGAGACAGGAGGTGTACTTTAAAAATGTTGTAAAGCTGGCGAAAACGTTGGATAGTTTAACGCGCAAGGAAGACAAGGAGCGTTACACCATGGCAGCTTTTCATGGCAACTACGACTTGTATAAACGTCTCGGTCTTATTGATATTCCCATGGTAGCAGGTTGGAATTTATACCAGGGATGGTACAGTCCTAACATTCACGGCTTTGGTGAATTTCTGGACAAGCACTATAAAGAATTTCCTCATAAGCCGGTAATCATTACTGAGTACGGTGCAGATGGTGATCCGCGTATACGAGGTTTTGCTCCGATTCGTTTTGACAAGACTGTTGAGTATGAAACCTATTACCACAAGGTATACCAGGAGGCAATTGCACGGAGACCATTTGTGAGCGGAGGTTTGATTTGGAATCTTGCTGACTTTAATTCAGAGACCCGTGCTGAGACAATGCCTCACATCAACAATAAAGGCATTCTGGATTCTTACCGAAATCCGAAGGATACATACTATTATTACCAGGCCTTCTTGCTGAAGAAACCATTTTTAAAAATAGGATCTCGTGGCTGGACTTTAAGAAGTGGTGTTGCTGTATCGGAAGATAGTCTGATTAATAGGCAACAAATCGAGGTTTATACCAACCAGCAGAACAGCATTAAAATGACGAATAACGGTAAGGTTGTAGGGGTAGGAAAACCCGTGAATAATGTAGTAACCTTTGATGTGCCCTTTACAAATGGCATAAACCAATTGGTGGCGCAGACAGAAGATGGAGGGGTGAGCGATTTTGTCGAGATCAAATTTTTACTGCAACCCCATCAGCTCACTTCAGTTAAACTTCCTTTTAGAGAAATTAATGTAAGCCTGGGTGATAATAGGTGTTTTACGGATCCTGTATTGCAACAAGTGTGGCTGCCAGAAAAGCCCTATGAGAAAGGAAGCTGGGGATATGTAGGAGGGAAAGTATTTGAGCCGGCAAATAAGGCGAGGCAGCAATATGGTTCTGATAAAAACATTCTTAATACTGAGTATGATCCCATATACGAGACACAGCGCGTAGGAATTAATGAGTTTAAGCTTGATGTGCCCGATGGTTATTATGAAGTAGTGTTACATTTTGCCGAGTTACTCGGCGGGGCTGTAAAGGAGGCACTCGTTTACAACCTTGGTAATAATGATAATGCAACCTCTGGTTTAAAAGGAAACAGAGCGTTTAATGTTACCATTAATGGGCATCAAGTAATAGAGAATCTTTCAACAATCAATTATCTTGTACCTGAGTCAGCGTATGCTGTCAAGACTCAAATTTGGGTTAAAGATAAAAGAGGTATTACTCTGGGTTTTAAAGCGATTGAAGGAGAAACTATTTTGAATGGTTTACAGGTAAGGAAAATATTTTAAACAATAGCAGGATTATTTCACTGCCAGAGATGGAAGGGCATTAGTTAGCATGCCTCTGAATACAGTACTTTCGATCGTGATCACTTAAGCAAATTTATCATCCGCTTGGTATGAAGGCCGTTCAACGGAAGCAAGATGAGTTGGTGTAATCTTCTGTTAGTTTAAATTTTTAACCCAAGGCACACTTGAAATTCCTATCTGGATGGTTTTACCTCTCAATTGAATCATGCCCGATGATGTAGCAGCAAATTTAAAATAAGTGATTATTGCTTTATCAATTCCGAGGGAGCGGCGTAACAAGAGCCAGGAAACACTTGCACAAAACCCGGCATATTTATGAGCATACTAATTTACTATTTTGACGAAGTCTGTTGTTAATTAACTTGTTTTAGTTAAACCTTCATACTCCCGGTTTTGTAGGCACAGTATTTTTTTAGGCCATGGCATGGAAGCAGTCGAATTGAATAATACTATTATCCAGGAAATGACACAGCTGTTGGAGAAGACTTCAGTTGAATCATTTGCTCCTGTTATTACGGAAACAGCTTCTGATGAACAAACTTTAGAAGCTATTCTCATAAGCCTTAAGACTATCAACGCCCGGTACGATAAAAACGATGCAATTGTACAGATACGAGGTTTGATGGAGAAGTATAACATTCAAATTGATGAAATACTTGAACAGATTAAATATTAAACGCATCGGATAGGAGTAAACATGGAGCAGACATTGATCAACGAGTTAATCAAGTTAATGTGCCGTAGTGGGGGAGAACATTTTGTGGGTAATTTCCAGAAGGAGATTAATGAAGAAGGTGAGGCTGAGGCATGGACAAAAAAAGAAATTGAGGAGGCAGTGAATCACATTAGGTATATGAACGATTATTTTGGTAAGGAAGAGGCAATAGCAGTTATTACCAATTTAATTGCTCGGTATAATGTTGATGTAAAAGAAGTATCATTAAGAGAGAATACTGCGCACCAAAAAATAGGTATGTAATTTTAGAATAAAGATTTTGGGATTGATTGAGGGGAAGGCAAGGGGTTATAGCTAAAAGCTATAGCCCTTTTGTTTTTTGTGGGGAGCAGATGTTGGTAGGGCCAGTTGAATTAATCTTTTAACTAAAAACAACAATTTCTTTTACGTCGCGTTAGAAAACGTGTTCGAATTGTGGGGACTGACTGTTAACTTTGACACTCAAGACGCTACCCCATGACTAAAAGAATACCTCTTTTTCTGTTCCTGCTTTTTTGCAGTGATGCGTTGCTGTTTGCCCAGCAGGATAGCGTCAGAAGCTACGTCACAAAACGGTTGGAAGGAGATCCTCCAAAAATTGATGGTATCTTAAATGATGCAGCATGGGAGCAAGTTCCTTGGGGTGGCGGCCAATTCAGGCAAAAATTACCAGATGCAGGGGCTCCGGCTTCAGTAGAAACATTCTTCAAGATTTTATACGACGACAAGAATTTATACATCGCCTTCAGAAACTTAGACCCGGAACCAGGCAAGATAGTTAGTCGTATGTCCAGGCGTGATGGTTTTGAAGGAGATTGGGTAGAAATTAACATTGATAGTTATAACGATAAGCGTACAGCTTTCTCTTTTACTTCTTCTGTTTCCGGTGTTAAGGGAGACGAATATGTGTCCAATAATGGAGACAACTGGGATGCAAATTGGGATCCTATCTGGTATCTTAAAACTAGTATAAATAGTGAGGGTTGGATCGCTGAATTGCGAATACCTTTAAGTCAGTTAAGGTTTGCAGACAAGCCGGAACTTGTATGGGGTTTTCAGATTCAACGTCATTTTTTTAGAAATCAGGAAGTTTCTAATTTTCAATACATACCACCTGATGCGGCAGGATGGGTTCATCTCTTTGCAGAGCTTAGAGGTATTAAGGGAATTAAGCCACAAAAACAACTGGAGGTTCTTCCATATATTGTAACAAAGGCAGAGCGATTTGAAAAGGAGGAAGGAAATCCGTTTATGACGGGCAGCTCTTCGGGAGTTGATGTAGGTGTTGATGCAAAAATTGGTATCACAAGTGATATTACACTCGACTTATCCGTAAATCCTGACTTCGGACAGGTGGAAGCAGATCCTTCCCAGGTTAACCTTTCCGCCTTCCGGCTTTTCTTTGAAGAGAGAAGGCCATTCTTTATTGAAGGTAATAATACTTTAAACTTTCCAATTGTAAGTTTTAATAGCAACAACCTATTCTATTCAAGAAGAATCGGGAGGACTCCTCAGAGGGAAATAGAAACAGATGAAAGTGGTGAGGATAATACTGATGAATATGTAAAAACAACGAAGAATAGCACCATTCTTGGCGCAGTAAAACTTACCGGTAAGAACAAGAAAGGATTTTCATGGGGACTGTTAGAATCCGTAACGGCACCTGAAAGAGCTAGTGTTGATAGTTTAGGACACAGGCAAAAACAAATGGTAGAACCTCTTACAAACTATTTTGTAGGTCGCGTACAACAGGATATAAACAAGGGGAATACAGTAGTTGGGGGAATGATTACGGCCACAAACCGGCGTATTGAAGACAAAGGACTGAACTGGCTACACGATAAGGCATATACAACAGGTGTTGACTTTCTTCATCATTGGAAGAATAGAACATATTTTATTAATGCACGTGGTGTTTTGAGTTATGTAGGTGGTTCAACTGAAGCAATTACAAATACGCAAAAGGCCTCTGAGCGGTATTTTCAACGCCCTGACAATAATCATAAGAATGTAGACACTACGCTCACTTCTCTTTCCGGTACGGGAGGGGTGTTGATGCTGGGAAAGAAAAGTGGTAAACTTATTTTTGATGTAGGGTATACGTGGCTTTCTCCTGAACTGGAGCTTAATGATATTGGCTTTCTTTCCCAAACCGACATGAATTCCGAATGGGTTTGGATGGAGTACCGTATGCTTAATCCTGTTGGAATCTTTAGATCTATGCGTTACAGTTTAGTGCAGTGGCAGGATTGGGATTTTGATTGGAAAAATATCGGCCATGGTTATGAGTTAAATGCTAATCTTGAGTTTAAGAATTTCTGGAATTTTAGTGCCGGAACTTCGTATACGACACATGGAATATCCAATGCCGATCTAAGGGGTGGTCCTTCAATTCGTTATCCTGGAAACTTTACTTATTGGTTTTCGCTGGCCACTGATAGAAGGAAAAAACTGAGCGCCGATATAGAGCCACAATGGAAACGAGGCTTCGAAAACTACATGAAAAGTACTACTGTAAATGTTAATTTAAATTATACACCTATAAATGCTTTTCGGATAACTGTTTCACCGAGTATTAGTAAAAACAGGAATCAAATGCAGTACGTGGCCACAGGCGATAGTGAGTACGGTCAGAAATTCGTTGTTGCTGAGTTAAACCAAACAATTGCACGTGTAACTGTAAGAATGACATATATGGTTACACCAGATCTTTCAATACAATATTACGGACAACCTTTTGGTACATCAGGAAGATATACTAAGTATAAAGGTATAATTAATGGAAGCGCCTCTCGTTATAATGACCGTTTTGCTTACTTACCACACAATGGAATGACGATGAAGGAAGATGTTTATCATGTTGATGATGATCTTGATGGAGTAACAGATTTTACATTTGATAAACCCGATTTTAATATAGGCCAGTTTAGGTCTAATCTTGTTATGCGATGGGAGTATGTTCCAGGATCGGTTGTGTTCCTTGTCTGGTCTCAGGAAGTAAACGGAGAGTTTTATAGCAAGACTGGTAGTATGACAGAGGGCTACAATTTTTACTTCCCGGATAAGGCTCACAATATTTTTCTGCTAAAGTTTACTTACAGGTTTGTCAGGTAAGAGAAACAGTTTTCTTACCTTCAACTACTACTACACCCCACACCATCTTCATACAGTATTACCTACTATTAGTTCTGCGGTCATCTGCAGTAATGCTTTATAAGGAATAACTCCATAAGTCACTACTCATATAACTTCCGTCAAATGATGTTGTAAGATTATTAAGTAAGGTTATTACAGTAAAAGCTTGTAAAGTAAAGTATTATTGACACTGTCCTAATGCAACCCATATAATAATGAAGACGATTATGGTGCCGAAACATCCGCCTCCTAGTTTTTTGGCTCCGTATCCTGCAATAAGGGCGCGAAAGAAATTGTTCATAAATTGAGTGTATTAATATGTTTTAGAGCCATGCTTAAAACTTTGTGCCAAAGCAGCAATGTCGTAGATGCCATTTTACTTGTTTAGTGTCTCTTTCTTTCCTTGACACTGTCCGTTAATTACACAAGTAAAGCGTATCACCTTTGCTTGTTCAGCAATCCATAGCCATTCATCCGGCAATTGGTCGAAGGAAAAGCCCTTACATCATCGGAGCTTTGAATCAGGTATAATTTTTAATACTTGCTTCGTTAAACAAAGAAGTAGTTTCATGTATCTTAAAGCGACAATTAATCATGTAATTGTCATATGTATTTTATCTTTCTTATCCTTTAAAAGCCATGCTCAAGAAGTCTCTATTAATACAAGAGAGCTAGAAGCATTAATTAAGGAATGGAATTATGCCAATAATGTTAGAAGTTCGAAAGCTTTTGAAAGAGTGTATGCAGAGCAATTATTGTTTTATGCAGCTAATCTTACTAAGCAACAGAGTATTGAGCTTAAGAAGGAATTCTTTCAAAAGAATAGGGATGCAAAACAACGTATTGTATCAGGCCTTGTTTTTACTCCATATGCCAGAGGAGTAGTTAAATGCGATTTTAAAAAAGAGGTGTATCTAGACTCGCAGTGGAAGAGCTTCACATCGTATCTACTTTTTAGTAAAGAAAATGGTAGATATAGAATTGTAGGGGAGAGTGATTCCGACACCGACCGTAAACAGAGGTTTACATTACCTTTAGGAGAGCCCCTTGCCGGCGCTGTAAAGTCAGGTGCTTCTTTTAATATTGAAACGAAAAAAGAAAGTGCTTCGACTGATACAACGTTAGTGAAAATTGATACTACTTCATCAAAACCTTCTGTCAAAGAAGTAGCAGAAGAAGAAGAACCTAAACAATTACTTGATTCTGCAATTTCAAACGTTGAGGCTGTGGCTAAGCAATCTCTGGGCGATACTGTAACAATTCCTACAGCTCTCTTGTACGGCTTAATCGGATTTGCTGTTTTTATAATTATACTGGTGATCTTAATGAAGAGGAAATCAGGTGAACCAAGCGATTTTCAGTCGACAACGGGTAAGCGTATTACGAATTTATCTAAGAGAAGGAAAAAAGACCGATATCAGGAGAGTCAACATTTGTTTGAAAACTTTGTCATTACACTCTTTGATCCGCTTTATTTTCAATTAATGTATAGGAATACTGAGAATATTGAAATGGGTAATCCTGACCTAAGGTTTGAGTATAGACAAAAGGACGTAAATTTAAAGTTGGCAGTTAAGTGTTTTTATCTTGCTTCTGCCAACAAAGACACAACTATTCATGTCAGCGATCTCAATTTATTCGTGCAGTATTGTTTAGAGAGAAATCTGGATCCATATTATATACTTGGTGTAGATGGAGATCCAGATGATCCTAAAGAATTATACTTTATTCCTCTTAAAGCAATTAAAGCATCAGTAATAGGATATGAGCAGCTTGCACCTTATCGCAAATCGGGGATGTTTTATTATAACAGCTCGCTACAGCTTAAATAAGAACAAAGAACCATTACGTTGCAGTTAATTACCAAAAGCGGAAATAACAAGATCGCGCTCTCCACCATAATCTCTATGTTCGCATAAGTAGATACCTTGCCAGGTGCCAATATTTAGTCGGCCTCTTGTAATTGGTAAAGTTACCATACTCCCTAACAACGAAGCTTTCAAGTGAGCTGGCATATCATCGGAACCTTCTGTAGTATGTTTATAATAAGAGGCATTCTCAGGAACAATTTTATTAAAATGACTTTCAAAGTCAGCTCGCACAGTAGGGTCAGCATTCTCATTGACCGTTAGGCTTGCTGATGTATGTTTAATAAATACTTGTAATTGGCCCACATTTATTTCCTGTAGCTCGGGAATTGCTTTTTCTATAATAGAGGTAATAAGATGAAAGCCTCGTTTGTAAGGCGGGAGGGTAATCTCTTTCTGAAAGTATTTCATAGTAATAAGCCAGGTGTTAGTAATTGAATAACAACTTAAATAAACTATGACTCTTCATTATAGTATATTTTATAAAATTTTCTGCCATCCTCCTCGATTCCCTTTTCTATAAGGTTTTTATCTCCATGAATGTAAATGTGAAAGTTTCTATCAAGTTTGAGAACGCTTTTAAAAACACGCGATTGTCTCTTTACAGCAGACGATGAGATGTCAAATTCGCTGACAATATGTATATCATTTTCGTCCTGAAACTCATTCTTAAATTTCTTAAAAGATTGAATCACCTCCTGGTGCTCAAAGACGGAAGATGCAAACTCCTGCTCATCGAACTGTTCATTCTTTTTAAAGTAAGCTATAGATCGATTGAGATAGTCTATCTGGTCAGCCTTCGTAACTTCAAAGTCTTCATCCAAACGACTTGTTACGAAATCTTTAGCAAGGCTCAAGTAATTTTGAGTTTGATAATAATTGTCAGCAACCGGCTTTAACTTCAGAAACTGGTCCTTCCAGTATTGTGCCTCACCTGAGTTTTGGTTATCAACTACACATACGCGATAACCTTCCGCCTGGTCCATATTAAGGATAAGGCAACCTTTTTCAAGACGTTTTATATTGACACCGTTATCGTGTTCAACAAAATATTGTGTTTCTTCTTCGAGTATCTTTAGAAACGTGTCCTTATTCTCTGATTTAAATATTCCGATAGCATCGACAAATTCGTTTTTGAAATTGCAATCTTCGAAGTGTACAATGTAAAGTTCACCTGTTTTTATCTTTGGATGGTCAGAGTATTCATAAAGAATGTTCGCCAGGTCTTTAGACTTTTCTACAAATGAGGTTGCCGAGTCGAACATTGTCATTGCTATCGTGTAGACCTCATTTAAGTCGAGGGAAGTGACGTGATGAAAATTATAATATATTGGCTCTTTAAATGGAGACAGAAAATAGGAGTGAAGTACTTTTGATAACTCTGGCTGCATTGAAACGTCTACAATTTCATCAGAAAGTTGCACCCCATCCTCCAATATTTTGTTTCCTACTTTATGGATAATCAGCTTACTGATTTTTGCTTCCCCGAAGTCTAGCATTCTATCTTCTTAAATTGCAATTATAATACAATTGGCTGCATGATGATACTCTAAGTAGTATTCCGGTCTGATTTTGCACCGCAAACCGAATAGTAACCGCAAAATTATTTTAAAGATATTCCTAAACAAACGTTTTCGGAATCGATATTTTTATTAAATTCGGTTATCCCAAACAAACTTCCCAATGTTCGCAAATTACCCTTTAACCGAACTTAAACAGGATTCTTTACCTCTTCAGGATGAATCTGCAAAACTTGGAGATAGCGTTCTTTGGCAAAGATTTAAGCAGGGAAATGATCTTGCTTTTTCCATTTTGTATAAGAAGTACGTTCAACGTCTCTTTAATTATGGAATGCACACCTGTTACGACAGAGAGCTTGTGCTTGATACTTTACAGGAGTTGTTTGGTAGACTTTGGTCAAAGCGGAGTGAGGTCGCTGATGTTGATGTAGTAAATTCTTATCTCTATAAATCTTTTAGAAGGTTACTGGTTAACAAAATCATAAACAAAAGAAAACAGACATTTATCCTTATTAATAATGGGGATCAGTCTTTCGAAATTCTGTCTTCTATTGAGGATTCCATTGTGTTGCAAGAAACTACAGTAGAACAGTTTACCAAACTCAAACGTGCTATTGCAACCTTAACAAAACGCCAGCGTGAAGTAATCTTCCTTCGATTCTACAATGATTTAAGCTGCAAGGATGTGGCTTCGGTGATGGAAATGTCGGTTGAATCAGTTTATAATCTTGTAGCAAAAGCAATAGAAGCCCTGCGGATTACACTCAAGGGTAATCGATAAGCGTCCCCTCTCAAATTTGTTAATGGTGTGTTCTGAAAATTTCATTTCAGCGTTATCCCTTTTTCGTTTTCAAACCCGGAAAGGCATCTCTTTAATTAAATTCTTTTTTTTTAAAAAAAAATAATTGATTAAAAATGATGAGAACGTTTGTGTAAGGCTCTCTTATATGATAAGATCTAAACTTTAATAGATATCGTGAAGGATTACTCACTCTTTTCAGAAGAGGACTTTGTCAATGATGAATTCTTTCGTTCATGGGTACTTACACCAAATGAAAGAACAATAGCATTTTGGACAAGCTGGCTGGCAGATCATCCAGAGAAGAAAGAACACGTAGAAGAAGCAAAACGAATTCTGAAACACTTACGGTTCAGTCAACACTCCCTTTCAAATGATGATATTAGTGCCTTATGGAATAATATTAAGTTATTTGAACATACTGAAAGTAAAGTTCCGACAAAGAAACGAGGCAAAAGGTTATTGCTAAAAATAGCAGCTTCTATCATAGTCTTCATCTCTTTTGGAATCACTTATTACTTTATACAATCATCCGTTTACTTAACAACCTATAATACTGCTTTTGGTGAGACTAAAATGATTCAACTTCCTGATAGTTCTACCGTCATTTTGAATTCTAATTCAGCCCTCCGTTTTTCTGATGAATGGGAATCAAAAGGTAGCCGGGAAGTGTGGCTTGATGGTGAGGCTTTTTTCTCGGTGGTTCATCTCAAGAACAATAAACCTTTTAAAGTACTTACAGGAGAAGGAGTGGCAGTGGAAGTGCTTGGCACCTCATTTAACGTCTATCATCGAGTCAAAGAAACAAAAGTAGTACTCAATTCAGGAAAGATTAAGTTGCAATTATCAGAACAGAATGCTTCTCAAAATATAGAGATGAAGCCTGGTGATTTTATTGAATACAAAAATAAAAGCTTCAGTAAAAAGAAAGTTAATCCAAAAACATATAGTGCATGGACAGAGAATAAATTGATACTAGACCACACGAGTCTGCGCGAAATGGTAAGCATGCTACGTATGAACTACGGTGTAGAAGTTACTGTAAATGATGAGCGACTACTGAATCAAACTGTCTCCGGATCTATGCCCATTACCAATGTAGAAAGTTTAATTCAACAGATAGCACAATCATTTCAAATAAAAGTCGAAAGAAAACCAACCGGATATGTAATGTACGAATAGAAGTAACTAAACTAAACTTAACCCAAACAACTATGAAAAATTGTTACTTATTAATTAGTGTATTCCTGCTGATCTTGTACCAAGGGACAGCACAGTCGCCTGAAGTGTATGCATCAGCGCATGAAACTTGGCGAACAAAAGAAAAGCACTTTGGCTCTAATTCTCTAAAAGAGAGCCTGGAAGAGGTGGAAAAGGTTTTTCACATCTCAATTGCCTATAAAGACGAGTGGGTAGAAGGGCGAAAGGTCAACCTTGACATAGCTTCTTATAAAACTGTGGAAGATGTTTTAAAAGCCTTGCTTCAAGATACTGATCTACATTATAAAAAGGCAGGGGATTCATTTTATGTGATTACAAAAGCGAAGGCAATGACAAGCTTGAGTGATTTTCAAACAACATCAGCTTCTACGCTTACTTCCCCTAACATCTCGTTTACATCATTAACTGAAGCATTTGATGTGCTTCATGGATTAGAGGAAGATGGTAACTCTAATAACTACTATTCTGCAATTACTATTACTGGTACGGTGACTGATGAGTCAGGAGTAGCCTTTCCTGGCGTGAACATCATTGTCAAAGGAACCTCTGTAGGGGCTTCTACTGACACTGACGGAAAGTACACGATTGCAGTAGATAATGAGAGTGCCGTTCTTGTTTTTTCATTTGTAGGTTATGCTTCTAAAGAAGTAGTTGTTGGAAATCGTACAGTAATAGATGTTGCTTTAGAGCCAGATGTACGGTCACTGGGTGAAATTGTGGTAACTGCTTTGGGTATTGAGAAGTCGACCAAAAGCCTTGGTTATGCTACAGCAAAAGTGAATTCGGATGAACTAGCCATTAACAGAACACCTAACGTTATGAACGCTCTGCAGGGCAAGATTGCAGGCGTTAGCATCTCTGCCTTGGGTACCGGCCCTGGGGGAACTTCTAAGATTCGTATTCGCGGACAATCATCCATATCAGGACAAAATAATCCACTGATTGTTGTCAACGGTGTTCCCATTGATAATACAAATTTTGGAACAAACCCAAACAACCTCGGTTCCGATGGTTCCTTAGGTGTACGAGGAGGCGGTGGTGGTAATGGAAATACTTCTGACGGTGGTGATGGTCTTCAAAGCATTAACCCCGATGACATCGAAAGTATGACGATTCTAAAAGGTGCGGCAGCAGCTGCGTTGTACGGGTCACGTGCGAAGGATGGTGTAATTATGATTACAACCAAAACAAAAGGTGAAAGCCGAGGTATTGGAATAACGTATAACATGAATTATACAAATGAAACTCCCTTGGATTTTACGGATTATCAGTACCAATATGGCCAGGGTGAAAATGGAGTTCGCCCAACAACGCCCAATCCAACATCTGGTCAATGGTCTTTCGGGGAGAAGTTTCAGCCCGGCATGACGCAAATACTATTTGATGGAGTTGAAGTTCCTTATGTACCTCAACGGAACATTATAAAGAAGTTTTTCAGGCATGGTCAGAATCTTACTAATACAATTACATTATCGTCTGGCGGAGATAAAGGAGGATTTAACCTTTCACTCTCTAATCTTGACAGCAAAGGTATAGTACCTAACAACTCTTTTACACGAAGAACTGTTAATCTTGGTTTTGAACATAAACTTTCGGAGCGGTTAAGCTTTACAGGAAACATCAACTACTCTAATGAGTATAATAAAAATGCTCCTAATGTTGGACAACAGGATAACACAATACCGGTGTCTTTATACAATCTAGCTAACTCGATGCCACTGTGGTTATTGGATGCCAAGAAGTACAACGCTCAAGGAAACGAGTACCCTTACTCACGGTTTATGAACCGTACAAATCCTTACTGGACATTGGCTGAGCAATTCCAAAACATCCGCAGAGATAGGATCTTTGGAAATATTGCTATTAAATATGATATCCTTCCATGGTTGTCTGTACAAGGTCGTATAGGCCAGGATTACTGGTCTCGTGATCAAGACTACAATAACTTCCCTACAGGACAAGCTTCCCGAGGACCGGCTCCTTTAGGATACGTAAATGGTATTTACACCCAGGAACAAAGAAGATTTAGAGAAATAAACGCAGACTTTCTCGTAACCGCTACCCGTAACTTTGGTGACTTCGGGGTTAATGTAAACTTTGGTGGAAATCAAATGAGAAGGCGTTCTGATCTGAATAGTGTTCAGGTTACTGACTTTATCGTTAAAGATTTGTATACAGTACAGAACGGACGAGGTAAGGACCCTCTTTATGATAGGATTGAACGTGGTGTTAACTCTTTGTACGGATCTGCTGAAGTATCCTACAAGCAGTTCTTGTTCTTGACAGGAACATTGAGGAATGACTGGTTCTCAACCCTTTCTCCAGCTAACAGAAGTATCTTATATCCTTCCGTTACTGCAGCTTATGCATTTACAGAGTCGTTTGAAGCACCATCATGGCTATCTTTTGGTAAGCTAAGAGCGGCGTATGCCAAGGTAGGTAGTGATACCGATGTACCTCCTTATTCTAATGTGCAGTTTTTTGGACCAAATGCTAATCTTGCTCCAAGTCCAACAGGTGCGCTTCTTCCACTTGGTGCTGCACTGAGCACTACACTGTATAATCCTAATTTAAGACCAATGACTTCTGAAGAAGTTGAAGTAGGCCTTGAGTTAAAACTCTTTAATAACAGAGTAGGTGTTGACATTGCTGCTTATAATAAACTTACTACTGATCAAATTGTTCAGGCTCAAATTTCTGATGCATCTGGTTATGTAGACCAACGTATTAATAGTGGTAAAAGCAGAAACAGAGGCATTGAAGCAATGGTTAATCTTGTGCCTTTTGAAACAAACAATTTTACCTGGGAATTTACAGCCAACGGTGCATATAACATCACCAAAGTGCTAAGTCTTATTACTGATACACCAGGTGAGAGAATTACAGTAGGTACGCACATATTTAATGGTGAATTAAGACAAGTTGTTGGAGAAGAAATGGGTCAACTTGCAGGCTTTGGCTTTAGAAGAGATGATCAGGGAAGAAAGATTTTTGGATCAAACGGTCTTCCATTACGTACCAATGATCTTGTTTACTTTGGAAGCGCACTGCCAAAATGGGTAGGAGGCTTTACCAATAACTTTACATACAAAGGGATAAACCTTTCTGTACTCATTGACTTCAAGCTCGGCGGCAAGATGATTTCTGGTACTAACTTTAATGCGGTTCGTCATGGACTACATAAGATGACGCTTGAAGGGAGAGAAGGTGGCGTAATAGGACAAGGTGTAACAGTAACTGGAGAACCTAATACCGTTGCTGCACCTGTTCAAACTTATTGGGAAGTAGTACGGTCTCAACAATTAATTGAACCCATTGTGTATAACTCTGGCTACTGGAAGTTGCGCCAGATTACACTCGGTTATGACTTTACACGATTCTTACCACAGCAATTCCCTATAAAATCTGTAAGACTGAGTTTTGTAGCAAACAATGTGTTGATGTTGAAGAAGTGGGTTCCTAATATCGACCCGGAAAGTTTTGGGTATAGCTCCGACAATCTTGTTGGTATGGAGTCAACGGGACTTCCTACAACAAGAAGCATGGGATTCAATTTGAACGTTAAATTATAATTTGAGCAACATGAGAAAATTAATTATATATAATATAGTGGTTTTGTCTCTGTGCATAACCACCTCTTGCGATAATGGTTTCGATGAGCTTAATACAAGCAAAGTAAATGCGACAGAGCTTAATCCGATTCTTCAGTTAAATTTTGCGGTCATCAACTCCTCTTTTTACACCGGTGATGGTGGTGGTACTCCGATTATTTATGACATGGCTATCGTTCAACAGCTAGTAACACCAAATTCAGGTGTGGTGTCAGGCGGAAATTACAACCAGGATAACCGTGATGCATCATCAAGATTATGGCAAAATTACTACCGTAACGTAATCAGAAATACGAGGGATGTAATACGGCTTACCCAGGGATCGCCAGAGCGAAGCAACTTGTATAACATGAGTCGCATTTTCCAGGCTTATGGATTTATGGTTCTGACTGATACTTATGGAGATATCCCATATTTTCAAGCTGGGCAAGCTTATCCCAACAGGGCGAACCTCTTTCCTGAATATGATCCACAGGAGAATATCTATACTGATATTATTAAAGAATTAACGGAAGCTTCCGCTGCCATAACAACAACAGGTAATCCGGAACCTATAGATCTTCTATTTGGTGGTGATATGGCTAAATGGAAGCGATTTGGCTATTCGCTGCTGTTACGTGCGGGAATGCGCTTGAGCAAAGTTGCTCCTGATAGGGCAGCCTTAGCGGTGCAAGCTGCTTTTCAGGGAGGTGTCATGACTTCCAATGCAGATAATGCGCTTATAAAGCATGATGCTAATTACCCTAATACGTTAGGCAATACGTTGAATGGATCCGAATCTTCAAGTTTTTATCTAGCAGCTCCATTTGTTAATCAATTGAAGAGCACGAATGATCCACGCTTGGAGTCAATCGCGATACGCTACAAAGGAGCATCGTCAGGTGCGGAACAAACTGTAGACAGGTCTACCAAGGCGGCTGCCGATCAGGTTGGTATGCCTATGGGATATGATGGAAGCACTATAAAAAATGCAGTAACAGCTTTAGGTTTAAAAAGCTTCTATGACTTTAGTCAGGTTGATCGCAGGCGTATGGCAAAGAGAGATGCACCTATGTTTCTTGTTACATATGCACAAACGCAATTGCTCTTGGCTGAGGCAAGATACAGGGGTTGGATTACCACTGGTACAGCAGAAGATTATTATCAAAAAGGAGTACGAGCACACATGGAGCAACTTGCCACCTATGATGTAGGTGCAGCTGTACCTGAGGCATCGATCCAACCTTATCTTGATAACAATCCATTGGTTGAGGCTACAGCACTTGAACAGATTAATACGCAATATTGGATCGCTTCGTTTATGAACGCACCAGAAACTTTTGCGAATTTCAGGAGAAGCGGATTTCCTCAGTTAGCACCTAATCCGTATCCTGGAAAAACTATTACTGGAAGTTTTATCAGGAGAATAACATACCCTAATTCAGAGATATCAGTCAACAATGAAAATGTAAAACGAGCTACGGACAAAATGGGACCAGACAATTTAGACACCCATGTATGGTGGGATAGCCTATAATTTAAAAATGTATCAGTCCTTAAGGATAAGGCTGATACATTTCTTAACAAATAATCCAACTTAAAAAATTCCTAACTTTTTTAGCTATGTAGCTACATCAAGCACAACAACCATTGAGACTATGAAGAGAGTTTATTTAGCGTTGATTTTCAGTTTCATTTTTTGTCAGATTATCGCGCAGCAGGTAGCGTTGACTAAGGAACAAATAATTGGTATGACTCCCGAATGGAAAGGTGATCGTTTACCAGATGGGAGACCCAATGTTCCAGATAAATTTTTGCAACGTCTTAAAAATATATCACTCGAGGAAGCTTGGGGTATACTGCGCAATGCAGGTTATAATAATCAATTTGAGGGTGACTGGATGGTGTTAAAACCAGAAAAGGTTTTGGTAGGACGTGCCCTTACTGTTCAATACCTGCCCAAAAGAACTGACTTTGATAAATTGATCAGAGAAAAAGGTAAAGCCGAAGGCCGCATTGGAAATTTCAACTCATGGCCAATAGATATGCTGAAGCCTGGTGACATCTATGTTGCGGATAGTTACGGCAAGATTGTAGATGGAACCCTTATTGGCGACAATCTTGGAAATTCAATTTATGCAAAATCAAAAAATGGGGTGATCTTTTATGGTTCTGTCAGGGACGCAGAAGGTCTTGAAAAAATTGATGGATTTAATGCTTGGGTGAAAGGTTATGACCCTTCTTATATACAAGAAATGATGTTGGGTGGAATAAATGTTCCGATTCGTATCGGCAGGGCTACCGTTTTGCCAGGTGATGCTATTTTAGCAAAAAAGGGAGGTGTTGTTTTTATTCCTGCGCATCTTGTAGAAGATGTTGTTCTTAACGCAGAATTTATTGCTTTACGCGATCAGTTTGGACACCAACGGCTGCGTGAGGGAAAGTATACTCCTGGAGAAATCGATCAACAATGGAGTGATCCAATTAAAAAGGACTTCTTAAGTTGGCTAGATCAAAATACTTCAAAGCTTCCAATGACGCGCCAGGAGCTTGACGAGTTTATGAAGAAGAGAACCTGGTAAAAAGGTTTAATATTTTTTGCAGTAAAACTACTATCCCACTAGTAGTATTCAAGTACCTAAACAAAACCAATACAGACATGAAAACACCATCTCAGAAAATGTTAAATAAGTTAGGAGTGAAAGATCCTGTTCGGGATGAAATTATTAGCCCTGATGAACACCAGGGCCAGCAGAAAGAGAATGGACGCAGGGAGTTCTTTAAGAAATCTGCGCTGGGAGGGATGATGCTAAGTGGGTTTATGTTTAGTTCAATGGAAGATACCATTGCTCAATCTACATCAAAAGTTAACAGGAATTCGTCACCTTCTGATTTACGCATTACGGATATGCGATATGCTGTTGTAATGAATGGCTATGCGCGGTGTCCTGTTATTCGTATTGATACGAATCAGGGAATTTATGGTCTTGGAGAAGTAAGAGACGGTGCCTCATGGAGATATGCAATGTTTTTAAAGAGCCGTATTGTTGGGATGAACCCTTGTAATGTAGAAATGATCTTTAAGCGCATAAAACAATTTGGTTTTCATGGAAGGCAAGGTGGCGGCGTATGTGGTGTTGAAATGGCGTTGTGGGATCTTGCCGGAAAGGCGTATAACGTTCCTTGCTACCAGCTCCTTGGAGGAAAGTACAGGGATAAAGTTCGTTTATATGCAGATACACCGGAAGGTGAAAATGAAGCAGATTTTGTGGCGCGAATTAACCGACGTCTTAACGAAGAAGGATTTACCTTTATGAAAATGGATTTCGGTATTGAATTACTGAAGGGCATACCTGGAACAACAAGCAATAGCAACTTTTGGGATATTGGACGGCAATGGACAAATGAACCAATGACATATGGAGGAACAGAGCATCCTTTTACCCAGGTTCAAATAACTGACAAAGGCCTCGATATCCTTACACAACGTATTGCGTTGGTCCGTGAAAAGATGGGTTATGAGATTCCGTTAGCGTCTGACCATTACGGCCATTTTGATCATAACAATGCCATACGTCTCGGCAGGGCAGTAGAGAAATACCGCCTTGCCTGGCTTGAAGATTTGATTCCCTGGAAATTTACGGATCAATGGAGACAGATTACCGATGCTATTGAAACACCAACGTTAACAGGTGAAGATATTTATCTGAAAGAAGAATTTATCAAGCTTATTGATACGCACGCAGTAGATATTGTTCATCCTGATCTTGCTACTTCGGGTGGCCTTCTCGAAACCAAGAAAATCGGGGATTACGCCGAGGAAAGGGGCGTTGCCATGGCAATGCACTTTGCAGGAACTCCAGTGTCATTTATGGCCAATGTACATTGCGCAGCAGCAACACAAAATTTTATGGCACTCGAGCATCACTCGGTAGACGTGGATTACTGGATGAATCTGGTGAAAACGAAAAAGCCGATGGTTGAAAAAGGATTTGCTATTGTTCCTGAAAGTCCAGGCCTTGGTGTAGAGCTAAATGATGAAGTAGTAAAGGCGCATCTTGATCCTGAGAATAAAAATTATTTTGCGCCAACACCTGAGTGGGATAAAGATCGTTCATGGGACAGACTATGGAGTTAACAAGTTTTACATCTGCGCTTCATCATTTATTATGAGTGTTTAACATACAACTTAAATGAACGGAACATATAGAACCTGGTATATAGCTGCTATTGTATTCTTACTTGCCTACATTCTTGTTACCATGCAGGCGCATCATGCATATGCAGGATGGTTACTGATGTTATTTTTTGTTTCCCTGGCGTTGGCTTTCCGAGGCAATGAAATATTGAAAGGCTACTCGTACACAATAATGATTTTTGCAGCGGTAAGTCTTTCAATGTATTATCCGCAATATTTCATTCAGATCGGTAGCTTTAAATTCTCAACCTTAATTGTACCGCTTCTGCAACTCATTATGTTTGGTATGGGAGCAGCGCTAAGCTGGAAAGATTTTGAAGGCGTGCTTCATATGCCAAAAGGCGTATTGCTGGGTATTGTTTGTCAATATTCTATCATGCCTTTTGTAGGGTGGGGGCTTACCAAACTTTTTAGTTTTCCTGCCGAGGTAGCCGCAGGAATTATTCTTGTAGGCAGTTGCCCGAGTGGTTTGGCCTCCAATGTGATGTCATACCTTGCAAGAGCAAATTTAGCGCTCTCTGTTACACTTACTGCTATCGCCACATTAATGGCCCCGATAATGACACCTTTCTATATGAACTTGCTGGCGGGACAATATGTAGAAGTAGATTTCTGGGCAATGGTATGGGATATAACTAAAATCATAATCATACCTGTAGGAGCAGGGTTAATCTTCAATCACTTCCTTCATGGAAGGTTTAAGGCATTGGATAAAGTGATGCCACTGGTATCGATGATCAGTATCGCGCTAATCATCGTAGTTATAACTTCTGCCGGAAGAGATGGATTGCTAACCGTAGGACCTTTGTTGATCCTGGCTACGTTTATTCATAATACATCAGGTTATGTATTAGGGTACTGGAGTGGGCGGCTCTTCAGAATGGCAGAAAAAGATTGTAGAACTATAGCGATTGAAGTAGGATTGCAGAACGGCGGGCTCGCATCAGGGTTAGCTTTAGCCATGGGTAAACTTGCTACCGTTGGCCTCGCACCTGCAGTTTTTGGTCCTACCATGAACATCACGGGTTCGTCACTTGCACTTTGGTGGCGCAGCAGGCCCCCGGCTGATGAACCTAGCAAAACAACCGTGGCTCCTCAGGCTTTATAATGCGTTTTAAGCGCACTTCTTTAAAAGGGACGCTTGAGTATCAATTAAACGATGCGTCCCTTTTTGCGCCCTTTAAACGGTATATATTCTGGTATGTAGTAGTCTTAAAAGAGGCCGACTTTATATCTCTACCTTAAGATCAAGCATTTGCCTAAGGAGTACGGTATTAAAGGTTGAAACACTAAATTTGATATATGAGGGGGCTGGCTGTCAAGTCTCCTCTAAGTCTCCTCTAACTCTCCTCTAAGTCTCCTCCAATACTTTCCCAATACTTTCAAAGACTTTTCCATACTTCCTAATACTTTGAGAAACGCTGAGTGCTTCAAATACTTTCAAGTACTTTGCAATGAATTACGGTATCAAAAGTAGTTACTAAACCTTATTGGGATCAGGATGTTCCCAAGGCCCGCGATATGAACGTTTCAATAGGGCTGTTGCCTCTGCATCGCCGACTACCTGTTTCGTTTTAGGATCGTATACCAACGGTCTTCCCAGCTTCATGGACAAATTAGCAAGAATGCAGGAAGCTGTAGAGATATGGCCTTCTTCAATATCGGCCACGGGCCTTCCCTTGTCTTCAATTGCTTTTAAGAAATTTAACATGTGCGCCCGTGTTGCAGGAGCAGCCTGTAATTCGATTCGTTCTTCTTTAAGATCTTCCGGATACTTTTCTTTCTCATACAAAACATCTTTATGGATTTTATTACCATCACCGTCAGGAACAAAATCATACTTCATTGTACTTAGGGCAAGGGTTCCTTTATCTCCGTATATTTTAAGAGCCCAGGGGTATTCAGGATCTGCCGGTGTTCCCCAAGTTCTGTGTTGCCAAACGCAGTTCAATTCATCGTATTCAAAAACTGCCGTTTGCGTATCTGAGATATCGGAACTGCTTTCTTTTTGTACGTAGATACCCCCTGTTGATGTAATCCGTTTCGGCCAACCCAGGTTTAACAGCCAACGGGCAGCATCGAACATGTGAACGCACATATCGCCTACAATTCCATTTCCATATTCAGTAAACGATCTCCATCTTCCATGAGGCAGACCATCAAAAGCTCTTAAAGGCGCGGGTCCTGTCCATAAGTCGAAGTCAAAAAAGTCAGGTACTGGCTCCTGATGCAGTTTGTTGTTTAACCGCATGTGGTAATAGCAACACATTTCTACATGAGATATTTTTCCTAACAGACCAGCATCGATAATATTTTGTTTGGCTTCAATCCAATGAGGTGTGCTTCTTCTTTGCAACCCTACCTGTACTACCCTGTTATATTTTCTTGCAGCAGCAAGCATTGCTTCGCCTTCTATTACATCAACACTTATTGGTTTTTGAACATATACATGAGCTCCTGCTTTCATTGCTTCTATTGCTGTGAGTGCATGCCAATGGTCTGGTGTTCCTATCAGAACAATATCGAATTTATGGTTGGAGAGCATCTTTCTATAGTCGCTATACAACAAGGGTGTTTTAGAAAGACTCATTCGTTCTTTTACAAGGGCTCCTGCCTTGTTCAGCATGTTCTTATCAGGGTCGCATAGCGCAACTACTTCAACAGGCACCACTTGTATTAATCGAAACAGGTCGCTTTTGCCATACCAGCCACAGCCGATTAAACCCACTCTAATAGATTTTGCGGGATTAATTATATCAGTTCCATAGGCAGCGAACGTGGTTAACGCGAGGGAAGCTGTTGCGCCCTTTAGAAAAAGTCTTCTGTTGATATTGAAATCTCTCATGCTGTGAAATATATCTTAGGCGATAATATATGTTTAATAATATTGATGGGCAATGTTTTAATGTAAGATTCTGCATCTATGGATATATAAAAAAGGTCTGCGTTATAAGCGCAGACCTGGACTCGCAATAAAATTATACTTACTTATTGAAGTTCATAAGCTCCGATGTCATAAGCGGTGCCTTTTAAACGTGGCTTCTGAATATAATCTACAGGAATATTTAATGTAGAGATGCTTGTGCCTTTATTAACAACAGGAGAAGAACTTGTGAGCGCAAAATTATCACTGGAAGGGCTCGCAAATTTTAGAGAGCTAATGTCCCTCGTCTGGTAGTTGTTCAGCATTTTTACAGGCACTGCTTTGCTAAGTAAAAAGATAAAAGCCTTCTCGCCATTTTTTGCATAAGCACCTGGATTAACAATCAGGTTGTTATAAACATAGTTCATCTTTACTTCATCTGCATAGATACGGATTCCATTACCACCCGGATTTATTATCGTGTTATTAACGAAATGAAAACCTGCGCCTATGCTGCGATCTTCACAGAAGATCCCATCTTCACCAGCGTTTATTATTACGTTGTCATGTACAAAGTTTTGAGGGTTACCGATAATCATAACCGCATTGCCTTTGCCACCTTTAATGAAGTTGCCGTAAAACTTGCCAATGCCTGCTTCGCTAAATTGTACACCGTGATTCTGATACAATTCATTTTTAACCCCGTAGTTGTAAATCTTATTATTATATACTTCAGAGCCCGATGGTGTTGAGCCTACCTGGATGGCTTCCCAACCAGAGTTCCTCACCACGTTATTATATATTTTGAGTCCTTCAATAGGGTGAGGATAACGTACTCCGCAAGAAGTATTAACGCCCTTGCTCCAAAATGTATGACCTACATAAAATCCTTCTCCTTGTGTATCATGAACATAATTATCGTGAAGACGAACATCTTTCATAACGAAGTTACCACGAATAGTAGCATCATCACAACTTGGATCTGTCTTCGCCATAATTCCGGAGAAACCCGAATTGGCAACTTCAACATGATCAAACTCAACATTGGTAGTTAAGTATTCAAGGGTAACGCTATGGTGACCACCATTTACTTTAATTCCATAAGTAGTTCCGGTACCTCCTGTGATTCTGAAGAACGAGCTAAGCTGTGTTTTTATACCAAAGTATGTTCCAGTTCCATTTATAGTAACCGTGCCACCACAGTTTTTTATAACAACAGGAGCTGATGCAGTTCCTCTGATGTTTTTAAATACAATATTTCCGTATGTTGCCCCACCTTTCAAGCAAATTACATTACCTGGTTTTATACCTAAGGTTTTCCCGTCAACAGTACTTGTCTTTGTCGATACGGGAACGGTATAAGTACAACCACAGTCATTGGTTGCAGTTGCTGAAATAGTAGGGTCATTAATCTCGTCCTGTGGGAGAACCTCTTCGTCATTGCATTGGGAAAACAAAAATGTGATACACACGAGTATTGCACTCATGAAGCGATTTACGTTGAGATGTTTTAGCATTAAAAGAATTTTGATTTGATGATGATTATTTTGCAGCCGTTAATGTGGGGTTTCTGTTCTATGTAATCTTCATAGATTAATTTTTTTTCGAATAATAGTGTGCTAACGCCTTAATGATAAACTTTAGTTCGCTAAAAGATAATGGCACCGGTAAACAACAGAATATATCGATGAAAGTAGCAACCAGAGCAAGCAGGTATTGTTAAGCCGTGCTAATAATTAGTATGTAATGCTTGGGAAGTGGTAAGCACAGGGAGAAACGGCAATACCGAAAAATAACAGGACTCCTAAGGGTTGCTTAGAAGTCCTTTGACTAAAAGGGAGTGTTTAGTCAACTCACTGATTAATGTAACTATAATTCAATTTTTCCTTTGATTTTATCAAGGGCTATACTTGCAGCCAGATAGTCATACACTGCTTCAAGGTAATTTGATTGAGCCGTAGATAGAGCCAACTCAGCATCAGTTAATTCAAGCCTGGATGAAATGCCACTCTTGTATCTATATTGTATGATATTGTAACTGACTTTTGCCGTCTGTTGAACAATAGCTGTATTCTCGACCCTGAGTGACGATTCCCGGAGGTTGGCTATAGCCTGATGAACCTGAGCTGTAAGTTGCGCTTGTTTGTTTTGCACCAACAATTGTGACTGATCTCTTTCAATTCTTGCCTGCTTTACCTTTGCCTGTGTACTAAATCCCGCAAATAGTGGCACTGACAATTGTAAACCGACATAAGATGACGAAGGATAATGTGCGTTCGAGTATTCAAAATCATTCGTTTGACTTTGAATCTGATATTGAGCAACGAGCGAAAGCGTAGGCTTGCGAAGGGCAGAGGATACCTTAATCTGTTGCCTTTCAATTTGTTCTTGGAGTTTTAGTAACTGCAATTCCGGATTGTTCAGCCGTACATCTTCAAGCACCTGCTGCTCACTTTCATTGGGTATTGATGTAGGAACGGTAAGAGAATCGGTCAATGTAAAATCTGCTAATGAATCTACACCAATCAAAGCCTTGAGTTCCAGTTTAGCCGTCTCTGAAAGAAAGGAAAGCTTAACAAGATCAGGTTCAAGATTCTTTACAGATGTATAGGCTCTCAAAGTGTCTACCCGCAACCCTTTTCCCTGTATAAACAGCGACCGTGAATCTTGCAGTACGCGTTTGTTCCGGTTGATGCTTTCCTGTTGCAGACGGATTCTTTCCTGCAATACAAGAATCTGGAGATAACGGGTTTTAATTTGTGACAGTATGTCTAACTGCTTTGCTTTTGCTGCAACCACTTTATGCTGCAGTTGAATCTGCGCTTCATGAAGGGCAGGAAAAGCCATGGGATTAAAGAGGGGCTGAACAGCTGAAACGTAAGTGCTTAGCTGATCTTTTCCTCCAAATCTTCCGTACGGTATTTTTCCACCTTCTGCATTTGTGCCAAATCCAAAGAAAGCGGGAAGATCAAAATAATGATTAGCAAGCGCATTAGCAGAGACAGAAGGAAGTAAAAAACTTCGCGCTATGGTGCGTTGTTGCTGCGCTCTTTCTATTTCGAGCTGACTTGCTTTTAACTCAGGGTTATTTGAAGAAGCCAGTGTCAATGCATCAGCCAGCGACAAATTTTGACCTTGTGTGTTATTGCTTAATAAAAATGCAAGTACAGCCAGGATCAGATATGTTCTAGAGTTCATGGTTATTTCTTAAACGGTAATGGGTTGTGTTTTCGAGAACTCATTTTCCTGCACATCCTTATGAACATAAGCACGTGAGAAGTAAGAGTATACTGAAGGTATGACATACAAAGTGAGTAGACCTGCAAAGAGGAGCCCACCAACTACAGCAATACCCAAAGAAGTTCTGCTTCCTGAAGACGTGCCAAGTGATAGTGCAATTGGTAGTGTACCAAAGATCATGGCTAAAGTAGTCATGAGGATAGGACGGAAGCGGGAGCTTGCTGCTGACAATACAGCATCTTTTACATTAAGGCCCTCTTCTTTTCTTTGGTTTGCAAATTCCACTATCAGAATACCATTCTTGGTAATGAGGCCAATCAGCATGATAATACCAATCTGACTGAAGACGTTAATTGATTGTTCAGTAATCCACAAGCTAAGAACTGCACCCGTTAACGCCATAGGAACAGTTAATAAGATAATAAATGGATCGATGAGACTTTCAAACTGCGCTGCGAGTACAAGATAAATTAACACAATAGCGAATATGAATGCGAAGATCAGGCTTGAGCTACTTTCTGCGTAGTCGCGGCTTTGTCCTCCCAATGCTGTAGTAAATCCAGCAGGCAATGTGCGCTTTGCTATTTCATCCATTTCTTTTATGGCTTCACCAAGACTAACACCTGCAGAGGGTGTTGCTGAGATGGTTACACTATAAGATTGGTTGTAGCGGTATATGGCAGGAGGACTAACACTTTCTTTCATTGATACCAGGTTATCTAATGACACCATTTCACCAGTTTGTGATTTAAGGAAAAGAGAATGGAGATTCGCTGGCGCCGAACGCTCTTCTCTCTCTAACTGACCAATCACCTCATATTGCCTGTCGTTGTAGATAAAGTATCCATATCGTCTTCCACTAAGCGCAAGTTGTAACGTACGTCCAATTTCCTGCGTAGAGATTCCGAGCTGCGCAGCTCGTTGACGGTCTATGTTTATACTTATTTCGGGCCTGTTGATTTTAAAATCAGGATCCTGAAAACTTAGTTTTTTACTTTGATAAACCTCATTCATTATCTTCGGAGTGATGTTTACCAGGCTTTGCAGATCGGGAGCTTGTATGATGTATTGAAGAGGTTGTGAGCTTGAGAAGCCCCCAATTGTTGGGATTTGAATAGGAATGATGATAACGTTCCTGAATCTCCCTGATGCAGCTACAAGTTTTTCGTAAACCTGTTGTTGCGTCATCCCACTCTTCCTTTCTTTAGGGTCTTTTAAAAAGATCCACTGAAAGCCTCCATTCACTGGTTGTACGAGAGTTCCTGATGATGCTGCTACTGCGGCGTAAGTACGATTTTCATTAAGATCAGGAATAGAATCTGATACAAAGTTATTAATCTCTTTCATGGTTTGCTCCATGCTTTCGTAGGAGGTTCCCTCTGGTGCGATAACAGCAAGACCAATCATCGATCTGTCTTCAAGCGGTGCGAGCTCTGATGGTAACTTAGGCAGGAGAAACCACGCAATGGCAAATGAAAGTACCAGTAAAACAAAGCCCAGCCACCTCACCTTAAAGAATGCATTCAATGAGCGCTCATAGGCATGGTTGAGTCTTTCAAACCAAGGCTCTGTTTTTCGATACAACCAACCCTGCGATGCATTCGCTTTTAAAAGATAGGCGCTCATCATAGGGGAAAGGGTTAAAGCAACGAAGGCTGAGATTAGCACAGAACCTGCTACTACAATTGCAAATTCTTTAAACAGCTTACCGGTTATTCCGCCAAGGAATAGAATAGGAAGAAACACGGCAGCAAGCGTCACCGTAGTAGATATTACAGCGAAGTAAATTTCGTCGGAGCCTTTTCTTGCGGCTTCTATCGGCTTCATTCCCTTTTCAATTTTACTGTAGATATTTTCAAGAACTACAATAGCATCATCCACTACCAGACCTATGGCAAGCACCAATGCCAGTAATGTGAGCACGTTAATTGAGAAGTCAGCCAGGTACATAATAAAGAAGGCTGAGATAATAGAGACGGGAATAGCTACCAATGGAATGATTGTACTACGCCAGTCGCGAAGGAAAATGAAAATGATTAGCGCAACCAATACGAAAGCGAGAATCAAAGTCTCTTCCACTTCTGTTAGTGAGTTCCGAACAGGCACAGTAAAATCTTTTCCCAAAGCAATGGTATATTCTTTTGGTGCTGATTTAACAATTTCCTCAAAGCGTTTCTTGAACTCATCAACAATAGCAAGTGAGTTGGCACCCCGTTGAGGTGAGACACCCGTACCTACTCCATAGGCGGCTGTTTTACCTTCGCCAATAATCATTGCAGTTCTTTCATTCTGTGATGACATCACCGCTGTACCAATATCTTTAAATCTAACAATGGCACCATCTTTCTGCACAATGATCATGTTATTGAAGTCGTCTTCCGTTACAAGTCTTCCCTGCGTGCGTAAGGTAACTTCTGTGTTTTCGCCTTCAATTCTTCCGCTTGGAAGGTCTACATTTTCTCTTTGTAATGCGGCCTGTACATCAGCAGGAGTAAGGCCAAGCGCAGCGAGTCTAAGCGGGTCCATGCGTAGTCTCATGGCGCGCTTGCGTCCTGCATAGGTATCTACCAGACGAACACCAGGAATAGATTGTAGCTTTTCTTTTATATTGATGTTTACAAAATCAGTAACATCTTCCAGGCTTTTGGTATTACTTTGAACAGTGAGGAAAACCAGAAAATCTGCAGGCCCTGCCTTTTCAACAATAGTAGGTTCTATGTCGGAAGGAAGTTGCTGACGTGATTTTGAAACCTTATCACGAACATCATTAGCCGCAGCTTCCAGGTCTGTATCAAGGTTAAACTCTACTGTAATAATACTTACCTGCTCGCGCGATACAGACGAAAGGGCACGGATACCATTTGCTTCTGCGATTGCCTCTTCGAGTGGTTTAGTAACCTGCGATGCGATGATATCGGCGCTCGCACCGGGGTACACCGTGGTTACCATAACAATAGGAGAATCAGTTACCGGATATTCTCTTGTTCCAAGAAATGTATAACCAACTATTCCAAAGAGAATCAGTAGTACTGACATTACGCCAGCTAACACCGGTCTCGATATACTTATTTGCGATATTGCACTCATGCAAACTTTAAATTAATGCGTTTTATTTTTATTTGATGGCGAGAAGATTCACCTGTGTTCCAGGCGCAAGTCTTAAGAGGTTGCTTGTAATCACTGTATCTCCTGCAGTAAGACCTTTAACTATTTCTATAGAACCGGTACTACGCTGACCAATCTCAATTGGTTGTAACTGCGCTTTCTTATTTTTTGACACAAATACAACGTATCCGCCAGGAGAAGGAATTAGTGCATGTGAAGAAATAGCAAGTGCATTAGGAGATGTTTTTAAGGACAGCGTTATACGAGCACTTTGACCAGGAAGAAGTTTGCCTTCTGGATTAGGAGAAACTCCTCTCACCAGGAGACTTCTTGTATCGGTATCTAAGCTTGCCGCTTTTGCTGTGATCCTGGCTTTATAAACTTTTTCATCAGAGGGGGTAGTAAAGGATTGTTCACTTCCCACTGATACAGTATTTGAGTATTTTTCAGGGATTGAGAAGTCTACTTTTACAACACTGTTGTCTTCAATGTTAGCAAGTACTGTGTTAGTAGATACAACAGCACCGGGATAGGTGTTAATGATTCCCACCTGCCCATCAAACGGTGCAACAATTCTTGTCTTATCAATGATGGTAAGTAGTTCCTGAATCTGAGCCTGAAGTACTTTTAAATTGGTAGAAGCTTCATCATAATCCTGTTGCGCAATTGCTTCTTTTTCAAGTAGATCCTTTAGTCTTCCTTCATTAAGCAACGCGAGTTTCTCTTGTTGTCTTAATTTCTCTAACTGGGCCAGTAAGTCTGAATTATCAAGTTGAAAAAGTAATGTGCCTTTCCTTACCTTACTTCCTTCTTTTACATTTACTTTGGTTACTTTTCTTGTTAACTCGCTCACGATACTTACTTGTTGATTTGCAAGAATTGATCCTGTTACAACAAGTTCGTCACTTACTACGCCGGGCTTTACTACCATTGCGTCTACGGGTATTCCTGTAAATGCAGGGGCCGATGTTTCTGTTGCAGGCATTTCTTCAGCTTTGATGGTACATGCAGCAACGCCAGCAACCAGTAGCGCATAGCCTGCTAAAATTTGCAGGTCAATAAATAGTCGATGTCTAAAAAATGAATTCATAGGTTAATTGTGGTTTTTATTGAAGGCTTTTGTTATGTTATTTTTTTTGATTTGCTTGATTTTGTTGATCGGGGGTAACATTGGTGTCGATTCATTCATTCGCTTTATTTTATATATTTAAATATTTCGATACATTTTGTTAAAAAAATTAGTCTTTTTTAAGGCACTTTAGGAAGTCTATATATTCATCAAGAAGTTTATCGTTTAAAGTATATCGGACGTTCCTTCCTTGTTTCTCACTGATTACAATTTCAGTATCCGTTAACAATTTCATGTGGTGGCAGATTGAAGGCTGAGCGAGGTTTAGTACGTTGTCGATGTCACAACAATAAAGCGGATCGCCTTTCTTCCTGATCTCCTGGATAATGATAAGACGATTGGGATCACCTAAAGCTTTTGATATCTTCTCAGCCTTCTTCGCGTTCATAACAGATACGATTTAGTTATCTATTTATCGAAATATTTCGATATGTCTAAATACGCTCGATTTTTATAAAAGGTTCAGTTGCCTTGAAAAAAATTTAAATAAATTAACCTATCAGATGTTAGTACCTCAATCTATCATCAAGGTCTGCCTCCCCTAGATGTTTATATAAGGAACTAGGAGTTTAAACAGATAAAACAATTGGCTATAAATAAAGAAGGGCTGTCCTTGTAAGAACAGCCCTTGGCTTATTTTGGAGATAAAGTAAATTATGCTGTTAATCCTTCAAGCAAGGACTTGGCCTTTTTCTTTCTTGCTTTTACAGGCTTCAGTAGGCTCTTTCTTAGATCTAATTTTACAGAAAAATCCGTCAAAGCATTCATATAATTTATAAACGCCTCGTAAGGAGAAGGATAAGGACTAAAGTAATTATGTATTGTTCCGTCAGTTCCTTTTTTTGTCGACATATAATAGAAATGATCACTGGTTTGTAACAATCTCCATTGCTTTAATGTCTCTGCATCGTTTAATGCTTTAACAGAAGAGTCAAGCTTTACGAGCGTTTCAAAAGCATCACGTTGAAGGTCATTGCCTACCCAAGCTGATAGATCTCTTTCATTATCAGCCCATGACACAAAATGAGGGCAATCTAAAACGGCTTGAGGTTTTATGGTGTCTACAGCTTCAGTAGGAGTGAGCATCTTAAAAGTGCTGTCAGAAGCTATACCCGACAACATGTTCTCAAGGAATTGGAAAATGCCACTTTCCTTTTTGTGATGCTCGCCAAATGTTTCGTAGTCCATGGCAACATTAACAACCCTTTCATGGGTTGGAATATCTTTAAGCCATGTTATATATTGATCCGCTGTAAGACCACTATAGTGCGAAAAGCGGAAGGCAATGTCATCACTTAAAATAAAGTTACGTAACAAAATGCTTAAACCTTCCTCTGTCGGGTGTTGATAAACCTGGTTAGGGCTCTTATCATTACTAAGAACTCTCGCAACACCATCTGTGAAAACACCTTTAAAGCCCAACAGAGCCGCACGTCTGCCAACATCATCGCTGTAAATCAACTCAGTGTTTCTGAATACGGTTGGCCTTTTGCCAAAATGTTTCTCGATGAGCTCCGTATGCTTGAGTGTCTGAATTTCGAATTCATGTCCAGGAATAAGTGTTGCCAAAGAGTGGTAATAAGTTTCTCCGAGAAATTCAACCGATCCTGTTTCGGCAAGGTCTTTAAAGCTTTCAAGGACCTCAGGAGCAAACGCCTCAAACTGATCCAGTGTAACACCTGAAATCGAAAAAGCTATCTTGATGCCAGGGTATTTCTTAATGAGCTTAAGCAGAAGTTGGTTGGTTGGAAGGTAGCATGATGCTGCAACACGCTCCAATATCTGTTGGTTTTGTTGATCATCAAAAAGACCAGAATCCGTACCTATGTCAAATAGCCTAACAGTACGAAGTCTACGAGGCTGATGAACTTGAAAATAGAATACTAGATTTCTGCTGCGATCACTATTGTTCAATAAGCTCATGATATAGGTTATTAAGTTTTTTAGCGGCGTTATCCCAGGTAATCCCTTTTATATGCTTTTTACTGTTTTTCTTTAGTGTTTTATGCAGGCTCTTATACTTTAATACGCTACAAATAGACTCAGCTAATTCATTGGTATTCCAGAAATCTACCGTTATTGCATGCGGCATAACTTCGGCTACGCCAGACTGCTTTGAAATTATAACAGGTACCCCAGCCTGAATAGCTTCTAATGGAGCAATACCAAAAGGCTCGGATACTGAAGGCATAACATAAAGATTTGACATCTTCCATACCTTCTGAATATCATTACCTTTTAGAAAACCAGTAAAGTGAAAATGCGATGACATCTTCAGCTGCGCCACGCGTTGAATCATTGCAGGAAGCAGATCTCCTGAACCAGCCACGATAAAACGTGCGTCTGGAATTTCCTTTAGAACCTTTCTTGCGGCTTCTACAAAATAAAGTGGACCTTTCTGATGTGTTACCCTTCCGAGAAAAGTAACTACCGGAGCTTTTCTTAAAGGAGACTTAAACTCAACTTTTTGTTTTTTCTGTGGAATAATTCCGTTGTGAACTACGCAAACCTTTTGTTCAGCGATGTTATATTTATTAACTGCAATTCTTTTAGTCCATTCACTTACAGTTACAACACGGTCGGCTTTTTGCATACCCCGTTGTTCAATTGCATGTACTCTGGTATCTACGTTATCGCCAGTGCGATCAAATTCTGTTGCATGAACATGTACTACCAGTGGCTTACCGCTTACCTCTTTTGCCGCAATGCCTGCCGGGTATGTCATCCAATCATGGGCATGAATTACATCGAAAGAAAACCGTCTTGCTATTTCTTCTGCTACCTGTGCATAGCGTTCAACTTCGAGTAATAGGTTGGCACCATAAGAACCTGAAAATGTATAAGTAACTTCTTTTACAGAATCCGATTCTTCAATTGCATTATCACTATTAATGTGTTCTTGTGGTTGTGTTTCTTGTGCTTCAGTTTGATCGGCAGAAGTTGTAAGTTGTGATGCCTTACTTGCCAATTCTGATGACGTATTAGATTCTGTATTGGATTCAATTGGGCTATTATTTTTTCTATCACCGAATGAATAATTCCAATGGTTAACTTCACTAGAGTGCTGTTCGAAGTCAGGAGCGCGATAAGCTGATAATCCAGAAGGAATTTCTATGTATGTAAAATTATCTTCTTCTTTTACTGAAATTATGTCTCCAGTATTTGTTGTATAGATAGTGGAGGGTTTAACGTCCTGTTTTCTTGAATCTGAAGGAATTGTATTAACGGCTGATTTGTTTTCCTTCTTTGAGTCAATATTAATATCAGGAGAATTTAACTTAATAGTTTTATAAGGAATAGCGCTTGCATTAATCAAGCTCGTTTTTACCGTTGGTTCATCACCATGTAGTTTAGGTACCACGAAAAGAACATCTACATCCTCTTTCCCAAGTGAATGAGTAAGGCCATAGCAGGCTGTTCCAAGACCACCGGAAATGTGGGGAGGGAACTCCCACCCAAACATCAATACTTTCATGCAACGTATAGGTTATTCAAGATTATCAGGTTCAGTTGTTAAAGTTTCTGTTTCTTTAGCCTGCTTTACTTCCAAAGCTGATCAAATGACAACCGCAACAGTTAAAAAGTCATGCCTGTATTGAAGAATATCAATATTTAGATAGCAAGAATAAGATTATCGGATTACTATTCCCTTAAAAAGTATACACAATCGTAATAGTAACCCGGTTAGAAGTAGCCCACGTCTAAAAAAGGTATAGCAAGAACATCGTATTGTAGAATCAAGTCTACAAACAGCCGCTTTAAATTGCACGAAGTAGAGTCAATAAAACTAGTTTCAAGTATTTTGGGAGTTCCGTTTTAATGTACCTAAGAAAGACGGAAAAGCTTAGAACTAGTTGACGACAGCCTTCTCTGCCACACTTTCTGTCGAAAGGTTTTCTCTTTTTTCTCCAATTATCAACCGCATGCCCTTATCGTAGCTAAAGTAGCTAAACATCCAATTAAGCAGAACGATAGTTTTATTGCGGAAACCAATAATAGACAATAGGTGGATAACCATCCAGATTAGCCAGGCAATTAAACCTGTGTATCTTAATTCTTTACCGAATACCTTGAGATCGGCTACTGCCCTGTTTCGCCCGATGGTAGCCATTGAACCCTGATCGCGGTATTTAAAGGGGGACATTTTTTTTCCTTTAAGATGATTTTTAAGGTTTTTCGCTAGTAATTTCCCTTGTTGCATAGCAGGCTGAGCCATCATGGGATGTCCATGAGGGTGTTCGGGAGTAATCATTGCAGCGATGTCGCCAACAGCAAATACGTTTTCATATCCGACCACCCTGTTGTACTCATCAACTTTTATTCGATTGCCGGAAACAACGCATTCTTTATTTAACCCATCAATAAGAGATCCTGTAACGCCGGCGGCCCATATTAAGGTGTGGCTATGCAAACGTTCTCCGGTATCAAGAAGAACTGTCCGTCCATCATAATACTTTACTTTTGAATTAAGCCAAACCTTAACGCCATATTTCTCCAAGCTATGTAGGGCTTCCGCTGATGCTTTTTGTGACATACCCTTGAGTAGTTCCTGTCCGCTTTGCACCAAGTGGATGTCCATGTTCACAAAATCCAGCTCTTTATAATCTTTCGGAAATACATGCTTCTTTAATTCACTAAGCGCTCCTGCTATTTCAACACCAGTTGGTCCGCCACCTACAATTACATAGTCCATGAGACTATTAAGCTGTTCCTGATCATCTGTTTGAAGTGCCTTCTCAAAGTTGTAGAGAATTGTATTTCTTAATGACAAAGCGTCTTCAATCGTCTTTATACTAATTGCCTTCTCCTTAATCTTATCGTTACCATAAAAATTAGTTGTAGCTCCTGTTGCAATTATTAAATAGTCATAACGGAATAATCCTATGGATGTGAACACGACCTGCTGCAGCGTATCAACAGACTGTACTTCAGCAAGCCGAAAATAAAAGTTATCCTGTTCGTCAAACATCTTCCGGAAAGGGTAAACAATGGACTCCGCTTCTAGTGCAGCCGTTGCCACCTGATAGAGGAGGGGTTGAAAAGTGTGGAAGTTTTGCTTGTCGATAAGCACCACCTGAACAGCCGCGCTGCATAACTTTTTAGCAAGCTCAAGCCCTGCGAACCCGCCCCCAACTATTACTACCCGTGGTTTACCCGTTTCCGGAATTATAGCATGTTCTGTCATGATTAGTGATTAACTGTTGCAGTTTCCAATCCTAAAACTTCACTGGTCATTGATCTGATGTTCTTTAATAATTGCGCATCCTTATCTAATGGTTGTGCATATGAGGGAATTAGTTCTTTTAATTTGCTTTGCCATTGAGGCGATTTAATATTCTCAGGGAAACATTTATTTATAAGGTTCAGCATAATAGACACTGCTGTGGATGCCCCCGGCGAGGCTCCTAACAAGGCTGCAAGACTTCCGTCTGCTGAACTGATTACTTCAGTTCCAAACTCCAGCACCCCAATATTCTCCTTATCTCTTTTAATAACCTGGACACGTTGTCCGGCGACTTCCAACTCCCAATCTTCCATTTTTGCATTAGGAAAATACTCCCGTAACGCTTCAAACCGATCTTCCGGAGATTGTCTTACCTGATTGATCAGATATTTTGTCAGCGGTATATTATCAAGACCCGCCGCAATCATAGGAATAATGTTATCTGGCTGAATTGATTTAATCAAATCAAAGTAGGATCCCTTCTTTAGAAATTTAGTAGAGAAGCCTGCATAAGGTCCGAAGAGTAAGGCTTTCTTGCCATTGATCATCCGGGTATCCAGGTGAGGAACCGACATAGGCGGCGATCCCACGGAAGCTTTTCCATAAACTTTCGCGTAATGCCTTTCTATCACATCAGGGTTTGTACATTTTAGCCATTGACCGCTTACTGGAAATCCTCCATAACCTTTTCCTTCAGGTATATCAGATTTCTCAAGTAGACGAAGTGATCCACCACCCGCACCTATAAATACAAACTTTGCGTTAAGTTTGGTTTTGTCTCCGGTTTGTCTGTTTTTAATCTTTACTCTCCATGAACCGTCTTTGTTTCTTTTGAGGCCTTTAACATCATGATTGAATAGAGAAGTAACTTCGTCCATCTGTTGAAGGCAATTAAACATGCATCTTGTCAAAGCGCCGAAGTTAACATCTGTTCCTAGGGACATGCGGGTGGCAGCATACTTCTGAAACTTATCCCGGCCTTCCATTGTAAGAGGCATCCAAACCTGCAAATCCTCTGGATGTTCGGAATATTCCATTCCCTTGAATAGATGGCAATCCTGAAGAGCCTCATAGCGCTTCCATAAATAATCAACGTTTTCTTCGCCCCACACAAAACTTATATGTGGTATTCTATTAATAAAGCTGGATGGAACTTTTATAATCTTACTTGTAATCAAATGAGACCAATACTGCTTTGAGATCTCAAATGATTCAGCAATTTTTACTGCCTTAGAAATATCAATAGAACCATCGGCTCTCATAGGCGTGTAATTAAGTTCACAGAAGGCTGAGTGCCCGGTACCGGCATTATTCCAGGCATCGGAACTTTCCGCTGCCGCTACATCTAGTCTTTCAACGATTGTTATTTTAAGATTAGGCTGAAGCTCCTTTAAAAGAAGTCCCAGTGTAGCGCTCATAATACCTGCGCCTATTAAAATTACGTCAGAACCAACAGGTGTTTTTTCGTTTAAATCCATATATCTATTTAAGAATAAATTCTATGCCTTTTTGCGGAAATATAGCCGCTTTTCCGGCATTATTCTTTTATGAATGAGTTTAAGTTAAACTAAAACCAGTTGATTTATGGAGAAGTTACAAGTTAAAGGAGCATGGAATGAAATGAAGGGAAAATTGAAGCAGAAGTATGGTCAATTAACTGATGATGATTTAGCTTTTGCTGAAGGAAAGGAAGATGAGTTCTATGGCCGTCTTCAGCAAAAACTAGGAAAGTCTAAAGAAGAGTTAAGGAACGAGATAGAAAAGCTTTAGGGCTCACGCTGCTTTATAATTTTAAGTAGGTAAAGGTCTGCATTAGCAGTCTTTACCTTACCATTTATTAATTCTCGAACTGATGGCTACTAAAGCAAAAAACAAATTGGGTGTAAAAAATTCCTTGGTGAATAACATCAATGCCAGAAAGAAAAAAGGTATTTCCAGGTCAAAGAAGAAATCGCCGGTAAGCAAGAAGGCTTATAATGATATGGAACATAACTGGATTAAAAAATAAAACATTTGAGGTAGGAAAATATAAAGAACTAATG
This sequence comes from Chryseosolibacter indicum, assembly GCF_018598585.1. GTDB lineage: Bacteria > Bacteroidota > Bacteroidia > Cytophagales > Cyclobacteriaceae > Chryseosolibacter > Chryseosolibacter indicus. Next base: position 56,876 of record NZ_JAHESD010000018.1, read on the forward strand.
TTATGAAAAGCGAAGAGGGAGAAGATGTTCAGCATCTGGAACATCACGAATCGATAGATAAATTAAAAGAACTAGTCAAACATAATAATATTTGTTTGTTCACTACGCACCTTACTGACGTTCCATTACAAACCAGGCCAATGAGCGTGCAGGAGGTTGATGATGAGGGAAATTTTTGGTTCCTCAGTGATAAAGACAGCAATAAGAATTGGGAGATAGACGAGGATCCAAGGGTACAACTATTTTTCTCTAATAAAGGGGCGAACGAATATCTCAGTGTTTATGGTCATGCAACCATGTATACCGATCGTAAAAAGGTTGAGGACATTTGGAGCCCTATTGCCAAAGCGTGGTTCCAGGAGGGCAAAGATGATCCCCACATCTCTGTTATAAAAGTAGCTCCTGAGGATGCCTACTATTGGGATACAAAAAATAACAAAGCAGTCTCGTTAATTAAAATTATGGCTTCAGTGGTAGGAGGTAGAACAATGGACGATGGCATAGAAGGAAAGATGAAGTTTTAATATCAAATACAAATTGGTATAAAAGCCCGGGGTTTAGCCGGGCTTATTGATACCGCTTCTCTATAAGTAAAATCTCCATTAAATCAATTGTTACTAATATTTCTAATTGCAAAGATTTCATTCTTCAATTCTACCAAAGCAATAATAATATCGTCAATATCATTCTCATCGAATTCAATGTAGTGAAACCGATCGGGATTTTCAGTCTCATCAGTTTGCATCATAATTGACTGTTTCTCATAATCGACATACAATTCGAAACCGACACCTTCTTTGTCATAGAATTTTAGTGCTTTCATAGTTCTGTTTTTTTACATGAAGCTACAAGTTCAGAGCGTAAATTCTATTTCTCATGTGAACAAGTGATCCACAAAAGCAATTGTTGATAAGTTTTAAATCTCTATATGTAGGAATTGAAGAAAAAGTATATTAGGATCGCGTGAAATTGAATGAGAATGAATTCAGGTAAAGGGAAGAATACTTATATTATTTGGATCCTAGGGTTGCTTTCAACCATTAGTCCGTTCGCGATAGATTTATATTTGCCTGCTTTTGCAGAAATAGCCGATCATTTTCATACTACTCCTGCCAAAATATCACTTTCGGTTTCAAGCTATTTCGTTGGAATGGCACTAGGACAAATTCTTTATGGGCCTTTGCTTGATCGGTTTGGAAGAAAGCCTCCTTTATATGCAGGCCTTACTGTATTTATCATTGCAAGTATTACATGTACGCTGTCTACAAGTGATCAGTTTCTGATCATCGCAAGGTTCTTTCAGGCGATTGGCGGAAGTGTGGCATGGGTGGCTGCTGTAACAATGGTAAGAGATTTCTTTCCTGTTTCTGAAAGTTCAAAAGTTTTCTCATTGCTTATTCTAATTCTTGGTGTATCTCCATTACTTGCTCCAACTATAGGAGGTTTTATTGCCACAAGCCTAGGTTGGAAGGCTATATTTTTTATGCTGGCGGTGCTTGCGTTGCTAACGCTCTCTATTGTTTACACATTGTTGCCTGCAGCGAGAGAACCAGATAGAAGCGTATCTTTAAAAGCTGGCCCCATGCTTTCCACTTTTACTTCTGTGTTAAGGAATGCTCAATTCTCTACCTATGCTTTTGCAGGAGCGTTCTCCTTTTCAACGCTTTTTATCTATGTTGCAGGCTCACCTATCATTTTTATGGACATTTTCCACGTAAGCCCACAAACGTATGGCGGTATCTTTGCTTTATTATCTGTAGGTTTTATAGGAGGAAGTCAGCTAAACATCTTTCTGACAAAAACATATCCGAATGAGCAGGTGTTTAAAGTAGCGCTTATTGTGCAAATCGCTACAAGTACACTGTTTTTTCTTTTTGCATGGAATGATTGGCTCGTTTTAAATAATACACTGTTGTTTTTCTTCATTTGCCTGACTTGCATTGGTCTTATTAATCCAAATGCTTCTGCATTGGCTATTGCTCCGTTTACAAGAAACATTGGCAGTGCGTCTGCTCTACTGGGATTTATACAACTAGGTACCGCAGCACTAACTTCAAGTGGTGTCGGAATTTTTGAATCAAAAGAGACTTACCCGATAATTTGTCTTATGCTAATCACCAGTGCAATAGCGGGACTCATACTTGGTGTTGGAAGAAAGATAATAGGAGAGGGGACAGTAACCGTCAACGATACTGCTACACCCTCAATGCACTGATGGTTTAGTAATTCTTACTATAAAGTGTGACGTCCTTCATCATATTTCTCGCGAAGGCATATGAGAGACCTTTTGATACATACGATTTTGAGGGCTCATTTAAAACGAACGACACTGAATTAGGCACTTGAAAGCCCCAGGTGCCGGAGAATTGTAATTCTCCTGGAACAATTATAGCAACATGTTTTATTCCTTCCTCTGTTGTATAAACTGCAACCACCGCTTTGTGAGCGTTGGCTAGTTCTTGCGCTTCCGTCAACGTTTTCTGTTCGTATGCGTGCCCAAGCAATTTCCATTGAGAGGATTCAGAGAACAAGCTAGCCATTTCGTTAAGCATAAGGTAGCGCTTCGCCTTATCGGAATAAAGAGCATTTATTTTGTAAACTTTTGCCAGAGATTCACCAACATACGAACTACAACCTAGATTTTCCTTTGATCCATTAGCACATTCAAGAAATTTATCCATGAGTTGCGACAAGTCTGTTTCCCATTTAGGATTGATGGATTGTGAATAGCTATTTAAAAATGGAACCGATAAAAGACTGAATATTAATGCAATGGATTTTAAACGCATACCATGTAAAGTTAGCGACACAAAAGTGCAAATTTTAATCTAAGCGACCATTCATTAAAACTATACATATCGTTACAAATCTTACATCAGAAATATATAAGCGGCAATTTAAAGAAGCTATCCACTAGATATTTCCTCCCAAAAAAATGAAAGAATAATTGGTAACTAAATGGTTACGTATTAACATTGTAACCGATTGGTTACATGACATCAAAATGATTGCAGGGAGTTTAGCTAATGTATGTATTAAAGAGGCTTTTTTATTCATAACAACAATTAAACTATGAGAAGAGATGTATTTCAGGCAATAGCAGATCCAACAAGAAGAGAGATCATAAACTTAGTGGCTCATAGGTCTTTAAACCTAAATGCAGTTGCCGAAAAATTTGATATCAGCCGACCAGCTATTTCAAAACATATTAAGATCCTGACGGAGTGCGGGCTTGTTGTGATCAAACAACAGGGCAGAGAACGTTATTGCGAAGCACGGCTACAGAAATTAAATGAGGTCTCGAAGTGGATTGATCAGTATCGGGAATTCTGGACCAAGAAACTCGATGCTCTTGAGAATTTTCTTGCAACTGATGCAGAGTTGGACATCAAAGATGAAACTAAAGGTAGAAGTACAAAATCAAAAAGAAGGAAAAAATGAAAATAGAACCTTTTGTTATTGAGCGCACCTTCAATGCTTCCGTTGAGAAAGTATGGAAGGCAATTACTGATAAAGACAAAATGAAGCATTGGTATTTCGATCTTGCAGAATTTAAGCCAGAAATTGGTTTTGAGTTTCACTTTGAAGCAGGGGAAAAGGGTAAATGTTATGTGCATCTATGTAAAGTTACAGCGGTTATACCCAATCGAAAATTACAGTACAGCTGGCGTTATCAGGGCTATACAGGTATTTCATTTGTAACATGGGAACTCTTTCCGGAAGGAGAGTCTAAGACAAGGCTCAAATTAACGCATGAAGGCCTTGAAACATTCCCTGTCGATAATCCTGATCTCGCACCTCATAATTTCGAACGAGGATGGAATGCAATAGTAGGACAATCACTTCAGAATTTTTTGGAAAACTAAACCGATACAACTAACCCATAATTTATGAAAATTGCACTAACAAGTATTTTTGTAAACAACCCTATTGAAGCACATAAGTTTTACACAGAAAAACTAGGCTTTACAAGCAGGATGTTCATGCCTGAAGCCTTTCTGGCAATTGTGGCATCTCCCGAACAACCTGATGGAGCCGGGCTACTTCTTGAACCTAACATGAATCTTGGTGCTAAGGAATTTCAGGAAAACATTTATAAAGCGGGGCTGCCTATAATAGTATTTGGAGTTGATGACATCAACAAGGAATATGAACGATTAAAGAACCTGGGAGTGATATTTAAAAACCCTCCTACAAAACGTGATTGGGGAACCGAAGCGGTATTTGATGATACCTGTGGAAACTACGTTCAAATCATGCAGAACAATTAAGATTAATTGATCAAGCAAGCTTATTCCGGACTTTATTGTTTCAAATGCACATCAGGTAAGAGGTAGTATGGCAAATTAAACTCTTTACATTAAATTCATGTTACTCATGAATAGATGAAAAAAAGTTTATTTACAGTTGCAGGAAAATCCCTGACCTTTGCCTGGAATACAAACCGGAAACTATTCCTCCTTATTATCTTTCTTAATCTTTTTATTGGATCTACAGTATATGTCCAATACACAAGTTTTGCCTCGATCGTTGATGAGATAGTGAAAATAAAAGAAGGGGCGAATAATATGACTCCTTTAATTAAATCCGCTATTATGCTAGGGCTGTCTTTCCTGATTCCTACAATTGCTAGCAATATTCTTGCTTATAGTCGCGTGGTATTCAGAATGCAGCAGAGTTTACATCTTGAGATGTACAAAATAGAAAAACAAAGCAACCTCGATATTGGTACAATTGAAAGTAATTCATATCAAACTTTGCTAAGAGGTGCTAAAGAATGGGGTAGTAGCAGCGTGCTTAACCTACAAGATTTTGTCTTTACTTCGGCATCCAGTTTTGCTGGTATTGCTACATCCATGGTCATTCTGGGATCGCTAAACAAGTGGCTTGTACTATTTGCTTTTATGGCGGCAGCTCCGGTTTACTTCTTCTATAAAAAATACAGCAAGGAAGTCTTTCGAGTGCGATATTTATCTATAGATGATCAAAGGATTATAGGAAACAGGATTTCGCATTTTGAAGAACTACAGAAAGCTGTAGATGTTATTCTTCTGCAACTGAAGTACTGGCTTAAAGAGCAGATATTTGAACGAAAGAATTCATACAATAAGAAAATAGCCGAAGCTGAGAAAAAGAAATGGCTCTCTTACGGATTATTAAGTGTGTGGTATCTGGTATTTCTTTTCGCCGCGATTGCACTAATGACGCGTGAAGCACTTGCAGGGACAATAGCAGTAGGTGGGTTGTTGCTCGCATTTAATACTTACACGCGTTTTTATCAAACAATTAACAGTTATGTTGAGTCAATTTCATTTACCGAAGAAGCAGCTCGATATGCTTCAAAGTGGTTTGAATTATTTGAATTAAAACCAAAAATCATTTCCAATAAAGATGCTTTGCGATTTACCTTTAATCAGGCTCCGCTTATAGAATTTAAAAATGTATCGTTTCGATATCCGAATGAAGATGGTGCTCGGCCCTATGTACTTCAAAATTTATCCTTTACTATAAAGCCTGGGGAGAAAATAGCTATAGTGGGAGTAAATGGAGCAGGTAAAACAACGCTTATAAAGTTGCTATGTAGGGTCTATGACCCTACTGATGGAAGTATACTTATTAACGGAACAAACTTACGAGATATTAATCTTCATGACTGGCATGAAGCACTGGGCATACTGTTTCAGGATTTCCCCGTATACAACTCAACCATACTTGAGTCGATAGGTATAGGAAGAGTTTCCGTTGATATCAATCAAATAAAAGTAAAAGAGGCAGCAGTGTTTTCCGGCGCTGATGAATTTATTAATAACTATAACCAGTTGATCTGGAAAGACTTTAAAGATGGTGTTGATCTGTCAAAGGGCCAGCATCAACGGCTTGCCGTAGCAAGAATGTTTTATCGCAATGCTCCTGTTACTATATTAGATGAACCTACAGCTTCTATTGATGCTGTAACAGAAGAAAAGATTTTTGCGTCACTCGAGCAAAATATGGAGGGTAGGAGTGTTGTATTAATCACCCATCGCTTTAGCACAGTAAAAAATGCTGATACAATTCTCGTGCTGGAGCACGGTAAAATTATTGAGCAGGGAATGCACCAAGAGCTTATAAAGCGAGAAGGAAGATATGCAGAATTGTATAACATGCAGGCTAAACGGTATCTTGAAGATATGCAGAAGCATGTTTTACAGCCAGGATTGAGTGAGTAGAGGATTTTGCTTTAACCAATTGGTTAATGATAACACCAATACATAAAACAGTACAGGTTTATTTGATGTATTGTAATTAGCAGTGTGTGCCAGCGACAAACCTTAAGATAATGATGTCGTCTGCTAACGTACTACTTAAACTATTTGCACGAGGTTTCTATAAGGAACACGCAGGATTATTCATTTTCCTTTTCGTTACTTTTGTCAGCTACTTCTTCTTTATTCAGATTCTTAATCCTCACATAGAACCAGATGAGATAATCCTTTACAATCTTATCCTTGGAATAGCATTCATTAGCACGCCTATAGTCACACTTTTTATCGCTGGCATTTGGTTCGTATACGCTGTAAAAAGTTGTACCTATATCATGTCGCAATTGTTATTAGACAGTAATCAGTTTTTAAGATGCAGTCTTACAGCATGGCCCAAAATCAATCAGTATAAATTCTGGGTGCTCGTTCAGGCCGCAATATTGGCTCCTTTAATAGCCTATAGCGTTTTCTCATTTATACTTGGTTTAATATTTCACCATTACATCATCCCAATCGCTATTCTTACATATATATCACTTCTTGTAGGCCTAAGTGCGTTAACATGTTTAGTGGTTTCGAACCGTTCTCATGAAGTTTTACAATTTCACATGTTTCGAAAGGTTATAATTCCGCTTTCCAAACCCCAATTCAGCCTTTTCCTTTATTATGTTTTAGACGAGATGGGCTTAACATTTATAGTAACAAAAACGCTATCTCTTTCCGTTAGCGTAGCTATGTTGATGTTGCTTGATAACTTTATAACTGATTCAAGGTTCAGCTTCCTGGTTGTACTGGCTGTGAGTGTTTCACATGCCGTTCTCATCTTTCATTCCCATGCCTTTGAAGAGAAGTATCTAAGTATCATAAGAAATCTTCCTATTTTAAGAGTTAAATTGTTCTTGTATATGGTTCTGCTATATATGCTTATGATATTGCCTGAAGCGGTACTTATCTTTGTAGTATTTGGTTTCATTAAATCTGTCCCACTCTTATTTTTTGGTATTAGTATAATGATCTTGATGCGAACAATCTTTTTTGTTCACGATACCTCAGGCGGAAATTATATAAGAGTTATATTTGGTCTGTTTGTAATATTCTTTATTCTTCTTTTGTTTGACCTCGGAATGTTCGTGGCTATCGTTAATTTTAGTCTGGCCTTTTTATTCTTTTATCGATTGTACTACGTAAAAGAGTTTAAGTTAAAGCCCCGTTAAACAAACAACCGATCATATATCAGTCTGATCTAATATTATTAAAGAAGTACAGGAGAGCTTAAATGTTAAAAGCTAATAATTTTAATTTTACTACTTCTTGCCTGTGATTAATCTTGCCACAGATAGTCTCCCGCTTCCCAATATAAATATTACGACTGAAAGAATAAGGTATACAAAAGCCAATTGCTTTACATCGAAAGGGTCATTTGCATGAGCCACAAAATAGGCGACACACATTGTAATAAAAATCATTGTGGCTGCGAAACGTGTTAATAGACCTATAAGGATAAGAATTCCACCACCTAATTCTCCAATAATTGCCAGCACCAATGAAGCTTTTACACCAAGTCCAGTATAGTTCTTAAACATGGGTACAATTTGCTCAAAGGCAAGGAGCTTAGAATATCCATAATAAGTAAATAATGAACCAACGAGAATACGTAGAAGAAGAACTGCCACATCTGTATTCAGTGATTGGTAGTTAAGGATTTTGTTTTTCATAACTTAAGTTTTAAGGGTTAGGGTACGTATTACTTACCTTGCTAATATATATGCAACGCAGAGGTGGCGCAAGAAATTGGCAAAAAACTTTGAGTTGCAGCATAACCTAGTATTAAATTTAATGGCTCACAATTTCATCAGGTAACACTTCCGCGTTAAATCCAAATTTCCTGAGTAAACTGATTAGCTCGTTACAATCAACAATACCTGTTTTTGATTGAATACGTAAAACCTTGTCACAATCTGTAAGATCAAAGTTAGCTGCGTACGCTCCGAAATTTTTGTGGATCTCAGCTATGAGTAACTGTGCGTGATCGACACTTTCAACGTTCGTTTTAAAAACTTCTACCATTTTATGCGCTGTTATCCTGGTTAGGTCGATAATGAAGAATAACGACTCCTGATTTTAATCTTCTTGTTTGAAGAAGCTTAAGACTCAATTGGTTGGTTATGCCTCTAAAGAGGGGTTTTCCCGCTCCCAGAATTCTGGGATGAAGAGCAAGAATGTATTCGTCTACAAGGCCGAGATCAATAAACGTTTTAAGAATATCTGGTCCACCAAAAAGCAATATATCCTTGCCTTCTTCATCTTTGATTCTTTTAACTACAGTTTCTATATTTTCATTTACTAACATTCCATTACCCGGTAAGTGTTTTGCAGTGTACGAGAAAACATATTTTCTGATTTTCGCAATGAAGTCATTAAGCTGCTTTTCCTGATCCGAAAGAAACGGTTCATCGGGCTGTGCTATACCAAATCTTTCATAGCTAACACGCCCGTAAAAAATTGTATCGAACCGATTTTTAATTGTCTTCAGGTAATCCTCGTCCTTCTCAACAAGCATCCAATCCAGTTCTCCATCAGGCCCTTCAATAAAACCATCGAGCGAAACTGCTATTTCTGCAATTAATTTTCTCATGTAAATCAGATCTCGTTAGGTGACAATTTCCTTCATTCAACTTATAACATCTGGTCTTTTTAGTCGGGTTAATATTGCCGAGTATAATTTCTTCCTGCAAAGCTACTATTGAACGGCTCTTTAAGTAAGGTGTAAATACGCCATTAGGAGGGGTTGATTACGACATGTTGATTAAGTACTTTTGAAATGAGCTTTTAGCTGAACCATGATCTTTGATTTTTAAAACATAACCCGTCAGTGATGAAACATATAACGATTCTCATACCTAAAGGAGCAATTTTAGGTAGCATAGAGGGACCAAGGCAAGTGCTCAACGGTGTGAATAGCTACTATGCAAGTATGGAAAAAGCCCCTCTGTTTAAAGTAGAACTCGTAGGGCTTACAAAGGAAACTCCTTTGGTAAACGGTGTTTACACCATCAAGACTGATCGTACAATTAGTGAAGTGACAAAAACAGACCTTATTATTATCCCAGCTGTAGATGGAGATATAAAAAAAGCGCTTGAGGAAAATAAGGATTTTCTCCCATGGATTACACAACAATATAAAACAGGAGCAGAGGTGGCAAGTCTGTGTATGGGCGCCTTTCTTCTTGCGTCTACTGGTTTGATAACAGGAAGGAAGTGTGCCACGCATTGGGTAGCGGCAAATGAATTCAGAAAAATGTTCCCGGATATTGAGCTTGTTGCAGAGAAGATTGTAACGGATGAGCATGGTATCTACACGAGTGGTGGCGCATACTCATATTTACAGCTCGTACTATATATCATAGAAAAATATGCGGGAAGGCCTGCGGCAGTTTTTTGTGCTAAAGTTTTTGCTATTGACATCGACAGGGATACGCAATCACCCTTCATGATGTTCACCGGACAGAAGGATCATGACGATGAGCCAATAAGGAAAGCACAGGAGTTCATTGAAAAAAATTACGAGAAGAAAATTACGGTTGAAGAGCTTGCTGACAAGTTTTCTCTCAGCCGAAGAAACCTTGAGAGACGTTTTAAGAAAGCCACAGCCAACACCATCGTTGAATACATTCAAAGGGTAAAGATCGAAGCTGCGAAATTTAACCTGGAGTCATCCCGCGAAAATGTAAATGAGGTGATGTTCAAAGTAGGATATTCAGATACCAAGGCATTCAGGAATACCTTCAAAAAGATAACCGGTTTATCTCCAGTAGAGTATAGAACAAAATATAACCGTGCTGTTGTAGCGTAGCATTTTCCAGCAAATCAGGTAGTTGTACATGCAATCTACCTGATCCGATTCTTCGTTTCTGGTTTCATACGACTTCTGCTTTACTGCGATGCCGAGTACTAATTTGGATTTCCTTCCTGGAGCCTGATTGCGAAAGAAGCTGCTATTACATGAAAAAGTTCTACAGTTAAATTCCACATCATAATTAGGAACTAGTCAGCAGTAGGAGCGAGAGAACTATTATGCTGCAAACCGAGGGTATGGAGCGAGTAAGTTTCTTTAAAGAAATTTAGATTTATAGAAGAACTTCTCAACCAAGTGTGGAATTTCTCACGGCTAAGAACTTATAATTCCCCAAAGCTAAAATCACCAACGGTTAATATAGCCGCTGTGAAATTTTCAAAATAAAATTTTAAGAAGTGCAATACCCGCTTCGGGTAAACAATGCGGCAGTTTTAATTGCTTGCTGGTTCATTGGCAGCTGTTAGCAATGTATATAGCTGCTTTAATAAATTTCTAATGAAATAGCAAATCTTTCGATATTCGAACTTAACTTACGTCCAAATGATTTTAATAGAGGTTCTACGCAAACCGGGCATAAGATTTATAAGATATACTGTGGCTGCTAAATTCCACAAAAAGCAGCTATTAAAAGTTGGTAATATGACGAAGATGATAAAACAATTTAGAGACCTATTATTGGACATTAAAATTAAGTTTCCACTTAAGAAGAATGAGTACGGATATTACGATGCTCACTATACTGATCAGGGACATAGCTTAAGATGCCCACATTGTGGCGGCGCAGTTTGGTCTATTAAAAGCTATCAACAGGTTGAGTGCCTTACTTGCTATAGAAACTATAACAATCTCGGGGTTTTTGGTTTGGAGGAGACAGCTGCAATTAGTTAAGCTTATAGAATAGACTTTACCTGAAGTTAACATATAGGAGTAAAATTCCTGTCAGATACTGGATTCTAAATTTGTTGCTGGTTTTGGGGTCCAATCGATTAGATGAAGCAGTAAGTAGTGCTGCAACGTTTAGTCATCCAGTATTTCTCATTATATATACCATCATATATCCGAATTAAAAGAGATCCTTTGAATCACGCGCACTCATCCTGCCATCGATGGGAGTTCTAATAAATTGACTATTACTCAAATTACTCTGCCTATAACAGTAGAATCAGCATCCTTCACATTGCTATTTTCCTCATATTAATTTCATTTCTCAATTGGCAACTGCTGTATGACTTTGCATTCAATGGCCGGTTATATTCCTGCGCTCTTTTTTTCAAACTTTCTATCTCCTTCAGACTGATATATTCTTAAGTGTTACCTCCTGCAATCAACTTATTAACGGCGTGGCTATGCTATCAGGTATAATACAACGGAGTAGATACAGGCGGCCTGTATAGCCGCTATCGCTTACAGCAGGTTGTTCAACGGCTGAAACATGTATTTTATCGATCATAAATACCATTCATGGATGGATTTGTCATTCTAACGATGAAATAGCTCTACAATTTATCAAATCTGTAGAACAGCCTTATCCCTTTGGTGAAGGCAAAAACAAAGTTTACAACTTTTAGCCTACACGGCATGGTAATTCCATATAACACCATTGTAAAATCAACACCCTATGGAAACTCCCCTGAAATACCTAGTTGCAGTATGGCTACTTGCACTTGTAGTTTGTTTACAATCTTGTAACGATCAAAGTGTACAGTTTGAAAAGAAGAAGATTCAATTCACATTGGTTCCTACCACATCCTCGAATGGAAAAACCGACGGCATAGACTTGCCTGAGAATACGCGTTTAAAGATTAGCATCGCAAGCAGCAATGGTGCTGTTATTTATTCTAACCAGGAAATTCCTGTACTAAAGGTAGGTAACGGGTACATTACTGATCCATTGGAGCTCATTCCAGGTGGTTATACAATAACCGATTTTATGGTTGTAAAGGATAGCGAGGTTTTATATGCAACCCCTAAGAATGCGACACAGCTAAGTCCTCTTGTTGCAAATTCTCTTCCATACAATTTTTCAGTTACAGAAAACAGCGTTGCTAACGTAAACATGCAAGTACTTGACGTTCGCGGCCAGGACCCCGAGGCATTTGGATACGCCTCATTAAATGTAGAAGTAATAAATACATTAGCGATCTCCGTACTTCATGCGAAAAAAGGACAAACTCTTTTAACCAACGCAACAGCAGAGCTGCGTAAGGACGATAAGTTAATTAAAACAATTCCGCTGAATGCTGCTGTAAATACCATTGCTTTTGACGGAAACCCTGATACACTATATACGTTAACTGTTTTTACCAACGATGGTTTTAAGTCTCAGACTTTCAACTTCAAAAATTTAAAAAACGAGCTTGGTTCAAATCCATTACAGGTAACGTTAGAGCCTGCCTTATTCCTAACAATCAATTCATATGTCGATGAAGGGAACGAAAACGAAGAGTATTTTGATTTCGGGCTTGAAGGAAGCGGCACAGTGAACATAAACTGGGGTGATGGCGACACGGCTTCTGAATCATTGCCATACTCCGGATTACATGAATATATTGAAGGTGATTATACAGCTGTAATCACAGGAGACCTTGATCAAATCACAAACATCTACGGCTTTTCTTATGGCTCTATTATATCAGCTATAACCGGGCTTACAAATCTTACTTCTCTAAAAACATACAATCCGTCTTGGGGAGCAGTGCCTATTAAAGTAGATCTTAGCAATTGTACACAATTGGAGACTATAAATATCTCAAAATATGGTGCTCCTTACGAACCTATTGATCTGCGGACAGATTTTAAACTTCCTGCCCAACATAAAATTAAAGAGTTTGTTTTCGATGCTCCTAGTTTTGATATAAACAGAGAGTATATCAGCGCAGAAGAACTTGAAGCAATGGTGAACAATATTTATAATAACGTAACACAAAGCAACATCCGTGACGGCAAGTTCTTCGTCAACCCGGTTGTTACACCATCACCGGAAACACAACAAAAGCTGGATGAACTTCAAAGCGAATATAACTGGGAAGTAAGGTTTAATGATGAGATATACGACTACTCTGAGTCAGGAAGAATCAGAACGAATGAGAATGCACGCAGAGATAACTGGCTCCGTAGCAAGTTTCCGAATAGCAAGCGTATGTCACAAAACAATGCCATGGCATTCATAAGATAATAAGTTGTTACTTTGTCCATATTCTAAAAAAGCCTGCAAACTGCAGGCTTTTTTCATTTCTATTCGTTATAAACACGCGGCCTCAATAATGGAGATTGGATTTAAGAAACACCGGGAGAAGGTTTTTTCTCTGCCGTATCAACCTCTGCTGTGGTAAGCTCAATGGAATCTGGTCTGTAAACGGAGAAGACTCTGGAAGTAAATAAAGTAATAAGAACCGCGATTGACAAAGACGTACATGACGATATAAACACAGTTGATGTCGAGGCAAAGAAGCTTCCTGAAGCATATACCATCATAATTAAAACAACAGAAAAGGGCAATGAGCAGGCAAGAACGTTCATGGCAAAATCCTGATCAAATGTTTTTGCACGCTTATCTTCAGGCAACTTGCTTTCAAGCTGGCGAACAGCTTCCATGTGGGAATAAGGCCAGAAGCTGCAAGCGCTCTGAGGGAAAACAATAATCAGGAGCATGGTGGCTACATCCTTCACCGGAAAGAACAGAAGCACAAGACCGCTGATGAAGAACGCAATACCAGAGCGAAAGAACAGGAACGAAAGAATAGTTTTTACCTGGTTCCAGTTTAGTCGCATGGAAATTCCGATAAAAAGTAAAACAAGCGGAGTCATGATAATGCTTAACCTGTCTATACTTAAACTGATAGCTTCAGGAAATGCTGAATAGTTTAAACCAAACAATAGCATGATAATAGCAACAACAATGGCGATGTTAACAGGCTCGTTAATCATTGATAATAATAATGTTTTTACTTTTGCCTTATTGCTAACATGCGCTACATGGTTCGATTGATAAAACCATTTCATCGCGATCGTGTAGGAAATAATCAATACAAAGATTTTATTACCTACGTCAGCAAGTGCAGCCATTGCAAGGGGGCCCTGACCACTGAATTCAATTATAAACGGAAAACAGGAGAGGCCGGGGGCTAAGGATGGGATAAGCATAACCAATGTTCTATATTGGTTTAAAGGGATATTAAATACCGATCGAAGCGGTAATTTATCAATCAGGAAGTGCATTGTGATATTAAAGCATAACGATAAGATTGGAATAACAATCAGGTCAGATTTAAAATCTATTTGCAACAGGGCAACGAATATTGTTGCGGGCAATGCAAGGCTCAAGATTAATGTTTTGATACCATCACGATGATCTTTACTTTTTATTTTCTGCTGAAAAAAATAGCCAATAAGTATTAATAGAAGTAGTGAGATTGTTTTAGTAACAGCTGAACTCATAATAATTCTCCCAGGTCCTTACAAAATTCAAGTCAGTAGTATATCAGCCGAAAACCAAAATGGTCTTCAGATCAGGGGTATTCGCCGTATGGCAAGATTAGCTTACAATCTCATTGAGAGATTTTACGAAGAGTTTAAGTTCATCCATTGTTCCCACACTCACCCTTCCATAAGGCTTGCCTGCAATCTCATATCCGCGGATACCAACACCTCTTGACATCATTTTGTCAATCATATCTTTCACAGGCATCTGAATGGGGAATAACACGAAGCTTGTATAAGAGGGGATAGGATTCAATCCTGCTCTCTTTAATTCTGAGAACACATATTCTCTTCCTTCTTTGTTATGGGATCTTGTGAAGTTTTGAAAATCAACATCCTGCATGCTGGCCATGGCTCCTTCAAGCGATGTAACAGATATTCCCATCTCTGTGCGCACCATATCCTGTATCATCTTTACACGTTCCGGTTTGGCTACCATATATCCCAAGCGAAGTCCTGCCATACCATGAATCTTCGAGAAGGTACGGCACACAATAACGTCATAACCTTCTTTTAATAAACCAACGGTGCTATGTGCTTCCGGGTGATCCAACAATTCAAGGTAAGCTTCATCAATGAATACAGGAACCTTTGTACTTACTCTTTTACAGAAAGCTTTAAGCTCTTCTATGGGAGTTAATGTCCCGGTTGGATTATTCGGGTTACAGATGTAGATAAGTTTAGTGTTTGCATCAATTGCTTTTTCCATCGCTGTGAGATCATGCGCGTAATCACTTCTCAGCGGAATATTTTTCCATGACGCACCTATTGTTGTAGCCGTGTTTACAAGAGACATGTAGGAAGGATCAGCAGAAATAACATTACCGCCTTTCATACACAATGCAAATGCAGTCTTCTCAAGTAAGTCAGTAGATCCTGCTGCAAGTAATACCTGCTCTTTGGATACACCTTCTTTTTCTGCCAACACCTCAACCATTTTCATAGCGCTGCCATAAACATATCGATTACCCTTCGACGCCGCTTCTGCTATTGCGGCAATCGCTTTCTTTGAAGGTCCCCATGGATTTTCATTCGCAAGTAATCGTGCTTTCATGTTCTCTCTGTCAGGAGGGGCAACATGGTAGTTTTCCAGTAGTTGATACTTGTTTGCTGGTTTCATACCAAATGCTGGCTTTGCGGTGAGCTCAGGTGCCAGAATTGCACCTGTTATTAAACCTCCTGTTGTAAGCACGCTTTGCTTAAACCAGGATCTTCTGTTGATGGTGGACTTCATAGGGTGGTTTGATTTAATGGTGTTACAGTAAGTCTCCCTCATTAATAAATGCTGGATGAGCTTTATACTCACCCAACATTAGAATTGTAGAGTTTCTTCTTATAAGTTTAGGTTTAGATTGTGTTTGAACGAATTTATAAAATTAAATACTGATTACTACATTGTTTTTAATATAAACGGAAGGTTTACAAGGCGTTACTTAGTATATAATTTCATAAAGGTGCTGATACAAACGTTATAGTTTTTTGAGCAATCGTGTGAACTTGAAATTGCCACGATGAGATATTTTTTTTAAGAAAAATATAAACGGCTGCCTGATTTTATATCACAGAATGACAGCAGAAGGCTAGTCAATCTCTAAAAAGAAAGGCAGAATATGCTGAGATGTCACAAGCATACTCTGTCCAGGTTATTATGATTTTTACTACGCATTATCACAAGGTTACCTCATGATTTGCCAAGTGCTTTTCGTATTGCAGGGGCTACAACGGTACCGTATAATTCTATAGAACGTAATACTTTTTTATGAGGCATACTGCCAACAGTCATGTGGGCAAGAAAGCGCGTGTTTTTAAATAGCTCATATTCATACAAGATCTTATCAATTATCTCTTGCGGACTACCCACAAGCAGTGATCCGTGTGGTGAACGAAGATCGTCATATTGCGCTCGGCTCATAGGAGGCCAGCCTCTCTCTTTACCAATACGCGACATCATGTATGAATAGCTCGGAAAAAACTCGTCAGCAGCTTGTTGTGATTCATCAGCGATAAAACAATGCGAATGAATACCAACGCCTAACTGATCTGCATCATGGCCCGCCGATTTTGCTACGTCTCTGTAGTAGGCGACATATGGAGCAAACCGATTAGGTGCACCTCCAATAATTGCAAGTGCCATGTGAAGGCCTAATGTTGCAGCGCGATGTACCGATTCAGGTGTGCCTCCAATTGCAACCCATATCGGTAGCTTCTTTTGATAAGGACGCGGATATACACCTAAATTGTTAATAGAAGCACGATGTTCTCCAGACCATGTTACTTTTTCGTTCTCATTAATCTTTATAAGCAAGTCAAGCTTTTCGGAAAACAAGGTGTCGTAGTCTTTCAGATCGTACCCAAATAATGGAAAGGATTCAATGAAGGAACCACGGCCTGCCATAATCTCAGCTCGTCCTTCAGATAATAAGTCAACCGTTGCAAATTGTTGAAATACCCGAACAGGATCATCAGAACTTAACACGGTAACAGCACTCGAAAGTTTAATTCTGTTGGTTCTCACGGCTGCGGCACCCAGCGCAACTGTAGGAGCAGAGACAACGAAATCAGGCCGATGATGTTCTCCTATGGCAAATACATCCAGGCCAACCTGCTCTGCCAGTTCAACCTCTTCCATTAAATTCTTCATCCGCTCGTGCGGTGTAATCATCTTTCCTGTTGAATCCGGAGTAAGTTCTACAAATGTGCTAAGGCCTAATTCCATGATATTGTATTTGGTTCGTAATACGCGAATCTAAAACAAAGTATGATAAGTAATAGTTTTCTGGTTCTAACAAGCCTCGGCCCTTAGAATACGAACAGGAAGTTGCCTTGCCTTTTGCTTTAATGCAACAAGATTCAAATAACTGAATCATAATCAGGCCTAAAGCAAGCATTTGATTAAGAATTAAGCAAAACTGCCAATACAGCGATAAGTATCTTGATATACCGCAGAATTTAATTCACCAAAATGATGGGTTGATGTCCGCTTCGCAGCGCGGGTTTAATTTTTTACTATGGTAAACCATTTAAACAAAAGATATGATCGAAGACCTCTGGTATAAGAATGCTGTGATTTATAGTCTTGACCTTGAAACCTTTATGGATCGTAATGGTGATGGTATTGGTGACTTCGAGGGGCTGGCCAGCAGATTAGATTACCTGCATGCTCTGGGCATTGATACGGTGTGGTTAGCGCCTTTCCAGGTTTCTCCCAATAAAGACAATGGTTATGATATCAAAGACTATTACGGAGTTGATCCGAGTCATGGAACGCTGGGTGATTTTGTAGAATTTATACATCAGGCAAAAAAAAGAGGTATTAAAGTGATCATTGATCTTGTAGTCAACCACACCTCAGATCAACATCCATGGTTTCAGGATGCCAGAAGCAGTGAAAGTTCTAAATATCGAGATTGGTATGTGTGGTCTAAAGAGAAGCCCTCAGATTGGAACGAAGGGATGGTTTTTCCTGGTGTCCAAAAAGCAACATGGACATACGATGAAAAAGCGAAAGCATATTATCATCATCGCTTCTATAAACATCAGCCCGACCTAAATATCGACAACCTGGAAGTACGGGAAGAGATTGAAAGGATAATTGGCTTTTGGCTGCAGTTAGGTGTTGCAGGCTTTAGAATAGATGCTGTTCCTTTTATTCTCGAAACACAGGAACCTGGAGATGAAAATAAAAAGATTCGTTTTGAATACCTCAGGGAAATGCGACGCTTTCTTCAATGGAGAAGAGGCGATGCGGTAATGCTAGGGGAGGCAAATGTAGAACCAAAAGAGAGTTCAAAGTATTTTGGTAAAGAAGGTGAAGGAATTCACATGATGTTTAACTTCTATGTTAATCAATATATTTTCTATGCGCTTGCAACTTCTGATATACAACCTTTAAAGGATGCGATTGAAGCTACCCGCATTGAATTTCCCGGCTCGCAGTGGGCCCAGTTCCTGAGAAACCATGATGAACTGGACTTGGCAAGACTTACTGATGAGCAACGTCAAAAAGTATTTGAAAGCTTTGGTCCTGACAAGAACATGCAATTATATGACCGCGGAATAAGAAGACGGCTTTCAAGTATGTTACTCGATCGAAAAAAAACAGAGCTTGCCTATAGTCTTATTTTTTCTCTGCCGGGTACACCCGTATTGCGCTATGGCGATGAGATTGGAATGGGAGAGAACCTGGAGTTGGAAGAACGAAATGCGGTACGCACGCCCATGCAATGGTCATCAAATAAAAATGCCGGCTTTTCTGATGCCGATAAACTTGTAAATCCTGTTATTGAAGATGGCGCTTACGGATGTAAAGAGGTGAACGTAGAAACACAGCGGAGAATACCAGACTCTTTATTGAACTGGATGACAAACCTTATAAGACTACGACAGGAGTGCATTGAAATAGGATGGGGAGAATGGAGTATCCTGGATGTAAATGTCCCTGATGTACTTTGTATCCGTTACAATTATAAAGATAGCTCGGTTATAGTGCTTCATAATTTCAACGACCGTGAAGTAGAAGTGCCGCTTACGCT
Organism: Chryseosolibacter indicum; assembly: GCF_018598585.1. Classification (GTDB taxonomy): domain Bacteria; phylum Bacteroidota; class Bacteroidia; order Cytophagales; family Cyclobacteriaceae; genus Chryseosolibacter; species Chryseosolibacter indicus. The sequence continues at coordinate 75,985 of NZ_JAHESD010000018.1, forward strand.
TGAAAGCAAGAATGAATTGAAGCTTATTGACCTAATGATCACAGAAACGAGTGTCGCCAATAAGGCCGGTACACACACCATCAGGTTAAGTGGATATGGATACCGTTGGTTCAGGGCAGGAGGCCTCACTCATTTACTCCGAAAGAGATAAAATATTTTTCTTTTTCTTCTGAAAATTAAAAGGCATTATGATTTTATGCGGTCGCTTCGTGTCGAACGCGATTGCGGAAAAACCAGGACTATCACTTTACTATGATGATTTGTGTCATTATCATGATGTTTTTGATGCAGCTGAAAGTAGCGACAGAAAAAAATATCGTCGATATCCGTAAGTCCTCGAACTATGAGGGGATTCATCTTTTAAGAAGGTTACGGTTGCGCAAAAACGATTTGCTTGCAACGGTTTTGATACTGGCTCTCTAAAAAGAGAACAACATGTTAGAAGATAAAAAACTTATACCAACTAAACTTAATGCCTATGTAAAATTGAAATCGTCCTCCGAGTTTATAGTTGCTATTAATATATTTTCCCACAAAGCGCGGAAACCCATTTTATAGTAGAGGTATCTGTGTTGAAAAAAGAATGAAAGTATGATATTGAACAAAATCCTAAACCTTACTATTACTGTCTTAACGTTAACGCTATCATTGGGTTCTACCTATGCTCAACAAACCGCAAAAATTACACCTTCTGGCATAGGTTATCTTGAATATGTTCCTAAAGGATATAATAGTAATAAGAATAAGTACCCTGTCCTGATCTCTCTTCATGGAATTTCAGAAAGAGGAACTACCTCAAAAGATGCAAACGCTATTAAGTCGAGTGTTCAAAAGGTAGCGAACGTGGGCATGGCTAAATATATAAAGCAAGGTGCACAATATTCTTTTATTGTTATTTCACCTCAGTTAAAGTCATCTTACGGCACATGGCCTGCTAGCTACGTGATGGATGTTGTTAACCACGTTAAAAAGACATTACGTATAGATGAAAGTAGAATTTATATCACAGGATTGAGCCTTGGCGGCTTTGGTGTATGGACCACCATTAGTGCACACCCTGATGTGTTTGCAGCAGCTATTCCTGTTTGTTCCGGTGGTAATTCACCAAGTAAGGCATGTGGCATTGCTTCCGAGAAGCTGCCAATATGGGCCTTCCATGGCGATAGAGATAATGTAGTATCAGCCAACGTTACAATACGTATGGTAAATGCAGTTAATGGTTGTAACCCTAAACCTAGCCCACTTGCAAAAACAACTATTTTCCCAGGAATGGGCCATAGCATATGGGATAGAGTTTACAAAGAAACCAATGCATTGAACTGGATGCTCAACTACCGCACAAATGGTAAAACAAACACACCTAGCAACGTAGACCCTGTATCAAATGCCGGAGGCGACAAAACCATAACGCTTCCAACAAATAAGGTCGTAATCACAGGATCAGGTTCTGATAAAGACGGTTCAGTATCAAGCCATAGCTGGAGCCAGGTAAGTGGACCATCAAAAGCAACACTTGCTAACGCGAACACGAAAACACTTACCGCATCAAATCTGAAAGCAGGAACATATGTATTCCGCCTGAAGGTAAAGGATAACAAAGGTGCAGAAGATACAGATGATGTTACTGTTACTGTTAAAAATAAACCGGCAACATCTAATCCTAAGCCAACAACGCCTAGCAATCCAAAACCAACAACGCCTACTAAAAACCAGGCACCAATTGCAAATGCAGGAAGCGATAAGAGTGTAAAACTTCCTACAAGTACAATAACGCTGAGTGGTTCTGGAAAGGATAAGGATGGAAAAATTGTATCTTACAAATGGGCGAAAGTTGGCGGACCTTCCGCTTCGCTCTCTGGTGCAACATCTTCTTCCGTAAAGGTTAGCGGACTAAAAGCAGGCTCTTACTACTTCACATTAACCGTGAAAGACGACAAGGGTGCAAGCCATTCTGATAAAATGCTTCTGAAAGTAACTAAATAGTCTTTCCAAGATTATTCACACCCAAAACAATAAGGCTAACCTCTAAGAGGTTGGCCTTATTGCTTTTATACATGAAACGTAAACCAAAACCACTTACATTATCGCCTTTCCTCGGGAATGTCTGGGAACGGAGGGGTAGGAAAATGTTAGATGGGGTGAAGTAATCCCTCCGTTTGGAGAACTTCACATCGAAGAGGGAAGTACATATCATATCATCGCATTGCCTGCCTGTCATCCAACTCCGTATTCAGTAAATAACGGGATCGCTTCGTCCTGCCAACACACGAGTCCATTACACACGTTCTCCCAGACATTGTCCGGGACAAGCGCGATGACAGTTCTGAAACCGTAGCACCATTGGTAGCACCACGGATAACACAAAAAAAACGCTCCCCTTTGCGGAGAGCGTTTAAAACTAAATAAATAATAAAACTCAGGTACGCCTAGTACACACCTACAATACGCATCCCCATTCCCTGGTTGGATGGATAATAGGCCGTTCCATCTTTCAGGAAGAACAAGATACCCACCGCATGCACTACCGTTGCATCGTCAGTAAGCGGAGTGGTAGTCTCTATCTTCGTCTCCAAAGTAATTGAAACCGGTTCTGTCGATGCCATTGGGTAATACTCTGAAAAAGTAACATCGCTGATTGCATCAATCATATCGTTGGTTGACTCGTAGGTACTAGTCTTTTCATTGTACACCGTATCGGTTAACACACCTGCAAGTTGTATAAGCTGAAAGTGCGACGTCAACGGAGGCGGAACTACACTTCGGCTTATGTTCAGGTTGGTGATCGTAGCCGTAACCGTAGTACGGTCTGTGCTATGCGATGTAGGAAACCTCTTGGTAAACGATGAGCGGAAAGGACTTATAGCATTCAGTTCAAACTTAATCAAGTCCTTTTTGTGTTGTGACAGGAAGATCTGGCGTTTACCACGAAAAGCAGTTTCATCTACTTTCATCATGTCGCGATACACTTTCGATATTCTGCCACGCACACGACCATCTTTAAGGTTTTTCACCGGAGCGAAAATTTGTGTGAATGAAGATGTTGCCTTGGCAAGCCCTGAAAACTCACTCAGGTTCTCGCGTACGCGCTCAAACTTAGGATCGGTCATGATCCGCTCTTTGCTTGGTCCGCCTGCCTTACGGGCTACATGCTCACCATTTTTGTTTTGGTAAAACGAGATTCCACCCATCTTACCTTTGAAGGTTACGAAATTTGTTTGTTTACTCATATGTATAAAATTTAAATTGGTTACACTTTTATAAGATGTGCACTGCACACACACTATTTAGAATGATACATTCTATAGCATCTGCCTTTACAGTTCGCCATCTGATTGATAATTCAAAAGTATCTGAGCACTAGGCAGCCAGTCTGCCTAGTGAAAAATATTTTTACTTTTTTTATTTTGGGTAAACAGAGGTTTTTCAACTGAGGTTGATAAAAAGTAGCGGTTATCCTCGGGATATCTAGCGGTTATCCTGGGGATATCCTGCGGACATCCCCGGCACGTGGTGCAGTTTAATTTTTTCAGATTAACTCAAAAACGTTTAAATTTAGACTTATAACCTTAAGACCCCCATGTCTGCCGGAAAGAACCCCTACGCGCGATACCAGATTATTAATGCGTGTTTTACAAACAAGCAAAAGCCTTATTGGACAAAAGAAGAGCTTATCAGAAAACTGGCAGAGCACGATTTTCATGTATCGGAGAGAACCCTGAACACCGACCTACAGAACATGCGCGGAAACGAGCAATTGGGCTTTTTTGCACCCATTACCTATTGCGTACGTGAACGTGCCTATTATTATAGTGATCCCAATTATTCGATTTATAGTGCACAACTGAGCGATTCACAGCTTCAGGCTTTTTCGTCTGTTGTAGACCTGCTACAGGGCTTCAGAGGGCTGCAAATGGTAACAGAGTTCGAAGGTGCCATCGAGAAGATTGTAAGGGGCGTAGACCAGCTTAGAAGAGACAAGCTTACGAAAGGTGAGCAGACCATAGAGTTTGAGCGTGCACCTTACTATAAAGGAATGGTGTGGTTCGACACAATTAAAAACAGTATCGATAACAAACAACCGCTGCGGATAGGGTATAAGAAGTTTACCTCAGGTAAGGAAGACGTACATATTTTCCATCCGTACTTTCTAAAGGAGTTTAAGGGAAGGTGGTATGTACTGGGCCATAGTGAAAAGCGAAGAATAACCCTTACCCTTGCGCTCGACAGGATTGAAAGCGCAAGTCCTGAACGTGTACCTTACAAGCCCAACACCTTTTTGAAAGCGAAGGAGTATTTTAAAAATACCATAGGCATTACGCATAAGAAGAAACCTGTTGAAGACATTGTATTATGGTTTTCACCTGCCATGGGCAACTACATAAAGACACAACACATCCACCCCTCACAACAAATTATACGCGACGATGAAGAAGGCCTGGTAATAAGCCTGAAGCTTATCATCAACTACGAGCTCATCACTATGCTCCTGGGCTACTGCCCTGATGTAAGTGTTGTTGCCCCTGTGAAGCTGAAGGATAAGCTGGAAGAGCTTTTAATGAAAGGTATAGAGGCGAATAGGAGGAAGGTGAGGGTTTGAGGGGGAGGTGGAAAAATGGTAATTTAGAAGGGGTGTATATAACTATTTGTTTATATGCTTCATAGAAACATGTTAATAAAGAAATATGGACGTAAGTCTTATAGCGAATTTTTAGGGCTTCTATGCGCAACAACAAAGCATACGACAATTTTAAAAAGGACTTAGAAGATATATTTTCTACAATCGTCTGTTTACAACACTACGCGTACACAAGTGAAGCCTTGTTTGCAAATAGGAGAAAACTGAAGTTTACTACCGAGGAAGATACAAAGATTTTTAAAGAAATTCACTTATTTGAACGCACCAACTATCTCAACAACACGTTGTTTATTGCGTTGATCGCACTTCTAGAAAGTTACTTGCAGGATAGGCTTATTGAAGAGCTTGAAAATAACGTAGAGAAGGTAAATGAGTTGATACGGAAATACTCAATTGACAGAAAAATAACCCCAGAGGATGTTATAAGAGGTCCTCACGTTATTGCCAACGAAATTATTGAAGGAACTATCTTCCATAAATTACCTGTTGTAAATTCTTTATATAAGATTGTTTACGGAGTGGATATTTTGTCACTAATGAAGGAAAAAGAGATATTCCTCTTAATAAAGATTCGACATAAGATTGTCCACCATTCTGGTCGAGTTCGGGGAAAAAAAATTGTCATTGGAGAAATCGGAATACTTGAGGCAATGAATTCAATTTCGAGATGGATAGAAAATATTGAATTCTTTTTACATAAAAAGAAGGAGCGAAAAAGTTTTCCTAATTATGTAAGGAGATACATTAACCAAGCGGACTTTAAAAAGAGTCGAATTTACAAACAAGCAATGCCCGAAATGGAAAAAAGATGGTTAGAGAATATGGACGATGCAATAAAAAGAAAGGGTATTGAAGAGCATTTATATTGGAACTAACTCCCCTTCAAATTGCGCCGACACATCAATTGTCAGTTACTTAGAATTTACTTTCTTCCATACAAACCGAATTAATCACGTCATAGAATACAAAACAAGGAGAAGCATAAGTTGTATCTCTATTCTATCGCATCGCTTTCTGTTATCCAAGCCAACATTTCATCCGAAGGGGATCACTTCGTCCTGCTTACACGCAAATCCATCACCGAGGTCCTCCGCGACATTCGGGACAGGCGCGATGACGGTTATAATAAAAGAGGTATTACTTCATTTCTCAACCGCGGCATTATAACGACTTACGATTCAGGAGAAATGGAGACGAGGCGGGAGCCCAAGCAGGGTTCCCAAATGGACACCTGCATGAGTTAAAAGGCATGAGTCACTTTCTTGGCTTGAATGTTGATCTTATTCAGAAATCTTGCACTGTAAACCATATGATTAATGACAATAAGAAACAAAACCACAGGTCAAAAAGCAGAATTGGCGCGCGTCCTGTCGAATGGAAGATATTTAATTCAAATAGGCGGGTACTATTCCTTGAATGATAAAAAGAATTGGAAGTCAGAAAGTGATGAAGTAACAGATATTTTGTCTTATTACGAATAGGATTTTTTGTCAGTAGGTAATATAGTACCTATTTAGATGGGTTATACCAGCCAATTTGTCCCTTTAATACGATTCAAATGGTAGAAAAAACACTTGTAAGAGCAGGAGATTACGTATACAATATTGAAGACCCTAATGATAGACATGTTGTTTCTGAAGAATTAGAACATTTCTACAAATCGGATCTTTCCGAGCGTCTTTTAGATAAGAAGAAATATGTGCTTGATGACGTTCACCAGGTTAGGAAAATACTTAGTCATTATGATTAAGGTTTTGTTTTTTTCCTGCAGATATTCTGTCCAAATTAAATTTCCTCCCCCTCAGTGTCACTCGAAGAGGACACTGAGGCTTTCGAAGCACAAATTAGTTTTAGAAGCACAATTTCATTTGCTACACTACTTTTGTACATTGGTTTTTCCTCCCCCTCAGTGTCACTCGAAGAGGACGCTGGGGTTTGCGAAGCACAATTTCATTTGCTACACTAACTTTTCTACATTGGTTTAATAAATAAACCCCTCTTGTCTTTACACCAGCAACATAACGAAGCTCACCAGGTCTACTTCTGTACAATCACCTGTTATAAATGGTTGCCGCTGTTCGAGGAAATTAATGGTTATCATGCTGTATATAAGTGGTTCGAGTATCTTAAAAAGGAGGGTTGTCACGTTGCAGCTTATGTGATCATGCCCAATCACCTTCATGCATTATTTTTTCTGTCACATAACGGAACCTCGCTTAATCAACTTGTGGGTGAAGGCAAGCGGTTTATGGCTTATGCTATTGTGAACGATTTAAAGAAGCAGGGTAAGCATGAGATATTAAAAGAACTGTCAGAAGGTGTTGAACAAAAGGAAAGCGTAAAAGGAAAACTTCATCAGATTTTCAG
>NZ_JAHESD010000180.1 GCF_018598585.1 Chryseosolibacter indicum
CCCGGCCATGTGCGGTGGAAGCATTTTTTCGTCTTGATTTTTTTGTTACTTTTTTCATCAAGGAAAAAAGTAAGGAGAGAAAGACCTGCCGAATTAGCTTGATGTGTTTGTCTAGATCTTGCAAACTTTTGAAGAGTACATTCAACAACAGCATTTCATAGTACCTATCACAAGGCCAGGGGATTCCCTCGCAATTTCGTTTTGTTTGTTATAGCTTCTATCGCAGG
>NZ_JAHESD010000181.1 GCF_018598585.1 Chryseosolibacter indicum
TGAAGCATTTTTATGTCTTGATTTTTTTGTTACTTTTTTCATCAAGGAAAAAAGTAAGGAAAGAAAGACCTGCCGAAGAAGTTTGTTGTGTTTATTTAGAATCTGCAAGCTTAAAATCCTTAGAGGAGAGCTAAGTACTAACAGATAAAATCCTTTATTCTTTCCATTACCTAATCTATAATGAGAACCAAGCGCGTTGGCCCGACATCCCGATAGCTATCGGGA
>NZ_JAHESD010000182.1 GCF_018598585.1 Chryseosolibacter indicum
GCTCTAGGCTGAGCTATCAACCATTCAATATATTTCCTGCTTTTCTTATTCTTTATTTCTCTTTCTCGTCTTGTAGCTTCTAGACGTGTAGAAAAACTTTCTTGGTATACTAATGTCCAAGGATGACAATTACTCGTAAAGGTACTCCCTCTACCTGTATTATGTTCTTCTAATCTACGCTCTATAGAATCTGTGTGGCCTACGTAGTACTT
>NZ_JAHESD010000183.1 GCF_018598585.1 Chryseosolibacter indicum
TGTGAGAGCCCAAGAGCTGCAATAACAGTTAATGTGAATGCAGTACCATCAGCGCCAACAGTAAGTTCACCAGTAGCCTATTGCCAGGGAGCCACAGCAACAGCGTTATCAGCAACAGGAAGTAACTTGTTGTGGTATACAGCAGCAACAGGGGGTACAGGAAGCACTACTGCGCCAATACCATCAACAACTACAGCAGG